>JBAOHR010000009.1:0-227268 GCA_037045245.1 Gemmatimonadales bacterium | reverse complement strand
TGTCTCGGCCTAACGGGCGCGCCGTTCGACTGCCTTCCTCACGTTGCGCGGCGTCCGCACACTGCACGCGCGGATGCGCATCCACGAGGAGAACGCCCTCGCCATCGCCGCGGCACTCGCCGCGCATCCGCTGGTCGAAGCGGTCCACTATCCGGGCCTCGTCGATCATCCGGGTCATGCGCTTGCGAAGCGGCAGCAGCAGGGCTTCGGCGCGATGCTCTCGTTCGCCGTGCACGGCGGTGCAGCGGCCGTGGAGGCCGTGGCGACCGGGCTCGAGCTCTTCACGCTGGCGGAATCGCTCGGCGGCGTCGAGAGCCTGATCGCCCATCCGGCGACGATGACCCACGCGGCGATGGAGCCGGCCGCCCGCGCGGCGGCGGGGATCGGCGACGGGCTGCTGCGGTTGTCCGTCGGGATCGAGCACGGGACCGACCTCGTGGCGGACCTGCTCGGCACCCTCGATCGGGTGGCGGCCACGGCACTGGTGCAGGGCGCCGTCTGAGGCGCCCCGCGGGCGGGCGCCCCGAGGCGCCCCCGGGCTAGATTTCCCGGATGATTGACCCCTTCCATCCCGCCGATCGCCACGCCCCGCACGCGGTCGCCTCCGGCATGTTCGACGCGGAGGCGACGTGAGTCCGCCGAAGGTCCCCGAGGGCAGTCGGCGCGGCTGGATCATCCCGATCGGCGGCGCCGAAGCCAAGGTCGGCGACGTGGCGATCCTGCAGCGCTTCGTGTCGCTCTGTGGCGGGCGGGATGCGCGCATCGGGGTGATCCCGACCGCGTCGCAGCTCGCCGACACCGGACCGCGCTACCACACCCTCTTTCGCGAGCTCGGCGCGGCCGAGGTCGTCGTGATGGACTTCGACACGCGCCGCGACTGCGAGGAGCCGGGGCGGCTGGCGGACCTCGGCCGCTGTGACGGCGTCTTCCTGACCGGCGGCAACCAGTTGCGGCTCTCGACACTGCTTGGCGGCACCTCGGTGTCCCGCTTGCTGCGCACGCTCAACGCCGGCGGCGTGCACGTGGCCGGCACCTCGGCCGGTGCGGCCTTCCTCTCCGAGCACATGATCGCCTTCGGCGCGGAAGGCGCTTCGCCCACGGCGCGCGGGGTCACGCTGGCGCCCGGACTGGGACTCACCAATCGCGTCATCATCGACCAGCACTTCCGTCAGCGTGACCGGTTGGGCCGGCTGCTGAGCGCGCTGGCCTACAATCCCTTCGCGATCGGCCTCGGACTCGACGAGGACACCGCCGCCTTCATCGGCCCCGACGAAACCGTCGAGGTCGAGGGAAGCGGCTCGGTGACGATCCTCGATTGCGGCGGCCTCAAGTTCTCGTCGATGGACCGGGTGCAGGAGAACGAGCCGGTCTCGCTCCTTGGCATCCAGCTGCACATTCTGACCCGTGGTGCACAGTTCAACCTGCACACGCGGGACGCCGTGGCCGGCGCCCTGGCCACCAGCAAGGGCTGAGCAACTTGGTTCGCAAGAGGGCGACGTGAAGATTCTCGAGCGCACGGTATATGTCGGTCCCTCACGCTATGCCCACTTTCCGGTCATCCGACTGCGACTCGACCTCGGAGCGCTCGAGGCCTGGCCGACCTCCCGCCTCGGGCCCGGGTTCATCGAGCCACTGCTCGCGGCCCTTCCGGGCCTGCACGAGCACGGCTGCAGCTATGGGGAGCCCGGTGGCTTCATCCGTCGGCTGACCGAGGATGAGGGCACCTGGCTCGGCCACGTCCTCGAGCACGTCGCGATCGAACTGCAGAGCGTCGCGGGCATCAAGGTGACCTTCGGCAAGACGCGCGGCGCCGGCGCCGAGGGCGTCTACGACGTGGTGTACGAGTACGAGCAGCGCGACGAGGGGCTCGAGGCGGGCGAGCTCGCGTTGCGCCTGCTGCTCGCCCTGCTGCCCGATGCGTGCCGCCCCGAGGGAGCCCGCCCGCCAGACTGGGACTTTGCCCGGGAACGCGATGCCTATATCCGCTTTGCGCAGCGACGCGCGTTGGGACCGAGCACGGCGTCGCTCGTGCACGCCGCCGAGGCGCGTGGCATTCCCTGGATGCGGTTGAACGCCTATTCCCTCGTCCAGCTCGGGCTCGGCAAGTACCAGCAGCGGATCCAGGCGACGGTCACCGGGCGCACGTCGCATATCGCGGTCGAGATGGCGAGCGACAAGGAGGAGACCAACAAGCTGCTCGGGGCGCTTGGCCTGCCCGTGCCGCGTCAGGAGCTGGTGCAGCGGTCGGAGGACGCCGTGCGCGCCGCCCGGCGGATCGGCTTCCCGGTCGTCGTGAAGCCCTACAACGGCAATCACGGCCGGGCCATCTCGATTCATCTCACCACCGATGAGCAGGTGGCCGACGCCTTCACGCTGGCCCAGGAAGTCTCGCGCTCGGTGATCGTCGAGAGCTTCGTCACGGGCGACGACCATCGGCTCCTCGTCGTCGACGGCGTGCTCGTCGCCGCGACCCGACGCACCCCGGCGCACGTGGTGGGCGACGGTCGCTCCACGATTGCCGAGCTGGTGGCCGAGGTCAATCGCGACCCGCGTCGTGGCATCGGGCACGAAAAGGTGCTCACCCGGCTCGAGCTCGACGCGAAGGCGGTGGAGTTTCTTGCGGCCAACGGTCACGCGCCGGAGAGCGTGCCGGCCGCGGGGGCGCGCGTCTTCCTCTGTGCCACCGGCAACCTCTCGACCGGCGGCACCGCGACCGATGTGACCGACATCATTCACCCCGACAACGCCGAGATGGCCGTCCGCGCGATCAAGGCGGTCGGGCTGGACGTCGGGGGCGTGGATTTTCTCTCGGCCGACATCAGCGAATCGTACAAGACGCACGGTGGCGGGATCTGCGAGGTGAACGCGGCGCCTGGCTTCCGGATGCACTCGGCGCCGAGCGAGGGCACGCCGCGCGACGTGGCCGGCCCCGTGATCGACATGCTCTTCCCGAAGGGGACGCCGAGCGTCGTGCCGATCGCCGCCGTCACCGGAACCAACGGCAAGACGACGACGGCCCGCATGCTGGCGCATATCTGCCAGATGGCGGGCTTCACGCCGGGGCTCACCACGACCGATGGGGTCTACATCAACGGCCAACGGACCGTCGAGGGCGACATGACGGGGCCGGCGTCGACCCGGATGGTGCTCAGCGACCCGAGCATCGACGTGGCCGTCCTCGAGGTGGCGCGGGGCGGCCTGCTGCGGGCCGGCATGGGCACGCGGTACGTGGACGTCGGCGCTGTGCTCAACGTCCGCGCCGATCACCTCGGCCTCAAGGGGATCGATACCCTCGAGCAACTGGCCGAAGTGAAGCAGGTGGTCGTCGAGGTGGCGCGCGACACGGCAGTCCTCAACGCCGACGATCCGCTGGTGCTGCAGATGGCGTCCGAGACCGACGCCAAGCACCTCTGCTACGTGACCACCAACCCGGCACACGAACTCGTGCGCGAGCACATTCGGGCCGGGGGGCGCGCCTGCGCGCTTGAGGCGGGCGTGAACGGCGAGATGATCACGCTGTATGACCACGGCGCCCACATCCCGCTGCTCTGGACCCACCTGATCCCGGCCACGCTCGACGGCCGCGCGCTGCACAACGTCCAGAACGCGATGTTCGCGGCGGTGATGGCATTCTCGATGGGGATCAAGCTCGACAGCATCCGCAACGGGCTGCGGACTTTCGACACCTCGTTCTTCCAGGCGCCGGGTCGGATGAACGTCTATTCGGATCATCCGTTCCGCGTGATTCTCGACTACGGGCACAATGCCCACGCGGTCGGCGCCATGGTGGAGCTCACGGCACGGCTCGACGTGCGCGGTCGCCGGATCGTGGTGGTGGCTGCGCCGGGCGACCGGCGTGACGAGGACATCCGCGCCATCGCCGAGACGGTGGCCGGTCACTTCGACGCCTACATCTGTCGGCGCGACGACACCTTGCGCGGGCGCGATGGCGATGAAGTCCCGCGACTCCTCGCGCGGGCGCTCGCGGCGTCCGGTGTCCCGGCCGATCGAGTGCAGGAAATTCCCGACGAACAGGCGGCGATCGACTGCGCCCTGCGAATGGCCCGCGCCGGCGACCTGGTGCTCGTCTTCGGCGATGCCCTGCAGCGTTCGTGGGATCAGATCACCTCGTTCCGTCCCGACGGCAGCGAGGCGCCGCTGCGCACCACGGGCGAGTTCCCGGTGCCGGCGGCCGCCACACCGCGGCAGCCGAGCATCTCGCTCGACGGGGCGACCCTGGTGCGCGACGAGCGGGGCGTGCGCCTCGCCCGGGAGAGCGACGACTGACCGACGTTGCCGCTCCCGAGCTCGTGATGCCCGCGTGGAGCGATTCCAGGCGACTCTTCGGACCGTCCCGGTGGCTCGACGCGCCGGGCGTGGTGCTCGAGGGGAACGCCCCCGACGCGTCGGCCAGTGCGGCCGCCGAGACGTGGCGCGCTGTGGTCGGCCGTCTCGCCGCGGCGCTCGGCTGGCCCGTGCCCACGTGCAGCGTGACGGGCCGTGGCGGCCGGCTGGTGTTGGCCTCCACGGCGCCCGGCGACCGGTTGCTCACCGCCACCGAGGCGAATGAATGGGCATGGGAGGCGGCGTTGCGCGAGGTCGGCGTCGATCCCGGCCCACCTCTCCTCGCACCGGGCGATCTCCCGCGCGACGAGGCCGCAGCCGTGCGGCAACTCGCGGTGCTCGCGGCCCTGGAAGCGCGTTCCCCGTCGAGCGACCTCGCGATCGTGGCGCGACCCGACCAGCGCGTCGCCCTGGTCACCGGGTCCAACGGCAAGACGACCACCACGCGGCTGATTGCGGCGATGGCGATGGCCGCCGGGCGGCGCACCGGCTGGTGCTGCACCGACGGCGTGTTCATCGGCGGAGCGCCGGTCGAGGCCGGCGACTGGTCGGGGCCCGCCGGCGCGCAGCGGGTCGTCACCGCCGACGCCGTGGAATGCGCCGTGCTGGAGACCGCACGGGGTGGCATCCTTCGGCGGGGCCTCGGCGTCCTGGGCGCATCGGTGGCCGCGGTCACCAACATCGAGGCCGATCACTTCGGCGAGTACGGCGTCGCATCGCTCGCCGATCTGGCGCTGGTCAAGCTGGTGATTGCCAAGGGCCTGCGCCCCGACGGCCTGCTCGTGCTGAATGCGGACGACGCGGCACTCCGGTCGGCGCCGCTCCCCCCGGACGTGAACACCGTCTGGTACTCACCCAGCGGTGCCACGCGCCGACTCGGGGATGGCGACGTGGTGGCCTGGCGCGACGCCGACCATCTCTGGCTCGCCGGTGCAGACAGCGTGTACGACCTCGGCGATCTGCGGGCGATGCCGCTCACCGCCGTCGGAGCGGCCGAGTACAACCTGACCAACATCCTCGCCGCGACTGTCGCCGCCCAGCATCTCGGCGTGTCGCCGACGACGATGGCGGCCGTCCTCGCCCGTTTCGGCGCGGACCCTGCCGACAATGCCGGGCGACTCGGGCGCTTCGTCCTGAACGGCGCGACCATCCTGATCGACTACGCGCACAACCCGACCGGCCTGACCGGGCTGCTGAAGGTGGCCCGCAGTCTCCGGCCGACGCGCCTGTTGCTGCTGCTCGGCCAGGCTGGCAATCGCGACGATGGCGCACTCGCCGATCTTGCGGCGGCCGCGTGGTCGGCGCGCCCCGACCGCATCGTCCTCAAGGAACTCGACGGCTATCGCCGCGGGCGCTCCACGGGCGAAGTGCCGGCCTTGCTCGGCGACGCGCTGCGCCAGCGTGGCGCACCAGCCGAGCGTATCGTCACCGTCCTCGACGAAGTCGACGCGGTCGAGGCAGCAATCCGCTGGTCCCTCCCCGGCGACGTGCTCGTCCTCCCCGTGCATTCGCTCGATGCCCGGGCCGAGGTGTTGACCCGCCTCGCGGCCCTGGGTGCCACTGCGACGACCTGACCCTCATCCTCCATCCCGGAGTGTCCTGATGCTTCGCGCTCGCCTGCTGCTGTTGCTCATCGGTGGCGCCACGGCCTGTGCCTCGCCGGTCCCCGAATCGAGCAGGCTCGATCCGATTGCCGTCCGATATGTCGGTCTCGTGCTGCGACTCGGCCATCATGACGCCAACTATGTCGACGCATACTACGGCCCCGATTCGCTGAAGCAGGCCGCCGAACGGGACTCGATGTCCGTCGCCGCGATCGGCGCCGCCGCGGACTCGCTGATCGCCCAGCTCGGCGACACCGTCCCCGCCTACGCGGACTCGCTCGTGCGCCTGCGCCACCAGTACCTGCGCACCCAGCTTGGCGCCCTCTCCGCGCGTGCGGCGATGCTCGGCGGCAAGCGCTTCACTTTCGACGAGGAAGCGAAGGCGCTGTACGACGTGACGCCGCCGACCCTCACCGATGCCCACTTCGATTCGCTGGTGGCACGGCTGGATGCCCTCGTCCCAGGTCCTGGTGCGCTCGCGTCCCGGTACCAGCGTTTCCGCGATGCGGCGATGATCCCTGCCGCCAAGGTCGATACCGTGTTCAAGGTGGCGATTACGGCGTGTCGCGCCCGCACCTTGGCGCATCTCCCCCTGCCGGCCGGCGAACGGTTCGACCTGGAGTACGTGAAGGGGACGTCGTGGAATGCCTACAACTGGTACAAGGGCGAGTATCACTCGCTGATCCAGGTGAACCTCGACTTCCCGATTCCGGTGGATCGCGCCGTGGATCTTGCGTGCCACGAGGGCTATCCGGGTCACCACGTGTACAACGCCCGCCTCGAGGAGTCGCTGGTTCGTGGGCGCGGCTGGGTCGAGACGTCGATCTACCCGCTCTTCTCGCCGCAGTCGTTGATCGCCGAGGGCAGCGCGAACTACGGCATCGAGATGGCATTCCCGGGCGAGGCGCGCACGGCGTTCGAGCGCGACTCGCTCTTTCCGCTGGCCGGGCTCGATCCGGCGCTGGCGACGCGCAACGCCGAAGTGCGGGGTGTGATGGAGCAGCTCAACCACGCGCGGAACGCCGTGGCCCGGCGGTATCTCGACGGGGCCGTCGATTCGGCCGGGGCCGTCGCGCTGATGGAGCGGTGGTGGCTGCAGTCGCCGGAGGCGGCGGCGAAGACGCTGCGTTTCATCCAGACCTATCGCAGCTACGTCATCAACTACAATCTCGGGCGGGACCTGGTGGCGGCGTATGTCGAGCGGGCAGGGAACGATCCGGCGGCGCGGTGGCAGGCGTTCGGGGCGCTGCTCTCGTCTCCACGGCTTCCCGGCGGCCTGCAGTAGCCGCCGAGGGCGTCAGGGGACGACGAGCAGGTAGACGACGACGCAGACTCCCACGCCGAGCCCCAGCGCGATCAGCCCGAGCGTGCGGCGCTTGGGGAGCGCGATCCAGAGCGTGATGCCGGTGAGCGCCCCGAGCAGGAGGAGGATCGCCGAGAGGTCGATCAGCCAGCTCCACGCCTTGCCGCTGTCCTTGCCGCGGTGGAGGTCATCCATCCGGATCAGGAAGGGGCGATTCTCCGTGGTGATCTTCATCTCCCCGGTCGCGAGGGTGATTGCCGCCTCGAAGCGTCGGCCGGGGCCGCGCAACTCGACGCGAAGTTCCTCGCCATCGCTGTCGAAAGTGGAGAGTGCGCCCAACGCGCCGTAGGTCGTGCGCAGCGTCGCGACGATCCCGGCGGTGTCAGGCGCATGGGTCAGCAGGGCCATCGGCAGCGTGCCGGTGCGCTCGACGGGCGCGGCCTCTCCCGCCGTCACCCACTCCTCGTGGTTGAGGAGCAGCCCGGTGGCGGCGAAGAAGACCATCAGCAACATCGCAAACACGGTGAGGTAGATGTGCACCGTGCGGGTGGCCGAGACCACCCGGTTCCACTTCCTGGCCATCGCTTACTTCGCGGCGCTACAGGTGACCGTCCCGCCAGCGAACGCAGGGGTCGTGTCGAACTTGGCGGTCACCGCGCCGTTGGTGCAGTTGAGCGGCGCGCTCCGGAGCGAGTGCGGCCCGTTTTCGAACGCCTCCTCGAACCAGAAGGTGTAGTTGCCCGCCTTCACCGCCGTGCCGTAGTCGTCGAGGCCATCCCATTCCAGGGTGTACTCGCCGACGGGACGCGTCGCGCGGGTGACCGCGTCGATCACGTCCGGAGCGCCAGCCGACATCACGCCGTACCACTTGCTCATGTCGGGGAAGTACTTCCGCTTGGTGCCCCAGAACGCGAGCGTGCGAACCGGCTTCCCGTCGGCATCGGTGACCCAGACCGCGACGTACGGCCGATGACGATTCGGGTTGGTCGGGGTGATGTCGATCGTGACCGTTGCCGTCACGTTCCCCTTGGCCACTGGCGCGGTCGTGACAACCTCGTATGCCGCGAAGCCGGCCGTGCGGTGCACCTGACCATCCGCGCCGACGATCATCGCCTCGACACCCGGCGTCGCGGCGGCGAGCTGGAGCCCCTCCGCCGGCGCGAGCACCGACAACGTGGTCGCCAGCGCGTTGGCGGTGGCGTTGTCGTGCGCAATCACCGTCGTGGCGGCCACCGCGTTCGCGGGCAGCCCGCTGCGCGGGTCGATGATGTGCGAGTAGTGCGTGCCGTTGATCGTGAAGCCGCGCGCGTAGCGGCCGCTGCTCGAGACGGCGCGGTCACTGAGCTGCAGGATGGTGAGCGGGGCGGCGTTGTCGGCCGGCGAGCGCGGATCGGCGACGCCGACGCGCCAGACGTTGCGGTCCGTGGCGGCCACGCCCCAGGTGCGGATGTCGCCGCCGAGATTGATGATCGCGCCCTGGAGCTCAGGCGTTGCGGCCTGGGCGGCCACGAGCGCCTGATCGATGATGTAGCCCTTGCCGAGCGAGTTCAGGTCGACGCGATCGGTCGTGAGCATCCGGACGCCGTTCGCGTCGATGGCCCACGCCGGCGCCGCGAGGCGCGTCGTGACCGCCGCGAGCTCCGTGGCGCTCGGGATGCGTCCCGCCGCTTCGGCCGCGCGCCAGAGCGCGGAGAGCGGGGCGACGCGGGCCGAGTAGGCGCCGCCGCTTCGCTGGTTCCAGTAGGTGTAACGATCGAGCACCGCCGTCAGGTCGGCCGAGGGATGCGCCGACCGCCCCGTCGACATCAACCGGCTCAACTCGGAGGCGTTGTCGTAGCTGCTCAGCACGAGGCGGAGGCGCTCGATCTCGGCGAGCGCCGCGCGCTCCGCCGTGGCCGCGGCCTCGGGCGTGGCCGCGGTGAAGGTCAGGTCGAGGGAGGTGCCGAGGATGCCATCATGGGAGAAACGGTATGCGTGCAATGCCGGCGCCGGCGTCTGGCCGAGCAGGGTGTGCAGCAGCAGTGCCAGATGCGAAACGAAAGTCATCGCCACGAGTCAATATCCGAGTGAAAGAGTCGGCCAATTCGCCACGGCAATCAAAGAGATACGCGGTCTCGGCGGGGGAAGTTGCCTCGCACCGCTCAATGCCCCGCCGCGGCCGATTCGGCGGCGATCGTCTCCAGCGCCTCCCAGCGCGCGGTGAGCGCAGCGAGCTCCCGATCGACCACCTCGAGCCGCGCTCGAGCGGCCGCAACCGCCGCGCCGTCGCGCAGCGTGGCGGGGTCGGCCAGCGTCGCGAAGCAGCGTGAGCTTCTCCGCCTCGCGCGCGTCGATCTGCTCCGGCAGCGCGGCGAGCTCCTGCTGCTCCTTGAAGCTCAATCGCCGCACCTTGGCGCCCTTGGCGGTGGACTTCGCGGCGGGCTGGGCCGGCGCCGCGGGCGCCTTGATCGTTCCGCGTTCGCCACTCGCCGCATGGCGATCACGGCCTGTCGCTGCCGCGCCCAGTCGGTGTAGCCGCCGACGTATTCGCCCACCCGGCCACCGCCCTCCATCACCAGCGTGGAGGTCACGACGTTGTCGAGGAAGGCACGGTCGTGGCTCACGACCAGCAGCGTCGCCTTGAGGTTGAGCAAGCAGGTCCTCGAGCAGGTCGAGCGTCTCGATGTCGAGGTCGTTGGTCGGCTCGTCGAGGACCAGCACGTTGAAGCGCCGCGTGAAGAGGCGCGCCAGCAGCAGCCGGTTCCGTTCGCCGCCGGAGAGGACGCGCACCGGGGTGCGGGCGCGCTCCGGCGAGAAGAGGAAGTCCTGCAGGTAGCCGAGCACGTGCTTCCGCGCGCCGTTGATCTCGATGAACTCGGTCGCCGTCGCCGATGCTGTTGACGACGGTCTGGTCGGGATCGAGCTGCTCGCGCAGCTGGTCGAAGTAGGCGACCTCGAGGTTGGTGCCGAGCCGCACGGTGCCCGCCTGCGGCTCGAGCTGGCCGAGCAGGAGGCGGATCAGTGTCGTCTTGCCGGAGCCGTTCGGGCCGATCAGGCCGATGCGGTCGCCGCGCGCGATCGTGGTCGTGAGATCGCGGACGATGGTGCGCTCGCCGTAGCCGAAGGTGACGCCCTTCGCCTCGATCACCAGCCGCCCCGACCTTTCCGCTTCCTGCGCCTGCAGCCGCACGGTGCCGACCTTCTCGCGGCGCGCGCTGCGTTCCAGTCGCAGCGCCTCGAGCGCCCGCACACGGCCCTCGTTCCGGGTACGGCGCGCCTGGATCCCGGTGCGGATCCACACTTCCTCGCGGGCGAGCTTCTTGTCGAACTCGCTCCACTCCTTTTCCTGACTCGCGAGCGCCGCCTCTTTCCGTTCGAGGTAGGTGTCGTAGTCGGTGCCCCAGTCGATCAACTGCCCGCGATCGAGGTCGACGATCCGCGTCGCGACTCGGCGCAGGAAGGTCCGGTCGTGGGTCACGAACACCAGCGTGATGTTGCGCGCGATCAGGATCTCCTCGAGCCACTCCACCGCCTCGACGTCGAGGTGGTTCGTCGGCTCGTCGAGGAGCAGCACGTCGGGATCGCGGACCAGCGCGCGCGCCAGCAGCGCCTGCCGCTTCCGACCGCCCGAGGCCGCGGCGAACGGCGCCTCGGGATCGAGGCCGAGGTGTTCGAGCACCGTCTCGACGCGACTCTTCACTTCCCAGGCGTTGGCGGCGTCGAGCGCGTGGTGCAGCCGATCGAGCTCGTTGAGCGCGGCGTCGCTGTGGTCGGTCGCGACGCGGTGCGAGGCGTGCTGATACTTGGCGAGAAGGCGGCCGGCGTCGCCGAGGCCGTCGGCGACGATGTCGAACATCGTGCCGGCCACATCACCAGGGACTTCCTGCTCGAGGCGTGTGACGGAAACGCCGGTCTGCCGGACCAGCTCGCCGCGGTCGGGACGGATGGTGCCGTCGAGCAGCTTCATCACGGTGCTCTTCCCGGCGCCGTTGCGGCCGAGGAGGCAGACGCGTTCGCCCCGCTCGATGACCAGGTTGGCCTGATCGAGCAGCGGGGCCGCGCCAAACGCGAGGGTGATGTCCTGCAGGGCCAGCAATGCCATGCCACGTCCGACGCCGGGGTCTCCCTCCGTGCGACGGCGGGGCGCGCGTCGCGGGGAGGGAGGGGGGAAACTAGCGGGGTCCCGGCACCGCGGCCCCGGAGGGGGCGTCTCGGTTCAGCCACAATGACACCGAGAAGGTCCGCTCCCGGGCGGTGTTCTTCCCGGCGATCCCGCCGTAGTACCCCGCCTGGATGCCCACGCCCTTGGACACCTTCCACACCGCCGACCCGCCCACCTTGGTGGCGCTGTAGGCCACGCCGCCGTCCTGGAACGCCGCCACATTGAACGACTGCGCCATGATCAACAGCCTGGGCGCCGCATCGAGGCCGATCGTCAGGTCGTAGCGGAACTCGTCGGCCCCGGTGCGCCAGGCCGCCCCACCCGCCGAGGCACTCACGAAGCCGCGTGTCCCCAGCGCGCCGAAGCCGTTGCCATAGAGCAGCCGGACTTCGGCGTCGGTGCTCACCGGCCCGAGCACGGGCCGCGCCTTGGTGTCATAGAGCAGCGGGATGTCGACGCGCGGCTGGATCGAGAGGATGCCGCCCTTCCCCTGGGCGAGCCGCTTCATCACGAAGAGGCCGGTCGCGCCGAAGCCGGTCGTGACGGTCGACTGGCCGTTCCGCTTGTCCTCGAGCCGCGCGAAGCCCTGCCCGAGGCCGAGCGAGAGCCCCTCCTTCCAGCCGTAGATGAAGTACATCCCCCAGTCGCGCTTCTCGAGCGCGTTCTCGGTGGCACCGGGGCCGTTCGAGAAGCGATCGGGGAAGCGGCCGGCATTGAAGCCGTGCGACATGAACCAGCCGCCGGGCTTCACGGTCCACTGCGCGGTGGCGCTGGCCGGCGCCAGCAGGAACAGGGCGATCAACAGGCGACGGTTCATTCGGTCGGACCTCGCGCCTCGGGAACGATGGTGGCATCAAACCGCACCGGGAGGCGCGGGGCGGCCGGGCGTCGGAAGAGCGTGTAGCCGCTCCAGCTCCACTCCTCGATGAAGCCCGCCGGCGGGCGCCGGTCGGCGTCGAGCGTGAGGCCGTCGTCGTCGGCGGTGACGAGGACATACTGCACCGCATCGGCCGGCAGCGCCAGCGCGATGTCGAAGCCGGTGTCACGCGTCGTCAGGTACGGCTCGAACGACGGCGTCCATTTGAGCAGCCCCTCGGCCCAGCGGTCATCCAGCAGGATGCTCCGTGGCGGCGCCACGGCGAGTGCCTGCGCGATCGCGCGGTCGCGTCGGTCGGCGTCGGTCGGCGTGGGCCACGGCAGCACCACCCACGCGGCGATGGCCTGCGCCCCGCCGATCGTCGCGAGTGTCCAGCGCTGCCACCGCGGCAGGTCGCGAGGCAGCGCGACGATCGCCACCAGCATCAGCAGCATCGCCGCGAAGGCGAGCGAGAAGTGCCATCCGGTGTAGCTCGCCGCGGCGAGCAAGAGGAACGGCAGCAGCATCCCGGCCGTCGTCGCCTTGGGGCGCAGCAGCGCCATCGCGGAGACCACGAGGTACGGAATGGTCCAGCGCAGGATCTCGAGCACGTCCGGCGAGGCGCGTTCCCATGGCGTGAACGGGAACGCCACGCGTCCGGTGAAGATCCACGAGAGGTACGCCCACGTCACCGTGGCGGCGAAGCCCGGGAAGACGAGCAGCACCATCTGCGACGCGAACGGCGGGATCTGCAGTCGCGGGAAGAGGATCGGGAGGATCGCTCCCGCCACGAGCGCCAGGCCGAGGCCGAGCGGTGACGTGTAGAACGCGAGCCCGAGCCAGAGGCCGGTGTAGAGGCCGTGGATCGTCTTGCGCGTGGCCCACCAGCGCCGATAGTGCCGCCAGCCGATGAACAGTGCCGCGAGGCCGAGCCCCTCGTTGAAGTTGCCCGCGGTGAAGTGCAGCCCGAGCGGCGTCCAGAGGACCGCCAGGAAGAGCAGGAACGGGAGCAGCGTGCGCCGCGCGGTGCATTCATCGACGATGCACCACGCCAGGCCGGCGATCCCGAACGCCCCGAGTGCGATCGTCCACGCATCGGTCGGCGACGGCAGCAGCAGCAGGAACGGCAGCGGCGGATACTCGAAGCCGAGCAGCTCGAGGCGCCCGCGATCGGCGGCGAAGAGCACCCGCTGCAGGAAGGCGCCGTGCGGATCGCTCCGCCATCCCTGGCCCACCAGCAGCCACGCCGCGACCGCGGGCGGGGCGGCGGCCAGCACGGCCAGCACCGCCCGCACCCACCACGCGGCCCGCGGCTCAGTGACTGCTGGCGGGGTGCCGGGTGAGACCATGGGTGGTCTTCTCCCAGTAGTAGGGTCGGGTGAAGAGCTGGCCGAGCGCCTTGAACGAGGCGATCGAGTGCAGCAGCCAGTACACCGGGTTCAACAGCGCGAACAGCACCAGCGGATGCAGCCGGCGCTTGAAGACGGCGAACATGTTGATGTAGATCGCCAGCGCGTTGCCGAGCAGCAGGTTGAAGAGCGACAGGTAGAGGATCGCCGGCGGGAAGAGCGGGTCGAGTGCCGTGGTCCGCGTCACCACCCACACCAGCGTCAGCAGGATCGAGATCGGCTGGAAGAGGAAGATCAGCGGCGTGCCGCCGATCAGCAGCGCGAAGCCGAGCGCCTGGCGCAGCCCCGCGCGCCGTACCAGGCCGATCGGGTCGCGCGAGAAGACCAGCGCCGTCTGCATGTAGCCCTTGATCCAGCGCGAGCGCTGCCGGAGCCAGTTGCCGAGGTGCTTGTTCGCCTCCTCGTACGTCGTCGAGTTGACGATCCCGACGCGGTAGCCGTGCATCGCCGCGCGGATGCCGAGGTCGGCGTCCTCGGTGACGTTGAAGGGATCCCAGCCGCCGAGTTCGCGCAGCACCGGCGTCTTGAAGTGGTTGCGACGTCCCGCCGAGCGGGATCGGCATCCGCAGCCTGTCGAGGCCGGGCAGCAGGTAGTCGAACCAGAACGAGTACTCGAGCGTGAACATGCGCGTGAGGAAGTTCTCGTTCCAGTTGTAGTAGTTGAGCGCCGCCTGCAGGCAGATCAGCTCCTTCGGCCGCGCGCCGGAACGCCAGCACCGCCTTCTTGAGCTGGTCGCGGCTCCGGCTGGTCCTCGGCGTCGTAGATGACCAGGTACTCGCCCTGCGCAAAGAGCAGCCCGACGTTGCACGCCTTCGGCTTGGTCTGCGGCTGCCCGCTCGGCACCACCAGAATGCGGACGTTGGCGCCCGGCGCAGCGGCCTTGGCCGCGGCGAGCGTCTCGGTGTCATCCTCCTCGAGCAGGAGGAGGATGTCGAGCTTGTCGGCGGGGTAGTCAAGCGCCTTGAGCGAGGCGAGCAACCGGCCGATGACCGAGGACTCGCGGTAGGCCGGCACCAGGATGCTGTACGACGGGAGGTCGCGGTCGCGGAGCGCCTGCACCTCGTCGTCGGTGATCGTCACCGTCGTCTCGGCGGCGGCGCCACTCACGCCGACCACCGTGCGGAAGGCCACGACGGTCACGAAGAAGAGCGTGATCGGGACGTTGAGGGCGAACAGCGTCGTCATCGGCGCCGCCCAGAGGCCGAGCAGCAGTGCGATCAGCGCGGCGCCGAAGAGCAGGTACTGCGGCAGCGTGAAGACGGTGAAGGCGCTCTCGGCCTGGTCGCGGAAATAGAGGCCGTAGATCGACGTGTCGACCACCTTCCGGCGGTTGGCGATCGCGATCGCCTGGTCGATGTCCCACTCGGTGGTGACCCGCACGTCGAGCGTGCGGCCGGGGTACACCACGGCGAGCGTCTCGCGCAGGTCGGCCGACGGCGGGTCGGCGACGGCCACGGTGAGCGTGACGCCGTCGTCCCGGATCGGCACCGCCCGGAATTTGAGCGTCGCCTCGAGCGGGAAGCGCTGCGCCACCGCCGGCGAGACGCCGTCGGGCGTGATCGTGATGAAGGGCAGCTGCCAGAGCTCGGCGAGCGCGCGTCCGAGATCGAGGCGGCGGATGCTGCCGAGGATCAGGAGGAGACGGCCGAGCCGCTCGCCGGTGCGCTCCTGCTGCTGGAGCGCCACGGCGAGCTGCGTTTCGGTGATCAGCCCACGCTGGACGAGGTGATCACCCAGCCGGGTCGAGCTCACGCCTCACCACTCGCGGGTAGAGCCACCAGAGCAGGCCGAGCACGATCAGGACCGACACGCCGAGGACCCAGGTGCGGTAGCGCGCCAGCCAGCTCGAGGTGGAATCCGGCAGTCGCTCGATGCGCCAGCCGGCGTTGGCGAGGGTCAGCGGCCGGGCCGGACCGTTCACGGCGCGTACCACGACGTCACCGCGGGTGCCGAACCAGCCGTACGACGACAGCGTCTCGTCGAGCAGTTGCTGCAGCGGCAGGCCGTTGTCGCCGGTGTGGTGCAGCAGGAGGATGTCCCGGCCACCTGCCGACCACCCCTGCATCGCGGCGAACGGCGCATCGGGCGTGAACTCGTCCCAGACACGGCCGTCCTTGTCGCGCAGCCGGAAGCCGCCCGAGTGGATCGGGGCCACCAGCACGTCGGCGAGGTTGCTGGTGCCGACGGCGAGCAATGGCCCGACCGCTTCCTTGCTGTCGCGCGCGAGCGCGGGGGCCAGCGGCGTGTGCGTCGTCTGCTGCATCGCGCCGATCGTCGTTGCGGCGAGCTCGACGCGATAGCGATCGCGCGGCTCGAGCAGGACGGAGAAGGCGGGCACGAAGGCCGACGGGAAGCGCCCGAAGCCGGGGGCGAGCGGCGCCCCGCGTTCGGTGACCAGCGCCGACGATTCGTCGATCGTGGCCGTGAAGACCGAGCCGCCGAGGACGCAGGCCCCGTCGCCCAGCGTCACCTGGAAGCGCACCTCGAGGACGTTGTCGCGCCGCAGCAGGTGGGCCGGCAGCGGCACCGTGACGTCGCAGTCCCGCGCGATCGAGCGCGCGCGACTGGATCAGGGAGCCGTTCAAGTGGATGCGCACCGAGCCGTTGCCGTTCGGTGGCAGCACCGAGTGCTGCGCCACGAGGCGGAACGCCGTCGGCAGCGTGCCGCCGCCGAGATCGGCGAGCGCGAACGGATACGCGCCGATCAGCAGGGAACTGCCCTCGATGGTGCGGCTCGTGTAGCCGAGGTCGGCGAGCGTGACGGTCCCCGCGCCACCGGTCGGCGTGTTGTGGTCCAGCGAGACGGTGGTGCCGCCGAAGCCGCCGGCGGCCACGAGGGCGTCGCCGTGGTCGAGCGTGAAGAGCTGACGGGCATCGCGCCGCGCCGAGAGCGCGAGCAGGGTCCCGTGGGCACCGCCCTCCTGCATCAGCGCGGTCGTGCCGGTCGCGGACCAGACCACGGCGCGTGAGAACGGACCTGGTTCGGCGATCGGTGTGCCCGCTGCCGGCAGCGGTTTGATCACGAAGCGGGTGGCCATGCCGCGATAGCGGCGCGCCACGTACGCCGAGGCATCGAGGGCCGCCTGCGCCGCGTCAAGTGATGGCTGTTCGGCAAGGTAGAAGGTGACGGTGTCGACCCACGGCGCGAAGAAGCCGTTGATCGCACCGGGTGCGGTCGGTGCGCCGGTGAAGGCGACGCGGCTCGCGCCGGTCAGCACGGTGCGATAGTAGCGCTGCGCTTCGCAGACGTCGCGACCCGGCACTGCCAACGCGAGCGAGAGGCTCGCCTGCCCATCGACGACGGTGATGGCCTCGAGCGGGAAGGTGATCGAACGTCGTGGTGTCGGTGAGGGCACGCTGGGCGAGGACGCGGTCCCGCTGCTGGAGCACCAGCGTCGCCGCTGGCATTCCGGGCGTCGGGATGATGTTGAGGGTCACTGCACTCGGCGCGAGTCCGGCATTGACGGGAATGGTGAGCGACGCCTCGTCGAGCGAGCCCAGCAACGTGATGCCGCTCTTGTAGCCGATCGCATCGAAACGGAGCGTCAACGGCGACGTCGCCGCGGCCGCCCAGGCACTGTCGTTCGGCTGGACCGTCCGCCGCGATTCGTCGGCGCTGGCGCCGGCCCCCGCGGCGGCGGTCGCGTCGCCGGGCTTCCCCGCGAGCGAGTCGGCTGCGGCAGGCGTCGGTGCCTTCGGGCCCTCGGGCTCGGTCGGCTTGCGGCTCGTGCCGCAGGCCACCGTCAGCAGGACGGCGGCCAGCAGCGCCGGGCGGGTCAGGTCGAGTGCGTTCCACTTCATGCGGGTCACAGTTCCCTCCATTCCGTCGTGCGGCGTCAGCGGCGCCGCCAGATTTCCAGGCCATCCTGTTCGAACCGGCGATCGAATCGCTCGGTGAAGCTCGGGCGGCTGGTGATGGCATCGGCCACCACGTTCGGTCGGGCGCGGCGATCGACGACGACCCAGTCGACAGCCTGGTCGGGCGCCGCGAGGGCGGCCGGCCCCAATTGCCAGGTCCAGCTGTAGATCCGGTCCCGGAGGGCAATCCGGCTGCGGGGCGAGATGTTCACCGCCTGGTCCACCAGCACCCGGCCCCGATCGTACTGGGCCGCCAGCCAATCCGAGGCCGCCTGCTGCCGCGGATCACCGTCGCGGATCGCGAGGCCCTCGCGCAGGGCGCCAATCTGGCGCGTCCCTGCGAGGGTCCAGAGCCCACCCTGGGCCAGGACGATCACCCCAAGAGCGAGGAGCGTGCCCCGTTGCCACGCCGGGCCACGTCGAGCGAGCTGGGCCGCCGCCAGCGTGAGGCCGACGGCCAGGGCAGGGAGGAGCATCAGGCCGTAGCGGAGGTTCGCCATCCCCGGCGGCTCCGACCACGGGAGCGACAAGGCGCTCTGCCCGCCGACCAGCGCCAGGATGTTGAAGGGGAGCGCCGCATAGAGGAGCAGGGCGCCAGCCGAGCGGCGGAGCCGGGGGAGCAGGAGCAGCAGGGCGACCAGGCCAGCCGCCCCGAGCACCATCCCCGACGAGAGTCCGACGGCGCCGAGATAGGTCGCGATCGACGTCCCGAGATGCCCCTTCGTGGGAAGGAGCCCCTGGGCCGCGAGGGCCGCCTGCTGGCTCTGGGCAGACCACGCTCCGCGTTGGAAGGCCAGGGGATCGCCGAAGTAGTAGCCGTTGTAGCCGAGCCAGATCGCCACCATTGCCGCACTTGGCCAGCCAAAGCGCCACCCCGCGCGGAACCACCCCTCGCCGCGGGCATGGGCCAGCCACGCGACGACCGGCGTGGCGACCATCACATAGAACCAGCCGTCATAGCGGGTCCCGACCGCGAGGGCCGCGCACCACCCTGCCAGCGCGAGCGATCCGCCCGGCTGCTCGACGTCGGCCCACTGGTCGAGCGCCGCCACCGAGGCCGTCAGGAACGCCAGCAGCAGCGGTTCGGTCATCGCGGTGGTTTGCAGGTAGAGCAGCGACGGATTCGCGACGACCAGCAGGGTGCCGATCCAGGCCATCGTCGCTTGACCCGTGCGACGGATCAGGATCGAGTGCACCGAGATCGCGATCACGACGAAGGCGGCGAGACCGACGAGTCCGCCGGCCAGCCCATTCCACCACCACGCATCGACCAGGGTGAACGGCAGCAGCAGCAGATGGGGGACGGGGAGCCACACCGTGCCGAGCATCTGCAGGCCGGGGGTGACCGAATCGACCACGCGTCGGGCGATGTCGAGGTGGGCCTGCGCGTCCCAGAACGCGAAGACGAGGTTGCGCTGGTGGGCGATGACCTGCGCGATCACGCCGGCCACGAAGGCAACGAGGCCGGCCTGCATGGCCGGCCTCGCGAGGAATGCCTGGGAGCCGGTGCGAACGCTCCCGGGCGCCTCAGGCATCCGTGCCGATCCGGCGCCGCTTGCGGGCTGCCGCGAGACCGATGAGCCCGGAGCCGATCAGCGTGATCGTCGCGGGTTCGGGCACGACCTCGGTCGGCGGATTGATGCCGTCGCCGTTGATCGTGAAGATCGCGTTGTCGAAGTCCCAGTCGCTGTTGTTGTAGTAGACGTCCTCGAAGCCGAACGCATGGAGCCCTTCCGTGCCGGGGACGACGCCGACGCCCTGGTTGCCCGCGACGCCGCCGTTGCCGAAATAGCCGACGTGGCCAAGGCCATCCGCATTGCGGGTGGGGGCGCCCGAGAAGAACCACATCCAGTTGTTGTTCATGTTCACCTGCAGCGCGAGGACGATCTCGGTGCCGGCGAGCCAGGTCAGGTTGTAGGTCTGCGGCGGCGTCGGGTTCGGCGTGGTGAGGTACGGATTCGTGGCGACCCCGTAGTCCTTGGTGAACATCGCCGTGCCGGTGCAGCTGCCGCCGCCAGCCCACGCGTAGCAGTTGCTGCCGAGATTGTTGGTGTAGTCGGACGTCGTCATCGCCCAGAGCGTGTGGCCGTACACGGTGGTGTTTTCCCAGCCGTAGTACGAGACCGTCAGCGGGTCGCCCGTCGCCAGGATCGGCGAGGTCATCCCGAAGTTCATCGGCAACTGGCCGGAGGCCCCCAGCGGGGCGGCCGAGGCGAGCAGGGTCGCCAGTGCCAGGGAGCGAGCGAATTGGGTCAGGCGCATAAGGACCTCGAATCGAAGCGCCGGGATGGCGCCTCGCCGTTCCTCATTTGCAAGGCCGGGGCCACATCGGCTGCCAGCCGGCCAACCCATTGCCGTCGCGCAGCTTATGCAACACCTGTTGCTCTGGAGCAACCACCAAAACCCAGCTTCTGTTGCGGTGTTGCGCCGAAAGAGCACGCCCTTGTGGTGCCGATCCTACAGAAGTGTCACTCCCTCTCCAAGAGCGCCGCATCGAGGACACGGCGGACCGCGGCAACTTCGGGCGCGATGCGGATCGGGCGATTTGCCCAACTCGGTGGCGGCTCGGTCTCCTGATGCATCGTTTGCAGGATTCCCGGGTCCTCGAGGACGTGGCCGGTCAGGACCCCCACCACCCGCTCGCCCGACCGGATCACGCCGTCGGCCCGCAGCTGGCGGATCCCTGCCAGGGTCGCCGCACTGGCCGGCTCGCATCCCACCCCGGCGGCGTCGATCGCCGCCTTCGCCGCGAGGATCTCCGCATCGGTGACCGAGCGCACCACCCCGTGCGTGGCACGGATCGCCCGAACCGCGCGGTCATAGCTGGCCGGGGCGCCGATCTTGATCGCGGTGGCCACGGTGTGCGCCGCCATCGGGACGAGCCGGTCGAAGTCCCGTGCGAAGGCCTGCGCAAACGGTGACGCCCCTTCGGCCTGGATCGCCGCCAGCCTCGGCAGGCGCGGGATCAGTCCCCATTCATACGCCTCGAGCAATGCCTTCCCGAACGCCGCCGTGTTGCCGAGGTTGCCGGCCGGGAGGACGATCCACTCGGGCACGTCCCAGGCGAGCTGCTGCAGCATCTCGAGGACGATGGTCTTCTGCCCCTCGAGTCGGAACGGATTGATCGAGTTCAGGAGATAGATGCCCAGCTCCTCGCTGGCGCGTTGCACCAGCTGCAGGCAGGCGTCGAAGTCCCCCTCGACGAGCAGCGTCCGCGCCCCGTACGCGAGCGACTGGGTGAGCTTGCCGAGGGCGATCTGCCCCTCGGGCACGAAGACCAGCGCCGGGAGCCCCGCCTGCGCGGCGTACGCCGCGAGCGAGGCAGAGGTGTTGCCGGTCGAGGCACAGGCCACGGCCGCGGCGTCGATCCGCTTCGCTTGCGTGACGCCGACCGTCATCCCGCGGTCCTTGAACGACCCCGTGGGATTGTGTCCCTCGTGCTTCAGCAGCAGTTCGTCGACGCCGGCGAACGCGTCGAGCGCGCTGCGCGTGATCAGCGGCGTGTTCCCCTCGGGGTGGGTGACGGCAACGTGGGCCGCCGTCGGCAGCACCACCTCGGCGAAGCGCCACACGCCGGAGGCGGTGCGGCTCGGCCGCGCGCAGCACGCGGCATCGAAGCGGGACCGGATGGCCCGGGCGTCGCCGCTCGGCGCGGTGTGCACGATCGCCAGCAACCCGCCGCACGCCGCACACCGCGGCGCCGCATCGCGCTCGTCGTAGTCCGCTGCACAGGCATCGCAGCGCTGCCAGCTCCGTCGCGCGTCGCTCACGTCGCCCTCGCTCCCTGAAAGTCCACCTCGGCAACGCGCCCGGTGGTTCGCATCCCCGCCGCGGCGTAGGCCGCCTGCATCGCAGCGAGCACACGCGCGCCAATCGCGTCGCTCTCGACCAGCGCGAAAGCCGTCGGCCCCGCGCCGCTGATCGATCCCCCCAATGCGCCGGCGGCGCGGGCCGCCTGCTGCGCCGCCTCGAAGCCGGGAAGCAGCGCGCGACGCGCCGGCTCCGCGATGCGGTCGTCGAGGCCGCGCCCGAGCAGCGCGAGGTCGCCGAGACAGGCGCCGGCCACCATCGCGGCCACGTGCGCCGCCTGGTGCAGCGCCACATCGCGCGTGACTTCGGTGGGGAGCACGGCGCGCGCATCCCGCGTGTTGAGTCGCTGCTCCGGTTGGACCAGCACGACGCGCAACGACGCCGGCAGCGGAAGGCGCACGACATCCATCGGCGCGACGCTGCGCACCAGGACGAGGCCGCCGAGGAGCGAGGGCGCGAGGTTGTCGGCGTGACGACCGGCGACGGTCGCCTCGGCTTCCATCGCGCATTCGAGCAGTGCGGCGCTGTCGAGTCCGGCGCCACTCAGCAGGTTCGCGGCGACGGCGCCGCCCACCGCCGAGGCGGCACTGCCCCCCTGTCCGCCGGAGAGGGGCAGCCCCTTCGTGATCCGCAGCGACACGCCCCGCGTGACCCCGGCGCGCCGGAGCACCGCCTGCGCCGCGATCGCGGCGGTGTTACGTGCCGCGTCGGTCGGCAACTCTGCGTGGCCCGCGTCGGTGACCGTGACGCCGTCGCCGTCGCACCACTCGGCGCGCACCGTGTCTCCCGCCCCCGCCAATGCGAGCCCGAGGATATCGAGGCCGGGGCCGACGTTGCCGACCGAGCCGGGGACGTAGACGGTGACGGCGCTTCGCGAGCTCATCCGGCGAGTGCTCGCAGGTCGGCGAGCACGCCGGTGGCGGTGACTTCGGGGCCCGCCCCGGGGCCGGTGATCACCAGCGGCGAGTCGTGGTAGCGATCCGAGATGATCACCAGCTGGTTGGCGGCGCCGCGCAGCTGGCCCAGCGGCGATTCGCGCGGGACGGCGCGGAGCCCCACTTCGATCGTGGTCGGCGTGACGGTCGCGACATAGCGCAGCGCGGCACCCTCGGCGCGTGCGGCGGCGGCGCGTTCGGCCCACCACGCATCGTCACGCGCGAGGCCGGCAATCCACTTGTCCACCGAGAGGGAGGCACCGCGACGCACCAGCGATTCCGGCGTGATCGCGTCGAACTCGCGGCGCTGGCCGAGCATGCGGCCGAGGATCAGCGCCTTGCGCGCGACATCGAGGCCGCTGAGGTCGTCGCGCGGATCGGGCTCGGTGTAACCGCGGGCCAGGGCATCCTGGACCGCCTCCGAGAACGGCGTGCCGGCCTCGAGCGCCGAGAGCACCACGCCGAGCGTGCCGGAGAGACAGCCTTCGATGCGACGGACGCGGTCGCCGGTGCCGACCAGTTGTTCGATCGCGGCGATCGTCGGCAGCCCTGCGCCGACCGTCGCCTCGAAACGCAGCGCCCCGCTGCGTGCCGCGATCACGCCGCGCAGTGCCTCGACGTCGGCGTAGGTCGCCGCCAGCGGCTTCTTGTTGGCGAGCACCAGGTCGAAGCCGGCATCGGCGGCACTGCGCAGGAGCGGCAACGTCTCATCGGCGGTCACGTCGGCGAGGATCGGCCGCACCAGCGCGCGACGCGTCAGCTCCTGCAGCACCTCGCGCGGGGTGCCGCGGTGGGCGCCCGGGAGGTCGCCGAGCGATTGGCCGTCGCGCTTCGCGGCGGCGATCTGAAGCAGCGTGTCGCGCGAGAGGCCCTCGGCATCGATCAGCGCGCCGCGGCGATCGACCACGGCCACGATCCGGAGCCGCTCGAAGCGGGCCGGGTGCGCGGCGAGCAGGTCGAGGACAGCGCGGCCGATCGTGCCGGCGCCGAGCAGCACGACGTCCCGCCCGGCGCGACGCCGCGGCCGTCCGCCGCCCACCTTGCCGAGCTGGAAGGTGTCGTGGATGCGGCGCAGCCCTTCGGCCGCGGAGCGATCGTCGACTGCCACCGAGATGTTGCGCTCGCTCGAACCCTGCGCGATCGCGACGACGTTCACGCCGCCGTTGGCCAGTGCATCGAAGACCCGTGCCGCGATGCCGGGATGCCCCGCCATGCGCAGCCCGACGATCGCGATGATGGCGACCTTCGTGCGCACCTCGACGCCGTTGATCTCGCCGGTGCGGATCTCGGTCCGGAAGGCGCGCCGGAGCACCTGGACCGCCTCGGTCGACACGGCGGCGGGCATCGTGAAGTCGATGGTGTACTCGGAGGAGGCCTGGGCGATCAGCGACACCGAGATGCCGGCGTCCTGCAGCGCAGCGAAGGTGCGCGCCGCCATCCCGGGGACGCCGAGGATGCCCGAGCCCGAGATCGTCACCAGCGCCTGGTCGTGCACCGCGGAGAGCGCCCGCACCGGTGAGCGGTCGTCATCGCGTCGCGCCGAGATCTCGGTGCCGGGGGCGGCCGGGTCAGCGAACGGGCGCACGAAGAGCGGGATCCGTCGGCCTGCGAGCGGCAGCAACGCGCGCGGATGGAGCACCTTGGCCCCGTAGTATGCGAGCTCGGCCGCCTCGTCGAGATGGAGGTGCGGCAGCAGCCGTGCATCGGGCACGACGCGCGGGTCGGCAGTGAGCAGCCCGGGGACGTCCTTCCAGAGCGTCACCTGCGAGGCATCGAGCGCGCGCGCGAGCAGCGTCGCGGTGAGGTCCGAGCCGCCGCGCCCGAGCGTGGCGATGCCGTCATCAGGGGCGCGACCGAGGAAGCCGGGGACGATCGGGAGGTCGCCACGCGCGAGCATCGGTCCCAACAGTCGTCGCGCCGCTCGCCGTGTCGCCTCCAGGTCGGGGACGGCACCGCCATAGGGGCCCGCGGCGATGATCACGTCGCCCGGTTCGATCAGCGTCGCGGGGTGGCCTGCCGACTCGAGGGCAGCGGTGACGAGCATGGCGCTGAGCCGTTCGCCGCGGCCGAGGATGTGATCGCGGACGCGTGCCGAGGCTTCGCGCAGCACCGCGAGCGAGGCGGCGAGCGCTTGGAGCTCGTCCGCCGCTGCGTCGATGGGGCCGAGCACGGCCGGTCGCTGGCGGGCCGGGAAGAGCTCCGTGGCCACGGCCTGATGCCGCGCACGGAAGGCGGCAACCTGCGCGATCGCGCCGTTCGCGTCGCCCGCGGTGGCCCGCGTGATGACGTCGAGGAGCAGGTCCGTCACCCCCGCGAGGGCCGAGACGACCACCACGCGCGGGGCCGGGCGACCGGCGATGATCGAGACGGCGCCCCGGATCGCCGAGGCATCGGCGAGCGAGGCACCACCGAACTTGTGGACGGAGGGGCGCGGAAGGCGGGGCGTCATCCTCACAATCCTGCCACGCACTCCGTTGAAAGTCCACGGACCCTCCGGTAGCTTGCCCGGGCGCGCGGCCCCCCCGACCGGAGCATCTGGTCACCCTACCGCTTGGCGCAGTCCCTCTCCGGAGGAAGGTCTCTACGATGCGTATCGGAGTGCTGAAGGAAGTGGCCCCGCGCGAGCGGCGCGTGGCGCTGACCCCCGAGGCGGTGGCCAAGCTGGTCAAGGCCGGCGCCACCGTGGTGGTTGAACGCGGGGCCGGCGACGCCGCCTATTGTCCCGACGCGGCGTACGTCGCGGCCGGGGCGGAATGCACCGACGCCGCGGTCGCCCGCGCCGCCGACCTCGTCTGCGCCGTGCAGGTGCCCGAGCCCGCCGTCATCGCGGCGTGCCGCGCCGGCGCGACGCTCGTCGCGCTGGTGGGGCAGGGCGGCCAGGCGAGTCTCGCGGCCTGCGCCGAGCACAAGGTGAATCTCCTCGCCCTGGAGCGGGTCCCCCGCATCACCCGGGCGCAATCGATGGACATCCTCTCGTCGCAGGCGACGGTGGCCGGCTACAAGGCCGTGCTGCTCGGCGCCTCGGCGTCCGCCCGCTTCCTCCCGATGCTCACGACCGCCGCCGGTTCGCTGACGCCGGCGAAGGTCGCTGGTGCTGGGCGCCGGCGTCGCGGGCCTGCAGGCGATCGCCACGGCGCGTCGCCTCGGGGCGGTCGTGACCGGCTTCGACGTGCGCGCCGCCGCGGCGGAGCAGGTGCTCTCGCTCGGCGCGAAGTTCCTCGCGCCCGAGGCGGTGGCCGGCGACGCGGAGACGAAGGGCGGCTATGCCAAGGAGCTCGCCGACGAGCAGCAGCAGAAGGTGCTGGAGGCGGTCGGCGGGGCCGTGACGGTGTCCGACCTGGTCATCTCGACGGCCGCGATCCCGGGCCGTCCCGCGCCCCGCCTCATCACGCGGGCGATGGTCGAGAGCATGAAGCCGGGCTCGGTGATCGTCGACGTCTCGGCCGAGACCGGCGGGAACTGCGAGCTCACGGTGGCGGGCGAGACCGTCGTGCACGGTGGCGTCACCATCCTCGGCCCGCTCAACCTGGCGAGCACCCTCTCGCTGCACGCGTCGCAGATGTTCGCGCGCAACGTGCAGACCCTCATCGAGCACCTCCGCAAGGACGGCGAAGTCGTGCTCGACGTGACCGACGAGATCACCGGTGCCATGTGCCTCGTGCACGATGGCGCCCTCCGCTGATGCGAGGCCTCGAATGAACGCCACAACCGTCATCCAGCTCTACGTCTTCGTGCTGGCGGGCTTCGTCGGGTACCAGGTGATCAGCCGCGTCCCGCCCCTGCTGCACACCCCGCTGATGTCCGCCACGAACGCGATCTCCGGCATCTCGCTGGTCGGCTCGCTGGTCGCGGCCGGCTCCGGCGACCACCGGATCAGCAACATCCTCGGCTGCATCGCCGTCGCCTGTGCCATGATCAACGTGGTCGGCGGCTTCATCATCACCGACCGGATGCTGAAGATGTTCAAGCGCGCCGACAAGCCCGAAGGGGGCAAGTGATGCGCGAGCTCTTCACGCAGGCCACCTACCTCGCCGCCTCGGTCTTCTTCATCCTCGGGCTGCGCTCGCTGGCGCATCCGGATCGCGCGCGCGCCGGGATGAACCAGGCCGCGATCGGCATGCTGCTCGCCGTGCTCGGCACGCTCTTCGTGCAGGAGATCGTCACCTACGAGTGGATCGTCGCGGGCCTCATCATCGGCACCGTGATCGGCATCCCGCTCGGCACCAAGGTCAAGATGACCGCGATGCCGCAGGTGGTCGCGATCTCCCACGGCTTCGGCGCGCTCGCCGCGACGCTGGTCGGCATCAACGAGTGGATCATCCTCGACTTCGGGCACAGCGTCTCCTCGGGGACGATGGCCGCCCTCGGCTTCGAGACGCTCTTCGGCGCCCTCACCGTCACCGGCTCGGTGATGGCCTGGGGCAAGCTGCAGGAAGTGCTGCCGGGCCGGCCGATCGTCTGGCCGTTCCAGAACTTCATCAACCTCGCGATGCTCGCCGGCACCTTCGGCCTCTTCGGCTGGCTGATCTACGATCCGACCAACGCCATCGCCTTCTGGACGATGCTCGGGCTCTCGTTCGCGCTCGGCATCCTGATGGTGCTCCCGATCGGCGGCGCCGACATGCCGGTGGTCGTCTCGCTGCTCAACAGCTACGCCGGCCTCGCGGCCTCGGCGACCGGCTTCGCGATCGGCAACAACGTGCTGATCATCTGCGGCGCGCTCAACGGCGCCAGCGGCCTGCTGCTCTCGATCCTCATGTCGAAGGCGATGAACCGCTCCCTCTCCAACGTCCTCTTCGGGGCGTTTGGCCAGGCCGTGGCATCAAACGCCACCGGCACGGCGGGGCTCACCGTCCGCAGCACCACGGCCGAAGACGTCGCGGTGCAGCTCGCCTATGCCTCGTCAGTGATCATCATCCCGGGCTACGGCCTGGCGGTGGCGCAGGCGCAGCACGTCGTCCGGGAGCTGAGCGAACTGATCGAGAAGAAGGGCGGCGAGGTGAAGTACGCGATTCACCCGGTGGCGGGGCGCATGCCCGGCCACATGAACGTCATCCTCGCCGAGGCGAACGTCCCGTACGATCGCCTGTACGACATGGACGAGATCAACGACCAGTTCGAGCAGTGTGACGTGGCGATCGTGGTCGGCGCCAATGACGTGGTGAACCCGGCCGCCCGAAGCGACCCGGGGTCGCCGATCTACGGGATGCCGATCCTGAACGCCGACAAGGCCCGGAGCATCCTGGTCCTGAAGCGGAGCATGAATGCCGGCTTCGCCGGGATCGAGAACGAGCTGTTCTACGACCCGAAGACCTCGATGCTCTTCGGCGACGCCAAGGCCTCCCTGACCAAGCTGGTGGCCGAGATCAAGGCGCTCTAAGGTCGGCTAAGTCGTCGGCGTGTAACATTTTCGGGGCCCCGGGCGTCTCCTAACACAAGGCGTCCGGGGCTTCGTCATGCCGGGCGGGAACCGAATGGTCCATTCGGTGGTTCAAGACTAAAGAGCGATGGGGTACCGTTTCACGTCTGAAACAGCGTGGCAAGCCCATGTTTCACAAGATCTTGCAACGATAATTGCGTAAAACGGTTACGGCCGTTAGATTTCTGCGGTTTATTGATGGTTTCGCCTCTCCGGGCCGCTCCACCATATGGGCTGGCCGACCGGAGGGCAGCAGATAGGAGTTCGACGTGACGATTCGTACCCGCGGGAAGCGGCGGTCCCTCCGTCCGGCACAGATCGCCCGGGCGGTGGATGAAGGGCGCGAGAGCCTCGACCTGTACCTCGACGAGATCTCCCGGGTCCCCCTGCTGAACCGTGAGGAAGAGATGGAGCTGGCCCGGCGCGCCTTCAAGGGCGACGTCCTGGCCCAGGAGCGGCTCGCCCGCCACAACGTCCGGTTCGTGGTCTCGGTGGCGAAGAAGTTCCAGAATCGCGGCGTCCCGCTCGTCGACCTGATTGGCGAGGGGAACCTCGGCCTGATGACGGCGGCCCGGAAGTTCGACCCGGATCGCGGCGTCAAGTTCATTTCCTACGCGGTGTGGTGGATCCGGCAGGCGGTGCAGGCGGCGATCGCCCGCCACGGCCGTCCGGTGCGCGTGCCCCTGAACCGGACCGCGGACCTCTCGCGCCTCGGCAAGACGACGACGCTCCTCAAGGAGAAGCTCGGGCGGATGCCGACCACCGAGGAGCTCGCGCGCGCCACGGGGCTCACCGAGGAAGCGGTGCGGTCGCTGTCGTCGCTGAACACCGAGGCGGTCCGCCTCGACCATCCGACCCGCGATGGCGACGGCAACGAGCGGATGGAGCGCTTTGCGCTCGCCGAGCAGGAAGGGACCGACGCCCACACGATGGCGAGCTCGCAGAGCGCCGACATCGAGGCGGCACTCGACTCGCTGCCGCCGCGCGACGCCAAGGTGCTGCGCCTCTACTTCGGCCTCGACGATGGCCAGCCGCGCACGCTCGAGGAGATTGGTCGCATGATGGGCGTGACGCGCGAGCGGATCCGCCAGCTGCGCGACCGTGCACTCATCCGGCTGCGCGAGGGCGAGACGGGCGAGAAGCTGAAGGACCTCGTGGTCTGATGCGCCGCCTCCTCGTCGCCCTGGCGCTCCTGGCGTTCGCCGCGCCGATCTCGGCCCAGGCCGGCAAGCCGAGCTTCGTCGGCACCTGGACGATGGATTCCGCCCGCTCGCAGTCCGAGGGGAGTCCCCTGCCGGCCGCGATCGTCTGGACGATCGCGCAACGTGGCGACACGCTGATCTGGGACCGCGAGATCATCAACGAGGCGGGCAGCGCCAAGCTCGTCTCGAAGGTCACGGTCGGAATGGACGGGAAGCCGTGGCCCAACAAGGCCCCCCAAGCCGACGGCACGAGCCGCGACGCGGCCTACGCCCTCAGCTGGGAGGGGGCCACGATGGTCGTCACGATCACCTCCGAGATCGAGGGGACGCCGATCGTGCAGATCGATCGCCTCACGAAGAGTGCCGACGGCGCCACGCTCACCGTGATGCGCGACCTGACCGTCGACGGCGAGCCGTACGCGAAGGCCACTATGGTGTTCGCAAAGCGCTCCTGATCGCCTGCACCACCCCCGTCACCTCGATGTTCCCGGCAAGCGTCATGTCGGGCTGCACGCCGCTCACCTCGTTCTCCCCGTTCCGTCTGATCCTCGCGCAATCCGGCATCGCCACCTCCAGCCCGCTGTGGGGGAGGGTGAAGCCGATGCCACCGTTGGTGTAGCCGCAGCCAGCCCCATAGGTGCGCTCGCCGACCACGCGCGCGGCGTCGGCGTCCCGGAGTGCCACCACGAAATCCTCGCTCGCCGACGCCGTGCCGCCGTCCACCAGCAGGACGAGCGGGCCCTGCCACACCCCCTCCTCATAGCGGAAGGCGAGCGGGTGAAAGAGCGCGGCTGCGCCCGGCAGGCTTCGCGCCGTGGGGGGGAGATAGTCGACGAAGCCGGTGGTGTACGCCTCGGTCGCCAGTTGGCTGCAGGCGTTCGGGAGCGGTGGCCGGAGCCAGAGCGCGCGGCGGTCGCACGGTGTGCGCACGGCGGCGAGCTGCGCGCGCGCACGCCCGAGTGCGCTGTCCACCACGAGTCGCCAGGTCGGGTCGGTCGTCGCACTCGCCGCGGCCTGCAACTCCGCAATGGCCGCCTCGATCGGGGCGACGTGATGCGGATGACGCACGGCTCCCGAGCGGTGGCCTCGCAGTGGCGTCGCGGTGAAGAGTCGTGCGGCCGGCGTGACCCAGTCGTTGCCACCGCCGTTGCCGCTCAGGTCGACCACCAACGACGCGGCTCCCGCGGCCTTCAGGCGCTGGATGCTGCGAGCAAGCGCAGCCAGCAGCGAGTCGGAGGTCGCGAGCCAGAGACGATCCTGACACCGTTCTCCGCAACGGGCGCCCGAATCGCCCGCGATCGCCGCTGGCCAGGCCGTCTCGCAGATGCTGCCGAAGCGATCCACGCCGAACGCATCGATCCGGAGCACGCCGAGGCGATCGGCTCCCTCGCCAATGGTGCCGGTGGCAAAGGCGTCATCATTGGGGCCGACGGCCTGATACCCACTCGCCGAAACGAGGCGCGACGGGCTGCGATCGTCGCGGTAGCCGAGCGCGGCACATCCCGCCGCGGCCGTGGCGGTCACCAGCGGCGGGTCGGTGCGGCGTCCGGTGACGACACCCTCGATCCAGCGCACCGCGGCCGGCGTCGGCCGACGCACGTGATAGTGTCCGTCATGAAACGCCGCTGCGAAGTCGATCAAGACCGCGCGCGCCGCGCGTCGCGAGTGAGCCTCTCGGATCGCGATCTCGCTGTTGCGATGCAGTGCGACCGGATCGACGGCGCCGCGGGCCAGCTGCCACTCGAAGTTCGCGTAACCTGCCGCCGTCGAGTCCTCGAGGGCATGGAGATCCGCGAGGAACGGCGCGGGGTCGTAGCTGACCCGATCCCACGCGAACCAGCCGAGCGCGGCCACGGCGGCCAGCACGACCAGGCGAACGAGGCGGCGGAGACGATTGGGTCGTGCGGTCATCGGTGGTCCAGGTCAGGGGACTCCACCGAAACGGCTGCTGGGCGGGCGAGGTTTCATGTTGCACCTCAGCAACGACAATTTCACCCCCGCGGGGTGCTCCGCCCCCCACGAATCATCCGCCACAGCCCTCCCGCCAGCCGCTTGGCCGTCGACGGGCGCCCCCAGACCGCATCGCGGTAGGCGAGGATCTTCTTCCGCGCCGATGGGAGCACCCGCTGGACGTCGGCCGCATCGATCGGGTGGAACGGCTTGAAGTCGAACGGATGCGAGGCCGAGTCGAGACGCTGCGCCATGATCGCCGGCATCGAGGTGGAGAGTTCGGGGAGCAGCTCCAGCGTGGCGCGGAGCAGTTCACCGTTGGTCAGCGTCTCGCCGAACGAGTAGGGGAGATAACGCTCCTCGACGAGTTGCCAGAACGACGCCGTGGCCGCGCTGATGTCGACCGCATCGTATTCCATGGCGGTACAGATCAGCCCCCAGAGGACGTGCCGTGCACGCCCTTCCATGTTGCGCGTCGGCGACTCCGGTGCCTTCTCCCAGTGACGGAGGAAGCCGCCCTCCATCACGTAGCCGGTCGGGAAGCCGTGGCGCCACATCCGCAGGTTGAGTTCGGTCCACTCGCCCCAGAAGCGCCGCCGCTGGTTGAAGCCGCCGACGTCCCGGAAGAGGTTGGTGTACCCCGCGGCGAGCATCCCCTGGACCGTCATGTAGCGCAGGTCCGGGGTGATCACGTGCGGCGTCTCATCGCGTGGCTTGAACAGGACGTCGCTGGCCTCGACGTAGGACCTGGCACCGACGATCCCGGCCGGCACGCTGCGCAGCGCGCCTTCGAGGGCAGGGAAGAGGTCGCCGTGCACCGTGACGTCGTCGTCGACGAAGCAGAGCAGCGGCGTCTTGCAGATGTTGAGCTGGAAGTTGCGCCCGCCGCTGATGGTCGGGTCGCCGTTGTTGAAGTAGACCTCGCACTCGTGGCGCCGCGACCATCCCCGCACTCGGCGCTCGATGGCATCCTGCCCGTCACGGATGGGCTTGTTGTAGACGACGGTGACGCGCGCGCCCCCCGGGACCGTCACCGCGTCCAGCGATTCCAGCAGCTCTTTGAGGTACGGTTCACGCCCCGGGATCGTGAGGGCGGTGATTGTCCAGCGTGGATGGAGCATGTCGGCCCTCCGGCTCGGGGGGGAGCGTCGGGGTGGTCGGCAGCAGCGACACCATTTCGGGCCAGCCAAACGGGCCGCGATGGGTCAGGAGGACGACGCCCGGAATCGTCGTCAGCAACGGGTGGTGGAGGCCATCCTGCTCGCGGATGGCAAAGCGCTGCGCAGCACCCGCCAGCAACGAGTGATCGTTGGCTCCGTTGCCGATCGCGGCCCACACCCTGACCTCCAGACGGTGCAGCAACCGCGCGGTGGCGCGGCCCTTGTTCCATGCTGCATCGGTGATGGTCGCCCATCTCCCTCCCATCGTAACCCGAATTCCGTCGTTCGTAACCCCATCGGCAAACTGCGCGGCGGATTCGGCCGGGATCAGGAGGCTGGCCCGGCGATCCGGGTCGGCGTGCCTCAGGCGTCGGACGTCGGCACCCAGGCCACGTCGGTCGAGCCGTTCCAGCAAGTCCTCCGTCGGCATGCCAAGCCGCGTGACGTGACCGGCCTCGTCGACGATCACCTGGCCATCTTCGGCCACGCATGGCATCGCCGGCCACCCAAGCGCGGCCGCGACATCGCGGATCTCCTCGACGGTACGACTCGAGGCCAGCACGACGCGATGCGTCGCACTGACCTCGGCGAGAAAGTCCGCGGGGAGCGGGCATCGCTCCGAGTCGTCCAGCAGCGTGCCGTCGAGATCGGAGACGATCCAGCGCCCGGGCACCCTTATCCCTTCGCGAACATCCGCAGCACGCGCGGCAGGATCCCGCCATGCTGCCAGGTACTCGAGTTCCACCGGCGAATTCAAGCGGACGACCGCCTGGAACGAGGTGACCTTCCCCGTCGCGGCATCGGTTGCCGTCACCGTCACGCGTCCACCTGGCGTCAGTGCCCCGATGCCAGTGATGCTGATCACTTCGGTGCCGGCGAGCCCCAGCGACGCCGCGCTCTGCCCCGGCTCGAAGCCGAGCGGCAGCACGCCCATGCCGACGAGGTTGGAACGGTGGATCCGCTCGTAGCTCTCGGCGATCACCGCCTTGACGCCAAGGAGCGTGGTGCCCTTCGCGGCCCAGTCGCGCGACGAGCCGGTGCCGTACTCCTTGCCGACCAGCAGCACGAGCGGCGTGCCGACGCTTGGCGTACTCCATCGCCGCGTCGTAGATGCTCATCACTTCGTCGGTCGGCAGGAAGCGCGTCCAGTTGCCTTCCTTCTCGGGGACGAGGCGGTTCTTGATGCGGACGTTGCCGAAGGTGCCGCGCATCATGACATCGTGGCTGCCGCGGCGCGCGCCGAAGGTGTTCCAGTCCGGCTGTTCGATGCCATGTTCGCGCAGGTACTTGGCGGCCGGGCCGTTCTTCGGGATCGCGCCGGCGGGCGAGATGTGGTCGGTGGTGACCGAGTCGCCGAGCACCGCGAGGACGCGGGCGCCGGTGATGTCGGTGAGCTGGTGCGCCTCGGGGGCGAGCCCCTGGAAGAACGGCGGCTCCTGCACGTAGGTGGAGCCCGGCGCCCAGGCAAAGCGCGATCCGCCCGGCACGTGGAGCGCCTGCCACTGCGCATCGCCCTCGAAGACCGCGCCATACTGCTGGCGGAAGAGGTCCGGCCCGAGCGCGGTCGCGAGCGTCTCGCTGATCTCCTGCGGCGTCGGCCAGATGTCGCGCAGGAAGACCGGCGTCCCGTCGTCGCTGATGCCGAGCGGCTCGCGGTCGAGGTCGGCGTTGACGCGCCCGAGCAGCGCGAACGCCACCACCAGCATCGGCGACATCAGGTAGTTGGCGCGCACCAGCGGGTGGACGCGCGCCTCGAAGTTGCGGTTGCCCGAGAGCACCGACGCGGCGACCAGCGAGTGCTCCTCGATCGCCTTGCTGATCGGCTCGGGAAGCGGCCCGCTGTTGCCGATGCAGGTCGTGCAGCCATAGCCGACCGTCTGGAAGCCCAGCTGGTCGAGGTAGGTCGAGAGGCCGGCGCGATCGAGGTAGTCGGTCACCACGCGCGAGCCCGGCGCCATCGACGACTTGACCCACGGGCGCCGCTGCAGCCCCTTCGCGATCGCCTTCTTGGCAAGCAGCCCCGCACCGACCATGACCGACGGATTCGACGTGTTGGTGCACGAGGTGATCGCGGCGATCACCACGGCGCCGTCGTGCAGGTCGAACTGTGTGCCGTCGAGTTCGCAGTCGTAGCTGGTCGACTCGGCGGTGACCGTCGCCGTGGCGCCGCCCTCGTTGCTCCATTCCTGCAGCGCCGCCTCGGCCTGGGCCCGCCGCCCCGCTGGCACGGTCGGCATCATCAGCCCGGGCAGCGAGGTGGCGAAGTTGCGGCGCAGGTCGGTGAGGGCCACGAGGTCCTGCGGCCGCTTCGGGCCCGCGACGCTCGGCACCACCGTGCCGAGGTCGAGCTCGAGCACGTCGGAGAAGTCCGGGTCGGCCGAGTCGGCGGTGTGCCACATCCCCTGGGCGCGGCAATACGCCTCGACCAGCGCAACCGATTCCGCGTCGCGACCGGTGCGCTCGAGATACCGGACTGTCTCGGCATCGATCGGGAAGAAGCCCATCGTTGCGCCGTACTCGGGCGCCATGTTGGCGAGGGTGGCGCGGTCGGCGAGCGGGAGTGCCGAGAGGCCCGGCCCGAAGAACTCGACGAACTTGTCGACCACGCCCCGCGCGCGCAGCCGCTGCGTCGCGGTGAGCACGAGGTCGGTCGCCGTGCAGCCCGGCGGCAGCGTGCCGGTGAGCTTCATCCCGATCACTTCCGGCATCACCATGAAGTACGGCTGCCCCAGCATCACCGCCTCGGCCTCGATGCCGCCGACACCCCAGCCCATCACGCCGAGGCCGTTGATCATCGTGGTGTGCGAGTCGGTGCCGACGAGCGTGTCAGGATACGCCGTCAGTTCGCCGTACTGGTCGCGGAGCTGGATGCAGGGCGAGAGGTACTCGAGGTTCACCTGGTGCACGATGCCGGTGCCCGGCGGGACCACGCGGAAGTTCTCGAAGGCCCGCTGGGCGAACTTGAGCAGCTGGTAGCGCTCGGTGTTCCGCTCGAATTCGAGCGCCACGTTCAGCTTGAACGCCTCGGCGGTGCCGTAGTGGTCGACCTGGACCGAGTGGTCGATCACGAGGTCGCAGGGGACCACCGGGTTGATCCGTGCCGGATCGCCGCCCATGCGGGCCATCGCATCGCGCATCGCGGCGAGGTCGACGACGCAGGGCACCCCCGTGAAGTCCTGGAGCACCACGCGCGCGGGCATGAAGGGAATCTCCCCCTTGCCGGCGGCGGCGGGGGTCCAGCCACCAAGGGCGCGGACATGCGCCTCCGTCACGAAGCCGCGCCCCACATGCCGCAGGGCGTTCTCGAGCAGCACGCGGATCGAGAAGGGGAGGCGATCCAGGTTGATCCCGGCCTGCTTGGCGAAGGCGGGGAGGGAGTGGACCACGGCCGTCTTCCCGCCGACGGTCAGGGAGGTGCGGCTCTGAAACGGATCAGGATGGCTCATATTCGTAGGCTTCCCGGGTAGAATTCCCAAATGAGCCCTGAAAATAACCGAATGCCCGGCGGGGGCGCCGTCATGCCCCGTGCCATCCGTCGCCGCGGCCCGATTCTCGAAGTCCAGTGGGACGATCACGGCCATGTCGGGGCGTTCGAGACCCGGGCGGTCCGGCTGGCCTGCCCCTGCGCCGGATGTGTCGAAGAGATGACCGGCCGGCCGCTCCTCGACCCCGCCACGGTCCCGCTCGACGTCTCGGCCGATGCCCTGGAACTGGTCGGGGGGTACGGCCTCCGGATCCGGTGGAGCGACGGCCACAGCACCGGGATCTACACGTTCGGCTTCCTGCTGGCGCGGTGCCCCTGTCCGGCCTGCGTGGCCGATCGGGGCTGACCCCCTTGGCCGTAAGGTGCGCAACCGCTAGAGTTTGGCACTTCTTCCGCGCTCCGTCTCTCCCCCGGACCCTCGATGATCGGCAAGCGCTACTGGATCTGGATCTGGTATGCCATCCTGGCGATCGGCGTCGTCGGGCTGCTCGCCGCCATCGATTGGGGGCGGCAGATCAAGTGGCGCAACCTCGATGAAATCCTGCGCGGCATCGGCACCATCACCGTCTCGATCGGGATGCTGTTCCTGCTGAACGGCACCGGCCGCGGCGCCGGGCAGACGCTCCTCCTCGCCTCGCTGATCGCGTTCATCCTCGCCTTCGCCGTCGGACGCGAGCCCGCCCAGTCCCCACCGCGCAACGACGACCCCTCGTGACCCCACGCGTGACCACACGGTTCAGCCTCCTCGCGTGCGCCCTGATGGCGCTCGCCGCCCCGCTCCACGGCCAGGACGCCGGTGCCGGCACCGGGGGCGCGATCCAGCGGGCGCAGGAGGCGCGGCTCGCCGGGACGTGGCGTCGGGTCCTGATGATCGGCGCGCACCCCGATGACGAGGACACCGAACTCCTCACCATCCTCACGCGCGGCCGGGGCATCGAGACCGCGTATCTGTCGCTGACCCGCGGCGAGGGCGGCCAGAACCTGATCGGCAGCGAACTGGGCCGGGCGCTCGGTGTGCTGCGGACCGAGGAGCTGCTCGCGGCGCGCGCGCTCGATGGCGGCCGGCAGTACTTCACGCGCGCCTACGACTTCGGCTTCTCGAAGAACGCGGAGGAGACCTTCCGCTTCTGGCCGCACGATTCGCTGATCAAGGATGCCGTGCGGATCATCCGCCGCTTCCGTCCCCAGGTCGTGGTGGCGGTCTGGTCCGGGACGCCTCGCGACGGGCATGGCCACCACCAGGTGGCCGGCATCGTCGCGCGCGAGGCGTTCGATGCCGCGGGCGATCCCGCCCGCTATCCGGAGTTGCAGCGGGAGGAGGGGCTCGCGCCCTGGCAGCCGGCGAAGTTCTACCGCAGCGGCCGGATGGATGCCGCGGCGCCGGCCGAAGTGCTCGATGGCGGGGTGATCGACCCCGCCGAGGGACAGTCGCTCCACCAGATCGCGGCGCGCAGTCGGTCGCGCCACCGGTCGCAGGACATGGGACAGCTCGAGGAACTCGGCCCGTCGAAGGTGCGCGTGATCCTCGAGGCGACGGCACCCGGCATCACGGCGAACGATGACTCGCTCTTCGCGGGGATCGCTCCGTCGGCGCCGCTGCCCGACGATCCGCACCGCGCCGTCGTCGCGTTGGCCGATGCCGGCGTGATCGTCGACGCGACCGCCGATGACGACGAAGTCGTGCGCGGCCAGGATGTCACCGTGACGGTCTCCGTCTTCAACGGCGGGACGCAGCCGGTGCGCGCCGACGTCACCCCGCTCCGGCAGGATGGCTGGACGGTTCGGAGCGAGGGCTGCGTCGGGGCGCTGGGCACGGTGGCACCCGGCGAGCTGAAGCGCTGCAAGTACCAGGCATCGGTGTGGAGCAACACGCCGCCGAGCACGCCGTACTTTCTCCGCATCGGCATGGACGGCGCCTTCTACCTCTGGGGCCGGGACGCGTCGCTCTTCGGCGAGCCGTTCGAGCCGGCGCCGGTGCGCGCCCGCTTCACGATCGCGACCGCCGCCGGAGAGCAGGTCACGACGGTGCGCGAGGTGCAGGCACGCTCGCTCGACCAGGGGCTTGGCGAGGTTCGGCGCCCGATCCAGGTGGTGCCGCGGATCGCGGTCGACCTGTCGCCGGACAAGCTGCTGTGGCCGGTGGGGGTGCGCGCGCGCACCTTCCGCGTCTCCCTCGAGCACCTCGCGAAGGACTCGTCCGCAGCCGAGGTCTCGCTGGTGGTGCCGCCGGGATGGATCGCCCCGAAGCCGCAGCGCGTGGTGCTGCGCCACGAGGGCGAGCGCGCCGCCGCGGACTTCATCGTCGGCGTGCCGGCGCAGGCGCCGCCGGGCGACTACGAGATCGCGGCGCGCGTCGCGGTCGGCGCCGATACACTCTCGGCCGGCATCTACCGGGTGCGCTACCCGCACGTGCCGCCGCGCAACATCGTCACCCGCGCGTTGAGCATCGTCGTGCTCGCGCCGGTCGCACTGCCCCGCGCCACGAAGATCGGTTACGTCCGCGGCGCCGCCGACCGCGTCCCCGAGGCGCTGCTGAACACCGGCGTGCCGGTGCGGCTCCTGACGGGCGATGCGCTCGAGCGCGCGCCACTCGATTCCTTCCGGGTGATCGTCATCGGCAGCCGTGCGTACGAGATCGACGCCTCACTGCAGCGCGCCCATGGCCGCCTGATGGAGTGGGTCGAGCGCGGCGGGACGCTGGTGGTGCAGTACCAGCAGTACCCCTTCCTTCGCGGCGGCTTCGCGCCGCTGCCGTTCACGATCGCCTCGCCGCACGATCGCGTCACCGATGAGGAGGCGCCGGTGAAGTTGCTGGTGCCGACGTCGCCGCTCCTGCGCACGCCGAACCGCATCGGACCGGACGACTTCAACGGCTGGGTACAGGAGCGCGGGCTCTACTTTGCGCGCAGCTGGGACAAGGCCTGGACCCCGTTGCTGGAAATGCACGACAGCGGTGACGTCGCGCGCGAAGGGAGCCTGCTGGTCGGCCGCCGCGGGCGCGGCACCGTCATCTACACCGGCATCGCCTTCTTCCGGGAGCTGCCCGCCGCCGTGCCCGGGGCGTGGCGCCTCTTCATGAACCTGCTCGCCGCTGGCGAGTCCCGCCCGGCGCGGCAGCCGTGAGCCACGCCGCCGAGGGGAACACCAAGAAGGAACAGCTGCGCCAGCTCTGGGTGCTGATCGCGGTGAACCTGGTCGACATGCTCGGCTTCGCGATGATCCTGCCGCTGTTGCCGTTCTACGCGCTCAAGCTCAAGGCGACGCCGGAGGTGGTCGGCTGGATGATCGCCTCGTTCTCGATCGCGCAGCTGATCGCGTCGCCGATCTGGGGGCGCGTCTCGGACAAGTATGGCCGGCGTCCGGCGCTGCTGATCGGCTTGCTCGCGTCGGCGATTGCGTTTCTCGTCTTCGGCCTCGCCAACTCGCTCTGGCTGCTCTTCCTCTCGCGCATCGTGCAGGGCGCCGGCGGCGGGACCACCGGCGTGGCCCAGGCCTATGTCTCCGACACGGTGGCACCTGCCGACCGCGCCCGTGCGCTGGGATGGCTCTCGGCTGCGACGGCCGCCGGCGTGATGGTCGGCCCGGCGATCGGGTCGGTGGCGGCACACTTCGGGCGCGAGATGCCCGGCCTGATCGCCGCCGGGCTCTGCTTCCTCAACGTGCTGGCCGCGTGGAAGTGGCTGCCCGAATCGCGCCGCGCCGAGGATCGGGCCACGCCGAAGCCGCGCAAGCCGATCTGGCACGCGGCGTGGGTGGTGATCCGGCACCCTGCCGAGAAGGCCGCGCGCCTGATCTGGATCTATGGCACCGGGATGCTCGCCTTCTCGCTGCTCACCTCGGTGCTCGCGCTGTGGCTCGACGCCCGCTTCGGCGTGACCGAAGAGAACATCGGCTACTTCTTCGTCTACAACGGGCTGCTCTCGCTGGTGTTGCGTTCGCTGCTGCTCGGTCCCGTCGTCGACCGCATCGGCGAGACGCGTGCGATGCGGCTGGGGGCGCTGATCCTGGCGATCGGCTTGATGCTCTACACCGTGGCCCCGTCCGTCTGGGTCCTCGCCGCGATCATCCCGCTGGTCCCGATCGGCACGGCGCTCCTCTTCCCGGCCTCGACCTCGTTGCTCTCCCATGCGACCGAACCCGAAGAGCTCGGCACCACGATGGGCGTCGCGCAGACGTTCGCCGGCGTCGCGCGGATCATCGCGCCGATCGCGGGGACAGTGGCCTTCCAGCGCATCGGGGTGGACGCCCCCTTCCTGATCGCCGGGGTGACCATGCTGGGCGTGGCGCTCCTCTCCTGGCGCTTCGTCCGCCCGCCGGTGCCCGCGGTGGCGGCCTGATCCGGCCCCCCGGGCGCCCAGCGATTATCATCGTCAAATGACCTGGACCCCCCTTCCCGAGACGGCCGCAGGCTTCGCCGAGGCGACGTGGGCCGAACTCTCGGCCCGCTACGCCGAGCTGGCCGGCACCCCCGTCGATGCCGCCACGCTTGAGCCATGGCTGGCACACTGGTCGCGGCTCGACGAGCTGGTGACCGAGGCGGCGTCGCTGGCGATGATCGCCTATACCTGCGACACCGCCGACAAGGCCAAGGAAGCGGCGCACCTTCGCTTCTCGACCGAGATCCTGCCGCAGCTCGAAGAGGCCGAGGTCTCGCTCGCGAAGAAGCTGGTTGAGGTGGGGACCGATCGACCGGACTTCGTCACGACGCTGCGCCGCTTCCGGAGCGCCATCGAGATCTTCCGCGAGGCGAACGTCCCGCTGGTGGCCGAGGCGGAGGGGCTCGCGGCCAAGTACCAGCAGGTGACCGGCACCATGATGGCCCCGTGGGGCGGGGAACAGGTGCCGCTGCCGCGGCTCTCCCCGTTCCTGAAGAGTGCCGATCGCGCGGTGCGCGAGGCCGCGTGGCGCGCCGCCACGGCGCCCTATGTCGCGGCGCGCGACGAGCTTGCCACCCTCTTCGACCGGATGGTGGCGCTCCGGACGACGATGGCGACGAACGCCGGCTTCGCCGACTATCGGGACTACGTCTTCGCCGCCAAGTGCCGCTTCGACTATACGCCGGCCGACTGCGAGCGCCTGCATGAGGCGATCGCCGAGACGGTCGGCCCCGCGCTGCTGCGCGCCCTCGCGGCGCGGCGCGAGCGGCTCGGCCTCGACGCGATCCGTCCCTGGGACCTCGCCGTCGATCCTTGGCGCGACGCCCCGCCGGTGCCGTACCAGACCATCGCGGGGTTGCAGGAGGGGGCGGCGCGGATCTTCACCGCCGTCGACCCCGTGCTGGGCGGGCAGTTCCGCACGATGATGACCGAGGGGCTGCTCGACCTCGAGTCGCGCAGCGGCAAGGCGCCCGGCGGTTACTGCGACACGCTGCATGCGCGCGGCCGGCCCTTCGTCTTCATGAACGCCGCGGGCGTGCCGGAAGACGTGACCACGCTGCTGCACGAGGCGGGGCACTGCTTCCATGCATTCGCGTCGCACGCGCTGCCCTTCATCTGGCAGCGCCATCCCGGGGCGGAGTCGGCGGAGCTCGCGTCGATGTCGATGGAGCTGCTCGCCGCGCCGCATCTCGGACGGCCGGTCGGCTATTACGACACGCTCGACGCCGTCTCGACTCGCCTCGAGCATCTCGAAGACATCCTGATCTCGCTGGCGCACATCGCCTCGGTCGATGCGTTCCAGTCGTGGATCTACAACTGCGCCCGAGGGGCGCGACGCGGCGGCGCGCGACCAGGCGTGGCTGCGGCTCCGGGAGCGGTTCGAACCCGGCACCGATTGGAGCGGCCTCGAGGCCGAGCGCGTCTCGCGCTGGTACCGGCAGCTCCACATCTTCCTCTATCCGTTCTACTACATCGAGTACGGCCTGGCGCAGATCGGCGCGCTGCAGGTCTGGCGGAACGCCCGGCGCGACCCGGTCGAGGCGGTCGCCGCGTACCGACGCTTCCTCGCCCTCGGTGCGACTCGGCCGCTTCCGGAGCTCTACCGCGCCGCGGGGGTCGAACTGACCTTCGACAAGGCGGTCCTGGCGGAGCTCGTGGCGATGGTGGAGGAGGAAATGGCGGTCCTGCGGGCCCAATTGCCCCGGTCGGCATAACCGACCGTCGCCACCGGCCATTGCGCCCACCCCGACGGGAGCCCATTTTTGCCAGCTGGGCCCGAAGTGGCCCGGTGTTGGTATCCCACGGGACCGGAGATTGGATGGCGAAGGAAGAAGGGATCGAAATGGAGGGCGTGGTGCAGGAAGTCCTGCCAGACCGCAACTACCGCGTGCTCCTGGAGAACGGACACACCATCCTCGCCTACGCGGCCGGGAAGATGTCGAAGTTCAAGATCCGCGTGCTCGAGGGCGATCGTGTCTCGGTCGTGCTCTCGCCGTATGACCTCACCCGTGGCCGGGTGGTCTACCGCCACAAGTAGTTCGCCGTCGGTGGGCGCCCCGCCCGCCGATCAGGTACCGAGGATGCGCGCCGCCAGGCGCGCCAGGTCACTCCCCCGCCGCCGTGCCCCCTTGAGCACCGCTTCCTCCAGTGCACTCCGGAACTCCCCGGCCGACGCATAGCGCGCCTCGACGTCGTTCCGCATGGCGCGGCTGAGCACGTCGGCCACCCCCTCGGGAATGTCGGGCCGCTCCTGCCCCAGGTCCGGCACGATGTCCGACGTCTGCTTCGCAAGGATCTGCTCCACCGTCGTCCCCGGGAAGGGGGTGCGGCCGAGCAGCGCATAGGTCGCCACCGCCGCGAGCGAATAGAGGTCGGTCCGCTGGTCGACGCGTTCACCCAGCAGCTGCTCGGGGGAGGCGAACTGCGGCGTGCCGCTCTGCGAGGTGGCCCCGCCGAAGCGCCCCTGCCCGCGGAGTGCGAGCGCGAGGCCGAAGTCGGTGATCCGCAGCGAGCCGTCACGCTCGAGCAGCATGTTCTCGGGCTTGATGTCGCGGTGGACGAGGCCGAGCGCGTGGGCGTGGCCGAGGGCGGAGAGCGCCTCGCGCAGCAGGCGCAGCACGCGATCGAGCGGCAGTGGCCCGTCGCGCTCGACCAGCTGGGCGACGTTCGGCCCGTCGACGATCTCCATCGTGTACCAGAGCAGGCCGGACCGCCCGGCGATGTCGTAGATGTTCACGATGTTGACGTGGTTCAGGCGGGCGGCGAGCTGGGCCTCGCGGCGGAAGCGTTCGACGGTGGCGAGATCCTGCGTGAGGTGCGGGTGGAGGACCTTGAGCGCCACCTGTCGCTCGAGGTGGAGGTCGCGCACACGGTAGACGCGACCGAAGCCACCCTGGCCGAGCTGGCCAAGGAGTTCGTAGTCGTCGCCGAGGGCGCGACGCATCCGCGCTTCCCAGTGCGGACCGTCCGCGAGCTCGACCGAGAGCGTCGGCAGCGCGACGTCGACCGACTCGTATTCGCCCGCCTCCGACGCGAAGTCCTCGAGCATCTCGGCCGCGGTGAGGTAGCGCTCGTCGGGCTGCGGGTCGAGTGCGCGCAGGATCACGCGCTCGAGCGCGGCGGGGATCACGCCACGGATCTGCCGCGGGGGGACCAGCTGGTGTGCGTCGAGCGGGGGCGTCGTCGCGGTCACCGCGAAGTAGAGCACGGCGCCGGCGGTGTAGACGTCGCTGGTCGGGTCGCCGGTCCTGCCGTCGCGCACCTCGGGCGCCAGGAACGGCGAGCCGGTCGGCTGCTCGGCCTCCGGAATGTCCTGCAGCGTGAGGTTGCAGTAGCGCAGGTCGGTCACGGTGCCGCGGCCGGTCGTGGTCAGCAGCAGCGAGGCCGGGACGATGCGTCGCACGATGATGCCGTGGGCGTGCGCGTGCTCCAGCGCCCCGAGGATGTCTCGCGCCAGGCCGTGCACGGTCGGGATCGGGCGCGGTCCGCGCTGGATCGCATCGGCCAGCGACTCGCCGTCGATCCAGTTGCCGACCCGGTAGGCAATGTCACCGATCACGCCCGCCTCGTAGACGTGGCGGATCGCGGGATGGTCCAGCCGGGCCAGCGCCTCCGCCTCGCGCAGGAACCAGCGACGGAGGGCGTCGCTGGTGTCGAGGTTCACGCGGAGCGAGACAGTCCGGTTGAGCCGACGATCGTGGGCACGGAAGAGCAGCCGCTCGACCGAGGCCGCAATGGCGGTGTCGAGGCGGAAGCGCTCGCCGAGGGCGGCGGTGACGCGGGAGAGCTGCAGTTCGGGGACGACGGCCGACATGTCCGAAAGATACCCGCGGCTACCGATCGTTGGTGGCCGCGGCGCCAAGCCGCTGGCGCAGTGCACCGAGCTCCTGGCGAAGGGCGCGGCCGGGCCAGTCGTCGCGGCGGGAAAGGGCGTCGTCGAGGTCGCCGTACCAGGTCAGCATCAGCGGCGCCGGTGCGAACCCCTGGGGCGGGAGGTACTCGACGCCGAGCCGCTCGACCAGCGCGATCGCGGTGCCGCACTGGTGGATCTCGTCGGCACAGCAGATGTCGAGGGCCCGTGGTTCCATCGTCGCCAGGGCGGCGAGGAGCAGGCGCTTCCGCTGGGCCCAGGCGAGGCGCTCACCCCGGCCGTCCAGCGACGGCTCGACGGCGTCGTGGGCCACGGCGAGCACCACCGACCCGAACTTCTCGCTGATCTTCCGCGCCAGCTCCTCGCGTGCAGCGGCGTCGCAGACCTCGAGCACGTGATGCAGGATCCCGGCGACCAGCGTCGTCTCGTCGGCGCCGTGACGCGCCAGGATGATCGCCACGTTCGCGGGATGGGCGACGAACGGCATCGCGCCGTCCGACGGGGCGCGCGGCGCGTGGTGCTTGGCGGCGAAGGCGAGGGCGTGATTGATCCGGTCGCTGTAGCCCTGCATCGAGGCACTCACGGGATGGCGAGAAACTTGTGGGTCTGGAGGGAGAGCCCCCAGCGCGGATGGGCGAGGCAGTACGCCACGGCGGCCTGCGTGTTCGCCTCGCGGTCGGGGCCGTCCATCGGCTGGAGCAGGTGATGGCGGAAGTCGAGCGCCGCGAAGCGCTCCGGCATCGCGTCGCCCTGCGGAAAGACGAGCTTGAGCTCGTCGCCACGCGTCTGCACCAGCGTCGTCCCGGCCTTCGGCGAGACGCAGATCCAGTCGACCCCGTCGACGACGGTGTTGGTGCCGTTGGTCTCGATCGCCACCTCGAAGCCTTCGGCGTGCAGCGCATCGACGAGGGCACGGTCGAGCTGCAAGGTCGGCTCACCGCCCGTGCAGACCACGTAGGGGGTGCCGCGGTCGGCGCCCGCGGGCCACGCCGCCGCAATCGCCGCCGCGAGGGCGTCGGCGTTCGGGAACTTTCCGCCCCCCGGTCCGTCGGTTCCCACGAAGTCGGTGTCGCAGAAACGGCAGGTCGCCGTGGCGCGATCGGCCTCGCGCCCCGTCCAGAGATTGCACCCCGCAAAGCGGCAGAAGACGGCCGGGCGGCCCGCGTGGCGGCCCTCGCCTTGCAGCGTGAAGTAGATCTCCTTGACGGCGTAGCTCATGGGAGAAAACTAATGGTGAGGGGATGGGGGTGAACGGTGAACGGTGAACGGTGGCTGGGGCGAGGGGTGAAACGTGAAACGTGTTTCGCGCTCCCGTTTCACGTCTTACGTCTTACCGTGGTCCCGTTCACCGTTCACCGTTCACTGTCTTGGTACGGCGCCGGATCTTCCATCCCCAACTCCCGAAATCCCTTCAGCCGCAGTTGGCAGGCATCGCAGTGCCCGCACGCGGCGCCGCGGGCGTCCGGGTCATAGCAGGTGCGCGTGAGGGCGAAGTCGACGCCGAGCGCGAGGCCGCGCTCGACGATGCCGCGCTTGGTGAGGGCGGCGAGCGGCGTGTGCACCGTGAGGTCGGTCAGCGTGGTGCCGAGGCGGGCCATCTGCTGGAAGGCCGCGATGAACTCGGGGCGGCAATCGGGATAGCCGGAGTAGTCGAGTGCGTTGACGCCGATGAAGAGGTCGCGCGCCCCCAGCACCTCGGCCCAGGCGAGGGCATAGCTCAGGAAGATCGTGTTGCGCGCGGGGACATACGTGATCGGCACGCCGCTGCCGATCGCCTCGGCGTCGCGGTCCTTCGGCACCGCCACGTCGGCGGTGAGTGCCGATCCCCCGAAGGCGCGCAGGTCGAGATCGACGATCCGGTGCTCGACGGCGCCATGTCGCCGGGCAATCGCGGCGGCGGCCTCGAGCTCGGTCGCGTGGCGCTGGCCGTAGCGGAACGAGAGGGCGTACGGGGCATGGCCCTCCGCCGCCGCGACCGCGAGGCAGGTGGCGGAATCCATTCCCCCGGAGAGGAGGACGACGGCGGGGCGGGGGGCAGGCATCCGGGAAATCTATCAGCCGCCCGCACCACGGGCCGGGCCGAGTCGCGGGCGTGCACCGGGCGGCGTATTCTTGGGGCACCCCTCCCCAAAGTGAACCTCCCCCGCCCGTCGGGGTACCGTCTCGACATCGACCAGGATCCCCCTGGCGATCCCCTGTGCATTTCCCCAGCCGAGCGCCGATGCCATGAAATTGATCGTTGCGATCATTCGCCCCGAGAAGCTCGCCGAGGTGAAGCGGGCGCTGTTCCAGGCCGGCGTCACGGGGATGACGCTCACGCGCGTCAGCGGCCATGGCGGCGAGCGCGACATGGTGCAGCACTACCGCGGCGACACGGTGGTCCTCGAGTTCCACGAGAAGATCCGCATCGAGCTGGCGTGCTCCGAGCCGTTCGTCGAACCGACCATCGCGGCGATCTGCGCCGCGGCGCGCACCGGCGAGGTGGGCGACGGCAAGATCTTCGTCATGCCGCTCGACCACTCGGTCCGCATCCGCACCGGTGAACGGGACAACCAGGCGCTCACCGCGGTGAACGCCGACGACGTCATGCGGCTCACCCAGCTGGAGATGCCGATCGTGCGCCCGGAGGATCGCTGATGGAGGCGCTCGTCCGGGGCGACGTCGCGTGGGTGCTGATCAGCACCGCGCTGGTCGCGCTCATGGTGCCGGGGCTCGCCTTCTTCTACGGCGGGCTGGTGCACAACAAGAGCACGCTCAACACCATGCTGATGTGCCTGGGCGCGCTGGCCGTCATCACGGTGCAGTGGGTCCTCGTCGGCTACTCGCTGGCCTTCGGGCCCGGCAACGGCTGGATCGGCTCGCTCGCGTGGGCCGGGTTCCAGGGCGTCTCGGGGACGCCGAATCCGACGTACGCGGGCGCGTTGCCGCACGTGCTGTTCGCCGCCTTCCAGGGGATGTTCGCGGGGATCACCGTGGCCCTCGTCGCCGGCGCCGTGATCGATCGGATGCGCTTCCTGGCTTACCTCCTCTTCGGGGTGCTCTGGTCGACGCTGATCTACGATCCGCTCGCGCACTGGGTGTGGGGCGACGGCGGATGGCTCCGCACGCTGGGCGCACTCGACTTCGCCGGCGGGACCGTGGTCCACATCAGTGCCGGCATCACGGCGCTGGTGCTGGCACTCACGCTCGGCCCCCGCCGCGACTTCAAGCGGCTGCCGACCGTGCCGCACAACGTGCCGTTCACGCTGCTCGGCGCCGGGCTGCTCTGGTTCGGCTGGTTCGGCTTCAATGCCGGCTCGGCGCTCGCGGCGGATGGCATCGCGGCGAACGCCTTGTTCACCACGCACGCCTCCGCGGCGGCCGCGCTGGTCGCGTGGATGCTCCTCGAGGCGAGACGCAGCGGCCGCGCCACCGCGGTCGGGGCCGCGACCGGGGCTGTCGTCGGGCTGGTCGCGATCACGCCGGCGGCCGGCTTCGTGACCCCGCTGTCGGCACTGGCGATCGGTGCGCTGGCCGCGCCCTGCTCCTTCGCTGGCGCTCCACTACCGGGCCACCACCCGCGTCGACGACACCCTCGATGTCTTCGCCTGCCATGGCGTCGCCGGGATCGCCGGGGCGGTCCTCACCGGCGTGTTCGCGAGCAAGGCGGTGAACCCGGGTGGCACCGACGGCCTGCTGCACGGCAACGCCTCGCTGGTGGGGATCCAGATCGTGGCCGTGCTTGCGACGATCGCCTTTGCCGCACTGGGGAGCGTGGCCATCCTGGCCGGACTCCGCGCGGTGGTGCCGCTCCGTGTGGGGCTCGACGCGGAGGTGCAGGGGCTCGACATCGCCGAGCATGGGGAGGAGGCGTACCACGGGAGCGACCTGAGCGATCTGGCAGGCCGCAGCAGGCCCCTGGGCGATGCGGTCCTGCTCCCGGCGAGCGAATTCGGGCGCCCGCGCTAGCCGTCCCGGCGCCCCCCCGGCGGGGCTGATCGCGTGGCACATTCCCCGCATCTTGTGAGGGGCGATCGCCCCACTGTGGGGAGTGCCAACCGCCTTTCGCCCGGGAAGTGCCTCGTGGAGCCCATGTTGTTGCAGTATTTCGAGTCACCTACTGCTGAAGCGCTCTTCCAACTGTTCCATTCCTGGCGGGCATCCCGACCTGCCGTGTCGGTTTTGGCGCTCGTCTGCGAGCCGCAGAGCGAGCTGGTTGCGTCGCTCCAGGAGGCGGCCTCGTCGGCCGAGCTCGGTCTCGTCGGCGCGGTCGTGCCGGGGGTCCTCGCGGACGGCGCCTTCCACCGGACCGGGATCCTCCTGCTCGGCCTCGACGGGGCGCCCCCGACCATCATCGTGCCGATCCCTGCGGGAGGCCTCGAGGCGACGGAGGCGCCGATCGCGACGCTCGCCGAGTTCGTCCACGCGCATGCCGCGGCGGCCGCCGGGCAGGACACCCTGCTGATCTTCGTCGACGCGATGGTGGCGAAGGTCGCCTCGTTGCTCGACCGGCTCTATTTCGAGTGCGGTGATCAGGTGCACTACGCCGGCAGCAGCGTCGGGAGCGAGCGCTTCGTCGCGATGCCCTGTCTCTTCGATAACACGCGGCTCGTGGGTGACGCCCTGCTCGCGATCCTGCTGCCCGGGAATCGCGGCCCGGCGATGGCCCACGGCTACCAGGGCGACGTCACGCTGCGCGTGGCGACCGAGATCGACGGAAATCGCATTCGCCGCATCAACGGTCGGATCGCGTTCGAGGTCTATCAGGAGTTGATGTCGGAGGAGTACGGCATCACCCTCGGCCGCGAGGACTTCTACCAGTATGGCGTCCACTTCCCGTTCGCCTTCAACCGGGTGAGTGGCGAATCGCTCGTCCGCATTCCCGTCTCCGTCGAGGAGGATGGATCGATCCTCTGCATCGGCGAGGTCCCCGAGAACGCCCTGCTCGGCGTGGTGCGCGCCGTCGACATCGGCGACACGCGCGCGGCCGGGCTGGTCGGGAGCGCCGGGCCGTTGACGGAGGCGCATGGGGCGTTCGTGGTCTACTGCGCGGGGCGGTACCTGCACCTGGGGCTTGACGGGGCAACCGCCGAGCTGGCGGCACTGCGCGCGCACTTGCCGGCCTCCGCAATCATCGGCGTGCTCTCGCTCGGTGAGATCGGCACGCCGGCGACCGAGGGATATCCGCAGTTCTGCAACGCGACGCTCCTGGCGATTCCATGGCATTGAAGCAGCAGCAGGCGCTGACGGTCCTCTACGATCTGGCCATGACGATGGCCGGGGAGACCGATCCGCGCCGGCTCGCGACGTCGATGCTGCAGCGCCTGCTGGCGCACACGGGACACGCCTGCGGCGCGGTGCTGCTGGACCTTCGAGAAGAGGCGGGGGATGCCGTCTCCGCCGAGGTGTATGTCACCATCGGCGCGCGGGCACTCCGTGCGCTCGAGGGGACGCGCTGCCAGTGGATCGCACCCGTGATGGTCGAGGGTCGTGTCGTGCATGCGGCCGGCTGGTTTCCGGGCGGCGCGCGCTACCCGCATGCGCTCCAGCTCGCCCTCCCCGGCGTGGGACGCGTTCTCCTCCTCGCCTCGTCCGCCTCGCCGCAGCGCGAGGATCAGGCCGTCGCCCTCCTGCCGCCGGTGCTCGCGAAATTCGGTCAGGCCCTCCGGCACTGCCTCGACAGCAAGCTGCGCGGGGAGGCATTGGCCGTCGCCCGCGATGCGGCGGAATCGGCGAACCGAGCCAAGAGCCGATTCCTCGCGAGCGTCAGCCACGAGTTGCGGACACCGCTCAACGGCATCCTGGGCTATGCCCAACTCGTCGAGGTCGAGGAGGGACTACCGCCGCGACTGGCCGAACACGCCCGGGCAATCTAGGAGGCAGGGCAGCAGTTGCTGGCGGTGGTGAACGACATCCTCGACCTGACACGGATCGAGGCGGGGCAGCTGACGATCCAGGCCGCGCCGCTGGACTTGCCTCGCCTGCTCGCCGCGACGATCGCGCAGCACGAGAGCGCCGCCCGCCAGCGAGAGATCCGTCTGGTCGCAGCCGGCAACGCCCCGCCGTTGCGGGTCCTCGCGGATGAGCGACGCCTTCGCCAGGTGATGGACAACCTGCTGAGCAACGCGATCAAGTACAATCGGCCCAACGGCCAGGTCTCCGTCGCCATGACGCAGACCGCGGGCGAGCGTGTCCGGATCGCGGTGACCGACACGGGGCGCGGGATTGCGCCGCAGATGCAGGCGGAGCTGTTCCAGCCCTTCAATCGCCTCGGTGCCGAAACGGGGACGATTCAGGGCACCGGGATCGGCCTGCTGATCACGCGCCACCTGATGGAAGCGATGGGTGGGTCCATCGGGGTGGAGAGTACCCCCGGGGTTGGCAGCACCTTCTGGATCGAGCTCCCCTCCGTCGCCGTGCCGCGGCAGGAGCCGGTGGTGAACGGCACTGCGCCCAGGCACCGCATCCTGGTCGCGGAGGATTTCGGACCGAATCAGGCGGTGCTGCGACTGCAGCTCACGCGGCTCGGCTACGACGTCGAGGTGGCCCCGGACGGCAGGACCGCGCTCGCCTGCTGGCATGCCGCGCACTTCGACCTGCTCCTCACCGACCTGAACATGCCGGGCCTCGACGGCTTCGATCTCGCTCGCGCGATCCGGGCCGACGAGCGCGAGCGCGGTGGGCGCCTGCCGATCGTGGCGATCACGGCCGCGGACCTGCCGAGCGAGCTGGAGCAGTGCCTCGAGGCGGGGATGGATGACGTGCTCCCGAAGCCGATCATCCTCGAGGATCTTCGGCGCGTGCTTCGACAGCTGATCGACGGGGGCGGGGAGGCGGAGGCGCCGGCGGTGGCGCAGGCCTCCGCCGAGGCGGTCGCGGTGCTCGATCTCTCGCAGCTGCACCGGGTGCTCGGCGAGGTGAGTCCGGAGGAGTGGCGTGGCGTGCTCGGCACCTTCATCGAGTCGGCCGGCGAAGGACTGAAGCGCATCGCGGCCTCCCCGGGTGATCCGAGTGCCGTCGCCCGCGAGCTGCACAAGCTGAAGTCCGGTGCGCGGACGGTGGGGGCGATGCGCTTCGCGGCGCACGCGGCCGTGATGGAGGTCGCCGCCCAGGCCGGCCAACGCGTCGCCTTCAGCACCCTGCGTGGGGCGCTGACCGACGTGGAACTCGCCCTGGCGGGCTTGGCCACCACGGCGCCCGCGCCGCCGGTCGACCGACAGGCCGCCGCGCTCCCGCGGCCCCAGATCGCCTGCCGCTCGGTGCTGCTGGTCGACGACGATCCCGTCGTCATCCGGCACATGTCGGCGATGCTGGCCTTCGGGCTGTCGATTCCCGACGTCCTCACCGCGTCGAATGGGCGTCAGGCTGCCGATCTGCTCGCCGGCCCGTGATGGCGCGGTGGATGTCGTGATCTGCGACCTCGAGATGCCGGAGATGGACGGCGTGGAGCTGATCCGTTCGCTGGGTCGCACCGGATTCCACGGCGGAGTGATCCTGATGAGCGGCGCCGAGGCGAAGGTGCTCAGCACCGTGGGCACGCTCGCCGGCATTCAGGGGCTGCACCTGCTCGGTCAGGTCCAGAAGCCGGTCGGCCCGGCCCAGATGGGGCAGCTGCTGGCCCGGTTCGAGACCGATGTCGCGCCGCAGCGCGGTCGGCGCGCGCTCGAGGAAATCACGGCCGAGGCGATTCGCGAGGGCATTCGCCGCGGCGAGTTCGAGGTGTGGTTCCAGCCGAAGGTTGACGCGACCACGCTCGCCCCCGTGGGCGTCGAGGCGCTGGCGAGGTGGCTGCACGGTGCCGCCGGTCAGGTGGCGCCGGATCGTTTCATCGTCGCGGCCGAGCGACTCGGACTGATGCCCGAGTTGTCACGGGCGCTGGTCGACGCGGCGCTCGAGGGGGCGGCGCACCTCGCGCAGCATGGGGCCGACCTGACCGTCGCGATCAACATCTCCGGTCGGCTGCTCGATGACCTCGCCCTCCCCGACTGGATCAGTGCGCGCACCCATGCGGTCGGCCTGACGCCGCAATCGGTCGTGCTGGAGATCACCGAGACCGGATTGACCGAGGACCTCACCCGGGCGCTCGATGTCCTCACCCGTCTCCGGTTGAAGGGCTTCGGGCTCTCGATCGACGACTTCGGCATCGGCTACTCGTCGTTCGAGCAGCTCGGTCGGGTGCCCTTCACCGAACTGAAGCTGGATCGCAGCTTCGTGAGTCGCGGCTGCCAGGATCCGGCCGCGCGCGCGATCCTCGAGGGGAGCATGGGGATGGCCCGCAAGCTCGGGCTCACCACGGTGGCGGAGGGTGTCGAAACCGTCGAGGACCTCGAGCTGGTCCGCTCGCTCGGGTGCAACAAGGTGCAGGGCTACCTGATCGCCCGGCCGATGCATCTCGACGGGTTGCTCGCCTGGCTCCAGGCTCGGCCGGCGCCCGCCGGTACGGCGGCGGGGCCGACCGCGATCGCGTTCGCGTAGCGCGCCCCGGCCCACCCCGCCTCACCCGGTTCCCCTCCGGGTGGGGGCGCGGTACGTTTGCAGTCCCCCCATGTCGCGCCACCCCCGTCGCCATCGAGACCGCCCATGTCCCGCACCCGCCTGCTCCTGCCGCTGCTCCTGGCCGTCGCTCCGGCGTCGCTGACGGCCCAGGAGGTGGTGCCCGCGGCGCGCCTGGCCGCGCGCGAGCGGTACCGCGACGCCGGCTTCGGGATGTTCATCCACTGGGGGGTCTATTCCCAGCTCGGCCAGGGCGAGTGGGTGATGAACAACCAGAAGCTCTCGATCCCGACCTACGAGTGGCTCGCCGGGAACTTCAATCCGGTGAAGTTCGACGCGAAGGAGTGGGTCGCGCTCGCGAAGGCCGCCGGAGTCCGCTACATCACCATCACGTCGCGGCACCACGACGGCTTCTCGATGTTCGCGACCAAGGCCAACCGCTACAACATCATCGACTGGACGCCGTTCCATCGCGATCCACTGAAGGAGCTGGCCGACGAGTGTCAGCGGCAGGGCATCGTCCTCTACTTCTATTACTCGCAACTCGACTGGCACCATCAGGACTACTTCCCGCGCGGCGGCACCGGCAACAGCTCGGGGCGGCCGGACCGCGGCGACTGGCAGGCCTACCTCGCCTTCATGAACACGCAGCTCACCGAGCTGCTGACCAACTATGGACCGATCGGCGGCATCTGGTTCGACGGGATGTGGGACAAGAAGGACGCCGACTGGCAACTCGCGACGAGCTATGATCTCATCCACCGGCTGCAGCCCTCGGCGCTGATCATCCCGAATCACCACGTCGCGCCGCTCCCGGGCGAGGACGTGCAGACGTTCGAACAGGATCTGCCGGGCGCGAACACCGCGGGCTTCAACACGAAGTCGATCGGGACGCTGCCGCTGGAGACGTCGCTGACGATGAACGGTGCGTGGGGCTACAACATCGCCGACCAGAACTGGAAGTCGCCGCGCACCCTGATCGGCTATCTGGTGCGCGCGGCGGGGGCCAACGCCAACCTCCTCCTCAACATCGGACCGCGCCCCGACGGCACGGTGCAGCCGGAAGCCGCCGAACGGCTGCGCGCCGTCGGCGCGTGGCTCGCGACGTATGGTCCCTCCATCTACCGGACACGCGGCGGCCCGATCGCGCCCCGTCCCTGGGGTGTCACCACGCAGCGTGGCGACTCGGTCTTCGTGCACGTCCTCGGCTGGTCGGACCGGGTGCTCGCGCTGCCGGATTTCGGCGCGACGGTGGTGCGCGCCACGACCTTCGAGGGCGCCGCGATTCCGTTCCAGCAGGGGCCGTCGGGCATCACGCTGACGCTGCCCCCGGCCGGCGCAGAGATCCCCGACCAGGTGCTCGTCCTGGTCACCGCGAAACGCCCCTGAGCCGCCCTGCGCGGTGCAACCCGAGGCCGTCGATCTGCGTATCGGAGGTCTCACCCCCTCACCGGAACCGCCATGCATCGATCGGTTGTCCGCCGCACGTCCGCGCTGCTGCTGTTGCCCGCGATCCTCGCGCTGACCGCCAGCCCCGCCGCCGCCCAACGGCCCACGACCGATTCGGTCTATCGGCTTCCCGACATCACCCGCTCGATCCGCCGCGACAGCCTCGATCGGCTCCGCTTCGCCGGGCGCGCTCTCGCAGTTGCTGCTCGATCCGGCGGCCGGCGTCTCGGGCCGGCTGGATCAGGCCTTCCTCCTGGTGCCGGGCGTGCTGGCGCAATCACGCTCGGGCGGCGTCGACCTGCGGATCACGATCCGCGGCTTCGGCGCGCGCGGCGCCGGCGACCGGTCCAACGCCGGGACGATGCGCGGCGTGCGCGTGATGATCGACGGCTTCCCCGAGACCGAGCCGGATGGCCGGACCTCGCTCGACCTGATGGACCTCGGCACCGCGACGTCGCTGCAGGTGCTGCGGTCGAACGCGTCGGCCACGTGGGGGAATGCGGCGGGTGGCGTGATCTCGCTCTCGACGCTGCCGCTCGCGTCCGGCCTGGACCCGAGCACCCAGGTGACGCTCGGGGGCTTCGGGCTGCGCCGCTCGGTGACCCGGTATGCGGCGTCCGTTGGCGGCGGGACCGTCTACGGCGGACTCACGCGCACGGTGCAGGACGGCTGGCGCGCCAACTCCAATGGGCAGCGCAGCCTGCTGAACCTCGGCTTTGCGAGCGACCCCGCGGCGAAGACCGCCGTCCGCGTCTCAGCGCTCGGCGCGGTCAATCAGTACGAGATTCCGGGCCCGCTCACCGCGGCCCAGCTCGCGGCCGACCCGCAGCAGGCCAACGCCACGTACCAGACCCGCCGCGAGCGTCGCGACAACCAGACGCTGCGGATCGGCGCGGAAGTCGTGCACCACCTGAGCGATCGCCTGGCGGTCTCGGCGAAAGGCTTCGTCACTCCGAAGCATCTCGAGCGCTCCGAGCGCGGGACGTACCGCTTCTTCGATCGCGTCCACCGCGGCGGGTCGCTGCTGGTCGAGGACTATCTCGGCTCGGCGGGGACGCTGTCGGCCGGCGTCGATTTCGCGCGGCAGGATGGCCCGGCCCACTTCTGGTCACTGACCGCCGCGGGCGAGCAGGGGACCACGCTCTCCGCCTCGAAGAACGAGAAGGCCACGAACACCGGCGTCTTCGTGCAGCACGGGATCACCCTCGGGATCGCGCCTCTCGCTGACGACCGGGCTTCGGTACGATGCCATCGATTACGGCCTCGCCGACTCGCTCACGCCGAAGCTGAATGCCACGCGCCGCTTCTCGCGGGTGACCCCGAAGGTCGGCCTCTCGCTGCAGGTCGCGCCGGCGGCGGCGTTCTACGCCGCGCTGGGCGGCGGTGTCGAGGCCCCCGCGGCCAACGAGACCGACCCGCCGGGGACGTTCGGGCAGGACACCGTGACCGGCATCTCGACCCTCCTGGCGCCGATCCGCAGCACCACGGTCGAGGTCGGCTTCCGCCACAACGTCGCCGTCACCGGTGGCGCGTTGCTCGGCCTCAGTTACGACCTGGCCGCCTACCAGACCAAGGTGCGCAACGAGGTCGTGCCATATCGCGGCGGGCGCTTCTACTTCACGGCGGGGCGCGCCCAGCGGCGGGGCCTGGAAGCCTCCGCGCAGGCGGCGCTCAAGGGTGGCATCGGCGTGAGCGTGAGTGCCGCCTTGCAGGATCACCAGTACACGCAGTACGTCGTCGACTCGGTGCACTACGGCAAGGCGGGCGCCTCGGCCGATTACTCCGGCAACGACGTGGTGGGTGTGCCGCGCGCCCTGCTCGGCGGCGAGCTGCGGCTCGACCCCGCCTTCCTTCCGTCGGCGCGCGATCGCGTTCGGCGTGCAGCGCGTCGGCACCTACTTCGCGAACGACGCCAACTCGGTCGTCGTCCCGGCCAGCGTGGCGGCCTCGCTCTCCGGTCACCACCCGCGACGTGATCGCGATCGGCGGCGGTCTCGGACTCCGCGGTTCCGCGACGGTGGCGAACCTTTTCGACCGCGCGAACGTCGCCTCGGCGTTCCTCAACCCGGATCTGGTGGGCGGACAGCCGGCGGCATTCGAGCCGGGGCTGCCGCGTCACCTGATCGTGGGGATGTCGCTGGAGTGGCTGCGCACGAAGTAGTCCCATCGGACCACAGTCCGGAACGGCGCACGGGCGGCACACCATGGTGGTGTGCCGCCCGTTGTCGCATCCGGAGCGTCGGGACGCTAGAGCGTGGTGCTTGACGGTAGACGATCACGTGGAGCAGGCGATTGATCGCCAGATGCAGCAGGCCGTAGACGAAGAGCGCGATCAGGATCGGGAATCGCCAGGGTGAAGCCGTCGGCGACTTCCGGACTCTCGACGATCCCCCGGAACGGCGCATAGAAGGGATTGGTCGCCGTGTCGACGAACTGCACGAAGCCCGAGCCGCCGCGGGCGCCGAAGAACACCAGCAGGACCCTGCAGGAAGAGCAGCGAATACAGCAGCATGAAGGCGTAATCGATGAACTGGGAGACGCGGGCCAGCCCATGTCGCCTGGCAGGAGTCGAAACCTCGACAGGTTCGACCGTCTCGATGTAGATCGGCATTGCAGTTCCTCCGGTGAAGTCCGTCGGGGTGACGAGCGGTGCGCAGTGCACCACACACGTGCGGATGCATGGCTATGTTTCGTCATGCACCCGCACCGTCCCCAGACCCGACGCGAAGAAGTCGCGAACGCGCTCACCCACGGCACCGGACTCGCCCTCTCGCTGATCGGCCTGCCGATCCTGGTGCTCGTCGCGGCCCGTCACGGCGACCTGCGACAGGTCGTGGCGTGCAGCATCTTTGCCACGACCCTCGTGCTGCTGTATGCCGCCTCCACAGCCTACCACGCCGTGTCGGGCGAACGGGCCAAGCAGCTGCTGCGGATGTTCGATCACGTCGCGATCTACCTGCTGATCGCCGGCACCTACACGCCGTTCGTCTTCGGGTTGCTGCACGGCGTCCTGAGCTGGACCTTGCTCGGCGTGGTGTGGGGGCTGGCGATCCTCGGCATCCTCTACAAGACGCTGCTCGGCTTCCGCTTTCCGCGGCTCTCCACGGTTCTCTACGTCGGCATGGGCTGGCTGGCCGTCGTGGCGATGCCGCCACTGGCGCGGGCGATGCCGACGGCGGGGATCGTGTGGCTGGTCGCGGGAGGGCTCTGCTACACCGGTGGGGTGATCTTCTACGTTCGCGGCCACCGACCGTATCGTCACGCGATCTGGCACCTCTTCGTGCTGGCCGGGAGCGTGTGCCACTACGCGGCGGTCCTCGGCTACGCCACCGGAGCCGTGCGGTAGGACGCGACGCCGGCACCCGGGCGCGATAGATTGCAGAGCCCCCAGGCGCCGGTGCAGGAGGAGCGATGTCCACGATGATCCGCTCGGCGATGCTGCTGATGGTGGCGGCGTTGACGTGCTACACCATCGGCGTCTGGGGTGAGCGCCTGGCCCGCCGCCTCAAGCCGTGGCACGCGACGATGTTCTGGGCCGGCTTCGTGGCCGACACGACCGGCACCGAACTGATGCGTCGACTGGCCGGCGGCTTCACCGCTTCCCTCCACACCGCCACCGGCATCCTGGCCCTGCTCCTGATGTTCGGTCATGCCGTCTGGGCGACACGAGTGCTCCGCCGCCATGACGAAGCATCGATCCTCGCCTTCCATCGCATCAGCATCGTCGTCTGGGCCATCTGGCTCGATTCCCTTCCTCAGCGGGATGGTCGCCGGGATGCGTCGCGCGGGCTAGCGGAGCGGCGCTACTCGCGTCTTCCGCTTCGACTCGATCAGCACGGCGCCGCTGTGGCTGCCGATCGTGTAGGCCGAGCGAAAGGTGCCCTCGACCCCGACGCGCGCCCCGACCCTCGGCGTCGAGCCGAGCGACTTCGTGACGACCAGCAGTGTGCCGGTGCCGTCGTTGACCTGGTAGCCGCCGAGGCCAAGGGCCCCGATCGGACTGGGTCACCTCGCCGGCGATGCGCACCGTCTTGCCGTCGTACTGGCCGGGGTCATCGAGCAGCGACTGGATCGTCTTGGCCCCGGGGCAGGCGGTCAGGGCCAGCAGGGCAATGGTGGCCAGCGGAAGCAGGGTGCGAATGCGCATCGGACATCCTCGGGAAGGGCGGGAAACGACCGGGGCACCAGTCTTCGTGGATCAAGTGCCCATCTCCAAGAGACGGCAGCGCAGCCGCCACGGCGCACATCCGGGGATCCCGGTCCGACCTCCATCGTTCCGCGCTAGGCCGGAATTCGCTCTCAGGAGCGATAGGTGCCGGGCGCCCCCCGGGCGAGCTTTCGGGGAGTTGGTCGTCCCTTTCCTGGAGCACCCGATGTCACCCCTCCGCACCATCCTGGGCACCACCGCGCTCATCGTCCTGAGTGCTGCGAATCTCTCCGCACAGGAACTTGCCCCGGCCACGCCGCGGGCCGCCCCTGCCGCGTCCTTTGCCGTGACGCCGATGCCGGCCCGGCTCGCCGCACCATCCGCCTCCGCCCTCGTCGCGGCCGAGCTGGTGAAGGACGTGCGCCTTCCCGCCGTGGCACGCGCGGGCCGCGGGCAGTCGAGCACCCTCATGATCGTGGGCGGTGCGGCGATCGTGACGGGCCTCCTCCTCGATGAGGGCGTGATCACCTTCGTCGGCGCGGGGGTCTGGCTGTACGGACTCTACCTCTACCTGCGGTAGCGGCCCGTTTGATGCACGGTGCGGGGGAGGGAGGGGCCGCCTGATCGTCCGGCGGCGTCTCCCGCCACCCGAACCGGAGCCACCCCGTGTCCTCCAGCCCCCGCCACGCCGTGTACACCCTCGTCCTGCTGGCGGCTTGCGGCGGCGGATCGAATGGCACCGGGCCTGAGTTCGAAGGCGGCGTGCAGCCGCCACCGAATGGCGTGGCCCAGTTCACCGTCTCCCCGCTCGACCTGGACCGGATCCCCCTGCTGGTCCCGCTCGGGCACCTCGCCCCACCGGGCCACGTGCTGCCGACGGACCACGTCTACTTCTATCAGGTCAACTTCGATCAGCGGCCGATCCAGCCCTCCACCGCAGTGCTTCCGGTCTATGCCCCCGCGACCGGCGCCGTGAACTTCATGCTGCATCAGGCCGGCGACGACTGGAAGGTCCAGTTCATCGTGACGAAGGACTTCTCCTACTACGTCGACCACCTCCAGCCGCTGCCGACGCTTCGGGTCGGGACGATCGTGCAGGCGGGCGAGCAGATCGGGACCACCAACCCGGGCGGCTCCCTTGATCTCGGCGCCTACGACCTGCGGACCACGCGGCGCGGCTTTCTCGTCCCCGCCCGCTATCCCGACCAGTCACTGCACTGCGTCTCGCCTTGGGCGTACTTCACCGAGCCGCTGCGCAGCGCGATGTACGCCAAGATGCGCCGCCATCCCGCGGTGGCGGACAAGGACGGCCAGATCGACTTCGACGTCGCCGGTCGCCTGGTGGGCAACTGGTTCGAAGAGAGCGTCCCGATGGACCAGACCGCCTCCGGGCCGGCCGGTTGGCCCAAGTCGCTCGCCTTCGTCTTCGATGAGGTCGACCCGCGCGTCGTGCGCATCTCGATCGGCGGCACGGTGGCGCCGCCGGGGATCTGGGGCATCCCGGCCGATGCCCCGCCACCGTCGACGGTCGCGGTCGCCTCGGGGCTGGTGGCCTACCGGTTGATGTACACCGAGAGCACGACGATCCAGTACGGGCTGATGCTGGTGCAGATGCTGGCCGACGATCGCGTCAGGGTCGAGGTGTTCGTCGGCAGCCAGGAGGGGAGCGGCAGCTTCACCAATGCGGCCCGCGTCTATCGGCGGTGAGCGGCACCCGCCACGAGTGGCAATTCGGCAGGGGCCGGGGTACTCTCACAGGGGCCGGTACGACGGACGACTATCCACGGTGAGGCGCAATGAAATGGTCCGAGAGCTATGTGACGGGCGACCGTCGCATCGATGACCAGCACAAGATGCTCTTCTCGATGGCCGCCGACTTTCGCGCGGCGCTGGACGAATCGCGGGGCGAGCGCGTCTATGCCGGGCTGCTGCAGTCGCTGGAACTCTACGTGGTGACCCACTTCTCCTACGAGGAGGGGTGCATGGCGCGCTACATCTGCCCGGTTGCGGCCGACAACAAGGCCGCGCACGCTCGCTTCATCGTCATCCTCGAAGAATTCAACACCCGATTCGCCGCGCGCGGCTTTGATCCCGTCGATGCGCGCGACCTCGTCGACACGCTCGAGGGGTGGCTCGCCAATCACATCTGCCACATCGACGTCAAGCTCCGCCCCTGGGTGCCGGCGGGGTGAGCTGGCTCTTCGGCTTCGTGGGCGCGACCATCGGTGGCTGGCTGGGATGGTGGCTGGCGTCTGCCGCCGGGATCTTCACGGCGTTCATCGTCAGCATGGTGGGGACCGCCCTCGGACTCTACTACGGCAAGCGGGTGGCGTCGCACTACCTGCCCTAGGTCACCGCCCCGCGACCAGCTCGATGCGACGCGGCTCCCACTGCGCGATCCAGCCAGGAATCTCGCCGCCGGCCATCGGGCGGGAGATGAAGTACCCCTGCGCGAGGTCGCAGCGCATCCGTTGCAGCAGGTCCCAGTCCGCCCGGTCCTCGACTCCCTCCGCCACCGACCGCATCCCCAGCTGCCGTGCCATGCCGAGGTTCGCCTCGAGGATCGCCCGGTTCGAGATGGTCGTGGTGCGCGCCATGGACGAACCCCTTGTCGAGCTTCAGTTCGTCGAAGGGGATGTCCCGCAGCTGGGCGAGCGAGGAATGCCCCGTGCCGAAGTCGTCGATCGACAGGCCGATGTGCTTGAGACGAAGGCGCGTCAGGATGTCGAGCGCCGAGAGGGCGTTGGTCATCAGTCGGCTCTCGGTGACCTCGAGCACGAGCTGCTCCGGTGGCACGCCCGCGGTCACGAGCGCACGCGCCACGAAGTCCGGAAAGTCGAGGGCGCCGAGGTTGTCCATCGAGATGTTCACGCCGACGTGGAGCCGAAGCCCGGCCTCCGTCCAGGCCCGCGCCTGCAGGAGCGCATGTCCCAGCATCGAGCGGGTCAGGTCGTCGATCAGGTGGTGTTCTTCGGCGAGCGGAATGAAGTGCTCGGGGCCGACCAGCCCGTCCTCCGGATGCTGCCACCGCACCAGGGTCTCGACGCCCGCCACCTGACCGGTCGCCAGCTCGACCTGGGGCTGGTACACGTTGAACAACTCGCCCTGCTTGATTGCCTCGAGCAACCGCGCCGGCGCGTAGTGACGGGGGATCGGGCGCGCGGGCCGAGTGGCGGGGTGCGGCATGTCGCCCAGCAGCGCCTGCAGCTGGTCGGGCTTCACCGGTTTGTGCAGCGCCCCCCGGACGTCGAGGTTGTGCGCCCGCGCCAGCTTCCGCGCGGTCTCGATGATCCGCTCGTCTTCCGCGCTGATGAGGATCAGCGAGCCCGGGAAGCGGAGCATCCCCAGGTGGCGCACGAATTCCACGCCATCCATCTCCGGCATCTGCAGGTCGAGCAGGACCACGTCGGCCGCGAGCGCATCGTGCTCCAGCAGCGCGAGCGCCTCGGTGGCCCGGTCGTGGGCAATCACGTCCGGGAAGCCGAGGCGCCCCAGCTGATGGGTGATCAGCCGGAGCGCAAACGGCTCATCGTCGACGACCAGGATCTTCACGAGGTCCCCAGCTGCTGGGCGACGGCGCTTTCGACGGCGACGAACGCGAGCTCGAGCGCGGGGATCGAAGCGGACACCTCCTCCGCTTGCATGCGTGTCGCGGCCGACTCGATCTGCGCGCACAGGTCGCCGAAGCGGAGCGCCCCCACGGCGCGCGACGACGACTTCAATCGATGGGTCGCCCCGCCCACCCGGGCGAGATCGCCGGTGGCGTGTCCGAGGCGAACCTCGGCCATGATGTTCCGGGCACTCGCCAGGTACTGCTGCAGGAAGTCCCGCACGACCTCCGGTTCGGATCCGACCATTTCCTCGAGCACCCGCAGGTCGAGCACGGCGAGCTCGTTGCCGGCGGCCTGGGACGGCACGGCGGCTGACGCGGGCTGGTCCGACGATCGGGGAAGGGGCACGGGCGGGGCTCCGTTCGATGCGCCGGCCGGCGGGGGCCGGACGATCCGGTCATCAACCAGTGGAAAGGTACCCCATTGGTTCCTCGCGGGAGGGAGGTGGCGCCACCTCCCTCCGGACACGACCTGCACGCTCGACGGTCAGCGCTCCGGCGCCAATCGATCGGGTGGCAGCATCGTTCGCAGTTCGCTGAGCGGGATCACGCCTTGCTCGACCAGCGCCAGCGCATGGTCGCGCAGCGGCCGGAGCCCGGCGTCCAGCGCCACCGCGCGCAGGTCGTCGACGGTCGCGCCGCGCGAGATCGCCTGCCGCAGCGCCGCCGAGGCGGGGAGGAACTCGATCACCGCGATGCGGCCGTAGCCGCCACTGCCGCGACAATGCTCGCACCCCGTGCCCGCGAAGAAGTGGGCGTCCGCGGGGACGCCGTCGGGGAAGATCTCCTCGAGCAGCGCCGCCGGCGGCGTGGTCGGGGCACGACACCCCTCGCAGATGCGCCGGGCCAGTCGTTGCGAGAAGACCGCCAGCAGCTCCGAGCCGATCGAGTTGCGGTGCATCCCGAGGTCGACGAGGCGCTGCACGGCGTCCACCGTGTCGTTGCAATGCAGCGTCGAGAGGACCAGGTGTCCGGTCTGTGACGCGCGCAATGCTTCGAGGGCGGTCTCGCCGTCGCGAATCTCGCCGAGGAGGATCACGTCGGGGTCCTCGCGGACGAAGGCGCGCATCGCGTGGGCGAACTCGAAGCCGATCTCCGGTCGCACCTGCGTCTGCTGGATCCCGTCGAGCGCATACTCGATCGGGTCCTCGACGGTGATCACCTTGCGCGACGGGTCGGCGGCGAGCAGCTGCAGCCCGGCGTACAGCGTGGTCGACTTCCCCGAGCCGGTGGGGCCGACCACCAGGATCAGCCCGCCCGGGGACTCGAAGAGCCGGCGATAGACCTTGGCGATCTCCGGCGGAAAGCCAAGCTCGTCGATGCCGACGAGCGTGGTGTCTTGCGGCAGCAACCGCATCACGACGTGCTCGCCGTGGAGGCAGGGCTGCGTCTGCGTGCGGATGTCGAAGACCTGCTTGCCGGAGCGGGTCACGAACCGGCCGCCCTGCGGCAGGCGATGCTCCGCGATGTCGAGCCCCGCCCGCACCTTGATCACGTTGATCAGGCCGAGGCGCTGCAGGTCGGTCAGGCGATAGTGCGTGAGGTCGCGCAGGTCGCCGTCGACCCGGATCCGGATGCGCGTCTGCCCGCGATACGTCTCGACGTGAATGTCGCTGGCCCGCTCCGCGACCGCGTCGAGCAGCAGGCCGTCGAGCAGCTGTTGCGCCGACTCGGTCGCCCCGGGATCGGCGATCAACAGGTCCGCCGCCTGCCGCGGGGTCGGCGCGGGACCCTGGGCCAGCGCGACCTGCTGCAGGGTGATGGCCATCCGCAGGTGGGGCATGTCGGTCGGCGTCACGAGCACCCGACGGACCTGCTTCGCGCCGAGCGCGGCGCCGAGCTCGGGGACCAGGATCAACGGATCGCTCGTGGCCACCATCAGCGCATCCCCGTCGAGCCGCAGCGGGATGACCTTGTGAAATTCCTGGAAGCGGAGCGGGACGGCACGGCCGAGGGCCGGGTCCACCTGCGGAAGGAGTTCGTCGCTGCTCTGGAACGGCAGGTCGTGGAGCAGGGCGAGCGCGCGATAGACGTCGCGCTCGTCGAGCACGCCGCGGTCGATGAGCACTTCGCCGAGGCGGTGATGCGTGGCCGTCGCCTCGGCGGCGGCCGACGTCAGCTCCTCGGTGGTGGCCAGGCCGGCGTCCTGCAACGCATCGCCGAGCCGCTGATGGGTGGGCTCCTTCGCGGCCCCCCCTTTCGTCGCGCGGTGTCCATTGGATCCTCCTCGCTCCCTCGAAGATAGATGCTTCGCGCGGGAACGCGTCCTGTTCGAATTCAAAGCAGGGCCGGCGACTCCGGATTCCCCCGCCTTGCGAAGCGCCGGAGTGGCACGCCGTGCCGTCTCGCGCTACACTGCCACGGTCGTGCCGTCGAGGTGCAGGCGCCGCGACCACCCCAGTCCATTCCATCTCCGACCCGGATTGCCATGGCCGCCGCTGCCCAGCCAGCCCCGCGCCCAGACTGGCGCGGCATCGCCCTCTTCTACCTGCTGGCCTGCGGGATCAGCGGGCCGCTGCTGCTCTGGCGCGACCTGGCACCGGAATCGTGGGCCGCCTCCCCCATTCCGCCATGGTTGCGACCGCTCCTCTACGGCTGGGGCCCCGCCATTGGTGCATTGATCGTGCTCCGCGTTCGGCGCGCGCATCATCGGCGCACGATCACGCTGACGGGGGGCTCGACCGGGGCCAGTCTCTTTGCCGTGGCGTTCCCGGTGGTGCTGCTGGCGGCATGGGCCCCGGCGCGCACGGCGGCCTCGCCCCACCTGGCCGGATTGATCGCCGGGAGCCACGCCGTCGCCTACGCCTTCGGCGAGGAGCTCGGCTGGCGCGGCTATCTCCAGGACGCGCTCCGCCCGCTGCGGCCGTGGCCGCGCTGGCTGCTGCTGGGGCTGATGTGGGGGATCTGGCACATGCTCACCTTCGCCGGGCACGGCCCGATCGGGGAGCAGCTCTTGCGGCTTGCCATCTTCTACGCGGTGCTCGTGCTCGCCAGTGCGGCGATCGGCAACGCGGTCGAGCGGTCACGCTCGCTGCTGGTCGCGACCGCGTGCCACCTCTTTTACACCTACAGCCAGATGCACAGCGGCCGCGATCGGTGGGGATTGCTGGCCGTCCTCATTCCGGTCACGATGCTCCTGGTGCGCTTCTGGCCGGTGCCCGAGCGACATGACGGGCCGGTGCGCGCCGCCTAGCGCCGCCGGCGGCTCAGCGCCCGGTCGAGTGCCGCCGCGAAGGCCTGCTTGGCGCGCTGGTCGAACGGCGTCGGGCCGCCGGTCATCACGCCAGCACCCCGGAACGACTCCATCAGGTTCCGGATCGAGAGCCGTTCGCCGATCGTCTCCTCGGTGTGCTCCTCGCCCCGCGGATCGAGGACGATGATCCCCGCGGGGACCAACCGGGCCGCGAGCGGGATATCCTGGGTCACCACGAGGTCGCCCGCCACCGCGTGCGTGACGATGTAGTCGTCCGCCACGTCGGCACCGCCATCGACGCGCACCGCCGAGACCTGCGGATTGCCGGGTGGGGTGTCGAGCCGCTGGTTCGCGACGAGGATCGTGGGGAGGCCGAGACGCTTCGCCGCGCGGAAGACGATCTCCTTCACGTCGCGTGGTGTCGCGTCCGCGTCGATCCAGATCGTGCCGATCGTCCGGGGTTCCGGCATCGCGCCTCCGCTGGGGGGTTCCGCCGAACAATACTCCCCCGCGCGGTCAGCTCCGCAACTGGACCTGGGGCACCGCGACCTCGCCGTCGAGGTCCATCAGCGGCTGTGCCGGTGCGACCGCGTCGCCCTGGACATACCGGACGCCCATCGCCCGCAACTTGCCGAGCATCTCGAGGTTGTCGACCTCCTCGGCAATCGTCGCGATCCCCATCGCCGTGCCGAGCTGGGCCACCGACTGCACGATGGTCCGGTAGACCAGGTCGTCAGGAACCCCTCGGACATAGTGGCCGCTGATCTTGAGGTAGTCCACCGACAGCGCCTTGAGGTGCGTGAACGCGCTGAGACTGCTGCCGAAGTCCTTGATGGCAACGGCGCAGCCGAGCGCCCGCAGCTTGGCGATCAGCCGGACCGTCTCGCTGAGGGCGCCGTACGCCGCGCCCTCGCTCACCTCGAAGCAGATCGCCTGCGCCGGCATGCCGTGGTCCATCAGGCAGCCACGCAGCATCGGCAGCAGCGAATCGTCGGCCAGCGAGGCCATCGAGAGCGGCATCGAACAGATCGGGAGCTCGCGGTCGGGGTTGAAGCGCCGCCACTGGCTCAGCATCGTGACCGTGTGCCGGATGACCCACTGGTCGATCGCCGGCTGGAGTCGGGCGCGTTCCGCCTCGGCCGCGAAGCTCTCCGGTGTCTCGAGGCCGCCACGCTCGCCGGGGAGGCGCAACAGGATCTCGCAGCGCGTGCGCGCGGGCTGTTCGACTTGGAGCGGCACGATCGCCTGCGCCAGCAGGACGAAGCGGTCCTCGGCGAGCGCGCGGGCGATCCGCTCGGCGCCGCGGCCCGGGAGCCGACCCATCATCCCGGCCATCGGGGCGAGTTGGCCGACGTGCACCCGGTTGCCGCCCTGTTCCTTGGGGGCATAGCAGGCGGCATCGGCGGAGCGGAGTGCGGCCGTCAGCTGGGTCTCGTTCGTCGTGATCGGGACCAGCCCGATGCTGACCCCGAGGGTGAAGTCCTTCTCGCCCCACTGGAACCTTAGCGCCTGCACCGCCATCCGGAGCGACTCGGCCACCTCCTCGGCCTCGCCGATGCCGCAGTCCTCGAGCAGCACGCCGAACTCGTCGCCGCCGAGCCGCGCGAGGGTGTCGCGCTTCCGCATCCGCGCACCGAAGAGTCCCGCAATGGTCTTGAGGAGGGCGTCGCCCGCTTCATGCCCGCAGCTGTCGTTGACCGCCTTGAACCGATCGAGATCGAGGCACCCGATGACGTGGGCGACCGGGTCCTTCGGATGGTCCGCGGCGTGGCGCAGCACGCGGCTCACCTGGCGCTCGAACTCCGCGCGGTTGGTCAAGCCGGTCAGGCCGTCGTGCGTCGCGTCGTGCGCAAGGCGCTTCGAGATGCGCCGACGTTCACTGACGTCGTGGTAGACGAGCACCACGCCCGTGGTGATGCCGTTGCGGTCGAGGATGGGGGCCGCGGAATCGCCGATGGCCACCTCGGTGCCGTCGCGGCGGAGCAACAGGACGCCTGCCGGCATGTCGATCGACCGCCCCTCGCGCAGGCAGCGGACCACCGGGCTCTCCATCGGCTGCCGATTGACGTCCGAGATCAGGTTGAGCACGATGTCCATCGGCTCGCCGATGGCCTGCGTGTTCCGCCACCCGGTGAGGCGCTCCGCGACCGGGTTCATGTAGGTGATCCGCCCGGCGAGGTCCGTCGTCATCACGGCGTCGCCGATCGAGTCGAGGGTCGTCAGGGCGTGCTCCTTTTCGCGGAGCAGGCTCTCCTGGGCACGACGCCAGGCGGTCAGGTCGCGAATCGTGACGTGGACGCAGCGTTCGGGGGCGGTGCCGATCACCGCACGCGAGATCTCGGCGGGGAACTCGGTGCCGTCCCGACGACGGGCGAGCAGGGTAACCGGTGCCAGGCCTCGGTCATGCGGCGGCACGATGGAGTCGGACGGTTCCTGGGGCCAGAGGTCGAGCACGCGCTGGAATCGCGTCGGCACGCAGCGCGCCATCGGCGTGCCGATCAATTCGTTCGCCGCCCACCCGAAGAGCCGGCGCGCCTCCCGATTCTCGCCGAGGACGATCGCCTCGCCATCGATGATCAGCATGGCGTCGCGGCTCGCGTCCAGCAGCTCCTGCCAGCCGTCGCGCAGCGCGGTGAGGTCGGAGGCGGTCATGGCGTCTTGACGGTCGGGGACGGGGGGAGAGCCAGCAACCGTCGACGGAACGCCTGGAAGGCGGTCGTCTCCTTCGTGAGCGCGCGCAACGCCGTGGCCGGATACGCCGCGATCAACGCCTCGGTGGCGGTCACGCGATCACCCGCGAGCGGGTGGGTCAGGAAGAAGGCCTCGAGGGCGCCCGGATTGCGCTGCTGCTCGCTGAGCAGGATGCGGAACATCCCGGGGATGCCGCTCGGGTCGATCCCGGCCTTAATGGTGGTGGCCACCGCTTCGGCATCGGCCTCCGACTCGTCGCTGCGCGAGAACTTCGCGAAGAGCGCGCTGCCGCCGAGGTTGATCGCCGCCTGGCCGGTGCCGCTGTCACAGACCTTCGTCAGGGTGCAGAGCAGCGAGACGCCGGTGTTGGCGCCCTGCGCCTGCTGCATCTGCTGGACCGAGTGACGCCGGGTGACGTGGCCGATCTCGTGCGCGAGCACGCCCGCGACCTGGCTCATGTTCTCGGCGCGCTCGATCAGCCCGCGGTTGACGTAGATCCAGCCGCCCGGCACCGCGAAGGCGTTCACCTCGCGGCTGTCGACCACCGTGAAATGCCAGGTGAGCCCGCGCGTGTCGGTCGCCGCCGCCAGCTGCTCGCCCAGTTGCGTGATGTAGTGCACGACCTGGGCATCCTTGACCAGCGGCAGCTGGGTGGCAATCTGCGCGCTGTAGTCGTTCCCCAACTGCACTTCCTGCTGCTGCGAGATGGCACAGCCGCCGGTCGCCCCCACGAGGAGGGCGAGCCCGCTGATCCACCGGCGCCCGATCACTGCTGTCCACCCGCCGTTGCCCGCGCGGCCTGACTCGCGAAGATGGCGACCTCGACGCGACGATTGGCGGAGCGGCCGGCCTCGGTGTCGTTGCTCGCGACCGGTTCGGTTTCGCCGAGCCCGCGCGTCGCGATCCGTGCGCCGCTCACTCCCTGTGCGGTGAGGTAGCGCGCCGCCGCCGCCGACCGCCGTTCCGAGAGGCCCTGATTGTACGCCGCCGAACCGACCTGGTCGGTGTGCCCGATGATCACGAGGTCGGTGTCGGGGTAATTGTCGAGGCTGCCCGCGAGCGCGCGCAGATTCGACTGCGCCTCCGCCTTCACGGCGTCGGAGTCGAAGTCGTACAGCAGCCCCGACGCGAAGGTGACCTGGATCCCTTCGCCGACACGCTCGACTGTCGCGCCCGGGATGTTCTGCTTCAGTTCCTGGGCCTGCCGGTCCATGTGGGCGCCGATCAGCGCCCCGGCCGTGCCGCCGACCACCGCGCCGATGATCGCGCCCTTCGCGGTCGAGCCGGCCACCTTGCCGATCACCCCGCCGACGACGGCACCGCCGCCCGCGCCGACGGCCGCGCCGGTCTGGGCGTTGGTGGCGCAGCTCGCCAGCGTGGCGACAGTCAGGAGCGACAGGACGGTACCATGGGTGGAGCGGGTCATGCGGGCCTCCTCGGCCGGGTCATGCATGGACGTGCAGGATGCTGCTCAGCCGCGTTGGCGCATGCCGGCGGCCACGACCACGGCACCGGCGATGATCGCCACGCCGCCCACCCAGGGGGGGATGGTCTGCTGTTCGTCGGCGGTCAGCTTCACGTCGCCGACCTTCAGGACGTCCTTGCGGGAGGTGAAGGTGCCGCCGCGAATCAGCAGGAAGGCGCCGATACAGATGAGGGCGATGCCGAGAAGGCTCAGGGGGCGCATGAGGGACCTCGAGTCGAAGAAGGGCGCGGGCCGGGTCAGGCGCGGCGCGGACGCAGGGCGCGCAACACCAGCAGCAGGACCACCGCGCCCACAAAGGCGACGAATACGGTGCCCGCAAGCCCACGGAACGGGGTGACGATGCCGAGCTGCCCGAAGAGCCAGCCGCCGACGACGGCGCCGACGATGCCGATCACGATGTCGCCGAGCAGTCCGTAACCGACGCCGCCGACGGCAAAGGATGCCAGCAGCCCCGCGAGGAGGCCGACGACGAGCCAGGCAATGATGTCCATGGGAATGGGTCCTTTCGCGTGACGCTTCAGCCCCCGAGGGGGCGGGACGAGGTCAGGTGATTCCACCTGGCCCCGTTGAAGACGTGCGTGGATGTGCAAGGTACGGGAGCGCGGACAGGGCAACCATCGGTCAAGCGGCGGAAATTCGGTCTAATCCGTCACTCCACCCAAGGGACTAGGTGGTCTCGCGGGTCGTCGGGTGGCGTCCGATGCCGCGGGTGAACGCCGCCACCTCGAGTCGGGTGCGCAGCGCCAGCTTCTCGAGGACGTTGTGGACGTGGCTCTTCACCGTGTGCACGGCGATGTGCAGCCGCGCGGCGATCTCCTTGTTGCTGAGCCCCTCGCCGATCAGGTCGATCACCTGGCGCTCGCGCTCGGTGAGGCCCACCGCTTCGAGCATCCGCGGCTTCCCCTTCCGGATCGCGAGCGCGGCGATCTGGGTGAAGAGCGAGGACGTCAGCTCGCGCGGCAGCACCTGATGACCCTCGGCGACCGCACGGATGGTGCTCAGGAAGGTGTCGAACGAGGCGTCCTTCATGATGAAGCCGGAGGCGCCGGCCGTCACGAAGTCGGCCACGTCCTCCTGCGCAGCGAGCAGCCCCATCACGATCACCTTGGCCTCGGGCACTTCCTGGTGGACCGTGCCGGTGACGCGGAGCGAGTCGTGGTTTTCGAGCGAAAAGTCGAGCAGCACGACGGTGGGCTTCGCGTCGCGGACGGTCTGGAGGGCGTCGTCGATGTCGGCCGAGGCCGCGAGGACGAGGAAACCGGGTTGCTTGCGGATCAGGACCGCGAGACCTTCACGAAGGAGACGATTGTCGTCGATCAGGACGACCGAAATGAGGTCTGACACGGGTACCGCCTGGCTTGGTCCTCCACCTGCTGCATCGGCGCGCGGGAGCGCACAGGGATGCGAAGGGATGATAAGACCTGGCGTTACTATTGTCAACCGTAATCATACCGGCTATTATTTACGTGTCGAGTGATGCATCCCCTCTCGCGTTCCGCGTCCCCCGCAAGGTGTCCCGATGCTCCGTTTTCGTCTCGCCGCCGTCCTCAAGCAGAAGGGGTGGACTCCCTACCGCCTCGCCCAGATGACCGGCCTGTCGGCCCCCACGACCTACCGGCTGGCCGATCCCGACCAGCAGTTCGGCCGCTTCACCGCCGACACGCTCGACCGGCTCTGCGAGGCGCTCGACGTCCAGCCGGGCGAGCTGCTGGAGTGGGTGCCGGATCAGCGGAAGAAGGCCCGGCCCGCCAAATAGCGGCGGTCAGCGGCCGTCGCCCACCGCCGCCCGCACCACGGCGAGGTGCGCATCCGTGAGTCCCCCCATCTCGAACATCGACACCCCGCTCGCGCCCCCCTCCCGGGCGGATCGGATCGCGCGTCCGAGCGCCTCCGGCGGCAGGTCCGGGAGGTAGACGCCGGCCACCAGCGGTGTCGCCGCCGGCAACGCCGCCACGCCCTCGGCGGCGCCCCGGCCGATCCACTCCACCGGTTCCCGGTAGAAGGAGTGGTAGAGCATCGGGAAGACCAGGTCGAGCGGCCACCGATCCCATTCCTGCCGGACCAGCGTGCGCGCGATCGTCGGGGTGGGGAAGACCGCCGCCGAGATCGCCTTGCCTCGCGCGTGCGTGGCGCGGGCGATCACCTCGACCGTCTCGGTCACCATCCGCCAGCGGAAGCGGCGCCAGTCCACGTCGGCCGCGGGGTCCTTCAGCGCCATCGGGTCGCGGCCGCTCTCCTTCTCGAAGCGCGCTCGGCACGCCTCGCAGTAGCAGAAATCGTACGGCGCCATCTCGTGGTCCTGCACCAGGTGATACTGCTCCCAGAGGTTGCGCGGGAGAATCACGTCGGGGTGCCGGATGTAGTCGAGGTGGACCGCGTCGACGCCGGGAGTCGCCGCGATGCGCTCCATCGTGCCCGCCAGATAGGCGCGCACCTCGGGGCGCGTCGGGCAGAGCCACTGGTAGTAGCCGACATACGGCGGCGACGTGAGCGAGCTCTTCCCCTCGCGGCTGACCGAGAACCACTCCGGGTGGGCCTCCTTGACCGTCTTGTCGCCGCTGCGGTTCATCGTCCAGCTCCACGCGTGGAGCACCAGCCCCTCCGCGTGGGCCGCCTCGACGTGCATCGCGAGCTCGCCACCGCTCACGAGGACGCCGGAGATGCCGGCCGTGCGCAGCCGCGCGTAGCGCGTGCGCCAGCCGGCCAGATCGATCGCCCCGCCGCCGTGGACCCAGGTCCAGGCCGAGAAGGAGGCGGCGCGCTCGCGCGGCATGCCGAAGGGCATCGTGCGCGAGGCGACGAGGCCGGCGCCGACGGTGGCGAGGAAGGAGCGGCGATCAGTCATCGGCGTGTCTCACGGCGTGCGCGTTGGCGGGAGGAATTCGACGACGCCCCAGCGTTCGGGGACGTGCATGTTGACGAGGCCCTGGGGCGACCAGACCCAGTTGTGCTCCGGCAGTCGCTTGCCGTCGGCGCCGGTGCGCGGGAGGTAGCGGCCGTCACGCGTCTCGAGGTCCCACTCGACGCGCGAGAAGTTGATCCGCCACTGGCTCCCCGGCGCGGGGGGGACGACGGTGCGCCCGCCATCCGCGAACGCCGACCACGGTACCGCCATCTCCACCGACCAGCCGCGATCACGATCGCGGGGATCGTTGAGCGTGCCGTCGAGGTGCACCGCGCTCCGGAGCCCGGTGATCGTCCACCCGTTGTCGGCCTTCCCGCCGACGCGGTAGGGTTTGTCGAGGAAGAGGTCCCAGACGGTGCCGAGCGCGTTGATCTCGAACTCGAAATAGCGCAGCGTGTCCCCGTCCGGATCGATGAACCACTCGAAGTCGTGGTCGTGGAAGATCACGGCATCGCGCGTCGTGAGCGTGGCCCAGAGATCGGGCTCCTCGAGGTCGGCCGCGATATACAGCTGATTCCGATCCCACGCGATCTTCATTCGCGTGCGCCAGGTCGGGGCGGGCTTGGCGCCGCCCTCGATGTCGACGAACGCGTCGCTCCAGGGGACCCCCTGCCAGACCGCATCGTCGAGCCGCCCATCGATGGTCGGGGCCGATGCCAGGAAGGGCGCCGCATACCGGCGCGGTGGATCCTGCCCCGCCACGACGGCCGGTGCGACGGTGGCGAGGAGCAGCAGGGGCCAGCACGAATGAGCCATCGGTTCGCCTCAGCGTCCGAGCAGGTGTCGCAGCGCCGCGTCGAGGGTCGGATAGCGGAAGCGGTAGGCGGTCGCCTCGAGGACGCCCGGCACCACGTGCGCGCTCCCGAGCAAGGTGGCCTCCGCCATCTCGCCGAAGAGAAGCTTGAGCGCGGTCGCGGGCACGGGCAAGAAGGCCGGCCTTCCGAGGACGTGCCCCAGGGTGTGGGCAAAGTCACGATTGCGGACGGCCGTCGGCGCGACGGTGTTCACCGCGCCGTGAATCGCCTCGTGCGCCAGCACGTGGTGCAGCGCGCCGAGGACGTCATCGAGCGCGATCCAGCTCATCCACTGCTGCCCGCCCCCGAGCGGGCCGTTGAGGCCGAGCCGCGCGACCGGCAGCAGCTTCGCGAGGGCGCCGCCCTCGGGCGTGAGGATGATCCCGAAACGCGGGTGCACCACGCGGATGCCCGCGTCCGCGGCCGGATCGGCCGCGCGTTCCCACGCGGCACCGAGCTCGCCGAGGAAATCGTGGCCCAGGGCGCTCGCCTCCGTCAGGCGTTCATCGCCGCGGTCGCCGTAGATGCCGATGGCCGAGACGGAGAGCAGCGCGCGCGGCGGCCGCGCGAGGCCCGCAAGGGTGCGAGCCAGCAGGGCGGTGGGGCCGACCCGGCTCCCGCGCAGCGCGGCCTTGCGGGCCGTGGTCCAGCGCGCCGCGGCGATGTTCTCCCCCGCGAGGTGGATCACCGCGTCGAGCCCCTCGAAATCCGCGGCGCGAATGACGCCAGCTTCCGGGTCCCACTGGATCCCGCCAGGGAGCGCGCGGCGCGAGACGGGCACGACCGTGTGCCCCTGCGCCGTGAGGAACGGGGTGAGGGCGGTGCCCACCATGCCGGAGGCGCCAGTGATGGCGATCCGCATCGGCGCGAGTGGCGTGGTCATCTGCTGCTCCAGATCGTGGCGAGTGACGTCGTGCCGGTAGCGGAACATCCGGTCGAGTTGCGCGCGGAGGAAGGGGGCGCCGAGCGTGTGGCCCACGCCGCCGCCGGGCAGTTCGGCCGTGATGGTGTCGTCGAGGCGCGCGCCGGTGGAGTCGTCGAGGAAGCGGTGCGCGTGATGCCACGAGGTGAAGGGCCCGCGCTCCTGCACGTCATCGAATCCGAGGCCGGGTTCCACCGACTCGTGGCGGAGCGACCAGCGGAGCGCGATCGGCCCGCGGCGAATCCGCAGCGTGACGCGCAGCCCGTCGACGAGTGCGTCGCCGCTCCGCTCGAGCACCTCGACGTGCTCCCAGGGTGGGCGCAACCGCTCGAAGGCGCCCGGCGCTGCGTGCCACCGCCAGAGCGCGTCCGCGGTGGTGGCGATCGGCGTCCGCCGGGCCACCACCAGTGGCCGGCTCACGTCGGGGTCGGCGAGGAGCCGGCGCGCAGTTGCCGGACCAGCAGCACGTCGGTCACGTGATCGGTGGTGATGAGGCCGACGAAGCGTCCCTCGGCATCGATCACAGGGAGGGCGTCCCGCCCGGAGGCGAAGAGCTGTTGCGCGGCGGCGAGCAGCGGCGCATCGACGTGCACCACCTGATCGTCGCGCGGCGGCATCATCGCGGCGTGCACCGGGGCGTCGACCCCATGCACCGCGATGCCGTGCAGGACGTCCTCACGGGTCAGGATCCCCAGCAGCTCACCGGCCGGCGAGGTCACGGGGAAGGCCGACTGCTGGCCGTGGGCAAAGAGCGCGACGACATCCTGCAGCCGGCGGTGCGGGGCGAGGACGCGGACATCGGTCGTCGTGAGGCGGGCGGCGGTCTGCTCGCTCGCCACGTGGCGCTGCTGCACCATCTGCAACTCGGCCTGGGCGCCGAGGAAGACAAAGAACGCGATCAGCAGCAACATCGGGGCGCCGTTGAAGCCGAGCACCGCGAAGCCGACCGCCACCACCTGTCCGATCCGCGCGGCGATGCGCGTCCCGCGCACCAGGCCGAGACGCCCGGCCAGGAGGGCGCGGAGGACGCGGCCACCGTCCATCGGGAAGGCGGGGATCAGGTTGAAGACCAGCAGGATCAGGTTGGTCCAGCAGAGCGACTCGAGCAGCGGCAGATTCACGAAATCGTCCGGCAACACGAAGCCGGACCGCAGCCCCACGGCGACGCCGGTCAGCACGACGATCAGCAGCGTCACCGCCGGGCCGGCGAGCGCGATGACCATCTCCTCGCGCGGTCGCTCCGGGAGGCTCGCGATGCGGGCCACGCCGCCGATCGGGGTGAGGAGCACGTCGGGCGTGCCGATGCCGTAGCGTCGCGCGGCGAAGATGTGGCCGAACTCGTGGAGCAGCACCGAGAGGAAGAGGAGCACGAGGAAGGCGAGTTCGCTCGCCGCCCCCGACGCCCCGCCATCGAGCCACCCCTCCCAGGCGTACCAGGCGAGCAGCGCGACGAGCGTGGCATGCACGCGCACCTTCGTTTCTCCGACGCGCCCCAGGCTGATGGACCACATCATGCCGCTCCGCGGTCGGCGAGCAGCGCCTCGGCCGCACGTCGGCCCGAGTGCAGCGCGCCATGCAGGGAGGCCGTCTCGCGATGGTCACCGGCGACGTAGCGTCCCGCCCCGAGGCGGACGGGTCGCTCGATCGGGTCGAGGTCCTCCGGCAACTGATCGGGCTGGGCGTAACGGATCCGATGCAGACGCAACAGCCGCCAATGGGCCACCTCGGCGCCGAACCAGTCGGTGAGCTGCCGGCGCACGGCCCGCTCGAGTGCGTCATCGCCTTCGGGGTGCGCGTCGATGCTGGCAACGGTCGCCAGCGCGGCGCCGGCCGGAGCCGTCGCCTCCGAGAGTTCGCTGCTGACGACCAGCGAGTTGACCGGGCCGCTGCCCTCGCCGTTGAGCAGCAGGTCGCGCCCGCGCCAGGGCGCCGTCGGCGCGGCGAAGGCCAGGGAGGTCGCCCCGCGGGGGCGCGTCGGGGCCGGGAGGCCGAGCAGCGTGGCCGCGGTGTCGCCTTCGGTTGCGATGATCATCTCGGAGGCGGGGACGACCTGGCCGTCGTCGAGCCGCACGCCGGCCGCGTCGAGCGCCACCACGCGACGGCGGAGCTGTACCGTGCCGGCCGGCAGGGCCGCGGCGAGCTGGGCCGGGATCATCCCCATGCCTCGCGCCGGGATCGCGCTGTCGCCCTGCGCCATCATCCGCATCACGAACTCCAGCATTCGGCTCGAGGTGCCGAGGTCGCGGCCGAGGAAGATCCCGCCGAGCCACGGCTCGAGGAAGGCGGTGGTGAAGTCGGCCGAGAAGCCGAAGGCCTCGAGGACGGTGCGGGTCGAGGTCGCGGGACGCGCGAAGAGGTCGTCGAGCGAGCCCTCAAGCGCGCGCTGGCGCAGCCGCAGCACCGCCGCCTTGTCGCGCCACGAGCCCAGGTTGTCGAGCAGGGAGGCCACCGCCGGCCCGGGGCGGCGGAACGGATCGGCCAGGCGGTGCCACGCCCCGCCGGCGCGCACCATCGCCCCCGGCTCGAACGCCCGCAGGTCGAGCGCCTCGTAGTCGAGCACCGCGCGGCACTCCGGGTACGCGGTGAGCAACACCTGGAAGCCGCGATCGACCAGGAAGCCGTCGATGGCGTCGGTGCGGACGCGGCCGCCGACATCGTCACTCGCTTCGAGCAGCGAACACGGCACGCCGGCGAGCGTGAGGCGACGCGCCGCGGCAAGCCCGGCGAGTCCGGCGCCGACGATCACCACCGGGGCCGTCATCCGGCCGAACTCCCCTTGGACCGGCTCCGGCCCTCCCGGCTTCCCGCTCGTGGCATGCTGCCTCCTGATGGATGCTGCTCCCGGAATACCCCGGTCGCCCCGGGGCGGTCCGCTATCCCACGCCCCTCGCGCCCGTTAGCTTTGTCGCCCCGAGTGTCCGATCACCCTTGGAGTCGCCGATGTCCGTGCACCGCGCCCCGTACGTCCTCCCCGCCAACGCCGATCCGTCGCGCTGGACGATCGCCGACGCCGAGAAGCTCTACAATATGGCGGGCTGGGGGCTGGGCTACTTCCGCGTGAACGAGGAGGGCCACGTCACGGTGCATCCGGATCGGGTGCCCGAGCGCGGCATCGACCTCTACCAGATCGCGACCGACCTGAACGCGCAGGGCGTCGGGCTCCCGCTGCTGCTCCGCTTCTCCGACATCCTGCAGTCGCGGATCGCCGAGCTGGCCGACCGGTTCGCCGGCGCGATCGAGGAGTTCGGCTACGAGGGAAGCTACACCACCGTCTACCCGATCAAGGTCAACCAGCAGCGGCACGTGGTGCAGGAGATCGTCGAGTTCGGGACGCCGCACGGCGTCGGACTCGAGTGCGGCTCGCAAGCCCGAGCTGATGGCGGTGCTCGGCCTCCACGAGTCGACGTCGCACCTGGTCATCTGCAACGGCTACAAGGACGAGGAGTTCATGCGCCTCGCCCTGATCGGCCAGCAGCTCGGGCATCGCGTGATCATCGTCCTCGAGCAGCTCACCGAGCTCGACGTCCTGCTCAAGGTCGCCGCCGAGATGGGCGTCGAGCCGACGGTCGGCGTGCGGATCAAGCTGGCGACGGAAGGGTCGGGGCGCTGGGCCAAGAGCGGCGGCGAGAAGTCGAAGTTCGGGCTGTCGGCGGTCGAGCTCGTGCGCCTGCTCGACATCCTGACCAAGGCCGGCAAGCAGCACCTCCTCAAGCTGGTGCACTTCCACCTCGGCTCGCAGATCACCGACATCCGCTTCGTGAAGGCGGGCCTCGCCGAGGTGGGCCGGTACTACGTCGAGTTGCGGAAGATGGGCTTCGACATCACCCATGTTGACGTCGGCGGCGGGCTCGGGGTCGACTACGACGGCTCGCACTCGACGCGGCCGGCATCGATGAACTACACCATGCGCGAGTACGCCAACGACGTGGTGTACACCATCGGCGGGATCTGCCGCGACGAGGAGGTGCCGATGCCGCACCTCATCTCCGAGTCGGGCCGCGCGATCACCGCGCACCATTCGCTGCTGCTGATCAACGTGATCGACTGCGAGTCGCAGTTCGCGCCGCAGAAGGTCACGCTGGGCGAGGACGCCCAGCAGCTGCTGCTCGACATGCAGGAGAACCTGGAGTCGCTGACGCCGGACCGGGTCGAGGAGGCGTTCCACGACGCGCTCTTCGCCAAGGAGCGGGCGCAGGAGTACTTCGCGACCGGCGTCTACACGCTCCGCGAGCGCGCCGATGCCGAGCAGCTCTACCTCACCACGCTCAACGCGCTGGCCGGGGCGATCGGCGACGACCGCACCTCGTATCCCGAGATCGCGGCGCACCTCGAGACGACGCTGGTCGACCGCTACTTCTGCAACTTCTCGATCTTCCAGTCGGTGCCCGACAACTGGGCGATCGACCAGCTCTTCCCGATCATGCCGATCCACCGCCTCGGCGAGATGCCGGAGCGGCGCGGCACGATCCAGGACGTCACCTGCGACTCCGACGGCGTCATCGACCGCTTCACCGGCGGCCGGAAGGGGAAGCCGTCGCTCGAGCTCCATCCCTGGCGCGAGGGCGAGCCGTACATCCTCGGCATCTTCCTGACGGGCGCGTACCAGGAGATCCTCGGCGACCTGCACAACCTCTTCGGCGACACCAACGCCGTGCACGTGCGGCTCAAGGAGCACGGGTACGAGATCACCGACCTCGTGCACGGCGACACGGTGACCGAGGTGCTGACCTACGTCCAGTTCCACGCCTCCGACCTGCTGGCGACCTTCCGCCGCAAGGTGGCGCGCGCGGCCACGCTCAAGCGGCAGGACGCGAATGCGTATATCGCGGATTACGTGGCGGGGCTGGAGGGGTATACGTATCTGGAGGGGGAGTTGGCGGAGGGCTAGTCGTGAGTCGTGAGTCCTGAGTCATGAGACATGAGAGGCGAAGGCCGGCATTCCACTCGGGATGCCGGCCTTCGATTCTCACGACTCAGGACTCACGTCTCACGACTACTTGCGCATCACCAACGGCACAAACTCCCGCTCATCCGCCCCCGTGTAGATCTGCCGGGGCCGGGCGATCTTCTGCTCCTTGTCGGTGATCATCTCTTCCCACTGCGCGAGCCAGCCCGGGAGGCGGCCCAGCGCAAAGAGCACGGTGAAGTAGTCGGTCGGGTAGCCCATCGCCTGGTAGATCAGCCCCGAATAGAAGTCGACGTTCGGGTAGAGCTTCCGGCTGATGAAGTACTCGTCCTCGAGCGCGATCCGCTCGAGCTCGAGCGCGATCTCCAGCTTCGGGTTGAGGCCGGTCTGCTGGAAGACGTCGTAGGCGACCTGCTTGATCAGCTTGGCGCGCGGGTCGTACGTACTTGTAGACGCGGTGGCCGAAGCCCATGAGGCGATCGCTCGCCCTTCTTCACGGCCTCGATGAAGGCCGGAATCCGGTCCTTGGTCCCGATCTCGTCGAGCATCCGGAGCACGGCCTCGTTGGCGCCGCCATGCAGCGGGCCGTAGAGCGCGGCGATGCCGGCGGAGACGGCGGAGAAGGGATCGACGCCGCGACGAGCCGACGGCGCGGACCGCGGAGGTCGAGCAGTTCTGCTCGTGGTCGGCGTGGAGGATGCAGCAGGATCGTCGAGGGCGCGCTCGAGCACCGGGTTCGGCTCGTGCTTGCCGCCGCATGCTTGAACGTCATGTTGAGGAAGTTGCCGATGTAGTCGAGGTCGTTGTCGCGGGTAGACTCGTACGGGAGGCCGCGTGGCGTGGCGGATAGCAGAACGACGGCGATGCGTCGGCAGCTTCGCGCATCAGGCGCACCTGCTGGATGTACCGGTTGCCTGCGGATCGTGGATGTCGCTTGGCGTCCGGATAGAAGGTCGACAGCGCGCCGACCGCGCCGAGCAGCATCCCCATCGGATGGGCGTCGTAGCGGAAGCCCGTCGAGGAACTTGATGATGTCTCGTGTGCACGTAGGTGTGGAAGCGGATGTCGTGCTCCCACTGCGCGAGCTGCTCGTGCGGTCGGCAGTTCGCCGGCGCTCAGCAGGTAGGCCACCTCGAGGTAACGAGGCCTGTCCCGCGATCTGCTCGATCGGGTAGCCGCGGTAGCGGAGGATCCCCTTGTCGCCGTCGATGAAGGTGATGGCGCTGCGGCAGGCGGCAGTGTTCATGAACGCCGGATCGTAGGTCATCAGGCCGAAGTCGTCGGCGTTGACCTTGATCTGGCGGAGCGCGGTCGCGTGGATGGTGTCGTCGGTCACCGGGACCTCGTACTGCTTCCCGGTGCGATTGTCGGTGATGGTGAGGGTGTCGCTGGCCACCGTGATCCTCTCTGGCGAGGGCGTTGCGCAGGATACTGCAGGTGTCCCGAAAAGATATAGCAACCGCCCCCCGGGTGCGCCGCGACGGGGGAGACGCTTTCTTTGCCTCCATGACGACGCCCCCCGCCACCCCCGCCCTCAGCACCGCCGATCGGCTGACCGGATTCCTCGTCGGCGCCGTGGTCGGCGCGCGCCTGGCGGCGCGGACCGCCGAGTGTGCCGACGCCGAGGCCGTGCGCGCCGCGCTGGCCGGGGCGGGGGTGACCCCCCTGGCGCCTCCGCCGGGGCGTCGCCCCGCTGCGATTGCCCTCGGCGACGCGCTGCTGGAGGAGTTCCTGGCCGGCGGGGTGGACCTCCGTCGCCTCTCCGGCCGGTGGCTGACCTGGTGGCGCGAGGATGGCTTCGAGGCCGGCCCGCTGCTGGAGGCGGCCCTGGGCCAGGTGGCCGAATTCGATGCCCCGGCGGCGACCCTCCCGGCCGCCGGCTCTGCCCCGCTGGTCGCCGCGCTCCCGGCGGCGCTCGCCTCGGCCACCCCTGCCACGATGGTCTCCGGGGCATTTCACGTGGCGCGGCTCCTCGATCCTTCGGAGGAGGCGTCCCTCGCCGCCGTGGCCCTCGTCGTCGCCGCGTCCAGGCTGCTGGACGGGCATCGCGACTTCCTCCCCGACGTCCTCGCCCTGCTCCGGAGCAATCGCGCGCCGGAAGCGTTCCTCGAGGCGGTGCGTGCCGTGCCGCGCGACCCGCGGCGCTCGCCGGCGGTGCCGCTCGGCCGCGAACCCGAGCCGACCGCGACCCTCACCTGGTTGCTCTGGCAGCTGCAGCATCGCCCGCGCGGTGTGGATCTGCTCACCGAAATGGTCCAGCGCGGCGGGACGAGCCCGCTCGTCGGCTCGCTCCTCGGAGCGATGGTCGGCGCGCGTGACGGCGTGCTCGCGTGGCCGGTCGAGTGGATCGCCGAGGCGGGCGAAGATGTGCGACTGCGTCAATCGGTCTCGCGACGACTGGGTGCGTGATAGTTCGGTAGTCCCGACTACAACATCCCCGTATTTTCCCGTATTCCCGAGCCAAATTATCGCATTTGAATATGCGATCTCATCTGGCGCGGCCTCTCAAATCCTAGTACAATGATGCTGTCCACCGGATGGAAACGTTCACCGGAAGGAAGCATCAACGTGTCCCTGCAGTTCCGTAGTTTTCCTGATCACACTGACTCGAGCGTCGCGATTGCCGACGACCGCAGTCGCCGCTTGACGCATCTCCTCCCTGCATTCGTCCGTTCGTTCCTTCATCGGGAGGTCCCGATGTCCTTCGTGTTCCGTTCATTCGCCCGTGTCGCCTTCCTCGCCGTTGTTGCGGCGGGATGCACGACCACGGACATCGTCTATCGCGACCGTGAACCGTTCAACGCCCCGCCCGATGCGGCGAGCGGCTTGCTCGGCTATTACAAGGTCTCGACGAAGCAGACTACCTGCGGCAACTGCCATGTCGGGCACCAGTCGCGCTGGGTCAAGACCAAGCACGCCCTCGCGCACAAGACGCTGAAGGATCTCAACACGGCGCCGACCGCGACGTGCTGGGGCTGCCACACGGTCAACGAGCGCGGCAACAAGCTCACGACCGCGGCCGGCTGGAGCGTCAAGACCGACTCCGCGTACCAGGACGTGCAGTGCGAGGCGTGCCATGGTCCCGGCTCGCTGCACGTGCAGAATCCCGAGGTGCGCGCGACCTGGCCGTTGGCGCGCGTGACGATGACGGTCGACGGCGCCTCGTGTGCGTCGTGCCACAGCGGCACCCACCATCCGTTCGCCGATGAGTGGAAGCTGAGCGGCCATGCCCAGGTGCTGACCACCAACACGTGCGGCAATGCCTGCCACAACGGCAAGACGGTCCTGCAGGCGTGGGGCGTGACCACGACGAACTACGTCGAGCGCGACTCCACCGAGGCGGCGCCGATCACCTGTGCCGTCTGCCACGATCCGCACGGCTCGGCCAACCCGGCGATGCTGCGCTTCCCGATCGAGACGGCGGACCGCGAGCAGAACCTCTGCATGAAGTGTCACATGCGCCGCGGCGAGCCCGAGCCGGGCCGCAGCACGCCGCACGCGCCGCAGGGCTTCACGGTCCTCGGCATCGGCGGCTATCGCCCGGCGGGCGTCTCGATTGACACCCTCATCGGGCTGACGACGCACGCCAGCATCGCCAACCCGCGCCTCTGCGCCGGCTGCCACGTGAACCGGTGGACGATCACGGATGCGACCAGCGGCAACTTTGTCTTCAACGCCAGCGGCCACAGCTTCAAGGCGATCCCGTGTCTCGACGCGAACGGCAAGCCGAATGCTGATGAGAGCTGTGCCTTCTCGCCGCCGGCCCGCTCCTTCAAGACCTGCGTGAGCGCCGGCTGCCATGCCACCGAGGCCGTGGCCGCGGGACGCCTGGCGAGTGCGCGCAACGACATCGAGCTCCTGGCCGCGCAGATCTGGCTCGACAACAACCACAACGAGACGATCGACGCCGCGCCGACCGATGGCGGCTACCTCGCCATCATCAAGCGTGACCAGCCGCTCGAACTCTCCAACCCGACGGTGATCACGCCGGCACGCGGGGCCGAGTTCAACGTCAAGACCTTCGCCGAGCGCTATGCCAACGGCGACCGGTCGAAGGGCGTCCACAATCCGTTCCTCGCCCGGGCCCTGCTGGGTGCCAACATCAACGAGCTCCGCACGCGGTATGGCCTCTCGGCCCCGTCGCCTGCCGTGAGCGCGCTGGTGGAGAAGTCCCTCGAGGCGGCCGCCGTTCGGCAGCCCAACTTCATCACGACCCGGCACGTCGCCGGGGAGTGAGCTCTCCCGCACTGTTCCTGCTCCAGAATCCCCCCGTCGCCGACACCGGCGCCGCGGGGGATTCGGTGCGTGCGGTCGGCGACACCCTGGGTGCCGCCGTTGGCATGATCCGCGACACGTTGAATCCGCCGCCCCTCCCGGGCGGTGTGGCCGAGACGGTGCGCTTCCTGATGTCGGTGCCGCAGTGGGTCCAGATCGGCGGTGCCGTCCTCGGCGGACTCGTCGCACTCGCGATCGTCTACCTCCTCTGGCAGAAGCGGGACCGCGAGGTCGGCTGGCTGCGGAGCCGCTCGCGCGAAATCCAGTTCACGCTCGCCGGGGGCGCCCTGATCGCGCTCTTCGTCGCCGGCTTCGCCGGCATCAAGAGCTGGAACTACATGCAGCACGACAACGGCTTCTGCACCGGCTGTCACGTGATGGAGAAGCCGTTCCACCGCTTCCAGGTCGGCGCCGGCAAGCACGACACCCTGCAGTGCCACAACTGTCACCAGCAGAGCATCTTCGCCAGCACCCGCCAGCTGGTGTTGTGGGTGGCCAATCGGCCCACCGAGATCGGCAAGCACGCGCCGGTGCCGAACGCGCGCTGCGAGGGCTGCCACTCGCTCGAGGGCCCCAAGACCAAGAAGTGGCAGCACGTCCGCAACCTCGCCGGCCACCGGGTCCACTTCGACTCGGACTCGCTGCCGCTGAAGGACCTCCAGTGCGTCAAGTGCCATGGCGCCGAGGTCCACAAGTTCATCCCCTCGGCGCGCACCTGCCAGCAGTCCGGGTGCCACGAGAAGCAGGGGATCAAGCTCAACAAGATGACCGACCTCGCGGAGATCAACTGCGCGGTCTGCCACGCCTTCCGGAAGGACCTGCCGCCGCTCGCCACCGACAGCGCCGCGCGGCAGGCGCTGGTGCCGGCCGTGGGGCAGTGCACCGCCTGCCACCAGATGAAGGCGCGACTGCCGAACTACCGGGTGGAGCGGGACCCGCACAACGGCTCCTGCGGCTCGTGCCATGACGTGCATGCGCACAAGACGCCCCAGGATGCGCGCGCGACCTGTACCACCTGCCACACGAACCTCGAGAAGAGCCCGTTCCACACGGGGCCGAATCACAAGCGGGTGGCGAAGCAGTGCCTGACCTGCCACGTGCCCCACGCCGCCTCCGTCGATGCGTCCGATTGCGTCGGCTGCCACACCGAGGCGCGGAAGCGCGGCAACTTCAAGCCGCCGCTCCCGTTCGACACGATGAGTGTGGTGAAGAAGCGGGTCAGTGCCGTGCATGAGGCGCTGCCGACCGCGCCACTCGCCGAGCCGATGCCGCCGCGCGGCAAGGGAGACGTCCCGCCCGAGGAGGATCCGCCTCCCGGGCGCCCGGTCGCGTCCGCCGCCGCCGTCATCCCCTCCGCTCCCGCCGATACGTTCCCCCATTCGCGTCACACGTCGCTGGCCTGCATCACCTGCCACTCGCCTACCGGGGTGGGCGGCAAGCTGGTCTTTGCCGTGCCCCGGGGCTGCGACCTCTGCCATCACCAGGCGCTGTACCGGGGGGCGCTCGATCCCAAGTCCTGCGCGACCTGCCACACGACGGCCAAGATCGAGGGGCCGCGCCGGGCGGTGATGACCGTGCAGGGCCCGGAGCATCCGGCGCACGCGCGTGAGGTCAACTTCGCGCACGGCCAGCACGCCGCCGTGGTGAAGTGCGAGTCGTGTCATCGTCCGCCGAACGCCGTGCCGACCGACAGCGTCAGGCGTTGCCAGGGATGCCACGAACAGCACCACACCGTCGGCCGCGACTGTGCGACCTGCCACGCCGCCGTCACGTCGCAGCCCGCGGTGCGCGCGGTGCACATCCGGCAGACGCATGCCGCCTGTGACAAGTGCCATCGGGCGACCGTGATCGATCACCTGGTGCCGAACCGCAGCTTCTGCGTGACCTGTCACGAGGCGCAGCGGAGCCACCAGCCGGACGGCGAGTGCAGCACCTGTCACTTCCTGCAATCGCCGGCCGAGTATCGCCGGCACCTGATGACCGCCGGAGACACCCAGTGACGCGGGCTGCCGTGCGCGTCCTGTTCGTGCTCTCGGCCGTGGCGTTCGCTGCGACGCCGGCGGCCGCCCAGTCGTGGCGCCTCCGCTTCGACGCGGCCGGGCAGCGCGTGGCGATCCGCAGCATCGTCCGCGACAGCATCACCGACGCACAGGTGCAGACCGGCCCGACCGGTGGCCCCGTCTCGCCCGACGGCTTCGCCGTCACCTGCTTCAACGACGGCTACTGCCACTTCTTCCGCCCCGGTGAGGTGCGCCGGGGCATGCCCGCCATGGCCTCGACCGACCTGACGATGTGGGGCCTCGGCGTCACCGGCCTGCGCGTGCGCGTGCACGCCCGGTACTACACCGACCTCGCCGGCGAACAGGCCTGGGCCGGCACCACGCCGCGCTTCCAGCTGACCGAGGGCTTTGCCGAGTACATCCGCAACGGCCTGACGGTGCAGGGGGGCCGACTGCTCGACCAGGGTCGCCTCGGGAATGCCGGTCTGGGCGTCCTCGACGGCGCGCGCGCCGCGCTTCGGCTCGACCGACTGCCGATCGACCTCTCGCTCTACGGAGGGTGGGGGATGGCGCGCGGCACGGTGCTGCCGGTCACGTCGCCGGCGGTCAATCCGCTGCTCGACTACAACCCCGGTGTCCGCCAGATCGTCGCGGGGGGGAGTGTCGGCCTGCGGTTGCGCGACGTCGACGCGATGGTCGAGTACCGTCGCGAGGTCGATCCGATCACGGACTACTTTGTCGCCGAGCGCGCCGGCATCTCCGCGCAGCTGCGACCGTTCAAGCGCGTCTCGCTGGTCGGCGGCGCCGACTACGACATGGCGCTCGCCCAGCTCGGCACCGCCGAGGCGACGCTCGCCTACAGTGCGCCGCGCCTCTGGGCCACGGTCGGGGCGCGCCACTACCGGCCGTACTTCGACCTCTGGACCGTGTGGGGCGCCTTCTCGCCGTCACCGTACCGCGGCGTGAACGGGTCACTGGCCGTCGGGGTCCTCAAGAACCTCCAGCTGCGCGGGCGCGGCGAGTGGTTCCGCTACGAGCCGACCGAGGCGAGCACGCCGCAGGTGAACGCGAAGGAGAGCGGGTGGCGCGCCGCCCTGGAGGCGACCGTGACGCCGCGACCGCAGTGGGTCGTGACGGGCGGTGCGCACACCGAGCGGCTGCCAGGCGCGAGCAGCGAAGGCGTCGACGCGCGCATCGCGTGGCACCCGCGCGACCCGATCACCCTGTCGCTCGAGGGCGGCTCGCTGCAACGGCCGCTCGAGTTCCGCTTCCAGGATGCGGGGCTGACGTGGCTCGGCGCCGCCGCCAGCTATCACCTTGCCGAGCGCTGGCAGGTCGGCGCCACGGTTGATCGCTACTGGGAATCGCGCGACCGGCCTGACGCCGGCGCCTTCGACTGGAACCAGTGGCGGCTCGGGCTTCGTGCCTCGGTCACGCTGCGCTCGAGTGCCGATCGCTGGGCGCTGCCGCCGGCCCGGCCGGCGGGGAGGACGCCATGATCCGTCGCATCGTCGGGCTGGTCCTCCTGCTCGCCGCGGTGGCGGGCGTCGCCATCGGTGCCGCGCGCACGCCGAAGGCGCCGGACAGCTTCGACCACACCAAGCATGCGAAGCTCTTCGTGTCGTGCACCGCGTGCCACGTCGGTGCCGAGCGGGCCGGCGTCAGCATCTTCCCGACGCCGGCGCAGTGCGCCACGTGCCATGACGGGAAGGCGCAGCGGCTCGTCGACTGGCAGCCGCGCGTCGGCCCGCCGATCACCCACCTGAACTTCAATCACCGCGTCCACCTGGAGCGCCGACGGGCGCGTCATGTCGACTCGAGCGGGACCTGCGTCGACTGCCATGCCACCGGTGGTGCGAAGTGGATGGACGTCCGCGGCCCCGATGCGCCGCAGTGCCTGACCTGCCACAAGCTCGGGCGCGAGAACCACTTCTCGCTCCCCGACACGGCATGCGCCACCTGCCACGTCGCCCTCTCCAAGGCGACCGGCCTGAGCCGTGAGCGCGTCGCGCGCTTTCCTCGGCCGAACAGCCACGATGCCCCGGACTTCCAGTCGAAGGCGGGCCACGGCAAGCTGGCGAAGCTGACGGTCGGCTCCCAGAAGGTCGCCTCCAGCTGCGCGACCTGTCACGTGCGACCCTACTGCACCTATTGCCACGTGAATGCGCCCGAGATCCCCGCGATCCAGGCGCTCGGCTTCTACAACGCCGCCGTGGCGCTGCCACGGAAGTTCGACCAGCCGGCGACGCACAAGCGGGCCGACTTCGAGTCACAGCACGGCAAGCAGGCGGGCCATGGTGCGCAGGCATGCCAGACCTGCCATACGCGCGAGAGCTGCGCCGTCTGCCACGTGAACCAGCTGCCGGCGGCGGCGCGCGGACTCTACCCGGCAGGTCCGGGCGCGGTGCGGGCGCGATGCCGAAGGAGAAGGCGCCGTCGACGCATACGCCGACCTGGCCGACCAAGCACGGCACCGTCGCGGCGGCGACGATGCAGACGTGCGCGTCGTGTCATACGCGCCAGAGCTGCCTCACCTGCCACGTGCCGAACACCGCCAATCGTGGGCAGTACCATCCCGCGAGCTTCCTGACCCGGCATCCGGCCGATGCGTACTCGCGCTCGAGCTCCTGCGCGGAGTGCCACAACCAGCAGCAGTTCTGCCAGAGCTGTCACCAGCAATCCGGCGTCGTGTCGCAGCGCGCCCTGCTGGGTGCGGGCGGCTATCACGATGGCAACCGGCAGTTCTTCGTCGGGCATGGCCAGGCGGCGCGGCAGTCGCTCGAGAGCTGCGCTTCGTGCCACGTCGAGCGCGACTGCCTGACCTGCCACTCGGCGCAGAAGGGCCGCGGCTTCTCGCCGCACGGTCCGGGCTTCGATTCCGAGCGGATGCTCCGCAAGAATCCCCAACTCTGCATGGCCTGCCACGGCACCTCGATTCCGCGTCGACCCTAGGCGGCAGGGCGGGGCGGGAACCAGAATCCAGCGAGCGGCGTATGTTCCGGGTGTGAGACCTTCACCCCCGGAGCACGCCGTGTCGTATCAGAAGCCCACCGACGAAGAACTGCGCCGCCGCCTCAATCCGATGCAGTATCGCGTCACCCAGCACGAGGGGACCGAGCCGCCATTCGAGAACGAGTACTGGGATCGCCACGAGGACGGCATCTATGTCGATGTCGTCTCCGGCGAACCGCTCTTCTCGTCCCGCGACAAGTTCGATTCGGGGACCGGCTGGCCGTCTTTCACCAAACCGATCAACAAGGACGCGGTGGCCACCCGAACCGACCGCTCCCTGCCGTACATGACCCGGACGGAGGTTCGCTCGGCCCAGGCCGACTCGCACCTCGGCCACGTCTTCGACGACGGCCCCGGCCCCGAGGGGGTCCGCTTCTGCATGAACTCGGCGGCGCTGCGGTTCATTCCGGTGGCCGAGCTCGAGGCCCAGGGCTACGGCGAGTGGCGGGTGCTGTTCGAGGATGTCTCGTAACGTTTTGAAACAAACGCGTTCGGCTTACCGTTAGGTCCGCGTCCGGCGCCCCGTTTCGGTGGGTGGCCGGACGCTTGACCAACCTGGAGGTTCCCATGGCTGCACCCATCACTGCCATTCGCACGACCCTGACGCGCGGGTCGTTGTTCGTCCTGCTCCTGACCTCGGCGGCCCTCCCCCTCTCGGCGCAGCGGATCTCCCTCGGTGCCGGCTACACCAAGATGGAGGGCCGTCTCGGCGACTCCCAGTCGGACCACGGCACGGTTCGTCCGCGTCGGTGTCGACCTGCTGAGCCGGGCGCACCTGTCCCTGGCGCTCGAGGGCGGCATGGAGCGGCTGAACGAGATCCACCGCCAGTCGAGTACGACCTGCTTCCTCCCCGGCGGCGGCACGGGACCATGCCACTTCGACAGTCGCAACCGCGACACCGGCTGGTCGCTCGGGACCACGCTGCGCTTCGCCCCCGGCAGTGGCCCGGTGCGGCCCTACGCCCTCGTCGGCCTCGGCTATCTGACCGTGCGCGAGCACGAGCAGCAAGTGGTGACCGATGACAACGGCGACCGGCTCGAGAACTTCACCTTCGAGGGCAGCTTCAACGATCCGGCGCTGCAGGGTCACCTCGGGGCGGGGGTCACGGCGCGCCCGACCTCGTGGCCGGTGGCGCTGTTCGTCGAGGGACGCATGACGCGGCTGATTCACAACTACTCGGGTGGGATTGTCGGCAATTGGAATCCGACCGTGGTGGTGGGCGTGAGGCGTTGACGCGGCTGTCCGGAAAGGAGCCGTGATACGTGAAAGGTGAAACGTCGCTCTTGCGGACCGTTTCACCTTTCACGTTTCACGTCGTTCCCGCTACGGCGCCTTGACCAAGTTCACCGTGGCAGAGCCGGTGCGCACCTTCATCGTCGAACCGGCCGCCGCGGGGCCGGTGAACGTGCCTCGCAGATAGCTGTAGACGCCGGCTGCGGGGTTGATCGCCGTGGCGGGGACGGTCGTCGTTGCCAGGACGCTGGTCCGCGCCGCCGGGGGAAGGGAATCGGTCACCCCGTTGCCTGCCCCTGCGTTGGTGTAGGTCAGCGTGGTGACCCAGAAATCTGGCTGCGCCGTGGAGGTCCAGGTGACGGTCAGCGGCTGCCCGAAGGTGATCAGCTGGTCCGCCGCCGGTGCCGTCAACGTGGGGCCGTCGATGATGGTGGCCCGTCCCTCGACGACGTCGCCATCGTGCTCCACGCGAAGCACCAGTTCCTGTCCGGCGGTGAGGGGCGTCCCGAGATCGTAGCTGTAGCTCCCCGTCCCGCTGTTCGGCACGGTGGTGCCATTGATCTTGACCACCGCGTTCGTCAGCGGTGCCCCATCGCGGCTGAGGGTGAAGTTCTGGAACCTGACGCCCATGTCGCTCCCGACCACGAGGATCGGACCAGGGTCGCCGTTGCCGGTGGGGTCATCGCTACACGCCGCCACGGCGGCGGAGAGCATGAGGGCAGTGAAGAGTGCAGTGCGATTCATGAGGTGCTCCGGGGTAACAGGAAAGGATGCGCCAGTGGTCTGGCTAGTATCGGGTGCGGATCGATGCATGCGCCGCGCGAAGCATCAGTGCGCGGACAGAAGGGATGACGCCGGAGTTCCCGCGAAGTGGCACATGCGGGCGTGAGTGAGTACTTCGCGCAAAGATGAAAGGTGAAACGCGAGTCTCCTCGCCGTTTCACCTTTCACCTTTCACCTCTTACCCCTCGCGTCACCGCACTGCACGCTTCACCGGTCAACTATGGCTGTTCACGCTCCACGAACAATTCCCTCCTCCAGCCACGTCATCTCTTCCTTCACGACCCGCTGTGCCAACTGGTACGTCGCCACATCGTCCGGTCCGAAGGCCTGCCGGAAGAGGTGGTCCACGCGTTGCCGCGCATGGCGGCAGAAGACGTCGGCCACCGCGATCGCATCCCGGTTGCCGTCACGCGCCATCGTCTCGGCCCGGCTGATCGCCGCCGTCATCGCGAACAGTTCGGCGCCGACGTCGACCAGGCGGAAGAGCACCGCCTGCCGCTGCTCGAGCTTCGGGCCGAAACGCACCATCGCGTGGAACAACGTGCGCGCCAGCTTGCGGGAACGTCGGCCGACGAAGCGCAGGTGGCCTGCCAGTTTCCCGAAGCCGCCGAAGCGCAGCCACTCGGTGCCGATCCAGAGTCGCGGATACCAGCCGGCATAGAAGACGGCCGAGCGGAGCAGGGCGGAGAACTTGGTGCCGAGCGGCGTGCGCGGGTCGATGAGGTCGCCGGCGACCTTGAGGTGCGCGTCAACCGCCTCGCGCGCGATGAACAGTCGCATGATCTCGCTGGATCCCTCGAAGATCCGGTTGATGCGCGAGTCGCGGTACATCCGCTCGACCGGGTCCGGGACCTCGCCGCGCATCCGGAGCGAATCGGCGGTCTCGTAGCCGCGTCCTCCCTTGATCTGCAGGCAGTCGTCGACGATCCGGCCGCTGATTTCCGAGTTCCACAGCTTGGCGATCGCCGCCTCGAGGCGGATGTCGGTGTCGCCGCGATCGGCGAGCAGCGAGGCGAGTTCCGCGACCGCCTCCATCGCGAAGGTGTCGGCGGTCATCCTGCCGATCATCTGCGCCACCGCGTCGTGCTTGCCGATCGGCTTGCCCCACTGCGTGCGCGTCGCGGCCCACTTCCTGGCGATCTGGAGTGCACGCTTGGCGCCCGCGACCCCCGAGGCCGGCAGCGTGAGCCGCCCGGTGTTGAGGGTGATCAGCGCCAGCTTCAGGCCCTTCCCCTCGCCCCAGATGACGTTCTCGGCGGGCACCTTCACGTTGGTGAAGCGCATCACGCCGTTCTCGATCGCCTTGAGTCCCATGAAGCCGAGACGGTGCACCACCTCGACGCCGGGCATGTCGGCCTCGACGATGAACGCGGTGATCCGCTTGCCGGTCTTCGCCATCACCACCATCACCTCGGCGACCGGGCCGTTGGTGCACCAGAGCTTCTCGCCGTTGAGGATCCAGTGCGTCCCGTCGTCGCTCGGCTCGGCGGTCGTGGTGAGGCCGGCCGGGTCGGAGCCGACGCCGGTCTCGGTCAGCGCGAACGCCGAGATCGCGCCCTGCGCCAGACGGGGCAGGTAGCGCTGCTTCTGCTCCGGGGTGCCGAAGAGCTTGAGCGGCACGGCAACGCCGATCGACTGCGACGCCGAGAGGAGGGCGGTCAGCGAGCCGTCCTGGGACGTCACCATGCCGATCGCCTTGGTGTACATCAACTGCGAGAGGCCGAGGCCGCCGTACTGCTCGTCGATCTTGATGCCGAAGGCCCCCATCTCGCGGAGCGACTGGATCACGTCGGCCGGGACCTTGCCGGCCCGATCGATCGCATCGCTGTCGACTTCCTCGCGGAGGAACCGCTCGAGTTCGGTCAGGAACGGAGCGGCCTTGGCGACCATCGCCGGGTCGGGGGCGGGAAAGGGATGCACCAGTCCGATCGGGAGCCGGCCGGCAAAGAGCTCGCGCAGGAAGGACGGTGCGGTCCACTCCGCTTCGCGGGCCGCTTCGGCGACGGCACGTGCCTCGTCGACCGACGGGGCGGCAGGGGCGGCTGGGGGCGTGAGCAGGTCGGTCATCGGGCACTCCGCTTGGACGGGGTGGCGCGCCGCGAGGGCAGGGCGCCGAGGAGCAGGGTGGTGATGTGCCGCTTGCGGGCGGCGAGGAACGCCGGGGAGGGTCGATCGAAGCCGATCGCCGGCACGAGGGTCGTGTCGTGCAGGGCGGGGAACCAGGTCAGGGCGAGCATCGACAGCAGCAGGTGCATCACCTGCGTCCGCGCGCGCGGCGGAAAGCCGAGTTCCTGCGCCAGGGCGGTGACCGCCTCGCTCCCCACCGCCTGCCGGAGCGAACGCGGGTCGAGGCCAGCCCCCTCCCCGAGCGCCTCGCGCTGGATCAGGCGGAGAAAGTTCGGGTGGGCCGCCACGAAGTCCACGTAGTCGGAGACGACGCCGGCCAGCACCTCGGCCGGCGGGCGCGCGCTCCGCATCGCCCGGAGGCGCCCGGCGCGGATCGCCTCGAGGGCATCGGCAAAGGCGTGCTCCAGCACGGCGTGGTAGAGCTCGGCCTTGGAGCCGAAGAAGTAGCCCGGCGTCCCGCGCGAGAGGCCCGCGCGCACGCCGACGGCGGCGAGCGAGGTGGCCTCGTAGCCCTGCTCCGCAAAGAGCTCGGCGCCGGCCTCGAGGATCGCGGCGCGGCTCCGCTCGGCGTCGCGGAGGCGCGGGGGGAGGGGGGTGGCAGGGGGGCGCGACATCGGCGGACCTCGCTTACTTGTCAGCAAGCAAGTTAGGGGCGGGGCCGGGGGAGGGCAATGGGATGCCGTCAGCCGCGGCCGTCGGGGCGCGGCGACCAGTGACCAGTGACCTGTGGCCTGTGTACGGCGTGAAGCGTGAAAGGTGAAACGTGCCCAGCCCTGGGCGCCCGTTTCACCTTTCACGTTTCACCGCCTTGCCGCTAGAAGTCGATCTTCAACCCCGTCTGCACGCGCCGGCCGTAGAACTCGTCCTGGGCCAGGCGGCCGCGGGTGCCCTGGTAGTAGCGGAGCGGGCGGTTGTTGAGGTTGTTCGCCTCGACGAAGAACCGCGCCTTCGGGGTCAGCGCGAACGAGGCGTTGGCATCGATGTCGGTCCGCCGGTCCGCCCAGCGGTCGAAGAAGGCATCCTCATTGTACCCGCCCTCGCCGGCGTCGAGCGATTCGCTCTGGTAGTTGAGCGCCACGCGGAAGGAGAGCCGGCTGCCGTCGTAGGAGAGGGAGGCGTTCGCGCTGTGCTTCGCGGTGCCGAGGAGCGGCAGCTTCTCGTTCTCCCGGCCGGCGATGTCGAGCCCCTCCACCTTCGAATCGGTGTAGGTGTAGTTGAGGTAGATCCCCAGCCCCTTCAGCATGCCGGGAAGGAAGTCCAGCTGGCGCTGCACGGCGACTTCGGCGCCGGTGAGGCGCGCCTTGGCGCCGTTCCGGGGCCGGGAGATCTGGGCGAAGGTCCGCCCGGTGACCGCGTCCACTTCATTGAACGCGGTGAAGTTGTAGATGAAGTCGTCGATCTGCTTGTGGAAGATCCCGCCGGACAGGAGGCCGACGGAGGCGAAGTAGCGCTCCGCGGTCAGGTCGAGGTTCATCGCCCGGGTCGGCTTGAGGTCGGGGTTGCCGGTCGAGAGCTCGTCGTCGTCGAGCGAGACGGAGCGGTACGGGACGAGGTCATAGTAGTTCGGCCGAGCCAGCGAGTTCGTCCAGGCGGCACGGACGACGGTGCTCGGCGCGGCCTGCCAGCGCAGGTTCACGCTGGGGAGCACATCGGTGTAGGACTGGCCGCCGCTGGTGGGCGAGACCGTCTCGTCGTCCACGTTGAACTCGAAGCCGCGGTAGTCCACCTTGGTCCGTTCCACGCGGGCCCCGCCGATCAGCGACACCGCCGCGCCGAGGCGCTGCTCGACCTGGGCGTAGCCGGCGGTGATGGTCTCGGTGGCGGTGAAGTTGCCTGCCGCGTACTCCGCCGGCTGGTCGGTCAGCGTGAACTGCGAGGCGTTGAAGAGGTCAAGCGCGGCCAGCTGGGCCGGCGTCGTGAAGACACCGTACTGATAGTTGCCGGCGTAGTTCCGATCGGTCGTGAAGTCGGCATTGCCCTTGAGCGTCAGGTTGGCAAAGGCGCTCCCCGTGACGGGTGCCGCAAAATTGTAGCTGTTGTCGCGGAGGTTCTCCTTGTCGCGGTACCGCGCGCCCACCTTCAGCGTGGTGCCCCGATCGCCATCCACCAGCGGCAGCCGGAGGTCCAGGCGCCCGTTGCGGTCGCGATCCTCGGTGAAGCTCTCCAACTGCTCGATCCGCCGGAAGGTGTAGCGGTCCGGGGTCACCAGCGCGGGATTGACGGGCGCGAACTGGGGCGTCTGTTCGTCCGAATAGTCGGCCGTGTAGGCGATGTTCCGCACGCGCCAGTCGATGTAGCGCTCATCCGGGCGGCTCTCGGAGGCCTTCGCCGTCGACGCCGACCAGCTGAGCTGGCCCCGGCGGCCGAAGAGGTGCTCGCCCGAGAGCTGGTAGCTCTGGGTGCGCTGATCCTCCAGCCGCGCATCCTTGAGGCGGTCGGCCGGGCCGCCGCCCTTCGTCTGCCGGCGGATCTCGGTGTTCTGGACGCCGCTCGCGTTCGGTGCGCCAAAGGCGTAGCGGGCGCGGAAGCGGTTCTCCCAGTCGTTGCGGTTGTTGTAGATCGCGCGGAACATCACCGTGTTGCCTGCGTCGAACCGGTAGTCCACCGAGCCGGAGACCGACTTGCGGATCCGCTGGATGTCATAGCGGCGGACGTCGAACTGGGTCATGTACACCGCGCCGGTGCCGCTCTTGTCCCAGACCCCTTCCTTGTTGTCGGAGCCGTATTGCTGGTCGTAGTACGAGCCGCTCGCGATGACGCCGAGGCGGTCGTTGAGGAAGCGCGTGCCGATGATGGCGGAGCCGAGCAGGACCGGCTCGTTGCGGATCCAGTTGTAGCCGGAGCCGAGCGTGGTCGAGAGGCGGAAGCCGGCGGGAGCGGCCCGCGTCACGATGTTGACGGCCCCACCGATCGCGTCGGCATCCATCTCCGGCGTGAGCGACTTGTTCACCTCGACCGCCTGCACCATGTCCGCCGGAATCAGGTCGAGCTGCACCTGGCGCACCTCCGCCTCGGCCGAGGGCACGCGCTCGCCGTTGACCATCACCGAATTGAAGCGCGGCTCGGTGCCGCGGATCGAGCCGAAGCGGGCCTCGCCCTGGTCGATCGCAACGGTGATGCCCGGGATGCGCTTCAGCGCGTCGCCGATGTTGGCGTCCGGGAAGCGACCGATCTGGTCGGCGGCGACGACGTTGGTCACGTTGGCGGCGTTCTGCTGCTGGTTGAGCGCCGAGGCCTGGCCGCTCCGCGTGGCGGTGACCACGAGGGTGCCGAGGTCGGTCGTGACCGACCGCAGGCGGAAGATGGTGGTGGCAGTGCGCCCGCTCTCGACCACGACCGTGGCGCGCGCCACGGCATAGCCGATGTAGCGCGTGACGATTTCCTGGCGGCCGGTCGGGAGGCCGGTGAGGAGGAATCGGCCGGTGCGGTCTGTCAGCACCTCGCGCGTGGCTGCCCTCGACGCGGACCACCACGCCGGTCAGCGCGATGCCGGACGCGTCGTCGACGACGGTGCCCGCGACGGCGCCCTGCGCCATGCGCGGCCGCGGGGAGGAAGCAGTGAGCAGCGCGGCCCAGCGGAGGGCGCGGGACAGACCGGCAAGCGGCATGTGACGGATCCTGAGGCGAAGGTGGTCATGGTGTGCGGAATACGACCGCGCAGATGTTCTCTCCGCGGCTGTCACGGGTTGCGGTGCGGCACCTGTCCCATTCCGGTCACGACCATCGGCTGATCCTGTGAAGCCGTTCGTGACATCGGGACCGCGAAGATTCGTCGCCGATCCGCTCTTCCTTCCTTTCCGTGCGAGGTCGCGTCGTGGCCCCTTCGTCGTTGCGTGTCGACTCCTGCTGGTGCTCCTCCTGCTCGTCTCGGCCTGCGGCCGTCCCGCCAACGCCGCCGCCTGCCGCGGACCACAACGGACAGCGCTGCCGAGTCGCGGCAGCAGGTGCAGCGAGGCGTGGCAGACGGTCCGCGACACGTTGATGGACATCGATTCGCCGGCGATCTGGCACGGACCGAATGGTGAAGCGTGGCTGCTCGTCTCGGCCAAGGCGGGCAACCTGATTCGCGTGCACGAGGCCGCCACCGGCAAGTGGCTGCGGGACGTCGGGACGGCACGGGACGCGGGCCGGGGCAGTTCGAGCGGCCGAATGGCCTCGCGGTGCGCGGGCGATCTGCTTGTGGGTCGTCGAGCGCGACGGTCGGCGCGTGCAGGTACTGCAGCTGTCCGGAGTTCACGCCGCTCGGCAGCTTACGGCGAGCGCGACCTGATGAAGCCGTACGGCGTCACCATCGCCGACCAGGGGGCCGGGCGCTACCGGAGCTGGATCACCGACAGCTATGAGCTGGTGAAGGACTCGGTGCCACCCGACAGTGCGCTCGGGCGGCGGGTGCGGGAGTATCAGGTCGTCGTGGAGCGCGGGCGCGCCACGGCAACGCTTGCTGCGCACCTTCGGGGATACGTCACGGCGCCGGGGGTGCTGCGCGTGGTCGAGTCGATCATGGCCGACCCGGCCAACGACCAGCTGCTGATCGCGGAGGAGCTGGAAGGGGCGTCACAGCTGAAGCGCTACACCCTCGCCGGCCGCTTCACCGGCGACACGGTGCCGCGGCGCTTCTTCCCCAACCAGGCGGAAGGGATCGTCCTCTATGCCTGCGGCGACAGCGCCGGCTACTGGGTCGCCACCGATCAGGGGAAGGTCATCAACACCTATCACCTCTTCGATCGGAAGACGCTGGCGCACGTCGGCGCCTTCGGGTCACCGACCATCAAGAACACCGACGGCATCGCGCTGACGCAGCGCGCCCTCCCGGGCTTCCCGGCCGGGCGCCCTCTTCGCGGTGCATGATGATGGTGGCGTCGCGGCGATCTCGTGGGAGGCGATCGCGAAGGCGACCGGGGTGCGGAGTGACTGCACGGTGAAGTAGGGGCGGGGAAGGGTGAACGGTGAACGGTATGCGGTGAAACGTAAGGCGTGAAACGGAGGTCAGGGGTGGGCACGTCTCACGTCTCACGTCTCACCGCTTTCGCACCCGTTCCCCGTTCACCGTTCACCAGTTCCTACGCCGGCGTCGGCGTCATCCCCGGCGACCGCCGCACCGGGCCGCGCCGCAGCAACCGCCCGATCCCGTGGTGCGCGCCGAGGTCCGTCAGCAGCTCCCGCTCCAGCGCGCGGGCGTCATGCAGCTGCGCGGTGAGGGCCCCCGTCGGCAGCGTCGCGTCGTCGAGCCGCAGGAGCTGAAGCCGGAGCTGCTCGAGCGCCGTGAGCGCGGCGGTGATGCGCCCACTCACCTTCGCCCGCAGCGCCGCCTCGGCGGGCGAGTCGCGACTCGGGTCGCCGAAGTGGCCCGCAATGGCGCGCAACGAGGCCACCCGGCGGCGGAGGTCCCGCGCCACCGACGGCAGCTCGGCCGCCTCCCGGCGCGCGCCGGCCGGCAGGGCGCGCCACAGCTCCTCGATGGCGAGGTCGAGCACCAGCTCGGTCGGGCGGTGCAGTGTCTCGGCGGCGGCGATCCGCTTGCCGAGCCCGACCCGCGCCAGGCCGAACCAGAGCGCGCCGAGCGGGGAGTTCCAGAATGCGCGCCGGATCCCCTCGCGTGTGCCGGGGCGGAGCATCGGGCGGGTCGGGGTCAGCACCGAGAGCCCAAGGCCCGTCCAGAATCCGACGAAGGCCCACCTCGCCACTTCACGATAGAAGTCCTGAATCAGCCAGTCATACCGCCAGTCCGGTTCCAGGCGGACTCATGGACGGCCATGGCGAGATAGACAATCAGGGAGATCACGACCGCGTCCGAGGTGAGCCGGCCCACCAGTGGGACGGGGGTCCGCGACGATTCCGGATCGGCACGACGGAGGGTCAGTCGAAGATCCTCAATGCCGAACCCTGATCGTGCAAGGCGTCGGAGCTGGTTGGCGGCCATCGCGACGTGGATCGCTGCTGCCACCACTAAGCCCGGCACCGCGAACATGAGTAGGTACGCCATCCAGAGGGCGATGTTGTCGGTGTAACCCCCGGCTCCACCCGCCATTCCCCCGAACATGGCGGTAATCGTCGCGGCGAATGCATAAAACGTCCGTACCTGCCTCCAATGCCCGCGCCAGCGCTCCAGTGGCGCTGCGAGAGGCACTGCCACCTGATGCCCCTCCCACGAACCGATCCACGCCTCCACCGTCGTGGGGCGCTCCACTGGAGCCTTGGCGAGCGCTCCCTCGATAGCCGCGACGATCCGGCGGGGCACCCCGGGTGCCGCGGCCGCGAGCGACGGCACCGAGGCCGTCACCTGCTGGAGCAGCACGGCGGCGCTGTCCTCGCCATGGTAGGGGAGCCGCCCGGCAAAGGTGGCCCACGCCACCGTGGCCAGGGCGTAGAGGTCACTCGCCCGCGACGCCGGCTCACCCTGAATGACTTCCGGGCGCCAGATACGCCGGCGTCCCGAGGAGGGTGCCATCGCCGTCGCCATCGACCAGCGCGGCGATGCCGAAGTCCACCAGCACCGCGCGGCCGGTGCTCCGTTCGAGCAGGATGTTGTCGAGCGTGACGTCACGATGCAGCACGCCGGTGGCATGCGCGTGCCCGAGCGCCCAGGCGACCTCCCGGATGACGCGCTCACCCTCGGCACCCGGCAACGGCCCGGCGCGATGCAGCCGCTGCGCCAGCGACTCGCCGTCGATGTAGCCCATCACGAGGTACGGCCGCCCCGCCGCCTCGGCAACCGCGTACGTCGGCACGATGTGCGGGTGCGAGAGACCGCGCGCTGGTGATCGCCTCGCGTTCGAAGCGGGCCCGCATCGCCGGGTCGGCCGCATGCTCGGTGGCGAGCACCTTGATAGCAACCGGTCGATCAAGCGAGACGTCGCGCGCCAGGTACACCGTCGCCATCCCGCCCCGCCCGAGCTCGCGCTCGAGCGACCATTGCCCGGCCAGCGCATCCTGCAGCGCGAGGAAGTCGTCGTCGTGGGCGGTGGTGGTGCTCATGCGGCGGCGCGCTCCGACGGCGGCGTGGGCGTCGGCGTCCCCGGGGCGGCAGGCACGCCGCGGCCGATGCAGCAGCCGGCGCACCTCGGCGTGCCCCGCGACGTCGCGGTGGAGCGACGCCTCGATGGCTCTCGCGGCCTCGAGTTGCTGCGTGAGCGCGCCCGTTTGCTGGCGGTCGGCGAGCAGCCGCAGCAGTTGCAGCCGCACCCGCTCCGAGGGTGGCGATCGTCTCGCGGTGCCGCGCTCTCGAGGCCGAGGCGCGTCTCGACGATCGCCGCGCGATCGGCATCCGCGACGCCATCGCTCGCCTCGCTCTCCTGCAGCGACGTGATCAGCCCGCGCAACTCCGTTGCGCCCTGTTCGAGCGTGTGCGCCAGCGCCGGGACGTCGCCGAGGTCGGCGCGGAGGGCCTCGGGGATGGCGCGCCAGAGATCGTCGACCGCCAGGCCGAGCACCATTTCGGTGGGGCGATGCAGCGTCGACGCGTTCGCGGCGAGGGTACGCTGGCCTCGCCCGGCAAGCGCCGGCGAAGCGCTGGGCCACCGAGCGAGCTCCAGAGCCGGTCGAGGAAGCCGGCGCGCCCGCCCCTGCGCAGGAATCCGGAAGCCGGGTGAGACGAAGCCGACGCCGACGCCGATCATCGTGAAGAGGTAGAGCGTCGGGCATGAAGCCGGTGAGGCCGAGCACCCAGGTGCGGACCGCCTCCGAGACGTGACTTCAAGCAGGCCGATGTTCGGCTCGATGATCGAGGATGTCGACCAGGATCGTGATGGCGAAGACCACGGTCAAGTCGAGGATCACCCGGCTCGCGAGCGGTCGCAGCCCCTCCCGCTCCTGGAGGAGGCGCTCGGTCGGCGCGCCAGTGCGGGAAGCGCTGCCCGAACGTCCGCCAACGTGAATCCTTCGGCCGCGCAAGACGCCGCGAGCTGCGACGAACTCGAACAGCAGGTGGGCGGCGAGGGGGATCGCAGAGAGAGCGACAGCGCGGTGCTGACCATCATCGCGACGAGAATGCGCTGGTCCACCGTCCGGTAGTAGCGCGTAGGTCAGCAGCGAGGTCTGGCAAGCGCGAGCAACGGCGTCGACGATTGAGTAGATCGGCGCGATCCGCTCCCAACGAGTGAACCACCCCTCGGAGCGGTGCCGCAATCGCGATCGGCTCCGGTGCGCGCTCGAGCGAGCCCGAGGAACGCGGTGGCACTCGCAGGGCGCGCATCGGGGTCCTTTGCCAGGCACTGCATGATGCCCGCCACCAGCCGCGGCGACGCCCCGTGCGCGAGCGGGGCCAGGGCCGGGGCGGGTTGCATCAGGTGCCTCGCAAGCACCGCCGAGGCATCGCCCGCGAAGGGAAGCTTGCCGGTAAGCGTTGCCCAGCCGACGACGCCGAGGGCGTAGAGATCGCTGGCCGGCGTGGCCGCATCGCCACGGATCAGTTCGGGGGCCAGGTAGCCCGGCGTGCCGAACACCGGCCCCACGTCGATGGTGTCGCTGCGCTGGGCGAGTCCGAAGTCGCCGAGCAGCGCGCGGCCGGTGTGGCGCTCCAGCAGGATGTTGTCGACCGTGAGGTCGCGGTGCACGACGCCGTGGGCGTGGGCGTGGTCGAGCGCCCAGGCGATCTCGCGGAGGACGCGCGCGGCGTCGTCGGCGGGGAGCGGTCCGCGGCTCCGGAGCCTCGCGCCGAGCGTCTCGCCATCGATCATGGCCATCACCAGCAGCGGTGCCGCGTCGGATTCCTCGACGGAGTAGATCGGCACGATGTGCGGGTGGGCCAGCCCGGCGGCGGTGCGTGCCTCGCGCAGGAAGCGCGCGCACGCCTCGGGGTCGGCGGCGAGTGCCGGGTGCAGTGCCTTGATCGCGACCGGTCGCTCGAGGCGGAGGTCGCGCGCCAGGTAGACCGTCCCCATCCCGCCGCGGCCAAGCTCCCGCTCGAGCGAGTAGCGGCCGAGGAGCGCCTGCTGCAGCGCGATGAATTCGGCGCGCGCCGTCACGCCGGCGTCGCCTTCGGCGTGAGGCTCTTGCTCGGCGCCCGCCCTTGCCGCAGCAGCCGCTTGACCTCCGCATGGGCACCGAGTTCGAGCAGCAGCTCCTGCTCCAGGGCACGGGCGTCGTGCAGCTTAGCGGTGAGCTCTCCGCTCATCGCGGCTGCGCCACCGACCCGGCCGAGCACCATGCGCAGTCGCTCGAGTGCGATCACGGCACGTTCCTGCCTCGTCGCGAGGCGTGCATCGAGCGCATCGGCCTCGGCCGAGCGGCGCACCCGCGGCCCCTGCAACGCGGCGCGCAGCTCGCGCGCCTCGGCCACGCGGTCGCTCAGTGCGCGCGCGATCTTCGGGAGGTCCGACGTCCCTTCGCGCGCGCTTGGCGGCAGCGCCCGCCACATCTCCTCGATCGCGAGGTCGAGCACCAGCTCGGTGGGGCGGTGCAAGGTGCGGTCGGTCGCCTCGGACTTGCCGAGCCCGAACGAGGCCAGCTTGAGCATCCCGGCGCCCAGCGCCGAGCGCCAGAAGCCGTCACGAAGCCTGGCCCAGAGCCCATTGGGTTTGAAGTGAAAGGCGGGGACCAGGAAGTTGAAGCCGAGGCCTGACAGGAAGACGAGATAGGCGTACTGGCTGGTGGTCTGCAGGAGATGGAGGAACTGTCCGAGGTGACGCCAGCCCTGGCGGTCCGGCGAGTAGGGGAGCAGCAGCTCGGCCAGCCCGGCCATCAGCAGCACGGTGATGATGCCGCCGAGGCAGGCGATGTCATGGACGACGCGACCGAGCAACGAGGGGCGACGTGGGCCGACGCGCTGGGCGGCCTGCCGCGCCCGCTGCACCGCTTGCACCAGGTCGCCGTGCGTGTAGCCAGCGCGGGCGAGGCGCCGCAATGCCGTCAGTTCGATTCCCAAGTGGATGAGGCCGAGGGAGACGAGGACCGGACTCGCGAGAATGGCAATTGCGATGAAAGGAGCCGCGAGGGCCTCAGAATTCAGGCGGATTCCGATTGCCATGAACGTCGTGAACGCCATCACCGTCATCCCGAGGGCGTAGAACGGACGGACGAGTTCGAAGCGGTTCAGCCAGCGGCGGAGTGGCTCGGCCAGCGCCACGCTCTCCCCGTCGCCGGCAAGCAGCGCGAGGTACCCCTGGGCGCCATCCGGGCGTTCGGCGGGGTCCTTCGCCATTGCCGCCTCGAGTGCGCGCGCGAGTCGTGAAGACGTACCCGGCGCCGCGCGGACCAGCGGCGGTACCGGCTCGGTCAGCTGCTTGAGGAGCAGCGCCGGCGTGTCGTCGGCCATGAACGGCGTGTGCCCGACCAGCATCGTCCAGCCGGTGATGCCGAGCGCGTAGAGGTCGCTCGCGGCGGTGGCCTGGGCGCCCTGGATCACCTCGGGGGCGATGTACGATGGCGTGCCGAGCAACGGCTCCTCGCCGTCACGATCGACGGCGGCGGCGATGCCGAAGTCGGCGAGGACGGCCCGGCCGGTCTGCCGCTCGAGCAGGATGTTCTCGATGGTGACGTCGCGGTGGACGATCCCCATCGCGTGGGCATACGCAAGCGCCCAGGCGACCTCGCGCAGGATCCGTTCGGCGTCCTCGCCGCGCAACGGTCCCTCGCGGCGGAGTCGATCGCCGACGCTTTCGCCATCGATCAGTCCCATCACGAAGTAGACGAGGTCGTCGTGCGCCTCGACGGCATAGATCGGGACGATGTGCGGATGCGAGAGCCTGGCCCCGGTGCGCGCCTCGCGGAGGAAACGCTCGCGCTGCTCCGGATCAGCCGCCAGTAAAGGGTGCAGCACCTTCAGCGCGACCGGCCGGTCGAGCGCCACGTCGCGAGCCAGATAGACCGTGCCCATGCCGCCGCGGCCGAGCTCCCGCTCGATCGACCAGGTGCCGGCCAGCGACTCCTGCAGCCGCTCGAACGCGCGCGTGTCGTCGGCGGGAGTCGTCACGCGGCCCTGGGGGTCGGCGTCGGGCTCGAGCCGGTGTCAGGGCGGCGCACCGGGCGGCCGAGCAGCACCCGCACTTCGTTGTGCGCGGCGAGGTCGACCAGCAGCGACTGCTCCAGGGCACGCGCGCCCGCGAGGTGGGCGGTGAGTTCCTGGCTCTGCTCCTTCGAGGCCACGAGCCGGAGCAGTTGCAGGCGCAACCGCTCGAGCGTGGCGACTGCCTCGCGATGCCGCGATTCCACCGCTTCGCGCGACGCGATCAGTCGCCGCTGCTCTGCCTCGTCGTGGTCGGTATCGCGCTCGCTCTCGCGGAGGTGGTCGGCAATGTCGCGCAGCTCCCCGGCACTCGCCTGCAGCGTGTGCGCCAGGGCGGGGACATCGCCGAGTCCCTCGCGGAGCGCGGCGGGGATGGCGTGCCAGAGATCGTCGACCGCGAGCCCGAGGACGAGTTCGGTGTTGCGATGGAGCGTCGACGCGGCGAGGACACGCTGCGGCTGCCACAGCGACGCGAGCTTCGTGATCCCGGCCGCGAGGCGCGACTGCCAGAAGCGCTCGACCAGCTGGCGGAAGCGGCCGTTCGGCGCGATCCGGAAGCCGGGTGAGGCGAAGCCGATCCCGACGCCGATCAGGACGGCTGGGTAGAGGCTGGTCGACGTCTCGATCAGGAGGTTCTTGATATAGAACGCATGTCCGTTGGCATCATACCAGCGGTCGGCGTTGGGGTACCAGACGAACATGAAGAGCGCGAGCACCACGGCACCGATCACGGTAAGGTCGAGGACGACGCGCCCGGGGAGCGGCGGAAGTCCCTCCTGCCGGCGCTCGCGCAGGAGCGTGTCACGCCAGTGCGGATACGCCGCGCGGATGTCGGCGATGCCGAAGCCGACGCGGTGCAACTCGCGCAGGGCGAGGGTCTCGAAGGCGAGGTGCGCCAGCAGCGGAATGGCCGTCACGGTGAGTACCGCCGAGACGACCGCGGCGACGAGCAGACTTCGCGACGCAAACTCTGATGCGCTGAGGAAGAGCAGCCAGGTCTGCAGCGCGAGGATCGGGGTGGCCAGCGCGTAGACGGGCCGGAACCGTTCCCATCGGGTGAACCAGTGCCGCAATGCCGGTGCGATCGCCACCGGTTCCGGCGCGCGCTCGAGCAGGGCGAGCAATGCCGCGGCGTCGGCGGGTCGAGCCTCGGCGTCCTTCGCCAGGCACTGCTCCACCGCAGCGACCAGCCGTCGCGAGGCACCGCGCGCCAGCGGCGCGAGCGATGGCGCCTGCTGCACGAGGTGCTTGGCGAGGAGCGCGCCGGCGGTGTCGGCCTCGAACGGTGCCCGTCCGGCGAGCGCGTGCCAGGTCACCACGCCGAGGGCGTAGAGATCGCTCGAGGTCGTTGCCGGTTCGCCGCGAATCACTTCAGGGGCCAGGTAGCCCGGCGTGCCGAACCGCGGCTGCGACTCGACCGTCTCGCGCGCGGTCGCGAGGCCGAAGTCGGCCAGTAGCACCCGCCCCGAGTCGCGCTCGATGAGGACGTTCTCGAGCGTGAGGTCGCGGTGGATGACACCCTGCGCGTGCGCATAGCCGAGAGCCCACGCCATCTCGCGCAGCAACCGCTCCCCCTCGTCGGGGCCGAGTGCCCCGCGCCGGCGGAGTCGGGCCCCCAGCGTCTCGCCATCGATCAGCGCCATCACCAGGAACGGTCGGGATCCCTCGGCCTCGACGGCGAAGATCGGCACGACATGGGGGTGGGCGAGCCGCGCGGCGGTCCGGGCCTCGTGCAGGAAGCGGGAGCGGGCCGCGGTGTCAGCGGCGAGCTCGGCGTGCAGGAACTTGATGGCCACGGGGCGGTCGAGCTTCACGTCTCGCGCCAGATAGACCGTCCCCATGCCGCCCCGACCGAGCTCGCGCTCGAGCGAATAGCGGCCGAGGAGGGATTCCTGGAGGGCGATGAATTCGGGGGAGAGGGCCATGACGCCGCCTGCATTCGCAAGAATCGTGCGTCCAGCGCCTGACAAAACGGCGGCCCCCACTCATCGGAGTGGGGGGCCGCCGTTCACGTTCCAGAATGCTTCAGGGCTTCTTGGTCGCCGACCAGGTAACGCGTCCGAGCACCGAGTCGTGCTTCTCGGCCAGCATCGTCACGCCGGTGCCCACGAGGGCCCCGCTGGCATCGAGCCGGCCAACAGACACCCACATGACCTTCGCTTTTCCCATCATCGGGGCCACGTGGGGCTCGGAGGTCACGATCATGCTGTCGCCCGAGAGAACCGTCGTGTACTTGACGTCCTTCTGCCCCGGCTCGGCGAAGACGCCGGTGCTGTCACTGGTCGTGGTGGCGGTCCACGTGCTGACCACCGAGTCGGTCCCGGCCAGCTTGGAGGTGCCGCTCCAGCTGCCGGTCACCTGGGCTGCGGTCAGCGCCGGCGGTGGCGCCGGGGCAGCGGGTGGGGTCGAGTCGCCAGTCGCGGGGGCCTTCTCGCCGCCCGCGCAGGCCGCCAGGAGGATGGTGCAGAGCAGGGGAGTACGCATCGTGGGGAGCTCTCCGGTCCGGGGGTGGCGTCACGGAGCAGGACGTGGGAATGACGCCACGTTGAGGATGCAGCCCGGTACCGGAACCGGCAAGCGGCCAGCTTACGCCGGGAGCGCCACCGTGCAGGTCGTGAGGAAGCCGCCGCGGACGTTGTAGACGGTCGTGACCGAGAGGCGCTTCGCCTTGAGCACGCGCTGCAGGTCTTCGGCGAAGCGCGCGGTGGCGTGCTCCTGGAAGATCCCCACATTGCGATAGCTCATCATGTAGTACTTGAGGCTCTTGAGCTCGATGCAGGCATCGCTGGGCACGTATTCGAGCGTGAGCTTCGCGATATCCGGCAGCCCACTGAACGGACAGACCGCCGAGAACTCGTCGGTGGTGGTCACGATCTGCTGATCGGGGCCCTGATACGGAAAGGTCTCGAGGACGGCCACATCGATGGCCTCGGGTCCCGTGAATGGAATGGTGCGGCCTTCGGCGGTCGCCATGCAGTACTCCAGAAAGAAGTGTCCGGCCGGAAATCTAGTCGGCGTCCCCGTCGGGCTCGGCGCGCCGCGGGTCGGGGCGGCCCACGAGCCGGGCGGCCTGCATCGCCTCGAAGCCGAACCGCGCCCGCACCGCGTCGACGGCCCGCGACACCTCGCGCGCCTTGCCGCGTGCCTCGGGCTCGAAGAGGTCCGGCGCCTCGGCCTGTCCGAGGGCGGTGGCGGCGATCCCGAGCAGGCGGACGCCCTGCCGCTTCCCGCGCGCGGTGGCGAGGGCCGGCGTGAGCAGCCGCCGCGCCGCCGCCATCAGTTCGCCATCGATGGCGGTCGGCGAGGTGAGCGTGGTCCGTCGCGTCACCGTGGTGAAGTCGCTGTGGCGCAGCTTGAGCACGACCGCCCCGGCCTGCAGCGCTTCGTCTCGCAGTTGACCCGCGACGCGTGCGGTCAGCAGGTGGAGCATGCGGTCGAGCGCTGCGGCGTCGGTGACGTCGCGCGGAAAGGTGGTCTCGCGCGAAATCGACTTCGGCGGCCCGGACGCGCGGACGATGCTGCCGCCGGCGCCGTCGGCGCGTCTCTTGAGCGCGATCGCCTCCTCGCGTCCGAGCAGCGCGCCGAGCTCGTCCAGCGGCATCACCTGCACTTGCGCCACGTCGTTGAGGCCGCGCGCCGCCAGCCGATCCGCGGTCTTGGGGCCGATCCCCGGCAACGCCTTCAACGGCAATCCCGCGAGGAAGCCGCGCTCCCAGCCACCACGCACCTCGCAGATGCCGCGCGGCTTGGCGTAGTCGGATGCGAGTTTCGCGAGCATCCGGTTCGGGCCGATGCCGATCGAGCAGTCGAGGTTCGCGTCGGCGCGGACGTCGCGGCGGATCTGGGTCGCGACATCCAGCAGCGAGACCGGATGCAGGAGGTCGGTGCCGGTGAAGTCGAGGTAGCCCTCGTCCATTCCGGTCATCACGACCAGCGGGGCATGCCGCTCGAGGACGGCGCGCACCGCGCGCGACGCCTCCTTGTACCACGCGAACTCCCCCTTTACGAACGTCGCCCCCGGGCAGCGCCGCGCGGCCTCGGCGATCGGCATGCCGCTCCGCACGCCGAACGCGCGCGCCCCGTACGAGGCCGATTGCACCACGCCGCGCGACTGCCGTCGGCCGCCGACGATCAGCAGGTCGACGCCCTCGAGGGCGGGGTCGTGGCGGCGGCAGACCTCGACGAAGAAGGCGTCGAGATCGCAATGCAGGATCCGGGTGGACATCCCCTAGATTCTAGCGGTCCCGCACCACTGGAGTCGTGATGAAGATCGGATTCGCCGGCCTGGGGGCCATCGGCACCCCGATGGCCGCCCGCTGCGCCGCCCGCGAGGGGCTGGTCGTCTGGAACCGGACGGCGGCCAAGGCCGGGGCCTTCGCGGCGGACCACCCGGGGGCCGCCGTGGCGGGAACCCCGCGCGAGCTCGCGGAGGGGAAGGAGGCGGTGATCACCTGCCTCCCCACCTCGGGCGACGTCGCGGCGCTGCTGGAGGGGCCGGACGGGCTCCTCGCCGGCCTCGCGGAGGGCGCGATCCTGGTCGACTGCACCTCCGGCGATCCGGCCACCTCGCGGGTGATCGCGGCGCGGCTGGCGGAGCGGGGGATCGCCTTCGTCGACGCGCCGGTGAGTGGCGGCCCGCCGCTCGCCGCCAAGGGGGCGTTGACGATCATGTGCGGTGGCACGGCGGAGGACGTCGCGCGGGCCGAGGAGGTCGTCGCCCCGTTCGCGGGGAAGGTCGTGCACCTCGGACCGGTCGGGGCGGGGCATGCGATGAAGGCCGTGAACAACGCGCTGCTCGCGGTGCACATTCTCGCGCTGGGCGAGGGGATGGTCACGCTCGCCAAGGCGGGGATCGATCCGCGCGCCGCGATCGACGTCCTCAACGCCTCGAGCGGTCGCTCGCTGGTCAGCGAAGTGCTGATTCCCGAACGCGTGCTCACCGGTCTCTATCCGCAGCTCTTCCGGCTCGCGCTGCTGGAGAAGGACATCGGCATCGCCGAGGCGCTGGCGCGCGAGGTGGGCGTGGCGGCCCCGGTGCTCAGCTCGGTGCGCGAGGAGTATCGCGGCCTCCGCGCCTCGCTCGGTGAACAGGCGGACTACCTCGACCCGATCCGCGCGGCCGAAGCGGCGGCGGGCGTGCTGCTCCGCGGATGACCGACCAGCTGCAGGGCGAACCGCCAGTCTTGATCCTGGTCGCGATCCAGGATCTCGTGAATCTCGCGTCGTGCATTCGCATCGCGAAGAACTTCGGCGTGATGGACGTGCGGCTGGTGCAGCCCGAGTGCCCGATCGATCACTATCGCATCGAAGGGGTCGCGCACAACACCGCCGACTTGCTCGAGCGGATGACGATCCACGATTCGCTCGACGAGGCGTTCGCCGACCTGACGCACGTCGTGGCCCTGACCGGGCGCGAGCGCACCGCCAAGCGCACCACCCTCCGCCCGCGCGAAGCCGCGGCCGAGCTGGTGGAGCGCTCGCGGGTCGGCCGGGTCGGCATCCTCGCCGGGCGCGAGGCGCACGGCCTCCAGAACGAGGAGCTCGATCGCTGTGCGCAGCTGGTCACCATCTCGGCCAACCCCGACTACTCGTCGCTGAACCTGGCGCAGGCGTGGGCGGTGATGGCCCATGAGCTCTGGGTGGCGCGCGGAGGTGACACGATTCCGCTGAAGGCGCCGCGGCATGCCGCCGGGCCGGCCACCCACGAACAGATGGAGGCGCTCTTCCACGACTGGGAGGGGGCCCTGACCGCGATCCAGTTCTTCAAGAAGCGCGATCCGGAGCTGGTCATGCGCGGCTTCCGGGAACTGATCTACCGGGCCGATCCCGACGGCCGGGAGGCCACCCTCTTCCGGGCCATCGGCCTCGAGGTCGGCCACTACATGCGCCGGGCCGGGCTCCTGCCGCCCCGGGAACGCGACGCTCCTCCCGGAACCCCGGCGGAGGCGCCGGGTACCGCCCTCGACCCCGCTCCATCGCCGGACCGACCGTAGTTGAACGGAGGGGGGTCCTCCGCTAACTTTGCGCCCGGCAGAAGGGGTCGTCGTTCGACCCCTTCCTATTGCAGGACCTCGATCGTGAAATCTTTCACAAAGTCGGATCCTCTTCGGCGGTCAGCGACTATGCACAAGCGGTTCTTCCTTGGACTCGGTGCGGCGATGGCGGCGGTGGGCGCCTTGGCGCTCGTCTCGCCCGTCAGCGCGCAGAAGGCGACCCTTCCCACCGTCGCGGCCCTCACGGCCTCCGACTCGGCGGGGCTCAAGGGTCCGAAGCAGCCGATCCTCTTCCGACACGACGTGCATGCCGGCATGCTGAAGATGCAGTGCCAGTACTGCCACTACTCGGTGGGCGTCTCGTCGGAGCCGGGCATCCCGAGCATGCAGACCTGCATGGGCTGCCACATCGCCGTGAACGGCAAGACCAAGGAAAACCAGGTCGAGATCAAGAAGCTCAAGGACGCCTGGAGCAAGAAGCTCCCGGTGGAGTGGACGCGCGTGCACGAGCTCGCCCGCCACGTCCACTTCCCGCACCAGCGCCACATCAAGGCGCTCGGGGCGAACGCCTGCGCCACCTGCCACGGCAACGTCGCGCGCATGCCGCAGGTCTACAAGGTGAACAACGTGAACAACATGGGCTTCTGCATCAGCTGTCACATCGAGCGGAAGGTTTCGCGCGATTGCACCGTGTGCCACTACTGATATGACGACGCGACTGCCTGACCAGGGAGCGGCGATGGCCGACGAACAGGGGACCACCGGGGTCGACCGGCGACAGTTCCTCAAGGTGCTTGGCGTGACCGGCGCGGGGACGGCAGTCCTCTCCGGTTGCTCGACCGACCGGGTCGCCAAGCTGGTGCCGTACCTCGTGCAGTCGGAGCAGGAAGTGCCCGGCGTGGCGACGTGGTACGCCAGCACCTGCACCGAGTGCGCCACCGGCTGCGGCCTGCACGTGAAGACGCGCGAGGCCCGCCCGATCAAGCTCGAAGGCAATCCCGACCACCCGGTCAACGCCGGGACGCTCTGCAGCCGCGGCCAGGCCGGGCTCCAGGCGCTCTACAATCCGGACCGGCTCGGCGCCCCGATGGCGCGCAACGCGGCCGGCGGCTTCGACGAGATCACCTGGGACGACGCGATCGCCCGCCTCGCGGCCAAGGTGGCTGCCGCGCCGGGGAAGGTCGCCGTCCTCAACGGGTATGGTCCGTCGACGTTCACCGGCCTCGTCCGCGACTGGGTTGCTGCGATCGGCGGCCAGATGGTGCAGTGGGAGCCGTTCGCCCGCGAGGCCGAGCGGAAGGCCAACGAGCGGAGCTTCGGCCGCACCGATCTGCCGAGCTACGAGTTCGGCGCCGCCAAGCACATCCTCTCGTTCGGCGCCGACTTCCTCGAGACGTGGGGCCCGGTGGTCGAGCAGCAGCGCGGCTTCGCGACGTCGCACGGCCTGCACGACGGCACGATGGCGAAGCATGTCTTCGTCGGGCCACGGATGTCGCTGACCGGCGCGAACGCCGATGAGTACGTCCAGGTCGCGCCGGGCCAGGAGACGCTGGTCGCCCTCGGCATCGCGCAGCTGGTTGCCGCCAAGCGCGGCCATCCGCTCGCCGGCTCGCTCTCGGCCTACACGCCGGCGATGGTCGCCAAGGAAACCGGGGTCGCCGAGGCGCAGCTCACCGCGATCGCCGAGGCATTCGCAGCCGCCCAGCCGTCGCTCGCGGTCGCCGGCGGCATTGCCGCGCAGCACCGCGGGGCGATCGACCTCTGCGCCGCCGTCAACACGCTGAACCTCGTCGCAGGCAACCTCGGCAAGACGGTCGTCTTCGGCGCCGAGCCGGCGACGAACGACGGCTACGCCGGCATCACCGGGCTCTTCGACGCGATCGACAAGGGCCAGGTCGGGGTGCTCCTCGTGCACGAGGCGAACCCGCTGTACGCGCTGCCGAAGAGCGGCAAGTTCACCGAGCGCTTCGCCAAGGCCGGCTTCAAGGTCTCGACGGCGCAGGTGCTCGACGAGACCGCCGCGGCCTGCGACCTGATCATCCCGAACCTGCATGCCCTCGAGCGCTGGGACGACCTCCAGCCGCGCGCCGGCGTCACCGGGCTGCTGCAGCCCGTGACCGAGCCGGTGTTCGCCGCGAAGCACACCGGCGACGTCCTCCTCGCCGTCGCGAAGAAGGCCGGCGGACCGCTGGCGACCTTCACCGCCGCGAACTTCGAGGCCTACCTGAAGGCCGCGTGGGCGCCGAAGCTCGTCGGCGATGCCGACGAGGCGTGGCGCACCGCGCTCGGCAATGGCGGCGTCTACGCCGCGGCCACGGCGTCGGCCCAGCCGACCTCGACGGCCGGCGCGCCGAGCTGGAAGGCCCCGTCCTTCGACGGCGACGGCGCCTACACGCTGCTGCCGTATGCCTCGTCGATGTACTACGACGGCCGCGGCGCGAACAAGCCGTGGCTGCTCGAGAACCCCGACCCGATGACCAAGATCACCTGGCAGAGCTGGGTCGAGGTGCACCCCGACACCGCCAAGGCGATCGACGTCCGCGAGGGCGAATATCTCGAGCTCACCTCGCCGCACGGCAGCGTGCGCGCGCAGGTCTACGTCTTCCCGGGTGTCCACCCGAACGTGCTCGCGATGCCGCTTGGCCTCGGGCACACCGAGTACGGCCGCTACGCCAAGGGTCGCGGGACCAACCCGCTCGACCTGCTCGGCGCCGCGGATGGCCAGGGCTTCCTGCCGTACGTCGCCACCAAGGTCTCGGTGAAGACCACCGGCGACTTCCGGAAGGTCTCGAAGACGGAAGGCACCCCGCGCCAGCTGGGCCGCGGCATCATCGAGGCGATGCCGCTCGCGTATGCCGCCAAGGGGATGACGCCGAAGGAGGCGTACAGCGCCGCGGGGCATGCCGAGCACGAGATCAACACGCCGAAGGAAGTCGAGGCGATCGACGGCTGGTACGACGCGCAGAAGGAGCGCTGGAAGCTGGGCAACTACGCCGACGACGCCACCCCGAAGTGGGGCATGGCGGTCGACCTGTCGCGCTGCACCGGCTGTTCGGCGTGCGTCACGGCGTGCTATGCCGAAAACAACATCCCGACGGTCGGCGAGGAGCAGATCTTCAAGGGTCGCGAGATGAGCTGGATGCGCATCGAGCGGTACTGGGAGGGCGGCACCGACGGCGAGAAGCTCGAGGCGCGCTTCGCGCCGGTGATGTGCCAGCACTGCGACAACGCGCCCTGCGAGCCGGTCTGCCCGGTCTACGCCGCGTACCACACGCCGGACGGCCTCAACGGCCAGGTCTACAACCGCTGCGTCGGGACGCGCTACTGCAGCAACAACTGCCCGTTCAAGGTCCGCTACTTCAACTGGCTCAAGTACAACGAGACCGCCTGGCCGGCGCCGCTCAACCTCCAGCTCAATCCCGAGGTGACGACGCGTGCCCGCGGCGTGATGGAGAAGTGCACCTTCTGCGTGCAGCGCATCCGCGAGAAGCAGAACGTCGCGCGGCTCGAGGATCGCACGGTGCGCGACGGCGAGATCAAGCCGGCCTGCGTGCAGGGCTGCCCGTCCGGCGCCCTGACCTTCGGCAACGTGAAGGACCCGGAGGCCGCGGTGGTCAAGGCGAAGCGCGACCCGCGCGGCTACACCATGCTCGAGGAAACCAATGTGCGGCCTGCGGTGACGTACCTGGCCAAGGTGCTGCATGCGGAGCCCGTGACTCACGCACCGGCCGCCGCCGGGGAGGGCCACTGAGATGGCCGTGATCGCGCACGATCCGTCCCTGCCGACCCAGACGCACGGTGAAGTCACCCGTGACGTCCTGGCGACCATCACGTCGAAGCCGACGAAGGGGTACTACATCCTCCTCGGCACCATGGCGTTCCTCACCGCGGTGCTGCTCGGCACGGTGACGCTGCTGCTGAAGGAGGGCCTCGGCCTCGCCGGCTACGCCCCGCCGATCATGTGGTCGGTGTACATCACGACGTTCGTCTTCTGGGTCGGCATCGGCCACGCCGGCACGCTGATCTCGGCGATCCTCTTCCTCTTCCGGTCGCCGTGGCGCACGGCGGTCTACCGGGCGACCGAAGCGATGACGGTGTTCGCCGTCATGACCGCCGCGCTCTTCCCGATCATCCACATCGGCCGGCAGTGGATCTTCTACTGGCTGATTCCGTACCCGAACGCGCGCTACCTCTGGCCGAACTTCAAGTCGCCGCTGCTCTGGGACGTCTTCGCGATCTCGACCTACCTCACGGTGTCGTCGACCTTCCTCATGGTCGGCCTCGTGCCGGACATCGCGGCGGTTCGCGACCACGTCAGCGGGTGGCGCAAGAAGCTCTACGGTGCGCTCTCGCTCGGCTGGACCGGCGCGGACTCGCAGTGGCGCCACTACAGCCGCGCCTACCTCTACCTCGCCGCCCTCGCGACGCCGCTGGTGCTCTCGGTGCACTCGGTCGTTTCGTGGGACTTCGCCGTCTCGATCGTGCCGGGCTGGCACGGGACGATCTTCGCCCCGTACTTCGTCGCCGGCGCGATCTATTCCGGCATCGGCATGGTGCTGACGCTGATGATCCCGCTGCGGAAGGTGCTCAAGGTCGAGCACATGATCACCGACTACCACTTCGACAACCTCTCGAAGCTGACGCTGTTCACCGGCACCATCCTCTTCTACGCCTACGGGATGGAGTACTTCGTCGCCTGGTACTCGGGCAGCACCTTCGAGCAGACCACCTTCTGGCGTCGTGCCTTCGGGCCGGCGTGGTGGGCGGGCTGGGCGATGATCATCTGCAACGCCTTCGTGTCGCAGCTGCTCTGGTTCAAGAAGATCCGGACCAACCTGACGTCGCTCTTCATCATCTCGATCTTCATCAACCTCGGGATGTGGTTCGAGCGCTACGTGATCGTCACCTCGTCGCTGGCGAATGACTACGTGCCGTACGCCTGGGGCCAGATCAACCCGACGTGGGCGGACTGGCTCGTGCTCCTCGGGTCGTTCGGCTGGTTCGGGCTCTGGTTCACGCTGTTCTACAAGAACTTCCCCATCGTGGCGATCCAGGAGATCAAGGAAATGATCCCGATGCCCCGCCGGAAGGCGTCCAGCCATGGGGGGGCGCACTGATGGCCGCCTCCGTGCCGGGCGTGCTGGCCCACTTCGCCCACGTCGACGCCGCCGCGGACGCGATCCGCGAGCTGAAGAAGACCGGCCACAAGGATCTGACGGTCTACTGTGCCGCGCACAACCACGAGCTCGAGGCCGCCATCGGCGACCCGATCTCGCCGGTCCGCCTCTGGACGCTCGTCGCCGGCCTCACCGGCTGCGCCGCGGGCTTCTCGCTCGCGATCTGGATGTCGAGCGACTGGCCGCTCCTGGTCGGCGGCAAGCCGATCACCGCGATCCCGTCGTTCGTCGTCATCGGCTTCGAGCTGACGATTCTCTTCGGCTCGCTCGCCACCGTCCTCGGCGTGATCATCCTCTCCGCGATGAAGTCGCTCAAGGGCCGGCCGTACCACCCGAAGTTCAGCGACGACCACATCGGCGTCTTCGTTCCGTGCCGAGCCGACCAGGCCGCGGCGGTCGAGCAGCTCCTGACGGGGCATGGCTCCGTGGAGGTCACCCGTGATGCGTAAGGTCCTCCTCGCCGCCGTCCTCCTCGGGGCCGGTGGGTGCAACTGGTGGTACAACGAGGTGCCGTCGCCGGACCAGCTGATGCACAAGGTGCCCTGGTTCGACCACATGATCCTCTCGAAGGGCGTCCATCCGTATCAGCGGAGCGACATCCCGCGGAACGTCCCCGCGGGGATCGTCCCGGTCGGCGGCGGCGAACGCGACTATCGCGTCGGCGATCCCTCGTCGCCCACGTTCCCGACCTATGGCTTCGACACCGTCGTCGCCAATCGTCAGGTCCGGCCGACCACGCCGCCGCTCCCGGGCGCGCGGAGCGGCAAGGAACTCTACGAGATCTACTGCCAGACCTGTCACGGCCCGACGGGCGTCGGGGACGGCCCGGTCGGCCCGTATGTGGCGGCGTTCTCGCTGCTGACGCCGGTCGCGCGCAACTGGTCCGACGGCTACCTGTACAGCATCATCCGGTATGGCCGGGCGGGCATGCCGCAGTATGGCGACAAGATCGTCCGCCGCGACGAGCGCTGGGCGGTGGTCGACTACGTTCGTTCGCTGCAGGCGGCCTCGCCGCTGCCGGCGGCTCCTGCCGGAGGGACCAAGTAATGGCCGCCGATCTGATGGCGATCCGCGACCGCCTGGTCGAGAAGAGCCTGACCGCCGACTACAAGAACTTCACGATAATCGGCGCCGGGTTGGCCGTCGTCGGGCTCGCGCTCTTCGTGATGGCGTTGCTGGGCGAGGGGTCGCACCGCGCGTGGCAGACGTTCCACGTGAACTGGGTCTTCTGGACCGGCCTGACGGGCGGCTCGATCGCCATCACCGCGGTCCACAAGATCGCCAACGCCAAGTGGTCGGGCGTGATCATCCGCCTCTCGCAGGCGATGTCGGCGATGATCCCGGTCTCGCTGATCGGTGCGGTGCTGGTGCTGACGCTGGGCTACCACGACATCTACGGCCACATGGCCGAGGAACTCGGCGGGCTGTCGCACGGGAAGGCGCTCTGGCTGTCGCGGCCGTGGATGGCCGTCCGCCTCGTCGGCGGGCTCGCGCTGCTCTACTGGATCGGCATCCGGCTGATCCGCACCGACATCCTCGCCGACCTGGCGCTGATGAAGGGGAAGGCCGGGGCGCGCCAGGCCAAGTATGACGCGATGCTGCAGGGCTACGACGAGGCGGCGAACCACACCAGCACCTACAAGCTGGCGCCGATCTACGCCGCGACCTACGCGATGGTCTTCACGATGGTCGCCTTCGACGCGATCATGGCGCTCCAGCCGCACTGGTTCTCAAACCTGCTCGGCGGCTGGTACTTCATGGGGTCGTTCCTCGGCGGCCACATGCTGCTGGCGCTCCTCATGCTGCACTCGCGCAAGGCCGTCGGCCTCGACGAGTTCATCTCGGCCAAGCAGCGCCACGACCTCGGCAAGCTCTGCTTCGGCTTCACCGTCTTCTGGACCTACCTGATGTGGGCCCAGTTCCTGGTGATCTGGTACGGCAACCTCCCGGAAGAGACCGGCTTCGTCTTTGCCCGCCTCTGGGGCCCTTGGCGCCCGGTCGGCACCGCGGTCTTCCTCGGGATGTTCGTGATTCCGTTCACCGGTCTCCTCGGCGTCGGCCCCAAGAAGATGCCGCTCACGATGGGCCTCTTCGCCACGATCTCGCTCTGCGCCCTCTGGCTCGAGCGCTACCTGATGGTGATGCCGTCGGTCACCCTCGAGTCTGGCCCGGTCTTCGGCCTCCCCGAGGTCGGCCCGATCCTCCTCTTCCTCGGCCTCTTCTTCCTCTGCTACGGCTGGTTCGCGAAGACGTATCCGATGGTGAGCCCGCGGTTGGCGATGATCACGTTGGAGAAGGAGCAGGGGCACTAGAAGTTGTGAGAGGTGAGTGCTGAGTCCTGAGATTGCGGAGGCCGGCCCTGTGGTAGATGGGCCGGCCTTCTGCTTGCGTGCTCGCGGCTGACATGCGAAGGGGCCGGCATCCCAACTGGAATGCCGGCCCCTCGACGCTCAGGACTCACGACTCAGGACTCAGGACTACTCCAGCCGCAACTTCGCCGTCAACGCATCCACCGAATCCTTCGGCAGCGACGCCGAGACCGTCACCAGCCGCAGCGTCCGGACCGTCGACTCGCCACTGGTGACGTAGTCCGGCTTGGTCCGCAGCGCGACGGACGAGGAGAGGCCCGAGGCCTCGACGGCGGCGTGGACGGGCTCGACGCGGTCCTCGGGGCCCTCGATCACCCAGACGGCGCGGCCGTCGGGGAGCCGCTGCTTGACGAAGAAGGTCGGCCGGACGCCGCTGCCGTTCCGCTGCAGGCGGACGCCCGTCACCGGGAGGCCCTCGAGGCGGGCAAGGGAGCCGCCAGCGGCCGCCAGGGCGTCATCCCAGCTGATCGGCTCCCAGTTGATGGCCGGGTCCACCTCGACCACCGGCGCGAGCGTGACGACCCGTCCCAGCGCCGCCGGCCGCACCATCTCGGGTCGGAGCGTCGACTCGATCGAGAGGCGGCGCTGCCGCGAGCGCAGCGCGTTGTCCTGCAGCGCGGCGGTCTCGAGGAACGAGGCGTGCATCGCCGGCGCGACAAAGGCCATCGTCGAGAGGCGAGGCGTCGGCAGGGCCAGGGTCGCTGGCTGATTGGCGAGCCAGCCGCCCAGCATCAGGACGCCCACGGCCGCGGCGATTGCGGACTGGCGGCGCCGCGAGGTGTGCTGGACCATCGGCAGCGCCCGACGGTGGCCCATGGGGGCGGCAAAGGCGAGGATGGCGGTGGCCCGGTCACGGACCGCCACCGCCTCGGAATGCGCCGCACGGCAGATCAGGCAACCAAGGAGATGCTCCGCGATCTCGGCCGACTGCACCTTGGAGAGGGCACCGTCGAGCCAGGCGTGGAACTCCTCCTCAGGCACGTGCGGACGAGCGCACCTGCTCATCGGACTCCTCCAGCATGTCGTGGGCGGCCACCAGGCGCTTGCGCGCCCGGGCGAGGGTCGTGCCCACGGCACCGACCGCCAGCCCAGTCTGTTCAGCGATTTCGGGATAGGACAAGCCGGCGTCCCACAACAGCAGGACCTCGCGGTCTCGCGGCGACAGCGTGGCGAGGGCGCGTTGCACCTCGGCCTGGCGCTCCTCCGAATCCAGCCGTTCCTCGACTTCCTTGCCCACCGAGGGCGAGGCAATCGGCTCGTGCGTCAGGAGGACCAGGTGCTTCCGGCGGCGAATGGCCGAACGGGCCTCGTCGCGCGCGATGTTGGCGGCGACGGCGAAGACCCAGGAACGGGGCTTTTCGGGCTGGTGGTGCAGGGCGCGCATGAAGACTTCCTGCGCGAGGTCCTCCGCACGATCGGCGTCCCACACCTTGCGGTACAGGAAGCGGACGACGGAGTCATAGGTGGTGCGGTAGAGACCTTCGAGATCGAATGCCATTGGTCCTCCAGGGGCGAGAGACGCCACATAGAAGACGCACACCATGCGCCAACTTGCACACATCAATATAATGTATTGTGCTGCAACGACTTAGAGCGGAATCCGCCGATTCCGGAAGGCACACCCCGGATGGAGCCCTGTCCTCTTTTCAGGCCAGTGTGAACACATCAGCGGCTTGGCGGGGCGACCATCCGCCCGGAGCCGCCCATGCAGGTCACAATGTAGCCCATCTTCCATCAGGTAGGTGCACGCCGAGATGATCTCGGCATTCAGGAGGAGCTCGTCCTCCCGTTCGACCTTGCAGAGGTAGGGAGACTTCCGATGCCGCAGCAGCGCCTCGAGCTTGGCCTGGCGCGGGGTGCAGCGGATGTCGACCTGGAGGTCCCGGCAGCAGGCGGCCTTCCGGGTGTGGTCGGCGGTGCGGCATGGCGCCCCGGCGCAGGGATTGGCATCGGGGGCGAGGTCGTGTTCCAGGACCGGCAACATCCGCGGCGGTGCCTTGAGGGTCCGGGTCACCAGGCGGTGCTTCTCGACCACCTTGAACTGGTCGCCGCCCAACCGACGCGGGGCGGGGGGACGTTTCGGCACGGCCACCCTTCCGGTGTATCCGTACCCGGCGCAGCGCACCGTGCCATCCTCCCGCTGTTGCAGGTGGCGACACGGGACGTGCACCTCGGCCTCGACCCAGAGCTCCTCGTCGTCCTCGAACGTCCTGCCGAAATCCACCCGCTGGGTATGGCCGAAGAGCCAGGTCGCGTCGTGGTCCTCGTTCCCTTCGATGGCTGCCACCCGGATGGTGAGCTTGAGCGCCCGGCAGTGCCGGCCGAGCGAACTACAGGGGGGGAGCGACATGGCCGTCCGGGGCGAGAGGTACGGGGGGGCAGGTGACCGGCCGGAAAGTAGCGGGGCCCGACGGAATCGCCAGCGTCTTCCTCCCCTTGCCTAGAGGATCGCGGGCCAAGGCGTTATCCTTCCGCCTTCCCGTGATCCTGGTGGCCGGGAGCCGGCGCTGCCGGGGGGCAGCATCGACGCACACATCACACACCAGGGATGAGGCAAGACGAACGATGCGCGTTCCTGCGATGATTGCTGCAGTGGCCCTGGTGCTCGCGGCCTGCGGTGGAGAGAAGAAGGAAGGGGCGGAGACTGCGACCCCGGAAGCGACCGCTCCGGCGGCGGCCCCGGCGGTGACGGGCACCACGCATGTGGTGGAGATGATCCAGGACGGCACGACGTTCAAGTTCTCGCCGGCCGAGCTCACCATCAAGGCGGGCGATGCCGTGACGTTCAAGAGCGTCTCGGGCGGCCTGCACAACGTCCAGTTCCATGGCGACAGCATTCCGGCCGGCGCCGCCGCGGTCCTGGATGCTGCCATCACGAACAAGCAGGGCCCGCTGGCCTCTGCGCTGCTGAACACGGGCGAAGAGATGACGATCAACTTCGCCGGCGCGCCGGTTGGTGAGTACCGGTTCACCTGCCTGCCGCACATGGCGATGGGGATGCACGGCAAGATCACCGTCCAGTAAGTCGGACGGCGGTTGCACCATCCGCGCGGGGGCGTCCATCGGACGCCCCCGCGTTGCGTTCGCCCCGCGCCATCAGCAGCGGCACGCTCACCCCGAGCAGCACCCCGGCCGCACTGTCCACCACATAATGCATCTGGCAGTAGACCACGCCCACCGCGAGCAGCACGGTGGGGATGGCCATGGCCATCCCGAGCCGCTTCGAGCCGAGCCACGCGCCGACGGTCGCGGCGACGGTCGCGGCGACATGCGACGACGGGAATGCGGCGCCGAACGCGCTTCCGCGCGCGAGCGTGGCGTACACCAGCTGCGCCGCGCCATTCGCAACGAACGCCCCCGTCGGGCGCGTGAACTGGTAGTACGGCCCCGCGACGGGCAGCAGCAGATAGGCGACGTAGCAGAGCAGGAAGGTCGCGATCAGGCCGTCGAGATAGCGCTCGAGCGCCGCCGGACGGCGCTGTGCCAGGAAGACGAGCACCGGGAGCGGCACGAGGATGTAGTACGAGAAGTACACGCCGTGCAGCAGCGTCGACCAGAAGGCGTTGGGTGCAGCGCGCCACCAGTCGCGACTCGGCTGGCCGTGGAAGATCCACGCCTCGGCGGCCTGGAGCGGTGCATCCCAGGTGGCTGCCGCGCCGAAGCCATTCATGATGTCGATCGCCGAGTAGAGCCCGGCGAGCAGCAGGACCGGGTAGCTCGCGCGAAGCGCGCGGCCGATCGCGCCGTCGGAGGCGCGCGTCACGAGCCAGGTCAGCAGCGGGAGTGCGAGGTGTGCGGCGACGATCCACGGCACGCCGCGCTGGCCGATGCGCGTGAGGCCAAGGCTGGCCACGAAGAGCCCATAGCCGGCGACCATGACGTCGACGCGCCGCCACGCGTGCTTCGCGCTCAGAGCCATCCCGCCTGGCGGTACCAGTCGTGGGTGTGGGCCAGCCCGCTGGCCGCGTCGAAACGCGGCTGCCAGCCGGTCGCGGCGATGAAGGGTGCCGCGTCGCCAGTCCAGGCGGGCTGGTAGAACTCGTTCGCCTTGTCGGCGCGGAGGATCGTCTTGCGCCGGAGCGCCGCGGCCCAAGCGCCGGTGGCGGTCAGCGCCATGCGCGCGGCCCATTCCGGAATCGGCAGCAGCGTGACGCCGCGCCCCATGCTCCGCGCGATCTCGCGCACGAGGTCGGCGGAGGAGAGGACCTCGGGATGGTTGGCGTAGTACGTCTGTCCGAGCACGGCATCGCCCGTTGTGCCGGCGAGGACGATGGCATCGGCGAGGTCCTCGACGTGCACGATCGACACCTCCATCGAGCCGTCGCCGAAGACCGGTGCGATGCCGAGGCGCGCCGCCTTGTAGACGGTGATCAGGTTGTCGCGGTCGCGGGGGCCATACACCGTCGGCGGCCGCAGGATCACCCACGGCAGCGCGGCGCCGCGGAGCACCTGCTCGGAGGCGAGCTTGCTCCGACCGTACATCGTGACCGGCGCGTCGTGCCCATCGGCACCCTTGGGCCGACCCCGCGAGGCAGGGCCGCCGGCCGCCATCGAGCTCACCAGGACGAAGCGTGGTGCTCCGCCGGCGAGTGCGGCCTGCACCAGGTTCGCGGTCCCATCACGATTGGCCGCGAGGAACTCCGCCTCGTCGACCGCGCCGGTCAGCGCGGCGGCGTGGTAGACGACCTCCTGCGCCGCCGCGGCCTCGGCCAGCGCGGCATGATCGCCGAGATCGCCGCGCACCAGCCGCACGCCACGCGAGGCGAGCTCCGCCGCCTTCGCGGGGGAGCGCACCAGCGCGGTGACCGTGTCGCCGCGCGCGAGCAGGCGATCCACCAGGTGACCGCCCACGAAGCCGGTGGCCCCGGTGACGAGCGCCTTCATGTCGCGGGGCGGTCGAGGAGCCGGTACGTCTTGTAGGGGGTGAAGCCGGTCTTGGTGAGGCCCTGGATGATCGCCCCGTTGTCTTCGAGCAGCCAGCCGGCCTCGCCCCAGCCGATGCCGATCTCGGCCGCCTTGCTCCAGATCCAGTGGTACAGCGCCGAGTCGATTCCCTTGCCGCGCCACTCCGGCAGCACGCCGAGCAACAGGATGCGGGCCCGCGTGATCTGCTTGGTCTTGAGCTTCCAGAGCATCGTGAGCGAGGCGGGGAACATCCCGCCCGAATGGTTGTGCCGCAGCACCTCGTTCAGGTCGGGCATCGCCAGGCCGAAGGCGATCGGCTTGCCGTCCTTCTCGATGAACGGGACGAGGTTCGGGATCACCACCGGCTTGAAGCCCTCGGCCAGCGCGTCGATCTCCGCATCGGTCATCGGCACGAAGCCCCAGTTGCTCTCCCAGCAGGCGTTGTACAGCACCTTCACCAGCTCGACTTCCTGTTGGAAGTGCTTCATGTCGAGGCCGCGAATCGTGAGGCCGTAGCGCTTCTTCAGCAGCTCGACGGCGCGCGCGGTGCGTTCGGGCGGCTCCAGCGGATTCTCGAGCGAGCCGGCCTGCAGGCAGACCAGGTCCTTGGCCTTCACGAAGCCCGCGGTCCTCGAGGAGCGTGAGATAGTAGGGCGGATTGTGCGGCATCATCAGCGTGTTCGGCGTGTCGAAGCCGTCGATGAGGAGGCCGCATTCGTCGTTGACCGAGAACGACGCGGGGCCGCGCACCGTGTCGAGCCCCTTCGCCTTGACCCACGCCGAGGCGGCGTCGAGGAGCGGGGCCGCGACGGTGAAGTCGTTGATGCACTCGAAGAAGCCGAAGAAGCCGACGCGGTCGTGGTGTACTTCGTTGTGCAGCCGGTTGTGGATCGCGGCGATCCGGCCGACGACCTCGCCACCGCGCTCGGCCAGGAAATATTCGGCCTCGGCGTGGGCAAAGAACGGATTCTTCGCGCGATCGAGCAGCTTCTTCACCTCGGCGCGAAACGGCGGGACCCAGTTCGGGTCCCGCCGATGCAGCCGATACGGCAAGTCGATGAAGGCGGCGAGGTCCTTGGCGGTCTCGACGCGCCGGATGGCCGGCGCCCCGGTCAGATGACCCCCAGCTCGCGACCGATGCGCCCGAAGGCCTCCAGGGCGGTGTCGATCTGGGCCGGCGTGTGGGTCGCCATCACGCTGGTGCGGAGGCGGCACTGCGAGGGCGGCACGGCGGGCGGCACCACCGGATTGGTGAAGACGCCGGCGTCGTACAGCTTCCGCCAGAAGACGAAGGTGGTCTCGAGCGGGCCGATCAGCACGGGGATGATCGGCGTGACGGTCTCGCCGATCTCGAAGCCGAGGGCGCGGAAGCCGTCGGCGAGGTGCTTGGCGTTGGCCCACAGCGTGGTGCGGCGTTCCGGCTCCTCCTGCAGCACTTCCAGCGCCGCGAGCACGCCGGCCGTGTTGGCGGGCGGGAGCGAGGCGGTGAAGATGAAGGGCCGCGAGTGGTGCTTGAGGAAGTGGATCACCGACTCATCGGCGGCGACGAAGCCGCCGACCGACGCGAGCGACTTCGAGAAGGTGCCGGCGATGATGTCGACGTCGTCCTGCATCCCCCAGTGCGCGCCGGTGCCTTCGCCATTCGGGCCGATCACGCCGAGGGCGTGGGCATCGTCCACCACGAGGGCCGCGCCGAAGCGCTTGCAGATCTTGCTGAGGCCCGGGATGTCGGCGATGTCCCCTTCCATCGAATACACGCCGTCGACCACGACCATCGTCCCCTTGCCTGTCGTGTTCCGCTCGAGCAGCCGAGTCAGGTGGTCGAGGTCGCCGTGGTTGAAGCGCTGCGTCTCGCCGTACGAGAGCTTGGCGCCGTCGACGATGCAGGCGTGGTCGAGCTTGTCGAGATACACCGTCTCGCCGCGCCCGAGGAGGCCGGAGATCAGGCCGAGGTTCGCGCCGTAGCCGGTCGAGAAGACCAGGGCGGCTTCCTTGCCGAGGAACTTGGCCAGCGCCGCTTCGAGCTGCTCATGCAGGTCGAGCGAGCCATTCAGGAAGCGTGAGCCGGTGCAGCCCGCCCCGTAGCGGTGCAGCGCCCGGGTGGCCGCCTCGAGCACCTTGGGGTGGTGGGTCAGGCCGAGGTAGTTGTTCGAGCCGAGCATGATCCGCTTTTGGCCGTCGATGGTGACGACCGTGTCCTCGGACTCGGAAATCGGCTTGAAGTAGGGGTACAACCCGGCCGCCTGGATCTCGCGGGCCTGGGTGAACTGCCGACACTTGTCGAAGAGCATCACCTGGGCCTCCTGCGTGGGGTGTGTCTCAGTCGCCACGGTTCCTCGCGGAGTTACGGGTGGAACTTCGATAGGGATGGGGCCTAAGTTGGAGCTTGGCCAATGGGGAAAGCTATGACCGACGGCGGGGCGAGACAAGGCAAGTCAGGCCCCACGGGGCCGGGGCGTCGGCGGGGGCTTCGGGGATTCCTCGGGGTCGGTCTGGCGCTGCTCGGCGCCTGGCCGGCGCAGGCGCAGTACCCCAGGGCCCGACCGGGGCAGTTCGAGGTCCGGGGCTTCGACATCGCGCCGGACGGCGCCTGGCGCCTCGCCACATCCCGGATCCTGGCCACCCGCGAGGCGATCCTCCGGGGCGGCGCCCTGGCCCGGCTGAACGCCAACGATGCGGGCCTCCGGGTCACCGGCAACTACTTCGTTCCGGTCGTCCCGATCGCCTTCCGCGACGTCGTCGCCCCCTTTCCGGCTCCCGACTACCAGCAGGTGCTCTTCTCGGCCGCCCCGGTGGGACAGGCGTGGAGCCTGAAGACGTTCTATGCGGCCCAGTCGCGCGGGAAGATCACCCTCGATGGCGCGGTCTTCGACTGGGTCACGATGGACAGCACTGCCGGCTTCTACGAGGACGGCTGCAACGGCATCGGGGTGAACGGCCCCTGTCCCGCGCGTGTCCGGAGCCGGATGGCCGACCTGCTCCTCGGCGCGCTCGACGCCGTCTCCCTGCGAGCCGACAGCGCGACCGTCTGGGGTGCCTACGACAACGACGGCCCCGATGGCCTGCCGAATTCCGGTGACGACGACGGCATCGTCGACTTCGTGACCTTCCTGCAGGCGCGTGTCGATGGCGCGTGCGGGGGCACCGGCCTCTGGGCGCACCGCTTCCGCATCTCCGGGTGGAATGGCGGCCAGGCGTACCTGACGCGCACGCCGCGTCGCGGGCCCGGCGGCGTCGTCGTTCCCGGCAGTTTCCTGCGGGTGAACTCGTACACGCTGCAGAGCGCGGTCGGTGGCAACACCGCCTGCACCACCGGACAGATCATGCCGGTGGGCACCGTCGCGCACGAAACCGGTCACGCCTTCGGGCTCCCTGACCTTTACGACACCGACGCCAACTCGAACACCGAGGGGATCGGCGAGTGGGGGCTGATGGGTTCCGGCAACTACGCGCGGCCCTGGTCGCCGGCATCGTTCGAGGCGTGGTCGCTGGTCGAGCTCGGCTGGGTGACCGTCGACACGCTGAGCAGCGGCGCCGAGCGTTCGGCGCCGGCGGTGCAAACGGCGGACACCGTGTATTACGGCGCCACCGCCGATCCCTCGACCTACCTGCTGCTCGAGAATCGCCAGCGGGTCGGCAGCGACACCGCGATGATGAATCCGGCGTTCAGTCGGGCCAAGGGGCCGGGGCTCCTGATCTGGCAGATCGACGCCGCGCGCGTCGCGGCCACCCGATCGAGCAACACCGTGAACGCGGGCATCGGTCAGGGGGTGGCGCTCGTGCAGGCCGACGGGCTCAATCAGCTCCGCTCGGCGGTGCCCGGCGTCGGCAATCGCGGCGACGGGGGCGACCCCTTTCCCGGCACCACGGCGAACCACGATTTCGGCCTCGCGACCGTGCCGCAGGCGGCGCGCGTCGATGGCACCCCATTGCAGGTGCGCGTCGACCGCATCCAAACGGAAGCCGGTGGTCGGGTGCACTTCCGCTTCCTGCGCCGCGCCCCGACGGTGGTCGCCTCGCGCAGCGCCCAGGCCCGGGTGCGCGTCAACGGCGTCAATGCCCAGACGTATCGCGAGGTCTTCCCGCCCGGCGAGGCGGTGACGATCACCGCCGATTCGATCCAGTCGAGCTTCGACGGGCGGAGCGCGTTGCGCTGGCTCGGCTGGAGCAACGGCGGCGCCCGCACCCAGACATTGGTCACGCGCGCTGGGCCGCCCGATTCGCTCTTTGCCGACTTCGCCGCGGCGCACCGTGATCCGGGTCGTGGTGAATGGGCCCGGCACCGTCACCACTTCGGTCAGCGGCGTGGTCGGCACCGGGAGCTTCCTCGACATCGGGCTCACCGTCCGACTGGACGCCGCGCCCGGGGCCGGGGTCGAGTTCCTCGGCTGGCGCGGCGACAGCACGACCTCGAACGCGACCGTGAACCTCACGGTGCAGCATCCCTACGATCTGACGGCCGACTTCGTCCAGGCCGTGACGGTCGACCTTGCCTGCGGCGGTGGCCGCGGTGCTCGGTGGCGCCGGCGCTCGCGCGCCGACCAGCGTTTCGTATCTCGACGTGATCGGCAATCGGAACGGCAGCTACGACGTCGGCGACCTGCTGGCGTGGTTGCGTCGGACCGGACGCCCGCTGCCCACTGCCTTGCAGCGCCTGGTCGGCGCGGGAGGGCGCTGATGCGCCGAACGCTGATGGTCGTGCTGCTCGTGGCGGGGTGTGGCGGGACCGACGCCGTGCCACCGACGCCGGGGGAACTCGCGGTCCACCTCACGGTACCCGGAGGGGCGGCCGCCGGTGCGATCGTGCTCACGGTGAGCGGCGGGCTCGTGACCAGTGTGGTGCCCGGGGGCGGACTCGAGGAGGCCATGACGAGCGACGGCAGTGGCACGCACCTGCTGCTGCTCGGCCCGGCGGGTGCCGGGGAGGTCGCGGTGCTCCGCATTCCCGATCGTGCGCTCGCGAGTCGCTACGTGGTGCGGGTGGACCAGGTGGCCGACGGGGCGACCTTCGCGCTGCTCGATGCCACGCAATGGGGGGCCACGCTCGTCACCCGTCCCTGACGCGGCCGGTCTGCGCTATCTTCGCAGGAACCCCCAGGCATGCGGCACCCCCGTCCTCCCCTCACGTGCAGGTTGAGTCGTGGACCTTCCGTCTAACCATCGTCGGTCGCGCCGTGCCGGCGTAGCGGCGTTCGAGAACCGCTGAGCGTGCCTCGGATCGCCATCGTCGGTGCCGGGGCCGCTGGTTTGGTCGCGGCGCGTCGGCTGCAGGAGCTCGACGCCGAGCCGCTGGTCTTTGAGGCCTCGAACAGACTGGGCGGCTCGATCGAGACCATCCGCCGCGACGGGTGGCTGGCCGAATGCGGACCCAATACGGTGAACGAACCCGACCGCGACGTGCGCGCGTTGCTCGATCGCGCGGGCCTTGCCGGTCGGATCGTGCGCCCCACGGACGCGGTGAAGCGACGCTACCTCGTGCACGATGGTGCACCGCAGCTCCTGCCGCTCTCGCCCGGCGATCTCGTCGCGACGCCGATCCTCTCGGTCGCCGGTCGACTCCGCATGTTGAAGGAGCCGTTCGTCGCGAAGGGGAGGAATGACCCGGATGAGAGTGTGGACGCCTTCGCGCGCCGACGCTTCGGCGACGAGGTTGCCGCCAGACTCTTCGATCCGCTGGTGGCGGGCACGAGCGGGGCGGACCCCACGCAAATGCTGGTACGCGTCGCCTTCCCGAAGCTGGTGGAGTACGAGCAGATCGGTGGCTCGGTCCTCAAGGGGGCCGTGCGTTCACGCAGCCAGGCGCGTCGACGCGGCGAAGCACTCGGTGGCGGACTCTGGTCGTGTCGGCACGGCCTCGGGGAAATCATCGAGCAACTCGCGACCCTGCTCGGGCCCCAGGTTCGGTCCGGGCGCCCTGTCGTGCGCGTCGCCGCGCGCGACAATGGCTATTCCGTCCACACCGCCGACGGCGCGAGTGCGGAAGTCGACGGCGTGATCTTCGCCTGCCCGGCGAGCGCCTTCGAGTCGTTACAGCTCGACTTCCCCGGTGGCGACGCCACCCGCAGCGTCGCGACCATCCCGCATTCCTCGTTGGTGACCGTCTCGCTCGGCTATCGACGCGAACATGTTGCCCACCCGCTCGACGGCTCCGGCCTCCTCGCGCCGTCGAGTGAAGGGCGTCGGATCCTCGGCACTCTCTTCCCGTCGACACTCTTCCCCGAACGTGTCCCCGCAGGCCACGTGCTGCTCACCGCGTTCGCTGGAGGGATGCGTCATCCGGAGGTCGCCGAGATGACCGACGCGAGCATCGTTGAGATGGTGCGCGCGGAGCTGCGGGATCTGCTGGGTGCGGCCGGTGAGCCGGCGTTCTGTGAAGTGCGTCGGTGGCGCGCGGCGCTGCCGATTGCGACGCGTGGCCATGCGGCGCGGCTCGCACCGGCAGCGGCACTCGAAGCGAGCCGACCGGGCCTGCGCTTCACCGGCGCCTGGCGTGCGGGTCTCGCCGTACATGAGGTCATGCTCGGCGGTCTGCGCGCCGCCGAACAGCTTGTCGCCCCGGCCCGCTGAGCGACCGAGGCCACCTGCCGGATCGGACGTTACTTTTGAGCCAGCGCACTCGCGATCATCGTTTCCCTCCTCTCCGGAGCCCGTCGTGACCCGTTTCCGTTCCGTCTTGCCGCTGCTGCTGTTCACCGCGATTGGCGCGTCGCCAGCGGCCGCTCAGGCACCAGCGGCCGTCCCGGACGCCAAGCTGCTCGCCAAGGCCCGCGCGATCCACGACAAGGTCCTGTCGATCGATACCCACGTCGACATCAATCCGTCGGCATTTCGCGTCGGGATGCCCAACTACGGCACCGACCTCCCGGGCCGGCAGCAGGTCGACCTGGTCAAGATGGAAAAGGGTGGCCTCGGCGGCGCGTTCCTGATTGCGTACGTCGGACAGTCCGCAGACCTTACGCCGGCGAGTTTCGCGCGCGCGAACGCCCAGGCACTGGAGAAGTTTGCGGCGGTCCACCGGCTGGTCGATTCGATCGCGCCGACCCGGGCCGCGCTCGCCTTGACGGCCGCGGATGCGCGGCGGATCCACAAGGAAGGGAAGAAGGTCATCTTCATCGGGGTCGAAAACGGCTTCTCGATCGGGACCGACATCACGAACGTCGCCAAGTTCCATGCCCTTGGCGGCCGGTATATGTCCCTGGCGCACAACGGCCACTCCCAGCTCTCCGATTCGAATACCGGCGAACGGGACGGCGTCTGGCTGCATCATGGCCTCTCGCCGCTCGGTCGCGAGGTGATCGTCGAGATGAACCGGGTCGGGATGATGATCGACATTTCGCACCCGTCGAAGGAATCGATGATGCAGACGTTGGCAATCACCAAGGCGCCGATCATTGCGTCGCATTCCGGTGTCCGGGCGATCTGCAACCACAGCCGCAACCTCGACGACGAGCAGTTGCGGGCGCTCGCGAAGAATGGCGGCGTCGCGCAGCTCGTGGCCTTCAACGGTTATGTGAAGTGCAACGCCGACGCGGCCGTGCGCGATTCCGCGCGTCGCGACGCGATCGCCAGCCTGCGGAAGGAGTTCGGCATCACCGCGACCCAGCAGGCGCAGGTGACGGCCCAGGTCGAGGCGCTCCCGAACGAGGCACGCAACCGCTACCTCGCCGCCCAGGAAGACATCACCAATCGCCGCTATCCCGCCGACGCCGCTGCGACCGTCGCCGACTTCGTCGACCATATCGACTACGCGGTCAAATTGATCGGCATCGACCATGTGGGGATCATCTTCGGATTTCGATGGCGGTGGCGGCGTCGAAGGGTGGCGGAACGCCGGCGAGACCTTCAACGTCACGCTCGAAATGGTGAAGCGCGGCTACACCGAGGCGCAGATCGCCAAGATCTGGGGCGGGAATCTGTTGCGGGTGATGGGGGAGGTGGAGAAGGTGGCGGCGAAGCTGCAGAAGACATCGTGAGTCGTTAGTCGTTAGTCGTTGTTGGACCGCAAGAAGGCCGGTGCCCGTAGTGGGAGCCGGCCTCCGAGTGCAAATGACTACCGACCAACGACTAACGACTAGAACGTCACATCGAACGACCCACTCGTCACCGCCCGCGTCCCGGTCGCCGACGTGCCAGGCGACGCGGCGCCCGTGAAGGAGAAGCTGCCGGCGGCGCGGGTCGCGGTGAGCGTGGTCACGGTGATCGACCCGGTGCCACCGACGAGGGAGGTCGTCCACGCGGGCGTGCCTGTCGTGACCTGGACCAGCTGGGCGATGCCGAGGTTGCCCGGCCCGAAGTTGAAGGTGCCGGTGGCGGCTACGCCCGGAATCGTCAGCGAGAGCTGGTAGGTGCCATTGGTGCCACTGATGGCCAGCACGTTGCCATTGTGGGTGCCCTGCACGGCCAGCGTGCCGCTCCAGGCGCTGCCGGCGACCGTCGCCGTCATAGTGCTTTCATTGCCGGAGTTGGTGCCGGAATCGCCGCACGCGGCGACGAGGAGAACGGCGAGGGCGAGGGCGGCGGGACGCGAGAAGGGCATGGCGAGGCACTCCGGGCAGAGAATGGTGAGGCGGCTGATTGGGCACCCGGTCGGGGGCGGCCTTGATGAAACGTAATCCCCCCCTGACGCCTTTTTCGTCGGGGGGCACCGCGCTACCTTCCCCGGCGTCGGGGCGGTAGCTCAGTTGGGAGAGCACCTGCTTTGCAAGCAGGGGGTCAGGGGTTCGATTCCCCTCCGCTCCATGGATCGGGTGTCGCGATGCGCTTCCTGATGGTCTGCACCTTCTATCCGCCGCACTCCTTTGGCGGCGACGCGATCAGCGTCCGGGAATGGTCGCAGGCGCTGGTTCGTCGTGGGCATCAGGTGACCGTGGTCCACTCGGCCGAAGCGTTCGCGGCCCTCCATCCCGATCCTCCCCCGCCACACCACCCGACCGCTGCCGACGACGGGATCGAGGTCATTGCCCTCCGGAGCCGGTGGCCGACGTTTTCCGCCGCGCTGGTCCAGCAGGTCGGCGCGCCGGTCGTGCACCGCCGCCGACTCCGGGCCCTGGTGCAGGGCGGCGGCTTCGACGTGATCGTCTATCACAACCCGTCGCTCATCGGTGGTCCCGGCATGCTCGCCTGGCCGACGCCGGCCACCACCGTCTACGTCGCCCGGGAGCATTGGCTCGTCTGCGCCACGCACGTGCTGCTCCGTCACCGGCGCGAGCCGTGCACGACCCGCACCTGCGTGCGCTGCAGCCTGACCTACCGGCGGCCGCCGCAGCTCTGGCGCCACACCGGCGCGATCTCGCGCGGCCTCGCGAGGATGGACCTGATCATCGCGCTCAGCGAATTCAGTCGCCAGAAGCACCGCGAGCACGGGATCACGCAGCCGATGACGGTGCTGCCGAACTTCCTGCCGGAGCGCCGCCCGGCGACGCCGCCCCCGCGCCGGGCACGACGCTACTTCCTCTTCGTCGGCCGCCTCGAACATATCAAGGGCCTCGACGACGTGATCCCGCTCTTCGGGGCGCTGCCGGATGTCGACCTCCTCATTGCCGGCGACGGGAGTCACGGCGCCGCGCTGCGGGCGCTTGCACAGCCATTGCCCAACGTGCACTTCCTCGGACGGATCCCCCATGCGGAGGTGGCCGACCTGTACCGCGGGGCCATCGCCACGATCGCCCCCTCCATGGGTTTCGAGGCATTCGCCCGCGTGCTCATCGAGTCGCTCCAGGCGGGGGTGCCGTTCGTGGCGCGCGACATCGGTCCGGCCCCCGAAGTCGCCGAGCGGTCGGGCGCCGGCACACTCTTCCGGACGCCGGAGGAGCTCCTTGGCATCCTGCGCCGACTCGTGGACGACCCGGTTTACCGGGACGACCTTGCCGCCCGGGCGGAACCGGCCGTCGCGGCGCACTGGTCGGAGGAGGTCGTGGTGGAGCGTTTTCTCGCGCTGATCCGGGACGTGCGCGGGGAGGCGGGCGCCGCGGACGTCAGCTCGGGGGGATGAGCTCTTCGCCGGGATTCGTGAAGCGATTGCGCTCCCGGCGGTACTGGCGCTGGTAGAGCGCGTGGTACCGGCCACCCAGGGCCAGCAGTTCCTCGTGCGTACCTGATTCGACGACCGCGCCGGCCTCGAGCACGAGGATCCGGTCGGCGCTGGTGATGGTCGAGAGCCGGTGCGCAATCACGAATGAGGTGCGCCCGCGGCGCAGCGCCTCCAATCCCTCCTGCACCATCGCCTCGCTTTCGCTGTCGAGCGACGAGGTGGCCTCGTCCAGCAGCAGGATGGCCGGGTCCGCCAGGATCGCGCGGGCGATCGCCACGCGCTGCCGCTGCCCGCCCGACAACTTGATGCCGCGCTCGCCCACGATGGTGTCATAGCCGTCGGGGAAGAGCGCGATGAACTCGTCGCAGTGCGCGATCCGCCCGACCGCCCGCACCTGCGCGAGCGTCGCCTCGGGGCGCGAAAACCGGATGTTCTCGAGGATCGTCCCGTCGAAGAGGAAGTTGTCCTGGAGCACCATCCCGAGTCGCCCGCGGAACTCGCGCAACCGCAGCGAGGCGAGGTCGAGTCCGTCGATCAGGATGCGGCCCGATGTCGGCCGGTTGAACGCCGTCATCAGCGAGAGCAGGGTGCTCTTGCCGGACCCGCTCGCGCCCACGAGGGCCGTCGTCGTGCCCGCCGGGCGCCACGAACGAGACGTGGCGCAGGACCGGGACCCCCGGCACGTAGGCAAAGCTGACATCCTCGAAGCGGACTTCGCCCCGGAGCGGCGGCACGGGGAGCCGCCCCGCATCCTCCTGGTCCTCGGTCGGGAGGTCGAGGAGTTCCCGGATCCGGTCGAGTCCCGCGAACGCCTCCGCGACCTGCGTCCCGACCTGGGCGATCTGGATCAGTGGCGCCGCGACCAGGCCGGCAAAGAGGACGTACATGCCGAGGTCGCCCAGCGTGAGCGCGCCGGCACGGAGCGCGTTGCCGCCCAGCAGGATCATGATCACCGCAATCGCCCCGATGACCAGGGTGGTCATCGCGCTGATCAGCGACCAGCCGGTGATCGAGATGGCGCTGCTCCGGAAGATCCGGTGGATGCCGCGCGCGAAGACCAGGTCTTCGCGCCGCTCGGCCACGTACGACTTGACGATCCGGATCCCGCCAAGCGTCTCGGCGAGCCGCCCGGTGACCTCCGCGCTCTGGCGATTCCGTTCGCGGAAGACCGGCCGCAGCCGGGAGAAGGCGATCGCGAGCGTGGCGCCGAAGATCGCCAGCACCACCATCACGACCGCGGTGATCTGCCAGCTGATCGAGATCAGCACCGCGAGCGCGGCCGTCGCGGTGAAGAGGCCGCCGAGCAGCTCGGTGAAGCCCGTGCCGACGAGGTTCCGGAGCCCGTCGGCGTCGGTCATGATCCGCGAGACGAGGACGCCGACCTGCGTCGCATCGAACTGCCGCACCGGCAGCCGGAGCACGTGCGCCTCGACGCGCCGGCGCATGTTCGCCACGGCGCGCTGGGCCGCGATGCCGAGCACCTGGGACAGCGCGAAGCCGGTGCCGGCCTGCACCAGGGTCGCCACGGCGACGACGGCGGCCAGCGGCAGGAGCAGGTCGTACTGGCCGGCGACGATCACGTGATCGATCAGGTACTTGGACGATGCGGGGAGGACGAGCCCGGCCCCCCGGCTGATCACCATCAGCAGCACGCCGGCCCCGAGGCGCGCGCGGTGCTGCCGGAGCAGGTCGCGTGACTCGCGCCAGGCGCTCCGGAGGGAGGCGCGCTGGTGGCGCGTGTCCTCCGCGTTCGCCGGGATGAACTTTCCCTGGCCCTCGCCGCGCTGCGAGGGCCTTATCCGCACGACGTCCCCATCACCCGCGTCCGGTCACCACGAAGTCTTCATCCCCACGGTGATCCAGCGCGGCATCGCGACCTCGACATAGCCGTTGGTGCTGCGGGTCACCTCATACCGGGTGTCGAAGAGGTTCTCCACCTTCACGTAGAGCGTCGCCTGCGGCACCAGCTGGCGCGAGGCGCGCAGCCCGGTGACGAAGAAGTGGTCGAGCGGCGTGGTGTTCAGGTCGTCGTCCTGGCGCGGGCCGACGTAGCGCTGCTCGATCGTGAGCGTCGCCAGCTTCGGGGCGTCGAAGGTGACGCTCGCGGACGCCATGTGCTTCGCCGCCCCGCGCGCGAGCAGGCCGTCGATCGCGTCGCCCGGGGCGTCGATGCGCGTCGGGTTGTAGGTGTAGCTCCCCCAGACGCTCCAGTGCGCGGCGGGATGGAGCTCGACCTCCGACTCGAGGCCGAGGGTCCGGAGCCCGGCGACGTTGCGGCGCTGCCGGCACGCCTGGTTCCTCGGCACGGCCCCGCATTCGGTGAACACCTGACCGTTCGTGGTCGCCGTCCCGATCGTGAAGTCGAGGATCGCGTCTTCCACCTTGTTGAGGAAGGCGTTGAGGCGCAGGACCGAGGTAGGCGACGGCAGCAGGTCCACGCCGAGTTCGACGCCGCGGAGCGTCTCGGGGCGGAGCGAGGGGTTGGCCGCGATGACGGCACCGCGGGTCGAGTAGTTCGTCTGGTAGAGCTCGAAGAGCGTCGGCGCCCGGAGCGCCGAATAGGTGCTGGCGCGCCACGTCATCTGCGGCGAGGCCTCGAAGCGCAGGCCGACGCTGTAGTTCAGGTGGTTCCGGGTCACCGTCGCATACGCCGTGTCGAGCACCGCCGTCCCCGCGGGGAGCGTGGTGTCGAGCCGATAGCCGTCGACGTTGTGGATGCGGTCGCCGCGGAGCGCGGCCTGCAGCTGCCAGCGGTCGTTCAGCCGGATGTTGTCCTGGAGGAAGAGCCCGCCGAGCTGCTGCTCGCCGCCATTGCCGCGGTTCAGCGTCCAGGCGCCGTTGACGTAGTTGCCGAGCTCGTCGATCGTCCCCTCGGCACGCGAGAGGTCGAGACCCGCCGATACCTGGTGCCGCCCGGCGAGCAGCTGGGACCACTGCAGCGACGCGGCCAGCACCGTGGCCGCCTGCGTCTGCTCGCGGTTCGGCGTCTCCGTGTTCCGGTCGCTCGACACGATGCCGCTGTGGTTCAGGTAGTTCGTGTGGGTCCGGTAGCGTCCGCAGCGACCAGAGGCCGCCTGCGGCCGGAGAGCCAGCGCAGCCCGGCGCGAAGCTCCGACGCGTCGGAGGTGTTGCCGCCGCCCGGCGTCGGTCCGCGCGAATCGAGGTCGAAATAGCTGCCGCTCGCCGTGGCCTCCAGCGCGGGCGTGAGATCATACGCGAGTTGCCCCGTGACCACCTTCGTCTTGTCGCCCGATGGCACGTCGGCGGCGCCCCGAAGATCGGGACGGGTGACCAGATAGCCATCGGTGCCGGACCAGTCGGTCGTCGCCGACGCGCGGAGCTTCGCGTGCACCAGGCTGCCGCTCACGGTCCCGCGATAGCTGTTGCCGGTGCCGCCCTCGGCCTGGGCCTGCAGCCCTGTCGCCGACGGACGCCGGGTCAGGATGTTGACCACGCCGCCCAGCGAACGACTGCCCCAGATCATCGAACCACCACCACGGATCACCTCGACCCGATCGACCAGTGCGAGCGGAATCCGGTTCCACTGCATGTACCCGTTGAATCCGTCGTTGAGCGGCACACCGTCGACCAGGATGAGCGTGCGTCCGCCCGAGCTGCCGGAGAGGCCGCGGAACGAGGCGACGCGACGCCCCGGGCTGCTCGCCGAGGCGCTCTGATGGTCGCGCATCGTGAAGCCCGGGATCCGCCACAGCAGGCTCGGCACCGTCGACGCTGGCGTCGTCGCGAGGTCGCGGCGGGTGATCGTCGTGACGTTGACGGGACTCTGGCCGACGAGCTCGCTCACGCGGGACGCCGTCGTGACGATTTCGCCGAGCTTGGTGACCGGGCGCTGCTGCGCGCTGTCGGGCACGCCCTGGGCCCCGAGACGGGGGAGGCACGCCAGGGAAATCAGGAGCAGTCCGCGCGGGACAAGGCGTCGCAGTGCCAGGGGGGTCATTGTGGCGTCCTCGGTGGAGTGTGGCGAAGAATGGTGTCGGTAGCCGCCACCAAGGTCGAATCCCAGAACTGCGCCGGTGTCGCGGTCACGTCGGCGAGCCCCTGCTTGACCAGCCAGGACTGGTAGGCCATGACCCCGTCGAGGTTGAGCCGGCCATCGGCACGGAACGCCGGCCAGCACGCCCCGGCGAGGGTCGTGGAGTCGAGCCCCGTCGCGCGCTGCATCGCGGCGAAGTTCGCCGGGGTCTTGCCCTCGTTGAACGTCGCCACGCCACGGCGGTAGGCGGCGAGGAAGCGGATGCCCACGTCGCGGCGCGTCGTGAGGAGGGCGTTGCCGACGAGCAGCCCGCCGATCTCGACGTTGGGGGTGGCCGCCTGCGAGGGCATCCAGAAGGTGCCGCTCCGGGCGGCACGACTCAGGAACGGCTCCGCGAGGATCGCCCCGTCGAAGGTGCCCTTCACCAGCGCCTGCTCGGCGAGCTCGGCCTGCAGGCGGATCAGTTCGAAGGACGCGAGGTGGAGGCCCTGCGACTCGAGGTCGCGGCTGAGCAGGTACCGGAACATCCCGTCGTTGGACACCCGCAGCTTGTGCAGTCCCCGCGCCGCCTCCGCCGGGGCGAGGCCGGGGCGGAGGACGACCCCGACGTAGGGGCAGTGGCCCGGTGTCAGCGTCACCGTCGACGTGATGAAGCGGAGCGCGCCGCCGCGCGCCATCGCGCCGAAGTAGCCGGCCTGGAAGAGTTCGACCGCGGCGTCGAGCTTGTCGGTGAGCAGCGCCACGAGCACGTCCTCATGCTGGCGGACGGGCACGAACTCCACCACAATGCCGGCCTCGCGGAAATAGCCCTCTTCCGCCGCGAGCGACATCGGTGCCTGGCTGAGCCCGGTCGCATTCGCGACACGGACCGTGTCGAGGGCCTCGGTGGCCGGCACGGGGGCGTCAGCGCGGCACGCCAGGAGGGACGCTGCCACGACGAGTGGCGCGAGGCGACGGCAACGTCGCAGGATGGTCATGACGTGTCTCCACGCGGAGGGACGACCGCAGTCGCCCGGGAGGAATGCAATGGCATCACCTTGCCGCGCGCCGTGGCGTGCGGCGCCTCGCGCCGGACCCGGAGGGTGCCGGCCTGCGACCAGGCGTTCGAGGCGGATGCTCCGCCCGCATCGATCCGTCGCAGCGCGTCGAGCAGCAACTGCACTGCCGCGGCTTCGTCGACATTCGGGAGGTGTGGCGCAATCCGCAGCACGACCTGGGTGAAGCCGCGCTCGTCCTCCGTCTCCTCAAGCTGATAATCCAGCGGCGACCCTCCGAAGCGCGCGGGGAGCACTTCGTCGATCACGCGCTCGACGTCGCTGCCGACGAGGGTGATTCCCTCGCCGGTCAGCTTCTTGAAGCTGCGGATGCCGCGCAGGTGCGTCGGGTAGCCCAGGCGTTCCCAGGCGCAGCCGCACGGGCGCTGGTCGATCACGCCGTAATCGTCGGATTCCACGTTGATCAGCACCTTGCCGGCCGTCGGCAGGAGCGTCGTGAAGCAGAAGGCCGCGACCTCGACGGCGAAACCCGGCACCATGCGTGGCGACTGGATCAGTGCGAGATGATCCTGCAGGAAGTGCTGGTCGTTCGGATCATCCGAGTGCAGGCAGGCCGAGCCGACCGAGCCGGCTTCCGAGAACGAGTAGTTGGCGACGAAGCGCGCGCCGCTCTTGAGGATGGTCGCCACCTTCGCCGGGGTCGGCGGTTCGCCCCCGCCACCCATGACCACGCCGCGAAGGTCGATCCCGGCCTCGGTGGCCGCGACCGCGACGCGCACGAGTCGACTCACCGGGCCGCGAATGACGGCGACACCCTCCGCCCGCACCCGCGCTTCCGCCCATTGCGCGAGGCGGATCGCCTGGTCGAACGGCAGGAAGACCGGGCGCGGCACCTTCGAACCGGTCAGTCGCGCGACGGTCACTGCCACCTGCGTCGCCAGGAGAAAGCGCGACGACGTGCCGTCCGCTCCGCCCACCGACGAGGTGTACCACGCTTCGAGCCGTTCGCCGGCCGGGGCGGCCATCAGGGCATGGGTCAGGCCGTTCCCGGGCGGAATGTTCTGCCACCGCGCCACGGCGGCGTCGGTGATGCCGTGCACCTTGCGGAACATCACGCGATGCGGCATCCGTCCGCGCATCGCCATCAGGTCCATCCGCGCGCGCCGCGACGGGCCAGTCGTGCCGCCCGACCCGACGGCGAAGTAGCGGCGATGGCTCGGGTTGGAAAAATCGTCGGCGGTGCAGGGGATCTCGCGCCCGTTCCGCACCACCGGCACCCGTCCCTTGAACTCCTCGAACGTCAGGTGGACGCCAGCCGCGTGGAGCTCTCGGAGTGCCGGCTCGAGGCCGCGCTCGGTCACCAGCCGTTCCAGGTCGGCGAATTCGCAGCGCGCCTCGGCCAGCAGGGCGCGATACGGACTCGCGGCGTGCTCGATCACGCCATGGCGGATGAGCGCGAGGAAATTCTGCTCGCGGTGTGCGAGCCGATCGGCGAGGATCGCCTCGGCCTCGGCGGCCGACATCCGCTGGCGGAGGAAGCGGGGCAGGCCAAGCAGGAAGCGCCCGAAGGCGACCAGCTCCGAGGCGATGTCGTCGCCCGGGGCCGCGCGCGCGGCGCTCAGAGCCCGACGCCCGAGTCGGTCAACCACGGGGCCCAGCGATGGCTCGCGGCGCGGACCGTCAGGGTGAGCGAGACGCCCACCAGCGCCACGACGATCAGCGTCGCATAGAGCTGCTCGATCCGGAAGACCTGCCAGGAAAGCCAGAGCAGCGACCCGAGGCCGGTGTGCGCCGAGATCATCTCGACGCCGATGGCGGAGAGGAAGGCGACGTTGGCCGAGATGCGGAGGCCGGTGAGCACCAGCGGCAGGCTTCCTGGCAGCAGGATGCGGAGGAACATCGCACGGGTCCCGGCGCCGTAGTTGCGCGCCAGGTCGAGTTGCACCGGGCTGATCGCACGCACGCCGGCCATCGTGTTGATGAGGCTCGGGAAGAAGGCCCCGATGGCGATCGCGGCGATCTTCGATTCCTCGCCGATACCCAGCAGCACGATCAGGATCGGGAAGAGCGCAATCTTCGGAATTGGGTGGATCCCGGCGACGATCGGATCGACGGTGCGACGCAGTGTCGGCCACCAGCCCATCGCGAGTCCGAGACCGACGCCGAGGCTGGCGCCGAGCACCAGGCCGATCCCGAGCCGCAGCAGCGTGGCGCCGAGGTTGGTCAGCATCACCCCGTTGGCGAGGAGCGTGGCCAGCTCGCGAAGGATCGTACTCGGGGCCGGGGTGAGGAGCGGCGAGATCCCGCCAAGGCGCACGCCGGCTTCCCAGGAGCCGAGCAGCAGGACGATGACCGCCGGCGAGAGCCAGGCGAGGCGGTCGGCAGATCGGCGCAGGGTGCTCATCGGTCGGTGAGGCCGCTCGCGACCTCTTCGCCGAGCAGTCGCCAGATGTGGGAGATCAACTCCTGCGCCTTCCGCGACACGTCGCGCGGGTCACGCGGACGGCCGACGGCCACCGGGAGCTCCTCGCGGATGCGGCCCGGATGTCCGCTCATCACCACCACGCGGTCGGCGAGGAGGACCGCCTCGTGGATGTCGTGGGTGACGAAGAGCACCAGCCGCTTGCTCTCCGACCAGACCCGCAACAACTCGGTCTGGAGCACCCAGCGCGTCTGCGCGTCGAGGGCGCCGAACGGCTCGTCCATCAGCAGGATCGGAGACTCGGCCACGAAGGCCCGCCCGATGCCGACACGCTGCCGCATCCCGACGGACAATTCGTGCGGGAAGTGGTGCGCGTGGCCGGCGAGTCCGACGCGCTCGAGGTAGGCCTGGGCCCGATCACGGCGCTCGGTTCGGCCGACACCCTGCATCTCCAGCCCGAAGGCGACGTTGTCGACGACGCTCATCCACGGAAAGGTGCCGTTCTCCTGCACGACGAGGCCGCCGCGCGGACTGCCCGCGCCGCCCGGGACGTCGCCGTAGAGGATGCGCCCCGACGTCGGCGGCATCAGCCCGGCGATCGCGCGGATCAGGGTGGACTTGCCGCAGCCGCTCGGTCCCACCAACGAGACGAATTCCTGCGGGCGCAGGGAGAGCGTGATCCGGTCGAGCGCGGGGACGGAGCCCCGGTCACTCCGGTAGGAGCAGGTGAGTTCCTGGCAGTGCACGGAGAGGCCCGGGCCCTGCGCGCTCACCTCCAGCCTCCCCTTCGCGAGCGGCTGCGTCACTGGCCCGACGGGGTGTGCCCTGGATCGCCTGCACGCGGCAGTGCGGAAGGGCAGGGGGGGAGGCGGCTCGCGACCGCCGGACTATGGACCAACCGCATCATTGGATACCGGCACGGGGACTGGGCGGGCAGCGGGGCGCGGGACGCGACCCCACCACGGTACGAAATTGCCCTGTCGGCGGGTCTTTGTCCAAGGATTGGCGGTCGTGCCTCGCAGCACGCCGCCCCCCAATCGGAAGACTGGGGGGCGGCGGGGTGCTACCAGACCGGATCCTGGCGTGCGGGATTCCCCCGGGAGTCAGCGATCCGGGTCGGCGACCAGGCGATCGTAGAAACCGAGGCCGGCAGCGTTCACGGCGCCGCGGCCGGTCGGCAGGATGCGGCTCCAGGAGAGGCTGAAGCGGTACGCCTGCAGGCCCAGCGCGCGCATCAGCTGCACGTCGTCGGGCGCCCGGCGATAGTGATCACAGGCGACGTCCCCGGTGGCCCCGAGTTCGGTCGTGCCGGGTGTGTGGGAGAACCGGTGCCAATTGCTCGGACCCGCGCCGTCGGCGAGGGGCGAGCCCTCGATCTGGTAGGCGGAGGTTGCCGCACCCCAGAGGAAGTTGGCCGGAAACTGGAACGTCCGAGGTTCGGGCACGAGGCATCTCGATGGCAAGAGTGACGCTGGAAGGTGTCCGGAAGATATACGAGGAGAAGGGCTCGGCTCAGGTGGCCGTCCATCGAATCGATCTCGCGATCGCCGAGGGCGAATTCCTCGTGCTGGTCGGGCCCTCCGGATGCGGCAAGAGCACCACGCTCCGGATGGTGGCGGGGCTGGAGGACGTCACCGAGGGGACGATCCGCATCGGCGACCGCGTCGTCAACGACGTGCCGGCCCAGCGATCGTGACATCGCGATGGTGTTCCAGAATTACGCCCTCTACCCGCACATGACGGTCCGCGAGAACCTCGCGTTCGCCCTCAAGCTGCGGAAGACGCCCGCGGATCGGATCGCGACGATGGTCCGCGAGGCCGCGGAGCTGCTCGACATCGGCGGGCTGCTGGACCGCAAGCCGCGCCAGCTCTCCGGCGGGCAGCGGCAGCGGGTCGCGCTGGGCCGCGCCATCGTGCGCCAGCCGCAGGTCTTCCTCTTCGACGAACCGCTCTCGAATCTCGACGCCAAGTTGCGGACGCAGACGCGCCGCGAACTCGCCGCGCTGCGCCGTCGCCTCGGCACCACCACGATCTATGTCACCCACGACCAGGTCGAGGCGATGACGCTCGGCGACCGCATCGTGGTGATGCACGAGGGCCGCGTGCAGCAGGCCGGCGCGCCGCTTGAGGTGTACGATCGCCCGGCGAATCTCTTCGTCGCCGGCTTCCTCGGCTCGCCGCCGATGAACGTCCTGCGGGGCGTGATCACCGGCGACGATGGGCCGCAGTTCCGGAGCGAGGGGGGGCTGGTCCTGCGACTCGCCGCGGCCGGGCTGCCGGCTGTCGCTGCGGGCACGCCGGTGGTGCTCGGGGTTCGTCCGGAGGCGATCATGCCGGGGGAGGGGAGTCCCGGCTTCGAGGCGGTGGTCGAGGAGGTCGAGCCGCTTGGCCACGAGGCACTGGTGACCGTCCTGGCGGCCGGCGTCCCGGTGACGCTGCGAGTCGCGGCCGGGGTCGGCTTTCATCCGGGGCAACCCCTCCGCTGCGCCATCGCCCCAGGGGGACTCCACTGGTTTGACGCCGCGTCGGGCGACCGGTTGGCGCCGTAGCACCAACCTGCCGAGGGCAGCCGGCGTATCGCGTTGGTACGTCCGGGCCGGCTGGGGGTGACAATCGGCGGCCCGGGCGTCATTGTTCGCCGGTTCCCTCACCGCACGTCCCTCATCTGGAGTTCCCGCTGATGTCGCACGCTTTCGTGCCGCGCCTCGTTCCGGCGCTCCGCGCCGCCGTGGCGCTCGCCCTTGTTGCCCCGACTGCCCCGCTCCTCGCCCAGGAGAAGGTCGACGTCGCCACGATCGAGAAGATCAAGGCCGAAGCCACCGATCGCTCGCAGGTCATGGACATCATGAGCTGGCTGACCGACGTCTACGGGCCGCGCCTCGCCTGGTCGCCGAACCTCACCAAGGCCGGCAACTGGGCCGCCACCACGATGAAGGGATGGGGGCTCAGCAACGTGGCCCTCGAGCCGTGGAGCACGCCAGCCGGCCTCGGGTGGGAGAATCAGCGCTTCACCTTCGTCTCGACGGCGCCGAATTTCTTCCAGGTCATCGCGGCGCCGCGCGCCTGGTCGGCGGGCACCAAGGGGAAGGTGGCCGGCGGCGTCGTGATCGTGCCGCGCGACACCGCGATGACGCTCGATTCCTTCAAGGCGAAGTACGCCGGGAAGATCAAGGGGAAGTTCATGATGCTGGCGGCGCCGAACGGGCTGCCGTCGCAGAAGTTCACCCCGGATGCCGTTCGCTACACCGATGAGCAGTTGGCGCAAATGGCCGCCGCCCCGCCGCCGCCGGCCGCGGGCGGTGGCCGTGGTGCACCGGCCGGTGGTGGTCGTGGCGGGTTTGGCGTCGGCGGCGTGCGGCCGTTCAACGTGACCACCGACACCGCGGCGCTTCGCTTCATGGAACAGCAGGGCGTGGCGGCTGTCCTGATGCTGGCGCGTGGCAGCGACGGCACGCTCTTCACCGACAACGGCGCGTCGCGCAACCTCAAGGCGCCGCAGGTGCCGATGGTGCACGTCGCGTACGAGTCGTACGGCCGGATCTGGCGCATGGCGGAGAAGAACATTCCCGTCCAGCTCGAGCTCGACATGCAGAACCGCTTCATCCCGGCGGACTCGACGTCGTTCAATGTGATCGCCGAGATCCCGGGGACCGACCCGGCGCTCAAGGACGAGGTCGTGATGATCGGGGGCCACTTCGATTCGTGGCACTCGGGCACCGGCGCCACCGACAACGGCGCCGGCTCGGCGACGATGATGGAGGCGATGCGGATCCTCAAGACCCTCAACCTGAAGCCGCGTCGGACCATCCGGATCGCGCTGTGGACGAGTGAAGAGCAGGGGCTGATGGGCTCCCGCGCCTATGTGGCGAAGCACTATGCCACGCGCGACTCGACCGGGCTCAAGTTGCTCCCGGAGCATGCCAAGTTCTCGGCCTATTTCAACGTCGACAACGGCGGCGGCAAGATCCGCGGCGTCTACCAGCAGGGCAACACGGCCGTGGCGCCGATCTTCCAGGCCTGGATGGCGCCGTTCAACGCCGGCGGGATGAAGACGTTGACCGTCTCGAACACCGGCGGCACGGACCACCAGTCGATCGATGGCGCCGGTCTCCCGGGCTTCCAGTTCATTCAGGACGGGCTCGACTACAACAGCCGGACCCACCACTCGAACATGGACGTTTACGAGAAGATCCAGCCCGAGGACATGAAGTGGAATGCCGCCGTCCTGGCCGCGTTCGCCTGGCAGGCGGCGCAGCGCGACGAGAAGTTGCCGCGGAAGCCTGAGGCGGCTCCGGCGGCCCGTCCGACGCCGTAAGGGGCGCCGGACACCCCGATTGCTGGGGTGGGGGAGGGGCGGAGAGTCGGGACGGGGGCGAGGTCGCCTCCGGGCCTAGGCTCCCGCCCCTTTCCTCGTTTCTGGCCCACCCTTTGCCTAGCTGTCCCCCATGGCCAAGTTTCCTCTGTTGCCGGACCTGACCGGGGCACCAGCCCCTTCCTCGAGCCCCAGATCCCTCATGCGCGCATTCCCTCGCTCCTTCCGATCGTCCGCCGTGATGGCGGCGTTGGTCCTCGCCGCGGCCTGCGGCAAGGATGCCGTGCCGCAGGATGCCCTTGATGCCACCGTCGTGCAGGTCGGGGACGCCAAGGTGTCGGGCAAGGCGCTGCAGCAATGGCTGCTGAAGTCACCCACCCCGCCGACGAACTCGACGGCGGCCATCCTGGTCGGCTCCTGGCTCGACGCCGCGCTGGTCCAGCAGTCGAAGCTCACCGGGATGTCGTTGAATGATTCCGCCGTCACCGACGCGGCCATCGGGCCGGACGCCGCGCGCGGGATGATCCTGGAGTTCTGGGCGGGCCGGGCCAACGCCCGGCCGGCACCGACCGATGCCCAGGCGGATTCGCTCGGCAAGTCCGACAACGTCCGCGTGCTCCAGCATCTCTTCCTCGCGTTTCCGAAAGGCGCCGACTCGATGGCCATCGTGCGGGTCGCGGACCGCGCGCGTGCGATCCTCGAGCGCGCGAAGACGGAGGACTTCACCAAGCTGGTTCAGGAGGTGTCGGAGGACACGGCGACGGTCAAGACCAATGGCTTCCTCCCCGCCGTCGCGCGAGAGGACCTCCCGCCGCAGATCCGCGCGATCGCCTGGGGCCTCGGGGCCGGCGAAGTCTCGCGCATCATCCCGTCGCCGATCGGGTTGCACATCATCCGCCGCGCCATGCTGGTCGAATCCCGGCAGGGCCTCAAGCGGTGGCTCGCGCCGCGGTTCAGCCGCCGTGCCGACTCGACCTTCGTCGACTCGCTCTCGCGCGCGGCGAACATCGAAATCGCGGGCGATGCCCGCGACCGCGTCCGGGCGATGCTGTCGGAGCCGATGCGCGTTGCCGCCGGCGGTCCGCTCGCCACCTGGCAGGGCGGCACGCTCACGCCGGAGCTGGCGCACGATTGGATCGTGATGATTCCCGCAGCCGAGCGCGCCACCCTCGCGGTGGCGTCGGATGCGGCACTGACCGCGTTCCTGCGCGAGATGAGCCAGCGCGAGTTGATCCTCGCGCGGGCCGGGGCCAGCCACCAGGTCGCGCCGAAGGCGCGCGGCCTGCTCGCGCCCCAGTATCATGCCGCGGTGGCCGAAGTGCTGACCGAGTTTGACACCCGCACTGCCGGCGTCCCCGCGGCCCAGGCGCCGTCGGTGTTCGTCGATTCGATGGTGCTCGGGCGGTCCCGGTATCGTCCGCTCCCCGGGGCGCTGTCGGGGGTGCTCCGCGCCAAGTTCGAGGTGACGGTCGACACGGCCTCGATCAGCAAGGTGCTCAAGACGACGCAGACGCTGTGGGCGGAGCTCCATGCCAACGATACGACCGCGGTGCAACCGGGCGCGCCGCAGGCGCCGGGCGGCTTGCCGGGGACGGGAGTCACCCCGCCGACTGCACCGACCGTCGGAGTGCCGAAGAAGCCGTGAGCATCCGCGCCGTGCCTGGTGGCGTGCAGCTGATGCTGCACGTCCAGCCGGGGGCGCGCCAGACCGTCGTGGCGGGTCGCCACGGCGATGCCATCAAGGTGCGCCTCGCCGCGCCGCCCATCGACGGGCGGGCGAACGAGGCGCTGCTGGCGTTTGTCGCGGAACGGAGTGGCGTGCCGGGACGGCAGGTGACGCTGGTGCGGGGTGCTGCCTCGCGCAGCAAGGTGGTCGAGGTCCAGGGCCTCGCGCCGGAGCGTGCCGCCGCGCTATTCCTCGGGGAGTGAGCCGTCGGCCAGTCCGGCCTGTTCGGCGGTGCGCCGCGCGGCGACGGAGAGGAGCTGGCGCAGTCGACGGCGCTCGGCAGCAGGGTAGGGATGCCGTGGCGAGAGTCGGCTCCACCCTTCGGGGCCGTGTCCGACCCACAGCACGTCGAGCACCAACACCAACTCGCGCGCAATGACCGACAGGGGACAGACGATCGCCACCGTCCGCTCCTGCGAGAGCGTCATCTCGGCGCTGCCGGAGCGTCGATCGGCCCAGCTGTGGATCCGCAGCTGGACGAGGTCGTCCTGGCGCTCGAACGTCCACTCGTGCACTCCCGGAGCGTCCTCGAGGACCACGGTGGCGCGGTCGGCGCCTTCGAGGAGCGTCACCGCCGCCCGGGTCAGGTCGCCGAGGGCGTCGGTGTCGTCGGTGGCCTGCATCGCCACCCGCAGGTCGTCGGCTTCGAGGGCCACGACGGCGCGACCGGGGGTGGTGAGGGCAAAGCGGAGTGAAAGCGACATGGCGCGCACGGTTCCGGGACAGGGGAAGACCTGCCTGAGTATCGGCAGCGTGTGTGGAGGGATGGAAGCGGCCCGTCTCCACGGCGGAAGTTGCCTCCGTCCCGCATCGACGGGAAGGGGGTTGCACCGCGTTGCTCTGGCTCCCGCCAGCGCCCATATTCGGGGCGTGTCTCCATCTCCCTGAGGAGTTGCCTTATGCCGTTCTCGCTGCCCCCCCTCCCCTACGACTACACTGCCCTCGAGCCGCACATCGACGAGCAGACGATGCGGATCCACCACGACAAGCACCATGCGGCGTACGTGACCAACCTGAACGCCGCGCTCGAGGGGCAGGACGCCCTGTTGGCGCTGCCGATCGAGCAGTTGATCGCCGACCTGGCCCAGGTGCCCGAGGCGAAGCGCACGGCGGTGCGGAACAACGGTGGTGGCCACGCCAACCACACCCTCTTCTGGGAGATCATGGCGCCGGGCGGCGCGACCGCGCCCACGGGCGACCTGGCGGTCGCGATCGACGCGACCTTCGGCTCGTTCGCCGGATTCCAGGAACAGTTCGTCAAGGCGTGCACCACGCGCTTCGGCTCGGGCTGGGGCTGGTTGTCGCGCGCGGCCGACGGCACCCTCCTGATCGAGAGCACCGCGAACCAGGACTCGCCGATCGATGGAAGGACGGACGCCGCTGCTCGGCGTGCGACGTCTGGGAGCATGCGTACTACCTGCACTATCAGAACCGCCGCCCCGACTACGTCGCCGCATGGTGGCATGTCGTCAACTGGACCGAGGTCGGCCGTCGCTACGCGGCCGGCCGCTGAGAGGCCTCCCGATGACCGTCCCTGCAGTCGGCTCCCCCGCACCGGATTTCACGCTCCCCTCCACGTCGGGGTCGACCGTGACGCTCTCGGAGTTCCGGGGCGGCAAGCATGTGCTTCTCGCGTTCTTCCCTGCGGCGTTCAGCGGTGTCTGCACCACCGAACTCTGTGCCATCTCCGAGGACTACGGCCGCTTCGCCTCGGCGGATACCGTGGTCCTCCCGATCAGTGTCGACTGGGTCCCAGCCCTCAAGGCGTTCAAGACCCACGAGAAAATGACGATCGATCTGCTGTCGGACTCGAAGCGCGAAGTGTCGCGGGCGTACGGGGTGTACTTCGAGGAGGCCTTTGTGGCGAAGCGCGCCTACATCCTGATCGACAAGACCGGGACGGTACGCTGGACGCACGTCGAATCGGAACTCGGGCACTCCCGCGCCAACGCCGAACTGCTCGAGCAGCTCGCGGCGCTCGGGTGACCCTGCACCACCCGGCCGGCGCGTGGCGTCGGCTTGCGGGACTCCTGCTGGTGGCCGGCCTCGCCGGATGCCAGCTCGAGGTGCGTCCGCCGAGCGGATCACGGCGCGACGACGCGGCGGTGCAGACCGCCGTCGACGGCTTCTACCGCGCGCTGGCCGCGCGCGACACCGCCGCGTTGGAAGCGGTGGCCTTCACCGGAGGGAGCGCCTTGCTCGATGCGACCGGGCGGAACGTGACGCTGGTGCCGATGCTCGCACTCCTCGGCGTGCCGGAGCGCCGCACGGCCGGGGCGGCGCCACGACTCGTCCACAGCGAGTTCCGCGTCGACGGCAACACCGCGGTGGCGCGGGTCGTCCTGACGGCGCCGGCGGGCGGGGAAGGCGGTGAGGTCGAGGCAACCGACCTGCTCACCCTCGGCCGCCGCGACGGCACCTGGCGGATTGCCCACACCCAATTCGGGCCATGGCGGATCCGGTCGGCACCCTGAGCCCGGCCGCGCCGTTGCTGGCGCCGCCGCTGGCCGTCGTGGTCGGTGCCGCGCGGGTGCTCGGCGCGCCCGGCACCTCGGCGACCCGCCTGCGCGCGCTCTGCGAACATCTCCGCACGACGCTGCCCGCCGAAGAAGTGCGCCTGCGCTCCGGGGAGCGTCGCGCCGGCGCCCCGCGCGAGACGCCCGCCGACCTCTTCGCCGTCGCGGTGCCGTGGCGCACCGATCGCCCGGCCGTCCTCGAGGTGCTCGGGAGTCGACGTCCGCCCGCCGAGCTGCGGCCGGTCCTCGACGCCGTCGCCGCGCTGCTCGCGACCGTCCTGCCGGTGCTCGAGGACGGCGCCACCGACGACCAGGGCGTGGAGCGGCGACTCGCGCGGCTCACGATCGACTCGCTGCCCGTCGGCCTCTACGTCGTCGATCGCCAGTACCGGATCGTGGCGTGGAACCGGAAGCGCGAGACCGGGACGCAGGGATTGCGGCGCGATGACGTGATCGGACGGCCAGTCGCCGAGGTGCTCCACCGGCAGGACGCCGCGATGCTGCTCGCCGAGTTCGACCACGTCTTCCGGACCGGCGAGGTCTTCGAGACGGAGCAGGAGGTGGCCAGCGGCGAGGAGCGACGGACGTTCCGCACGTCGCGCCTCCCGATGCGGCTCGACGGCGACGGGATCAGCCACGTCATCACCATCGGCGAGGACGTCACCGAGACGCGCGCGCTCCAGCGGGCGATGCAGCAGACCGAGAAGCTCGCGGCCGTCGGTCAGCTCGCCGCCGGCGTGATGCACGAGATCAACAACCCGCTCGCGACGATCGGCGCCTGCGTCGCGGCGATCTCGTCGCGGCTCGGGGCGTCGGCGGAGCCGGTCGTGCGCGAGTATCTCGACATCATCGAGAGCGAGGTCGTGCGCTGCACCAACATCGTCGACGGCCTGCTCGACTTCTCGCGGGCGGGACGCGCCGGGGGAGCGATGGAGCCGACCGACCTCCACGGCGTGCTCGAGCGCACCCTCTACCTCCTGAAGCACCACCAGCGCTTCCGGCGGCTGCAGGTGGCGCGGGAGTTCACCGAGCCGCTGCCGCTCGGTGCTGGGGCAACGCGGAGCGGCTGATCCAGGCGGCGATGGCGATCCTGCTGAACGCGGCCGATGCCACCGGCGGGCGCGGCCAGGTGGTCGTGCGCACGCGGGTCGAGGGCGACGTTCGTCGTCGTGGAGTATCCAGGATGACGGGCCGGGCATCCCGCCGGACGTGCTCCCGAAGGTGTTCGAGCCGTTCTACACCACGAAGGGGCCCTCGCGCGGGACCGGCCTGGGCCTCGCCATCTGCTACGGCATCGTCGCCGACCATCAGGGACGGCTCGACGTGCGCAGCGAACCGGGGCGCGGGTCGCTCTTCCGGATGGCGCTCCCCATCGCTCGCGAGGACCGCACGCCATGAAGCTGCTCGTGGTGGAGGACGACAAGACCGTCGGCCAGTACGTCAAGCGCGGGCTCGAGGAGCAGCAATACCTCGCCGACTGGGTCCCGGACGGGGCGGAGGCGCTGCGCCTGATGACCGCCACGGCGTACGACCTCGTGATCCTCGACCTGCGCCTGCCGGGGATGACCGGCCTCGAGGTGTTGCGCACGCTGCGCGACCGCGGCCTCACCATGCCGGTGCTGGTGCTCACGGCGCAGGACAGCGTCGAGTTCAAGGTCGACGCGCTCCGCGCCGGCGCCGACGACTACGTCACCAAGCCGTTCGCGTTCGACGAACTCCTCGCGCGCATCGAGGCGCTCTCGCGCCGGCCGCGGCTTCTCTCGTCGCGCTCGCTCCGCGTTGCCGACCTCGAGGTCGACCTCGACGCGCGCGAAGTCCGTCGCGCCGGCGTGCTGGTGGAGCTCACGCCGAAGGAGTACGCCGTCCTCGAGTACCTGATGCGCCACCAGGGCCGCGTCATGTCGCGCACGCTGATCACCGAGTACGCGTGGGACTACCACTTCGACCCGGGCACGAACATCGTCGACGTGGTGATCAACCGGCTCCGCAAGAAGGTCGACGCCGGTGCCACGCAGAAGCTGGTGCACACCGTTCGCGGCGTCGGCTACGTCGTCAAGGGCTAGCCAGCCGTGCAATCGATCCGGCGCCGGCTCTCCCTCTCCTACGCGCTGGCGCTCACCACCACCCTCGGCGTCTTCGGCGCCGCGCTCTACCTCGATCGGCGCAGCGCGGCCGCGCGCGAACGCGAGGAGCGGGTCGAGACGCGATTGAAGGTCGAGGCGAACTTCGCGGTCTCCTGGCTGGAGCAGCAGTCGCGCATCTATCCGCGCCTGGTGCGCGGGATGCGCCGGATCGGCTCCACCAATCCGGCCGACTCCACCTGGGACCTCCTCCCCGAAATCCGCGGCTACTTCCAGGGGCTCGGCCAGGACTACCTCTTTGTTGCCGACCCCTCGGGCCGCCTCCTCTTCGTGTCGCAGTCCGCGAACGACCTCGAGCCGGCGTCCCTCTCCGCGGTTCGCGACATCCTGATCCGCACCCCCGTGATGCTGCGCTCGGGTCGCCTCCGGCTCACGCCCGATGGCGAGCCGTTCCGCTACTACATGCTGCCGACCGACTCGGTGCGCGAGGTGCGTGCGGTGCTGCTCGCGGCGCGCCCGGACGAGACCACCGGCTACGGCCCGAACGAGCTGTTGATGGCGATGCTGATTGTGGCACCGGTGATCCTCGTCGCCTCGATCGTCCTCGGCTACTGGCTCGCCGGCCGCGCCCTGCAGCCGATGGACACCATGGTCGAGGAACTCGTCGCGATGCGCGACGGCCGCTCCCTCCACCGCCGGATCGCCGGTGCCGCCGGGGCAGGACGAGCTCAGCCGCCTGGCGCAGAACCTCAACGCGATGCTGGACCGCGTCGAGCAGTCGTTCGTGGCGCTCCGTCGCTTCACCGCCGACGCCTCGCACGAACTCAAGACGCCGCTGATGGTGCTGCGCGCCGGCGTGGAGCGCTCGCTGACCGATCCGCGCACGCCCGCGGAGCTGGTGGCCTCGCTCGACGAGACGCTCCGACAGATCAACCAGATGAGCGACCTCGTCACCAACCTGCTCACGCTCGCCCGGGCCGACGAAGGACGCGCCTCGCTCGTCCTTCGACCCGCCGGACCTCCGCGGCCTGATGGCGGAAGCCGGCGGAGACGGCGGAGATCCTTGGCGAGCAGCAGCGCGTGCACCGGTGGTGCTGGAACTTCCGGACGTCGCCGTGGAGGTGCCGCTCGACCCGCCGCGGATGCGCCAGCTCCTGCATGAACCTCGTCACCAACGCCGTCAAGTACACCCCGGCAGGCGGGACGGTGACGCTGACCTTGCTCGATCAGCCCGATGCGGCGATTCTCTCCGTGCAGGACACCGGGATCGGGATCGCTCCGGGCGACCTGGAACATGTCTTCGACCGCTTCTGGCGCGCCGATCCGGCGCGGTCGCGGACCGGCGACCGCCCCGGGACGGGGCTGGGCCTGGCGATCGTGAAGTGGGTCGCGGAGGCGCACGGTGGCTCGGTCCAGGTCCAGAGCCGGCCGGGCGGGGGAGTACCTTCGCGGTGACGATCCCGAAGCTCGATCCCGCGCCGCCATCCCTGCCGGTCGAGGGGAATCGCTAACGCAAGTTGTCATTGAATTGTCATCCGGCGGTGACGCGGGTCGCGAAGTCGCCCCGCCACATTCCTTGCCGAGTCTGCTGGTCCCGCCCCACTTGCGGAGGTTCGTCCGCGTGTTTGAAAACCTGATCGAGTCCAAGCCGAAGAAGGATCGCACCATCGGGCAGACTGCCGTCTCGGTGGTCGTCCACATCCTGCTGGTCTTCGGCGCCGTGAAAGCCACCCAAGGGGCGGCCGAGACGGTGAAGCAGATCCTTGAGGACACCACCGCGGTGTTCATCAAGCCCCCCGAGCCGCCCCCGCCGCCGCCACCCGACGAGGTGCCGCCGGACGTCATCGTCTCCAACAATCCCCCCCCGCAGGGATTCCAGACGATCATGCCGCCGGACAAGATCCCGACGGAGATCCCGCCGGTGAACCTGAACGAGAAGTTCGACGCGAAGGACTTCTCGGGTAAGGGCGTCGAGGGCGGCATCGCCAAGGGCATCATTGGCGGCACCGGTCCGGTCGGCGACATCGTCGCCGGCGAGACCTTCACGCAGGACCAGGTCGACGACCCCGTCGCGTACATCGACGGCGCCGACCCGGTCTTCCCGCCCTCGCTGCGGGCCGCCGGCATCGCCGGCCGCGTGACGCTCCAGTTCATCGTGGGAACCGACGGCCGCGTCGAGCGCTCGTCGATCAAGGTGATGAGCAGCACGAACAAGGCCTTCGAGGAGCCGGCGGTCACGGCGATCGGCCGGGCCCGCTTCAAGCCGGCGAAGATGCGCGGGCAGCCCGTGCGCCAGCTGGTCCAGCAGTCAATCGCATTCGATATCCGCTGACGGCGCATCACGCCGCAGGAACCCAGGGCCGCGCCGTCGCGGCCAGCCATCCACCCGGAAGAGGTTGAGCGATGAATACGTCACTCTTGAAGCTCTGGTCAGACGCGGGCTACTTCGCCAAAGGCATCGTCATCTTGCTGGCGATCATGTCGGTGTACTCGCTGACGATCACGATCCAGAAGCTGATCAAGATCAAGAAGAGCGAGGGCGCCACCCGGAAGTTCGCGCCGCAGTTCTCGCGCGCCATCCAGGAAGAGAACATCGAGCAGGCCATCACGATGGCCGAGAAGAACAAGGACTCGCACGTCGCCCGCGTCCTCGGCGGCGCCCTGGCCGAGGTCAAGCCGCTCCTCCGCGACCGCGCGACGATCACCGCCGCCGACATCAACTCGGCCGAGCGCGCCGTCGAGCGCCAGATGATGATCACGCTGGCCGAGTTCAAGCGCGGCTCGGGCGTCCTCGGCACCGTCGGTTCGACCGCCCCGTTCGTCGGGCTGCTCGGCACCACGATGGGTATCGTCAACGCCTTCCAGGCGATGAGCGCCGGCGGCGCGTCGGGCGGCCTGGCCGGCATCGGCGCCGGCATCGCCGAGGCCCTCATCACGACGGCCTTCGGCCTCATGGTCGCCATCCCGGCCGTGTGGGCGTACAACTACTTCACCACCAAGATCGAGAACCTCGCCGTCGAGATGACCTACACCTCGAAGGAGCTCATCGATTACCTGATCAAGAGCGTGGGGGCCGAGTTCGGACGCTCGATCTTCACGAAGGAGTTCCAGGCCCAGAAGGCGGTGAGTGGCAGTGGCCATATCCACGGGTAGCAAGGGGAGCGTCAATGCGGAGATCAACGTCACGCCGATGATCGACGTGATGCTGGTCCTCCTCATCATCTTCATGATCGTGACCCCGGTCCTGGAGTCGGGCTTCACCGCCCGCATGCCGACCGGCGCGAACGTGGAGCAGGCGCCCGAGAAGGACAACGAAGTGACCCTCGGTCTGGACGTCGCCGGGGCCTACTTCATCGACGGCAAGCCGATCGACAAGGAGAAGGCCGAGGCGAAGCTGACCGAGATCTATTCGGCCCGCACCGAGGACAAGATCCTCTACTTCAAGGCCGACGCCGGCCTGAAGTACGCCAAGGTGCAGGAAGCGGTGGAAATGGCGCGCCGGGCAGGGGCCCGCGTGCTGGTGGCGATCACGGACCGCAACGGCGGCCTCATGTCAGAGGAGAAATAGCCATGGCGATGTCCACGGGCGGAGGCGGCGACGTCACCTCCGACATCAACGTGACGCCGATGATCGACGTGCTCCTCGTGCTGCTGATCATCTTCATGATCGTGCAGGCGCTGAAGCGGGCGGCCATCGACATCCAGATTCCCCCGGTCGAGACCGGCTCGAAGTCCAACGCGCCGAGCACGCAGATCGTGCTCGAGCTCCGCGACGACGGCACCTACGTCATCAACGGGCAGGCGCCGACCCCGAAGTCGCAGCTTGACCGCAAGTTCCACGAGATCTACGACCAGCGCCCGGCGAAGCTCCTGTTCGTCAAGCCGGGCCAGAACCGGGTCTATGCCGAAGTGATCGAGGCCATCGACATCGCCCGCGGTGCGGGTGTCGCGGTGGTCGGCTTCACGCCGATCGAGTCGAACTCGAACTGAGCCAGGGTTGACCACCGCCCCGGCCGACGAACACGCGGACGCTCCCTCCGGGCGCGTCCGCGTTTCGGCATCGTTCCCTCAGCCACCCCGGCGCGATCCGGTCGCCACGCTCGCGTCGCTGCTCTTCCACGCGCTGCTGATCTACCTGGCGATCCGGGTCAGTGCCGTCGTGGTCGAGCCGCGCGGGGGCGACTTCGCCGAGGCGTTCCAGCAGTTCATCGCCGGCGGCGGGGGAGGCGGGGGGAAGGGCGGGACCTTCATCGCGGTTGTCCCCCCCGCCGCGCCGACCGTGGTCCCGGTCGAGACGCCGCCGGTCGTGACACCGACGGTGGTCCCGACGCCGACGCCGGTGGAGACCCCGCCGACCGAAATCCCGCCTCCCGCAGCGGCGCCCGGCGCGGCGCCGGCCGGCGCCGGGAGCGGTGGTGGGACGGGCGGTGGCGTGGGAACCGGGACCGGCACCGGCACCGGGCAGCGGCGTGGGGCCGGGCAGCGGGGGCGGCACCGGTGGCGGAGTCGGCACGGGACGGGCGGGGATGCCGCCCGAGCCCAGGTCGCTGATGGTGCCGTCGCTCGACGCGCCAAAATCGCTGCGCGGCAAGGCGGTCGAGGTGGTATTCATCATCTCCGTCGAGGGGCGCGTGACCGACTTCACCGTCACGCCGCCGATCGCCGACAAGGGATTCGCGAAGAAGTTCGACGAGGTCATGCGGTCGTATCGCTTCCGCCCCGCGCGGGACCCCGACGGCAACGCCGTGGTCGGCACCTTCTCCTACACGTTCACCTTCGGAGCCCAATGAGCGGCCTCTTCTCCCGCAAACCGATCATGGCGGAATCGGATCGCGGCATGCGACGGACCCTCGGGGCCGGCGACCTGATCATGCTGGCCATCGGGGCGGTGATCGGCGCGGGGATCTTCGCGTCGCTCGGCACCGCGGCCGCTGGGGAAGTGGCGGCGGATGGCACCATCATCCGCGCCGGCGCCGGCCCCGCGCTGGTGCTCTCCTTCGTGCTGCTCGGCGTCGTCTGCGGGCTGGCGGGTCTCTGCTACGCCGAACTCGCCGCGATGATCCCCCAGGCCGGTTCGGCCTATGCCTACACCTACGCCACGCTCGGGGAGCTGCTCGCCTGGATCATCGGGTGGGACCTGATCCTGGAGTATGCGGTCGGCAACATTGCCGTCGCCGTGGCATGGAGCGGGTACTTCACCTCGTTGCTCAGCGGCTTCGGCATCTTCCTGCCCGGGTGGCTCACCCACGGCTTCCTGCAGGTCAAGCTCTCGTCGAACCCCGACGTGGCCGCGCTGATGGACACGGCGCCGCGACTGATGGGGGTGCCAATCCTGGTGAACATCCCGGCGTTCCTGATCGTCGCCGCCGTCACCTGGCTGCTGCTGCTCGGCGTCCGGGAGAGCGCCCGCGCCAACAACATCATGGTCGCGATCAAGCTCCTGGTCCTCGGGCTCTTCGTGGTCGTCGGGATGCAGCACATCAATCCCGACAACTACGTCCCGTTCGCCCCCAACGGCTTCCGGGGCATCCACCAGGGCGCGGCCATCGTCTTCTTCGCCTACATCGGTTTCGATGCCATCTCCACTGCGGCCGAAGAGACCAAGAATCCGCAACGCAACCTGCCGATCGGCATCCTCGGCGGCTTGGCGGTCTGCACCCTGATCTACGTGATCGTCGGCGCGGTCGCGACCGGGCTCGTCCCCTACCAGCAGCTCGCCTCGGCCGATCCTCTCGCCCGCGCGCTCGACCTCGCGGGGCTCAAGACCGCGAGCTGGATCATCTCGGCCGGCGCGGTGGTGTCGATGACCGCCGTGTTGCTGGTGTTCCAGTACGGCCAGCCGCGGATCTTCTTCGGCATGGCCCGCGACGGCCTTCTCCCGCGCTGGGCGGCCAAGCTCCATCCGAAGACCCGCGTGCCGCACATCACCACGATTCTCACCGGCGTGCTCGTCGCCGTCGGCGCGCTCTTCGCCGAAGAGAACATGATCTACGACCTGACCAACATCGGCACGCTCGCCGCGTTCTTCCTCGTCTCGGTCGGCGTGCTGGCGCTGCGGATCCGCGAACCCGATCGACCGCGCCCCTTTCGCGTGCCCTTCATCTGGCTGGTCTCTCCCCTCGCGGCAGGCGCCTGCCTCTTCGTGATGAAGGGGCTGCCCACCCGGGCCTGGGTCATGTTCGGCTGGTGGCTGCTGGTGGGCCTGGCGATCTACGCCTTCTACGGACGGCGCCACTCGGTGCTGCGGACCGGACAGCAGGTGGTGACGGAAGAGCTCGACTAAGGCGAGAAGCGAGAAGCGAGAAGCGAGAAGCGAGAAGCGAGAAGCGAGAAGCGTGGCCCAGCGGAGAGATCTTCCCGCCGGGCCACGCTTCTCGCTCTCGCTTCTCGATCCCGCGTCAGGCGCCCGCGAGCAGCTCCTTCTGCGTCTTCGCCTTCGCCAGCCGGCTCAGCGCTTCCTGCATCGCCTTGTCGCGGGCGATGCCGCGCTCGAACGCCGCGCCGTCGCCGAGGGCGAGGCCGGCCATCTGGTTCTCGAGGAGGCGATCGACCACGTCCTGCGCGGCGTTGAACTGGTCGCGCGTGATCGGCAGCTTGGCCCGCTCCGAGAGGACGAAGAGCGAGTCACGCCACTGCGGCGCCACCGCGAAGCCCTTCGTCACCGTCGGCTGCGCCATCCGCGCCACTTCGAAGGCGGCGTTCTGGAAGTCAGCGATCCGCTGGCCGAGGGCGCGGGCGAGCGCCTGTTCCGGGGTCGACGCGGTGTCCGGCTTGATCAGCACTTCCGGCGTCACGCCGCCGCCGCCGAGCACGGTGCGGCCGGCATCCGAGCGGAAGGTCGGCCGCTTGCCGGCGGTGTCGGTCTCGACGAAGCGCTCGTCGCCCATGCCGCCATGGTCGGCCTGAATCGAGCGCCCGCTCGGCGTGTACCACTTGCCGGTGGTGAGTCGCACGGCCCACCCTGAGGGGAGCGTGCGCTGCGTCTGCACCAGCCCCTTGCCGAAGGTGCGCGTGCCGATCACCAGCGCCCGGTCGTGATCCTGCAACGAGCCGGCGACGATCTCCGACGCCGAGGCCGATCCGCCATCCACCAGCACCGCGATCGGGGCGTCGCCGATCGGCAACGTGGCCTCCGCGTGGTAGAGCATCGGGGCCTGGCCGCGGTGCTGCACGCGGGCGACTTCCATCCCCGGCTTGAGGAAGAGGCCGGCCATCGCGGTGGCGGCGTCGAGATCGCCGCCGGGATTCCCGCGCACGTCGAGGATGTACTTCGCGGCGCCATCCTGCGCGAGCTTGAGCATCGCCGCCTGCACGTCCTCGGCGGCGGTCTGGTTGAATCGCTGAATCGGGATGTAGCCGACGTGACCGTCGAGCATCAGCGTGAACGGCACCGCCGGGGTGCGAATCACGCCGCGCGTCACGGTCGTGGTGGTCGGCTTGAGCGCCGGGTAGCGCTCGTAGGTCACGCGGACCGGCGTCGCCGGTGCGCCGAGCAGCAGCGCGGTCACCGAATCGACGATCATCCCGGAGACGTCGCGGTCGTCGACCTTGAGGATGCGGTCGCCGTGCGTCAACCCGGCGCGCGCGGCCGGGGTGCCCTCGAAGACGCGGAAGAGCGTGACATGGCCACCCTGGCTGCGCACCAGCGCGCCGATGCCGGCGTAGCGATTGCCGATCGACTGGCGCTGGAAGCGGGCCTGCTCCTCGGGGGAGAGGATCGCCGCGTAGGGGTCGTTGAGTGAGGCGATCAAGCCCCGGGCGGCGCGCTCATAGAGCGAATCGACGGGGATCGAATCGACGGCCGTGTTGGCGATGATGCTGAAGACCTGGCCAAGCAACTCCTGGCCGGCTGCGGGCCGCCGCACCGGACCCTGCGCAGGCAGGGCCGAGGTGAGACCGGCGAACAGCAGGGCCAACAGGAACGGGCGACGGTGGGTCACGACGTGGGCCTCGACAAAAGAGAGACGAAAGGGTGGATCATTCCGCATACTACGCACGAAGGGGGAAGAACGTGCCGTCGGGCGGTGAGTGTTCCGTCAGGAGACGCCGTCGGCAAGGACGATGGCACCGCGGCAGGGGTCGATCGCCGGCCCGTGCACGCTGATGCCGTGGCGGGTGCACTCGGCGAGCAGGAGTGGGCGGAGCGGGCCGCCGGGGGCGATCAGGCCGCCGGAGAAGGCCACCGGCACGGCGCCGGACCCGGCACCAGCCGCCCGGGCTAGCCGGCAGAGCGCCTCCAGCGCCTCCTGCCGGAGCTGGGTCGCGACGGCATCGCCGCGGTCGGCCGCCTGGAGCGTGGCCGGCGCCAGGGCCGCCACGGCGGCCGGCGTGGCGGTGGTGGACCACCGCACCAGCCCGGCGATCCCCTGCACCCCGGCGGCGGCGCAGAGCGCCTCCGTGAGGCGCGTGGCCGGCCCCAGGCCATCATGCATCGCGCCCACCGCCTCGAGGGCGTGCTGGCCGATCCAGTACCCTGAGCCCTGGTCGCCCATGCGCCAGCCGAGTCCTCCGGCGCGCCGGGAGGTGCCCTGGGCATCGCGGCCGATCGCAATGCTGCCGGTGCCCGCGATCAGCAGGACCCCGGCGCCGGCGCCGAAGGCCGCGGCGCGGGCAAGTTCTGCGTCGGTCGTCACGATGGTGCGCCAGGCGAGGTGTCGCCCCGCAAGCGCGCCCTCGAGCTCCTCGCGTTCGTGCTCGCGTCCCGCGCCGGCCGCGCCGATCACCAGCACATCGGCGCGCTTGATCCCGGCGCGGTGGAGCAGGGGGGCGGCCAGCGCGGCCACCTCGTCCGCGCGGGTCGTCCCCAATCCGCTGCGCATGGCGCCACCGCTCCCCTCCGCACGACCCCGCTCCGTCGCGCCATCGAACAGCGCGACGCGACACGAGGTTCCGCCGAGGTCGGCGCCGAGGACGATCACGCCGGTGCCCGCCGCAAACGTGACGAGAGGACTGCGGTGCCGACCATGATCGTCGTGCCGAGGGGGACGTACCACGGCCAGGCGAGGGTGCCGAGCGCGGTGAGCGCGGTGACGCCGGCAGCGGCGAGTCGTGCCGCGAAGACCGTCACCAGCATCAGCGCGACCGTGACGGCTGCGGCGCGGATCACGTCGGCCCCGATCACCCGGCCGCGCATCCCGGCGAGCAGGTACGCGCCGAGCAACGCACCGTAGGTCACCGACGCAATCGAGAGTGCCAGCACCACGGCCGGGGTGTCGCTCCCGCTGGTGAAGGCGTGGAAGCCGAGCGCACCGCCCATCAGCGCCGTGCCCCACACCAGCGACACGGCACGGCCGACGCGGAGCAGCTTGGCCGGATCGCGCTCGCCGGTGATCGACGCGTACAAGTCGTGCGTCAGCGACGAGGCGAGCGCATTGATCGACGACGAAATCGTGCTCATCGCCGCGGCCAGGATGCCGGCGATGACCAGGCCGCGGAGCCCGGAAGGCAACTGCTCGAGGACGAACCGCCCGAAGATCTCGTTCGACGGAATCGTCGCCGGGGCGAGTTGTGCCGCCCAGATCGCCGTGCCGACGAGCAGGAAGAGGAGGAACTGCGCAATCACCAGGACGCCCGAGCCGATCAGCGCGACGCGCGCGTCGCGCAGCGAGCGTGTGGCGAGGAGGCGCTGCACGATCAGGTGATCGGTGCCGTGCGAGGCGGCCGACAGCAACGCGCCGCCGAGCAGCCCGCCGAGCAGCGTGTACGGGGCGGTGAGCGAGAAGCTGGGATTGAAGACGCGCAACTTGCCCGCGTCGCCCGCCAGGGTGAGCACGTGGCCGAAGCCGCCGGCGAGCTCCGAGGCGATCCAGAGCGCGGCGACTCCGCCCGAGAGATACACCACCAATTGCACGACATCGGCCCAGATCACCGCCTTGATCCCGCCGAACCAGGTGTACACCAGCGTCACGATGCTCATCACCACGATCGCGAGCGGAATGCTCCACCCCGTGAGCAGCGCCAGCGGGATCGCGCCGGCAAAGATCCGCACGCCATCGCCGAGGAAGCGGGTCACCAGAAAGACCAGTGACAGCGCCCGTCGCGTCGCCGGCCCGAACCGCGTCTCGAGCCTGGCGTACGCCGTCTCCTGCTCGCCACGGAAGTACCCCGGCAGCAACCAGAGCGAGACACCCACCCGGCCGATCAGGTATCCGATCGGCAGCTGCAGGAAGGTGAGGTCGCCGCGGGCCCCGAGCGCTGGCGTGGAGATGACGGTGACCGCCGAGGTCTCCGTCGCCACGATCGAGAGCAGCACCGCCCAAGCCGGCAGGTCGCGGGCGCCGAGGAAGTAGTCGCCGCTCGACGACTGACCGCGCGACAGCCAGAGCCCGAGTCCGAGCGTGGCGACAAAGTAGGCGGCGAGGACGGTGAGATCGAGGGGGGTCACGGGGGGCCTGGGTCGGGAGTCGTGAGTCCTGAGTCCTGAGTCCTCAGGACGGCAACGGAAGGGGCGTCGGGCAGAAGAAAAAGCGCAGGGGGCCCCTCAGCGGAACCCCCTCTCACGACTCACGACTCACGACTCACGACTAGACCGTGAACGAACTCCCACACCCACACCCACCCGTCGCATTCGGATTGGTGAACGTGAAGCCGCTGCCCTGCATCGAGGAGACGTAGTCGATCACGACGCCGGAGAGATACTGCGCGGAGAAGGCGTCGACGAAGACGCGGACGCCGTTCAGGTCGGCGGTCATGTCGTCTTCGGCCGGCTTGTCCTCGATGTTGAGCGAGTACTTGAAGCCGGAGCAGCCACCCGGGAGGACGGAGACGCGGAGGCCCGCCGTCTCGGCCGGGATGTCGTCGGCCGCGAGGAACTTGCGCACTTCGCCGGCGGCGGTGTCGCTGATGGTCAGCACGAAGCCCTCGGGAAGGGCCTGCGTCATGGTCTCGCTCATGGTACCTCTCCTGAGGTGGTCGCGTTGCCGTGGAACATCGTCGGAATGGTCCCCGGCGTCAATCAGGGTACGCCTGTGCGGGTCGCCCGGTTCCCGCCCTCAGGGCGGGGTGACCGCCCGGGGGAGGACACCCGGGAAGGCGGCTCGCATCACCGCGTCGGCCACCACCCCTCGAATCTGGCCGAACGCCGGGGTGTTCCGGGTCGGGTGGACCCGGTTGGTCAGCAGCACGATGACGATCTCCCGCTCCGGATCGACCCAGATCGAGGTGCCGGTGAAGCCGGTGTGGCCGTAGCTCCGGGCGCTCATGATCGTCCCCGCTGAGGAGACCCCCGATGGCGTGTCCCAGCCGAGCCCGCGCGAGGAGCCGACCGGCTGGTCCTGGCGGCGGGTCCAGGTGGGGAAGCCCGTTGGGGGCGTCGGGCCGGTCACGGGGGCCCGTCCGAGCACCCCCGCCAGCGTCCACTCGCCGAAGCGGAGCAGATCCTCGGCGCTGCTGAAGAGCCCCGCGTGCCCCGACACGCCACCCAGGCGGGCCGTGTTCTCGTCGTGCACCTCGCCACGCAGGATGCGGCCGCGCCAGGGGTCCTTCTCGGTCGGGGCGATCTCGGAGATCCATCCCTTCGGCGGGAGATAGCGCATCCGCGTGAGGCCGAGCGGCCGGGTGACCCGCTCCGCGAAGAGACGGTCGATGCGCTTCCCGTAGAGCTGCTCGAGGATCGCCGTGAGGGTGATCGCGCCGAGGTCGGAGTAGACCATCCGCGTCCCCGGCGGCGCGCTCAAGTCGGTCGTCACGGTCCGCAGGATGCCGCCGGCGCGAACGATCGTCTCGAGCCAGAGCGGGCGGCCCGGGGGCAACCCGCTGTCGTGCAGCAGCAGGTCGCGCACGCGGACGGCCGCCTTGTTGCCGCTGCCCCGCGCGAAGTCGGGGAGGTAGTGCACCACCGGTGTGTCGAGGTCGAGGCGCCCTTCGTCGACCGCCATCATCGCCAGCGTGGTGAGAGTGATCACCTTCGTCAGCGAGGCCATGTCGTACAGCGTGCGGCCGTCGGGCCGCGTCGAATCGTCGAGTCCGAGCCGGCCCGTGCCATACACGAAGCGCTCGCCGCGGATCGAGACGGCGAGCACCGCGCCCGGCGCCGCGCCGGCGCGAATCGCGGAGTCGAGCACGGCCGTCGCCGGTGCGAGTCGCGTCGCGAGGGTCGGCGCGATCGGCAGCGGCGCAGTGTGAGGGGCGCCACGGCTGCACGCCGCGAGCAGCAGGAGCGCGCCAAGGGCACGCCTCACGGGATCTGGCCCCGGGTGGCGGTACGCTGCAGGCCGGTGCCGAGCGACCAGAGCGGCGGGATCGGGATCGGGGCACGGCCGGTGATCGCCTTCCGCCCGCTCAACGCCTGCGCCACTGCCTTCTCCGCGAGCGTGGTGTTGCTCCAGGCGATCAGGTAACTCGCCGCCGCCGGCACCTGGGCGATGATGTAGGGCGAGCCGAACGAGATCAGGATCGCCGGCTTCCGCGCGGCGAGCGACTTGAGGAGGTCGGCGGTGGCGGGTGCGAGGCCGATCACGCCGCTATACGATCCCCATCGCGCGGAGGTGGCCAGCACCACGCTCTCGGCGCCGTCGATCGCGGCGGTGGCCGCGGCAAGTTCCTTCGGCGTCGGCTCGGTCGTGGAGACGCGCGCCGCCGTGACCGTGTAGCCGGCCGCACGAAGCTCGGTGGCGAGCGCCGTGCCCAGCGTGCTGCCGACGTCGGCGATGCTGACCAGCGCGACCTTGCGCGGCGCGGCGCGCAGCGCGTCGACCGTGCCCAGCGAGTCCTTGAGCAGTACCAGGGCGCGCGAGGTGATGCCGGCCGCGACGGCCTGCGAGGCCGCCGTGCCGACGACGTCGGGCACCTTGGCGAGATCCACCTCGCGCTGGCGGAACAACCCCATCTTCACCTTGAGCTCGAGGATCTTCCGCACCGAGCGATCGAGGCGCGCCATCGAGATCCGGCCGCTCTCGACGGCCTTGGTCATCGCGGTGATTGCGCTCGCGGGGTCGGCCGGCATCAGCAGGATGTCGGTGCCTGCCTCGAAGGCGCGGATCACCGCCTCTTCCGCGCCGAAGGTCTTCACGATCGCGCCCATGTCGAGCGCGTCGGTGGTGACGAGTCCCGTGAAGTGGAGCGAGTCCTGGAGCAGTCCCGTGAGGATGGCGGGGGAGAGCGTCCCGGGGCGCGACACGCCGCTGTCCATCGCGGGGAGCGCGATGTGGGCCGACATGATCGCGTCGACGCCGGCGCTGATCGCGCTGCGGAACGGAATCAGCTCGAGCGTGTCCATCCGCGCGTAGCCGAAGGGGAGCGACGGCATCGCGAGGTGCGAGTCGGTGTCGGTGTCGCCGTGACCGGGGAAGTGCTTCGCCGTGGCGAGGACGCCACCATCCTTGAGGCCACGCACCGTCGCGGCCACGAGCGCGCCGACGGCGCGCGGATCGCTGCCGAACGAGCGGGTGTTGATGATCGGGTTGTCGGGATTGCTGTTGACGTCGGCGACCGGGGCGAAGGCGAGGTGGACGCCCATGGCGCGCGCCTCGCGGCCGGTGACGAGCCCCATCGTGTAGGCGTCCTCGACCTTGCCGGTGGCGGCCACGCCCATCTGCGTCGGGAAGCCGGTGCCGGCGGCGACCCGCATCGTCGTCCCCCCCTCGAAGTCGGCCGAGATCAGGAGGGGGAGTGGCGCGCGACGCTGCAATGCGTTCAACTTGGCAGCCATGTCGAGCGGGGTGCCGGTCGAGATGATGATCCCGCCGACCTGCAGCGAGTCCACCCACATTCGCGCCTTGACCATGGTCGGCGCATCGGTCGCGGCATAATCGGCGAGCAACCACGGCATCACCAGCTGGCCGACTTTCTGGCGGACGGTGAGTCGGCGGAGCAGGGTCGCGATGGTGTCGGCGCGGACAACCTGCGGCGCCGGCGTGGCGGTCGCGGTCGAGGCACCGTTCGACAGCGGGGCGCACGCCATCAGGGCGGCGACGATCCACAGACGCGAGGAGGCGGGATGCAGGGTCACGGGGGGTCGAGGCTCGGCAAGGGGTGGATGCTGCTGCTGCTCGGAGTGTCGGCGTGCGCACCGCGAGGTGGCGCGGCGCCGAGGGTGTCACCGGTGTCGCCCGCGCCCACCTTCATGGGGGCGCCCCGGGTCACGGTGACGCTGGTGCGCCCGGGGATCGAAGTGCTGCTCACCGATTCGCTGGCCATGCTGCGCGGCCGTCGTGTCGGCTTCGTGACCAACCTCGCAGCCGTCGATGCCAACGGGGTCAGTGCCATCGAGAGGCTCCGGTCGGCCGGCGTCAACCTGGTGGCGCTGTTCGGGCCGGAGCATGGTCTCGCCGCAACCGCCGGTCCCGGCGAGAAGGTCGCCTCGGCGGTGGACAGCGCGACGCAGACCCCAATTTACTCGCTCTACGGGCAGAACGTCCGTCCCACGCCGGCGATGCTCGCCGGGATCGACCTGCTGCTGGTCGACCTCCCCGACGTCGGCGCACGCTACTACACCTACGTCGCCACCACCGTCGAGGTGATGCGGGCGGCGGCGCCGCTCGGCATTCCGGTGGTGATCCTCGATCGGCCCAACCCGCTCGGCGGGACGGCGCAGGGCAACATCCTCGACACCGCGTACGCCTCGATGGTGGGACGGTTGGCGGTGCCGATGCGGCACGGCCTCACGCTGGCGGAGGAGGCGCGGCTGGCGCGGCACGATCTCGGGATCGACGTCGACCTGCGCGTCGTGCCGGTCGACGGCTGGCGTCGGGCGCTCGCCTTCGAGTCGACCGGGCTCCCGTTCCGCGCGCCCTCCCCGAACCTGCGCGACGTCGATGCACTCTTTCACTACGCCGGAACCTGCCTCTTCGAGGGGACGGCACTCTCGGTGGGGCGGGGAACCGATCTCCCGTTCCATGTGATCGGGGCGCCGTGGCTCGACACCGCGGCCGTGCTGGCGCGGATCCGACGCGACCGGCTCCCCGGCGTCGCATTCGAGGGGACCCAGTTCACTCCGGTGGCGCCGGGGGATGGCAAGTTTGCCAAGACGCCGGTGGTCGGGATCCGGCTCCGGATCGTCGACCGCGCCAGCTACGACCCGACCCGGACGGCGATCCACCTGCTGGCGGCGGTTCGGGCCGTGCACCCGGCCGAGGTAAAGATCGGCGGCTCCTTCGACCGCCTGGCCGGGGGGCCGTCGCTCCGCGAAGCGCTGCTCCGCGGCGACGATCCCGAGGCGATCGTGGCCTCCTGGCGGCCCGGGCTGGCCGCCTATCGAGCGCGCGTGGCGGCCTTCCAGCTCTACCCCTGACGACGGGCCTCGTTGCCGCTTCCCCCCTCGTCCCGTTACGTTTTGGCACCATTCCGCCGCCCCGACTGGGGCGGCGGAACTGTTGGGACCACCCGGATCGGGGGCGCGTGGCGGCATTGGTATCAGCTGCGAGCAAGCGGATCTACCACGATGGCATGGCCCCGTTCGTCCGGGTCTTGCTGCGGGCCGGGGTCACCCCCAACACGCTGACCACGGTCGGGGCGCTGTTGATCCTCGCCTCCGCGGTGGCCTTCGGCATGGGCGCCATCCGCTGGGGCGGCCTCCTGCTGCTCATCAGCGGGATGGTCGACACGCTGGACGGGCAGGTGGCGCGCCTGGGGGGGCAGGAAAGCCGCTTCGGGGCGTTCTATGATTCGACGCTCGATCGGGTGGGTGACGGGGCCTCGTTCATCGGGATCGCCGCCTATCTTATGCGGGCGCCGGACGTCCGGTGGCGGGACGGTGCGGTGGTCCTCTGCATGGTGGGGATCGTTGCCGCCCTGCTGGTGTCGTACATGCGCGCCCGCGCGGAGGGGCTCGGCCTGGAGTGCAAGGTCGGGATCGCCCAGCGGGCTGAACGGATTCTCGGGCTCGGCCTCCCAACGCTGATCATCGGCGCGGGGCCCGGTGCCCTGGTGCTCACGGCGATCGTCGCCCTGCTCACCTTGTTGTCGCTCATCACCGTCGGTCAGCGGTTCGCCCATGTCCACCGGGAGACCGCCAACGATGCCCAGTCAAGGGGAACTACGCGTGGCTGATCAGACTGTCCGGACGATCGCTCCGGCCGAAGGCAAGCTCGGTGTCCTGTGCGTCGGCCTCGGGGCCGTCGCGTCGACCTTCATCGCCGGCGTCGAGCTGGCCCGTCGCGGCCTCGCCAAGCCGACCGGCTCGCTGACGCAGCTGTCGACGATCCGGCTCGGGAAGCGCACCGACGGTCGCGCCCCGCTGATCAAGGACTTCGTCCCGATCACGCCGCTCAGCGACCTCGTCTTCGGCGCCTGGGACCCGGTGCCGGACAACGCCTATCAGTCGTGCCTGCACTGCGGCGTCTTCGACAAGCACGAGCACGTCCATCCGATCAAGGACTACCTCGAGTCGATCACGCCGATGCCGGCCGTCTTCGACCAGCAGTACGTCAAGCGCCTGCACGGCACCAACGTGAAGCAGGGGAAGACCAAGCGCGAACTGGCCGAGGCACTGCGCCAGGACATCCGCGACTTCAAGCAGAAGACCGGCGTGGCGCGTTGCGTCATCGTCTGGTGCGCGTCGACCGAGATCTTCATCGTCGCGGGGCCGCAGCACCAGACCCTCGAGGCGTTCGAGGCGGCGATGGAAGCCAACGACCCGGCGATCGCCCCGTCGATGCTCTACGCCTATGCGGCGATCATGGAAGGGGTCCCGTTCGCCAATGGCGCGCCGAACCTCTCCTGCGACATCCCCTGCCTCGAGAAGCTGGCGCGCGAGAAGGGCGTCGCGATCGGCGGCAAGGACTTCAAGACCGGCCAGACCATGCTCAAGACGGTGCTCGCCCCGATGTTCAAGGCGCGCATGCTCGGCGTGGCGGGGTGGTACAGCACCAACATCCTCGGCAACCGCGACGGCGAGGTCCTCGACGATCCGGAGTCGTTCAAGACCAAGGAAGAGTCGAAGCTCGGTGTGCTCGAGTACATCCTGCAGCCGCAGCTCTACCCCGAGCTCTATGCCAACATGTACCACAAGGTGCGGATCAACTACTACCCGCCCCGCGGTGACAACAAGGAAGGCTGGGACAACATCGACATCTTCGGGTGGTGCGGCTACCCGATGCAGATCAAGGTCGACTTCCTCTGCCGCGACTCGATCCTCGCGGCGCCGCTGGTGCTCGACCTCGCCCTCTTCTTCGACCTGTCGCAGCGGGCCGGGATGAGCGGGGTGCAGGAGTGGCTCTCGTTCTACTTCAAGAGCCCCCAGGTCACGCCGGGCCTCTACCCGGAGCACGACCTCTTCATCCAGCACACCAAGCTGAAGAACACGCTGCGGTGGATGATGGGCGAGGAGATGATCACGCACCTCGGCCAGGACTACCCGCACGGGGATTGATCCGGTCGGGATTGCCGCTGCCGCACCCAACGGGGCCACTTTTGTGGCCCCGTTGTTACATTCGGCCCCGTTTCCCGATTGCCCCATCGGCCGCCGAACGGTAGCTTCTCCGCCTCAATGCAATACTTCCATCGCACCTCCGTGTTGCCCGACGCCGCCATCGCCGCGGCCGCCGCTTTCTTCGGCGCGCACCTCGCCCCGACCGAGGAGTCCCCCCGCCGCCGCGGCTTCGCCGGCGCCCTCGGGACGCTCCGGGTGGGTGTGCAGGCCGAAGGGGGCCACTACACGCGCATCACGGTGCGCACCGACCAGCCCGGGGAGAGCGAGCTCGACAAGCTTGCCAAGCGCTTCCTGGGGGAAGTCCACGTCCTCGCCGAGCCCGCGCACCAGCTGCGCGGCTCGTACTAGTCCGTCCCCGACCCGGTCCGCCGACTCCATGGCCATTCGCCTGCTCCCCCGTGATGAACGCTTCTTCGAGCTCTTCACCACGCTTGCGACCAAGACCGTCGAGGCCTCGCGGCGCCTCATCGAGCTGTTCACCGAGCAAGGCGACCAGCGCTGGGCGGCCGTCGAGCTGATCAAGGCGCTCGAGCACGAGGCGGACGAGACCACCCACGCGATCGTCACCCGGCTGGACCGTTCGTTCATCACCCCGTTCGACCGCGAGGACATTCACGAGCTCGCATCGCGGCTGGATGACGTGATCGACCGGATTGATTCGGTCGCGCGCCGCTCGCGGATCTTCCGCATCGACGAGGTCCCCGAAGGCGCGTTGATCCTCTCCGAGGTGGTGCACCGCGCCGCCGTCGAGGTGCTCCGCGCCGTCGAGGCACTGGAGAAGGGGCCGCCGGCCACGGTGCTCGCCGCCTGTCGCGACATCAAGCGGCTCGAGGAGGAGGGCGACGCGCTCTACCACGAGTGGCTCGGCCGCCTCTTCGAGCCCGGCGCCGACCCGCTGATGGTGATCAAGTGGAAGGAACTCTACGACACGCTCGAGAAGACGCTCGACAGTGCCGAGGATGCGGCGAACGTGCTGGAGTCGGTCACCATCAAGCACGGCTGATCCATGGATCACTCGATTCTGTTCGTGCTGGTCGTCGTGGTCGTGGCGCTGATCTTCGACTTCATCAACGGCTTCCACGACAGCGCCAACTCGATCGCCACGGTCGTGGCGACGCGCGTCCTGTCGCCGGGGGTCGCCGTCTTCTGGGCCGCGTCCTTCAACTTCCTCGCGGCCTTCATCGTCGGCACGGCCGTCGCCAAGACCATCTCGAAGGGGCTGATCGATCCGAGCATCGTCACGCCGACGCTGCTCTGCGCCGCGCTGCTCGGCGCGATCGTCTGGAACCTGCTGACCTGGTGGCTCGGCCTCCCCTCGTCGTCGTCGCATGCACTGCTCGGCGGCTTTGCCGGCGCCGCGCTCGCGAAGGCCGGCCCCGGCGCGATCATCCTCGCCGGCTGGATCAAGCCGATCCTCGGCATCGTCCTCTCGCCGCTCCTCGGCATGACGCTCGGCCTGCTGCTCTCGGTCATCTTCTCGTGGGCGCTCTGGAAGCGTGATGCGCGCACCCTCGACCGCTTCTTCCGGCGCGCGCAGCTGGTCTCGGCGGGCTTCTACTCGCTGGCCCACGGCTCCAACGACGCCCAGAAGACGATGGGCATCATCGTCGGCCTGCTCGTCGCGTCCCAGTCGCTCTTCGTGAACGAGACCGGGCTGCTCCACCACTTCTATCTCCAGACCGCCGACCACGTGCCACTGTGGGTCGAGATGGCCGCCTACTCGGCGATCGCCGCCGGCACCGCGATGGGTGGCTGGCGCATCGTCAAGACCATGGGCAGCGGGATCACGAAGCTGCAGCCCTTCGGGGGCTTCTGCGCGGAAACCGGCGGCGCCATCACCGTCCTCCTCGCCTCCTCGCTCGGCGTGCCGGTCAGCACGACCCACACGATCACCGGCGCGATCGTCGGGGTCGGCGCCTCCAAGCGCCTGGCCGCGGTCCGCTGGGGCGTCGCGAGCCGGATCGTCTGGGCCTGGGTCCTGACCATCCCGTGCAGCGCGCTGGTCGCCGCGCTGGTCTTCTGGGTGATCGGCTGATCCCCCACTCGGAGTAGCGCGGGGAACGACGCCCCGCGCTTGACCCACCTCGGGCGACGGTCGAAGTTTCCCGCCGCGTCACGTCCCCCGACCCGAGGCAGCCGCATCCGCATGGCCGAATCCAGCGTCACCACGCCCCAGTCCCCGCCGGACGGCCTCACCCGCGAACAGCTGCTGGCGCTCTATCGCTGGATGCGCCTCACGCGCACCCTCGAAGAGCGCCTCGTCGCGCTCTACCGCCAGACGAAGGTGGTCGGCGGCCTCTTCCGGTCGCTGGGGCAGGAGGCCTGCGCTGTCGGCTCCGCCTTCGCGCTCGAGCGTCGCGACGTCCTCTCGCCCCTGATTCGCAATCTCGGCTCGATGCTCGTCAAGGGCGCCACGCCCGTCGAGATCCTCCGCCAGTACATGGCGAAGGGAGACTCCCCGACGCGCGGCCGCGAACTCAACATCCATTTCGGCGATGTCGAGGACCGCAACTTCGTCGGGCAGATCTCGCACCTCGGTGACATGGTGCCGGTGATGGCCGGGGTGACGCTGACCTTCAAGATGCGCGACGAGGACCGGGTCGGCCTGGTCTACGTCGGCGACGGCGCCACGAGCACCGGCGCCTTCCACGAGGGGATCAACTTCGCCGCCGTGCAGCGCTGCCCGCTGATCGTCGTCGTCGAGAACAACGGCTATGCCTACTCGACGCCGACCTGCCGGCAGACCGCGGCCGCGCAATTCGTCGACAAGGCGATCGGCTACGGCGTTCCCGGCGTGCGCTGCGACGGCAACGACGTGCTGGAGGTGCTGCGCGTCACCCGCGAGGCCGTGGCCCGCGCCCGGAGCGGCGGCGGGGTCACGCTGCTCGAGATGCTGACGTATCGCCGGAAGGGACACGCCGAGCACGACAACCAGAGCTACGTCGCGCCGGGCGAGGTGGAGCAGTGGGCCGCGACCAACGATCCGATCGACCGCTACATCGCGCGGCTGACCGGCGAGTTCGGATTCACGGCGAGCGAGCTCGAGGCCGTGGACGCTTCCGTGGCGCTCGAAGTCGACACGGCCACCGACCTGGCCGAGCTGTCCACGGCGTGCGACGGCCCGGACGCGCTGGTCGGCGTCTACGCCGATCCGCCGCGGATGCCATCGCTCTGGTTCCGTGACGGCGTCGGGAGCGCAGTTGACGCGCACGAGCGCCCCGCCGGGTGGGGGACGCACGATGGCTGAGATCACCTTCCTCGAGGCGATCCGCGAAGGGATCGCGGAGGAGATGGAGCGCGATCCTTCCGTGTTCCTCCTCGGCGAGGACATCGGCGGCTTCGGCGGCGCGTTCAAGGTCACCGAGGGGCTGCAGGCGCGCTTCGGCGAGCGGCGCGTGATCGACACCCCGATCTCCGAAGCGGGGATCGTCGGGGCCGCCGCCGGCGCCGCCCACTACGGCATGCGGCCGGTGGTCGAGATGCAGTTCATCGACTTCATCTCGTGCGCGTACGACATGCTGACGAACTACGTCGCCACGGCGCGCTACCGCGCCTTCCTGCCGTGCCCGCTCGTGGTCCGTGGCCCCTCGGGCGGCTATGTCCGCGGCGGGCCGTTCCATTCGCAGAACCCCGAGGCCGCGTTCCTGCACACGCCGGGGCTCAAGATCGCCTACCCGGCCACGGCCGAGGACGCCAAGGGGCTGATCAAGTCGGCAATCCGGGACGCCGACCCGGTGCTCTTCTTCGAGCACAAGTACCTCTACCGGCGGATCAAGGGGACGATGCCGGCGGGCGACCACGTGGTTCCCTTCGGGAAGGCCCGTGTGGCGCGGGAAGGGAAGGACCTGACCATCGTGACCTACGCCGCGACGGTCTGGAAGGCGCTCGAGGCCGCCGAGCAGCTGGCGGCCGAGGACGGCCTCTCGGTCGAGGTGCTGGACCTCCGGACCTTGCTTCCGATGGACCACGAGGCGATTGTCGCCTCGGTGAAGAAGACCAACCGCGTGCTGATCGTGCACGAGGACACCGTGACCGGCGGCGTGGCCGGGGAGATCACGGCGCAGATCAGTGAACGGTGCTTCGAGTGGCTGGATGCACCGATCCGACGCGTGGCGGCGCACGACGTGCCGCTGCCGTATGCTCCGCCGCTGGAGGACTTCGTCCTTCCGCAGACATCGGACATCGTGCGCGCGAGCCGGTGGCTCGCCGCCTACTGAAGACTGGACCAACGAGGGAGTCGGGATGGCCCGCATTGACGTGATCATGCCCCAGATGGGTGAATCCATCACCGAAGGGACGATGTCGCGCTGGATCAAGCAGGTCGGCGACGCGGTGAAGCGCGACGAGCCGATCTTCGAGATCTCCACCGACAAGGTCGACGCCGAGATCCCGGCGCCGAATGCCGGCGTGCTGGTCGAAGTCCTGGTTACCGAGGGCCAGACCGTGTCGGTCGGCACCGTGGTCGCCCGGATCGACACCGAGGCCGCCGCCGGCGCCGTGGCTGCTGCGCCACCGGCACCTGCCCCCGCGGCCGCGCCGGCGCCGGTCGCCGCCGCGCCGACGCCCGCTCCCGCTCCGGCACCCGCCCCGCCGAAGCCGGCTCCCGCGCCGGCTGCTGCCGGTGCCGAGGAGACCGCTGAGCAGCGGCTGCAGCGGAAGTCGACGCCGCTGGTTCGCAAGATGGTCGAGGAGCATGGCCTCGACCTGACGCAGATCCCCGGCAGCGGTTCGGCCGGCCGCGTCACCAAGACCGATGTCCTGACCTTCCTTGAGTCCGGCGCTCCGGCCGCACCGGCCGCACCGGCGGCGACGCCGGCTCCCGCGGCCGCGGCTGCGCCGTCTGCGCCGGTCGTGCCGTCGGCGCCCGCGGCGCCGCGCGCGCCGGCCCCGGCCGTCGAGGCGTGGGAAGGCGACCGCGTCGAGCCGTGGGGTCGGGTCCGCAAGCTGACCGCCGACCACATGATCATGTCGCGCCGCGTCTCGGCGCACGTGAACTCGTTGATGGAGATCGACTACACCCACGTCGCCGGGATCCGGAAGCGGCTCAAGGGCGAGTTCGCGGAGCGTGGGGTCAACCTCACGTACCTCGCCTTCATCGTGAAGGCGATCGCCGACAACCTCCGGAAGCACCCGGTGGTCAACGCCGCGATCTCGGGCGACAACACGATCTATCGCCGCGACATCAACGTCGGCATCGCCGTCGCGCTCGACTGGGGCCTCATCGTCCCCGTGATCAAGCACGCCGACGAGCTCTCGCTGCTCGGCGTGGCGCGGTCGATCCAGGATCTCGCGGAGCGCGCGCGCACCAAGAAGCTGGCCCCCGAGGACATCCAGAAGGGGACCTTCACGATCACCAACCCGGGCGGCTTCGGCACCTACGTCGGGACGCCGATCATCAACCAGCCGCAGGTGGCGATCCTCGCGGTCGGCGCCATCGAGAAGCGGCCCTCGGTGATCACGCTCCCCGACGGCAGCGACGCCCTCGGCATCCGCACCAAGGGGATGTGGTGCCTCGCGTACGACCACCGGATCGTCGACGGCGCCGACGCGGACCGCTTCCTGGCGGACGTCCGCGCGACGCTGCACGCCTTCCCCGAGCAGCAGGGATAGCGTGTCACGCGTGCTGACGGCGGTGCAGGTGACCGTCCGTCCGGCGCAGGAGGCGGAGTGGCTGGCGACGGTGCACGCGCTGGCCACTCGGCTCGTCTCCCGGGGGATGCACCTCTGGGTCTTCCGGTCCCGGAGCGACCCCCATCAGTACCTCGAATTCACCGAGGGGAAGGACGACGCCGCGCATCGGCGTCGCGGCCCGGCCGACGCCGAGGAAGCGGCGCTGGAGCGTCGGCTGCAGGAACTGGCGTCGTATCCCACCACGCCCGCGGTGGTGTGGGAGGAGATGCCCGCCCCGCCCCCCGAGACACGGAGCTGACATGGCCCGCCGCATCGTTGACCAGCAGGGCACGACCTGGCGCGTCGCCATGAGCGGTCGCTCCACCATGTACGGCCGTGACGAACTCTCGCTCGAGTTCCGTCCGGCCGAGGCCCCCACGCAGGTCCGCTACTGCCGCTTCTCGCCGCGCGGCGCCAAGGCGGGCGAACTCGCGCTCGACGAGAGCAGCGACGCCGAGCTCCTCACCCTGCTCGCCTCGGCCCAGCCCGCGTGGACCTCGCCGGACGGGGACTACGGCCAGACGGCGTGACGTGATCGACCTCCACTGCCACTCCACTGCGTCCGACGGGCACCTCCCGCCGTCGGAAGTCGTGCGCCACGCCGCCGAGATCGGCCTCACGGCGATCGCGCTGACCGACCACGACACCCTGGGCGGGCTCGCCGAGGCGACCGCCGCCGGCGCATCGCTCGGCGTGCGCGTGATCGGCGGTTGCGAGTTCTCGGTGGCCGCGGCCTGGGGCGAGATGCATCTCCTCGGCTACTTCCTGCAGCCAGGCGACGCCGACATCGAACATTTCCTCGTGTCGGCGCGCACTGACCGCAGCCGCCGTGCGCGCGAGATGGTGACGCGCCTTGTCGGCCTCGGCGTGCGGATCGGATACGACGACGTCGAGCGCGAGGCCGACGGCGGCGCGGTCGGCCGACCGCACGTGGCGCGCGCGCTGCTTCGGCTCGGACTCGTGACCACCGAGCAGCAGGCGTTCGACAAGTACCTCGGTCGTGGCCGCCCCTGCTTCGTGGACAAGGCGCTACCGACGCTGCGCGAGGTCGCCGATCTCGTCCATGCACGCGGTGGCATCGTCTCCGCGGCCCATCTCAAGTGGCACGGCACGAAGGTGACCCTCGCGGCGCTGCAACTCGACGGGCTCGACGCGGTCGAGACCCGGCACCCGAGTCACGATGGCGAGACGCGCGCCACGATCACGGAGGCCGCCGCGGCACTCGGCCTCGCGCGGAGCGGCGGCTCCGACTGGCACGGCGAATTCGGCGCGGCGGCCGGGCACTCGATGCTCGGCGCGCAGGAAGTTCCCGATGCCTGGCTCGAGGAGCTCGAGGCGCGTCGGCCCAGCGGGGCGCGCGCGGCATGAGCGGGCCGTCGCGGGTCGCGCTGGTCACCGGCGGGGCGCGCCGGCTCGGTCGCGCCTTCGCGGAGGCGCTTGCCGCCGATGGCCTCGCGGTGGCCGTGCACTACGGCAGCTCGGCGCGCGAGGCCGAGGAGGTCGTCGCCGCGATCCACGCATCGGGTGGGGAGGCCGAGGCGTTTGGCGCCGATCTCCGGAACCCCGACGACGCGATGGCGCTCCCTGACCGTGTGGTCGCACGATTTGGCCGGCTCGACGTGCTCGTCAACTCGGCGGCCGAGATGGAGCGCTGCACCGTCGCCGAGACGACGGTCGCGCAGTGGGACGCCACGATGGCGCTCAACCTCCGCGCCCCCTTCCTGCTCGCGCAGCAGGCGGCGCCGCATCTCCGTGCCACGCAGGGGCGGATCGTCAACATCGCCGATCTGAGCGGCTTCGAGCCGTGGCGCAATTACGTCGCCCACTCGGTGAGCAAGGCGGGGGTGGTGATGCTCACCAAGGTGCTGGCGACGGCGCTCGCGCCGGAGATTACCGTGAACGGCATCGCGCCGGGGACCGTCCTCGTCCCCGATGACTACGACGACGCGCGCCGCACCTTCCTCAGCGAGACCACCCCGCTCGGCCGCCTCGGCACGCCGGGCGACGCCGTTGCCGCGCTGCGCTACCTCGTGCATCACGCGCCGTTCGTCACCGGCGACACGATCGTCGTCGACGGCGGCCGCCTCCTCCGCCGATGATCGCCCTGGGCGACGTCGCCATCATCGGCGGCGGCTGCTACGGCTCGTTCTACGCCGGTCAACTTGCCAAGGCCCATGCGAAGGGCGCCGTCAGCTGGCGGCGGCTCCTGGTCGTCGATCGCGATGCCGGGTGCGCCGTGGTGGCCGGGCTCGCAGAGATTCCGGACGCCGAGCTCGTGGTGTCGGAGTGGGGCGCCTTTCTCGATCGCTGGCTCGATGAGAACGCGCGCCGTGATGACGACCAGATCGTCCCCTCGCCGCTGATGCCGCACCTGCTCGCGCAGTGGCTCACTCGGCGCGCCGCCGACGCGTGGCCGCAGCACACGGTCGGCATGGTGAAGGCCGAGGCCACGGTAGGGACCCCCTTCGACTGGCTGCACCCGGGTGACGGCGTGCGCTATGTCTCGTTCGCCGACTGGCTCTGCCCCACGCACTGCATCGAGCCCGCGACCTGTCCGGTGATCGCCGCGCCGCGCACCTGGGAGATGGGTGAGGCCGTCGTCACCTGGACCGAGGCGCGGCGGGCCGAGCACCCCACGGCGGGCCCCGCGCTCTTCACCTGCCGCCACATGGTGCACGGGGTGGGGATGTACCGCGCGCGCCTCGCCTTCGAGGGCTTCGCCGCCCTTGCCGAGCAGATGGCGGAGACGCCGACAGGGGCCGACCTGGTGGTGGGGTCGGTGTCGGCGTGTCATGGAGCGGTGGGAGTGCTGAGGGTGAACGGGGAGCGGTGAACGGTGAACGGGGCGCGGCCAGCGGCCGCGCGACGTGAAAGGTGAAACGGGACGGCGCAATCGCACCCGTTTTACGTTTCACGTCTCACCGTCCCTCCCATTCACCGTTCACCGTTCACCGTTCACCGGCAAGGAACCCTCCCCACCCCCCAATCGTTCTATATTCGCCACGCACCACCCCCAACGTCCTTTTCCGGATTTCTGTATGCACACCGAAACGCTTGTCATCATCGGCTCCGGCCCCGCGGCCTGGACCGCCGCGATCTACGCGGCCCGCGCCAATCTCGACCCGGTGGTCTACGAGGGCGAGCCGTCGCGCGAGATGATCCCGGGCGGGCAGCTCATGTGGACCACCGACATCGACAATTTCCCGGGCTTCCACGAGGGGGTCGATGGCCAAGGGCTGATGGAGCGGATGAAGGCGCAGGCGGTGCGCTTCGGGACGCGGGTCGTCAGCGAGAACATCGCCTCGGTCGATTTCTCCCAGCGGCCGTTCACGCTGCGCCCGACGTGGAGCGAGCCGGTGCAGGCGCAGGCGGTGATCATCGCAACCGGCGCACGGGCCATCTGGCTCGACGTCCCCAACGAGGCGCGTCTGGCCCAGAGCGGCGGCGGCGTCTCGGCGTGTGCCGTCTGTGACGGCGCGCTGCCCTTCTTCCGGAACAAGGTGCTGGCGGTGGTGGGTGGTGGCGACTCGGCGATGGAGGAGGCGACCTACCTGACGAAGTTCGCGCAGCAGGTCGTGATCATCCATCGTCGCGATTCGTTCCGCGCCTCGAAGGTGATGGCCGAGCGCGCGCTCAATCATCCGAAGATCCGCGTCGAATGGAATGCGGAGGTCACCGCGGTGATCGGCGAGGACGAGATCACCGGGGTCATCGTGCGCGACACCGTGAGCGGCGAGGAGCGCACGCTGGAGGTTGGCGGACTCTTCGTGGCGATCGGCCACACGCCCAACACCGCCTTCCTCGACGGCCAGGTCGCGACGACGCCGAAGGGGTACATCCAGACGCCGGTGTCGTGGCGCACGGAGACGAATGTCGAGGGGGTCTTCGCCGCGGGCGACGTGATCGACGAGTACTACCGGCAGGCGATCACCTCGGCCGGCAGCGGCTGCATGGCGGCGCTGGAGGCGGAGCGCTGGCTCGCGCATCATGGGCTCGAGCCGGTGTCGCCCGCCGCGCCGGTCGCACCGGCGGCCTGATGGCCGCAGCAGGGTTGGGCACCGCGATGGTCACCACCGGCGGCTTCCAGCAGAACTGCTGGCTGCTCTGGGACGAGGCCACCCGCGAGGCGGTCGTCGTCGATCCGGGGGAGGGGAGTGACGAGATTCTCGCCGCGATCGCCTCGCGGCACCTCGTCGTGCGCGCCATCTGGCTGACCCACGCCCACATCGACCACATCCTCGGCGTCACGGCGCTGCGCGAGGCGACCGGGGCGCCCGTGTCGCTGCATCCGGCCGACCGACGCTGGTACGATTCGCTCCCCGAGCAGGGGCGTTTCTTCGGGATGACCGGGCTCGAGCCCCTCGACCCGCCCGAGTACGCACTCGCCGATGGCGACCAGGTCGCGGTGGGCTCGCATCGATTCCTGGTCCGACACGTTCCCGGGCACGCGCCTGGGCACGTCGCCTTCCTTGGTGACGGGGTGGCGGTTTCAGGGGACGTCCTCTTCCTCGACTCCATCGGGCGGACCGACCTCGCCGGCGGCGACCATCCGACCCTGCTGCGGAGCATCACCGAGGTGCTGCTCCCGCTGCCCGACGCCACGCGGGTTCTCTCGGGGCATGGTCCCGAGACGACGATTGGCCGCGAACGGCGGCTGAACCCCTTCCTCCAGCAGCAGTAGCCACGGATTGATCGACCGTCAGGGTCTCGTGTTGAAACATGGTTGACAGGTAAATCATTGTTTAGTACAATGATGTTGTCAACACGCTTTATCGACACCACGCTTTCTGGAGGTACCCAATGCCCGCCACCACCGCCGCCACCGCCACCCCGGTCCGGACCTGGAAGATCGACCCGTCTCACTCGGCGGTGGAGTTCTCGGCCCGCCACCTGATGATCACCACCGTGAAGGGGCAGTTCGCCGAGTTCGACGGCACGGTCAGCTTCGATCCCGCGGCGCCCGCCACCGGCAGTGCGCAGGTCACCATCGCCGCCGCGAGCATCACCACCCGCTCGGTCGACCGCGACGCGCACCTCCGCTCGCCCGACTTCCTCGACGTCGAACAGTTCCCCTCGATCTCGTTCGTCTCGACCGGTGTGGAGGAGCCCTCCGCCGATGGCACCCGCTTCACCGTGGTCGGCGACCTTTCGATTCATGGCGTCACCCGCCAGGTCCGGCTCGCCACGACCTTCGAAGGGCAGGGCAACGACCCCTGGGGCAACGCCCGCGTCGCCTTCCTTGCGACGACCACCATCGACCGCCGCGACTTCGGCCTGGTCTGGAACGCCGCCCTCGAGAGCGGTGGCGTGCTGGTGAGCAACGAGATCAAGCTGACGCTGGATGTGCAGGCGATTGGCGCCTGATCGGCGGTGAACGGTGAACGGGAGGGACCGTAAGACGTAAAAGGTGAAACGGGTGCGTGTGCGCCGTCCCGTTTCACCTTTCACTTTTCACCCTGAGCGGCCGGAGGCCGCGCCCCGTTCCCCGTTCACCTTCCGCCCCCGCGCCCTTAAGCTTCCCCCGGCCTCCAGGCCGGAACCTCTACCAGGACGCGACGCCCTCATGTCATTTCGCACCGAAAAGGACCCCCTCGGCGAAAAGCAGGTCCCCGCCGACGCCCTCTACGGGATCCAGACCCTTCGTGCCGTCGAGAACTACCCGATCTCCGGTCTTCGCCCCCTCGCCGGTTTCGTCGAGGCGGTGGTGATGATCAAGCGCTCGGCCGCCGTGACCCACAAGCACACCGGCCGTCTCGAGGCCGCCTACGCTGACGCCATCATCCAGGCCGCCGACGAGGTCCTCGCCGGGCAGCACCGCGACCAGTTCGTGGTCGATCCGTATCAGGCCGGCGCCGGCACCTCGCACAACATGAACTGCAACGAGGTCCTCGCGAACCGCGCCAACGAGATCCTCGGGCACCCGCGCGGCGCGTATGCCCCGGTGCACCCGAACGACCACGTCAACATGGCGCAGTCGACCAACGACGTGATCCCGACGGCGATGCGCCTCGGGACGCTGCGTGCGTTGCCGAAGTTGCTGACCGCGCTCGACGGACTCGCCGAGGCGTTCCTGACGAAGGGGAAGCAGTTCGACCATGTGATGAAGTCGGGGCGGACGCACCTGCAGGACGCCACGCCGATCCGGCTCGGGCAGGAGTTCACCGCGTACGGTCACACCGTCGCCCGGCATCGCGCCAAGCTCGCGCAGGCGGCCGACTGGCTCCGGCCGATGAACATCGGCGGCAGTGCGGTCGGCACCGGCATCAACGTCGAGGAGGTCTACCCGGCGCTGATGGTCACCGAGATGAGCCGCCTCTCGGGCGTCGCGCTCGAGGTCTCCCCGGACCGCATCCAGCTGATGCAGTCGATGGGCGACATCGCGACCTTCAGCGGCGCGATCCGCGCGTTCGTCCTCGACCTCTGCAAGATCGCCGATGACATCCGCCTCCTCGCCTCGGGACCGCGCACCGGACTCGCCGAGATCATCCTCCCGGCGGTGCAGCCGGGATCGTCGATCATGCCCGGCAAGATCAATCCGTCGATCGCCGAGATGGTCAACCAGGTCTGCTATCAGCTGCTCGGCTTCGACACCACCGTCGCGATGGCCGCCAAGGCGGGCGAGCTCGAGCTCAACGTCATGATGCCGGTGATCACCCACAATGTCCTCTTCGGGATGGAGATCCTCGCCAACACGGCGCGCGTCTTCAACGAGAAGTGCATCAGCGGCATCACCGCCGACGAGGCGATGTGCGCGCACTGGCTCGAGCGGTCACCGGCACTGGTGACGGCGCTGATGCCGAAGATCGGCTACGCCGAGGCGGCGAAGCTGTCGAAGGAGGCGCTGGCGACGGGGAAGACGGTGAAGCAGCTCGTCACCGACAAGAAGGTGCTCGAGGGGAAGGAGCTCGAGGAGGTGCTCGACCTCCGGGCGATGACCGAGCTCGGCGTACCGGGCGGTGGCAAGGGCGTGCCGGTCAGCGGATGAGCGACACCGACGCCTCCCGATGGCCGCGACTCGCGCTGCTTGCGCTCGCCGTCGTCGGGGGGATGTCCACCTGGTTCGCGGGGAGCGTCGCCGCTCCACTCCGCGCGATCGACCTCGCCCTCACCCCGGGCGAGGTCGGTTGGCTTGTATCCGCGGTGCAGCTCGGCTTCGTGGTCGGCACGCTCCTCATCGCCGTGCTCAACGTGGCCGATGTCGTGCCGGGGCGTCGCCTCTTTGCGGTCTCCGCCGTGGGCGCCGCGCTCGCCAACGCCGCGCTGCTCGTCGCGCCGTCACTCGCGTGGCTGGTTGCGTCGCGTCTCCTCACCGGCCTCTGCCTCGCGGGTGTCTATCCGCCGGCGATGAAGATGGCCGCCACCTGGTTCCGCGACGCACGCGGCCTTGCCATCGGCGTCGTGGTCGGCGCGCTCACGATCGGCAAGGCGCTGCCGTACCTGTTGCAGGGGAACGACGCGCTCGCGCTGGACCTCGTGGTGCTGGTGCCGTCAGGGGCTGCCGTCCTCGCCGCGCTGCTGATCGGCACCGTCTGGCACGACGGACCGCACGCCTTTCCGGCGCGGCCCTTTCACTGGGGCCTCGTCGGCGAGGTGGTGCGCAACGCGCCGCTGCGCCGCGTGACCGGCGGCTACCTCGGCCACATGTGGGAGCTCTACGCCTTCTGGGCCTGGGTCCCGGGCTTCCTCACCGCGGCCGGGTCGGCGCGGGGCGAGGCCGCGACGCCGCACGGCACCGCCGCCTTCGCGGTCGTCGCCATCGGCGCGCTCGGCTGCGTGGGTGGCGGCCTGCTCGCGGACCGCGTCGGCCGGCGCGAGGTCGCTCGCGGCGCGATGATGCTGAGTGGTACCCTCGCCGCCTGCTCGCCGCTCCTCTTTGGCGCGCCCGCATGGCTGCTCCTCGCGGCGCTGCTCCTCTGGGGCATCGCCGTCATCGCCGACTCGGCGCAGTTCTCCGCCCTCGCCACGGAACTCGCACCGCCCCACGCCGTCGGCACCGCGCTCGCGCTGCAGACTTCGCTGGGCTTCCTGCTCACCATCGCGAGCATCCAGCTCGTGCCCGTGCTCGCCCACGCGCTCGGATGGCGGTGGGCGCTCATGGTGCTGGCGGTGGGGCCGCTGGTTGGGGTGGTGGTCTTGAGGAAGCGGTGAACGGTGAATGGTGAACGGTGAAGGGTGAAAGGTGAAAGGTGAAACGTGAAAGGTGAAACGGGAAAGGTGAAACGTGAATGGTGAAACGTGAAACGGGACGACACACGAGTTCCCGTTTTACGTTTCACGTCTTACGGCACACTCCCCCCCGTTCACGGTTCACCGTTACTCCCTCCTCCCAACCCATTCAAGAAAAACCCCGCCAGTTCCGCCCGCCCGCTCTGCCCCGACTTGTCGTAGACCGAGACGGCATGCTGCCGCACGGTCCGCTCCGATCGTCCGGTGCGGGCGGCGATCTCCTTGTGCCCAAGTCCCTGGAGGAGAAGGAGGGCGACCTCGTGTTCGGCGGGGGTGAGTTGCCACTTGGTCAGCTGGGCGGTGACGGCGTCGCCGAAGGAGCGGATCGCGCCCTCCGCACTGGCCCGCCAGGCATCCCGTTCGACCTGCTGCTCGGCCAGGGAGCGACGGGTCTGCCGGAGTTCCGTAGAGACCGCCCGCCACCGCAGCCAGAGGAAGGTCGCCAGCGTCGCACTGGTGAGGACCAGGGCAACCTCGAGGAGGATGTGGGCCGACCACCAGGAGGTCGGCTTGTCCATGAGCAGGTCCGCGACGCCGCCGATGCCGACGATCGCAAGGACCCCGATCACCAGGCCATCGAGGGCGGACGGGGCGGGGGCGTCGTCGGGGGTGGGTCCGGGGAGAATCGGCATCCGGCAAATGTCGGAGCGTCATCCCGCCATGACAAGGCGGGCGGATGCCCGATGGTGGCGCGGGTCCGCGAGCGGCACCTTGTCGCCACGTGATCGGCACGGCGCGCCATTCGGGCGTATCGGGCCGGTCCAGCCTGAAAGGAGAATGCCCCATGTTCGCCGACTTGCTCCCCGTCCCGCTCCATCCCGCGATCGTGCACTTGCCGATCGCCCTCGCGGTGATCCTGCCGCTCTTCGCGATCGGTGGCCTGATCGCCGTCCGCCGCGGTGCCTCGCCGCGCGGGGCGTGGGGGATCACCGTCGCCCTGGCCGCGGCCTTGGTCGCGACCGGACTGATCGCCAAGGAGACCGGCGAGGATGGCGAGGAGCGGGTCGAACGGGTGGTCCCGAAGGCGGCCTTCGAAGCCCACGAGGAGGCGGCGGACCGGTTCGTCGTGATCGGCCTGTCGGTCCTTGCCCTGAGCCTGCTGGGGCTCCGCCGCGATGCGATCGGCAACGCCGGTCGTATCGTCGCGACGGTCGGGACGGTGGCGGTCCTGGCCGCAGGGTACTCGGTCGGGCACGCCGGCGGGAAACTGGTGTATGAGCATGGGGCCGCCTCGGCCTATGCGACTGCTCCCGGCGGCAGTGCGCCGGTCGGCGGCGGCGAGGTCGGGGAGTCGGGCGACAACTAGTGGCGGGCCGAGGTCCCACGGGGCGGAAAACCCCTTACCTTAGAGGTAGGGAATCGGGGACCGCCCCCACCCTCATCACTCAACCCTCAACCTCCGACCCCCCCTGTCGACTTTACCACGAATTCGGAGCATCCTGATTTTATGCGCGTTACCACGTGGACTGAGTATTCGCTGATCATCTCGCTGCATCTGGCACGGCGTCGTCGCGATGGTGCGCGCGCGATCGCGGCGCGCGAGTTGGCCGAGCTGGAGAAGCTGCCTCCCGATTATGTCGAGCAAATCCTGCTGCGCCTTCGCCGCGGCAGCCTGGTCGAATCGATCCGTGGTGCCAAGGGCGGGTACATGCTGGCCCGCGATCCCGAGGGGATCACCGTGCACGACGTGATGACGGCGTCCGAACACCAGACGTTCGAAATGAACTGCGCGACGCACCCGGTCAATTCCGATCGCTGTTCGCCCACGACGGCCTGTTCCATTCGTCCGGTCTGGCAGGCGTTGCAGGGCCGCATTGACGAACTGCTGCTGTCGATCACGCTCGCGGACCTGCTGGCCAACGACGAGGCCCAGCTCCCGACGCTGGTCACGCTGCAGCACACGACGTAGTACGTGCGGCGCGTTGCGCCGCACCCCTCTCCCGTGTCCACGCTTTCACCCGACGAACTCCAGCGCTACGCCCGGCACCTCACCCTCCCCGAAGTGGGGGTGGCCGGGCAGGAGCGACTGGCCGCGGCGCGAATCCTCCTCATCGGGGCCGGTGGCCTGGGCTCGCCGGCGGCGCTCTATCTCGCCGCCGCGGGGATCGGCACGCTCGGCATCATCGACGCCGATGTCGTCGACGCCTCCAATCTGCAGCGCCAGGTGTTGCACGACACGCCGTCGATCGGGCAGCCCAAGGTCGCCTCGGCCAAGGCGCGCCTCGAGGCGCTCAATCCCTTCGTGCGCGTCGAGCCGATCGCGGAGCGCCTCACCGCGGCCAACGCGCGGGCGATCGTCGCGCGGTACGACCTGGTGATCGACGGCAGCGACAACTTCCCGACGCGCTATCTGGTGAACGACGCCTGTGTGCTCGAGGGGAAGCCATTCGTGTACGGGTCGATCTTCCGGTTCGAGGGACAGCTCTCCCTCTTCGGCGCGCCGGGCGGTCCCTGCTATCGCTGCCTCTTCGCCGAGCCGCCGGCGCCCGAATTGGTGCCGTCGTGCGTCGAGGCGGGCGTCCTTGGGGTCCTGCCGGGCCTCATTGGCACGCTGCAGGCCCTCGAGGCCATCAAGTGGGTGCTGGGCATCGGTCGCTCCGCCGTGGGCCGCCTGCTCCTCTTTGACGCCCTCCGGCTCACGGTGCGCGAAATCGCGGTCGCGCGGGACCCCGAGTGCGCCGTGTGTGGCGATCATCCGAGCGTGACCACCCTGGTCGACTACGACGCCTTCTGTGGCCTGACGCCGCTCACCCTGGGCGAGGGCGACGGCGAGATCACCCCGACCGAGCTGGTGCGGGCCCTCGGGGCGAGCGAGTTGCCGCTGCTCCTCGACGTGCGCGAGCCATGGGAGGTGGCGATCGCATCGCTGCCGGGGTCGGTGACCGTGCCGTTGGGGGAGTTGCCGGGGCGGCTGCGGGCCCTGCCGACCGATCGGCCGATTGTCGCGGTCTGCCATCATGGGCTCCGCTCGGCGGCGGCGCGCGACCTGCTTCGGCGGGCGGGGTTCCCGCATGTGACAAGCCTCGCCGGCGGTGTGGACGCCTGGGCGAGGCTTGTGGACCAGCAGATGGCACGGTACTGACCGGCGAGGCCGGGTCCTGCGAGTGCCGAAGGGGGGACTCGAACCCCCACGGGCTTGCGCCCACTGCGCCCTGAACGCAGCGCGTCTACCAGTTCCACCACTTCGGCGAGGCGGCAAACCTAGTCCCGTCGCGGCCCGAGCGTCAAGCAGTCGACCCAATCGTCCGTTACTTTCGAAGCATGACCCCCAAGGCCACCGCCCCGGCTGCCGAGCCCACGGCTCGACTCTCCGTCGCCCGGAATCCCAAGGCGACGTATGACTATTTCGTGCTCGACACCATGGAAGCGGGCGTGGTGCTGACGGGCACCGAGGTGAAGTCGCTGCGCCGTCGCGGGGCGTCGATCAAGGAGGCCTTTGCCCGGGTGTACAAGGGCGAGGTATGGCTCGAGGGGATGAACATCACCCCGTACGAGCAGGGCAACCGCTACAACCACGACCCGGTCCGCTCGCGCAAGCTGCTGCTGCACAAGAAGGAAATCGAGAAGCTGATCGGGTCGGTCGAACGCCAGGGTCTCTCGCTCGTCCCGCTCGAGCTCTACTTCCTCGGCGGGCGCGCCAAGATCCAGCTCGCGCTCGCGCGAGGCAAGAAGGCGCACGACAAGCGCGAGACGCTGAAGAAGCAGATCGCCACGCGCGAGATCGCGCGCGCCGCGTCGTGGAAGGGACGCCAGTGATCCGCCCGGCGATCGTCGCGAGCGCGCTTGCGCTGCTGGTGAGCGGCAACCCGCCTGCGCGCCTGCAGGTCAACACCGCGCGCGGCGCCGTCACCGTGCCGCTCACGCAGGTGCCGGGTGAGGGGCCGCTGGTGCCGCTCGCCGCGCTCGCGAGCGCGCTGGCCGGGACGGTGGAGGGGCGCGAGTGGGTGACGCTCACGGCTGGTCGCGCGAGTTACCGCTTCCTCGTCGGGACGACCGTGGTGCAGGAGGGGACGACGCTGCGCAACCTGCCGGCGGCGACGCGACGTCGCAACGACACCGTCTTCGTGCCGCTCGCCTTCGTCGCCGACGTCCTCGCCGATCCCGCGCGCCGGGCCTGGACGTGGTCGGCGGCCACCGCGACGCTCGCGGAACTCCCGGCGGCGACGCCGATCGTGGCGCGTCCGGCGCGCACCACCACCGGTGCCGAGGAGCGCGCGCGATTGCCGGATGGCCTGCGCCCGGGGCACCAGGTCACCATCGATGCCGGCCATGGCGGCACCGACGCGGGCAACCCGGGGCTCCAGTTCCCGCGCGGCATCCACGAGAAGGACGTGACGCTCGGGGTGTCGCTCAAGCTGCGCGCCGAGCTCGAACGTCGCGGGGTGCGGGTCACGATGACGCGCACCACCGACACCTTGATCAACCTCAATCATCGCGCGCCGCGCTACTGCGGCGGCAGCTGCGACCTCTTCGTCTCGGTGCACGTGAACTCCCTCGACAAGCGCCCGGGCTATGATCGCGTCCGCGGCTTCGAGACCTACTTCCTCGCTGACGCCAAGACCGCGGACGCGGCGCGCGTGGCGCGGATGGAGAACGACGCGATCCGCTTCGACCTCCCGGACACCGATGCGCCGTCGCTCGGAAAGCTCGACTTCATCCTCAAGGATCTGCAGACCAACGAGTTCCTGCGCGAGTCGGCTCGCGCGGCGGAGCTGGTGCAGTCGCACGTCCGCGAAGTCCACACCGGTCCCGACCGCGGCGTGAAGCAGGCCGGCTTCATGGTGCTCGCCTCGGCGCGGCGGCCGGCGATCCTGATCGAGCTCGGCTACAGCACCAACCCCGAGGACGGCAAACTGATGTCGAGTCCGGACGGTCAGGCCGCGCTCGCCGACCGGATCGCCGACGCGATCGTCGCCTACCTGCGCGAATACGACCGCCGGACCGGCGACGCGCAGCGCGGGATGGAACGCTGATGCGCCGCCTGCTCCTGGTGGCGTCGCTGCTGCTCGGCGGCTGCACCTGGTCGAACTCGCTCTATCAGGCGCGCCGATCGGCGGCCGAGGGTGAGGCCGCGGAGCGCGAGGGCCGCACCTTCGAGGCCCAGGCGGCGTGGGGCACTGCGGGCGTCAAGGCCGATTCCGCCTATGCGCGCGCCCACGGCGTGGGTCGCGCGGCCGCCGAGGCACTCTGGGTGCGCGGGCGGGCGGAGGCGCGGCGACGCGATTGCATTGCGGCGATCGCCTCGCTCGACCAGTCACTGATCGGGGTCCCCGACGCGCCGTGGCGCGAGGCGCTGCTCCTCGAACTCGGCCGCTGCCGCGCCGAGATCGGCGACCCGGCGGCTGCCGGGCATTTCGCGGCCTTGCTGACGAGCACGAATGCCGCCCGCCGTCGCGAGGCCCACCTGCGCGCGGGGCGCCTGGCGGTACAGGCGGAGCACTGGGACGAGGCCCTCACGCTCCTCGCGGGCGAGGACACCGCCACGGCGCGGATCGATCGCGCGGTCGCCCTCAGCGCGCTCGGGCGCGCCGATGCGGCGCTCGCCGAGGTGACGCCGCTGCTCGCGGCCGCCGACAGCACCGTCGCGTGGGAGCCGCTGCTTCGCCTGCTGGCCGTCCGCAACTCGGGCGACGCCGACCGCTTCTTCGAGCGCCTCGCGGCGCAGCCGACGGCGAATGATGCCCGTCGCAGCTCCTGGCTGTTCGCCATGATCGATGCCGAGCTGGCCCACGATCCCGTCGCCGCGGAACGGCACTTCGAGTCGCTCGCCAAGCTGCCGGCGTCGCGCAGCGTGAACGACGGCCGCCTGCGCATCGCCGAGCATCGCGTCGCGGAGGCGACCTCGATGGCCGGGCTCCGATCGGCGCTCGCGGCCCTGGGCAACCTCGGCGGCGGCGCGGGCCTCGCGGCGGCGCGCATCGCCGAGCTGCAGCGGATCGGGGCGCAGATGGTGACGGAGCAGGATTCGCTGGTCGCGGGGAAGGGCACCGGCGATCTCTCGCTCTTTGCCCTGGCCGAAGTGGCGCGCGATTCATTGCGCGCACCGTCGCTCGCCGCATCGCTCTGGCTCCAGCTTGAGCAGGGGTGGCCGGCATCACCCTATGTGCCGAAGGCGCTGATGGCGCGCATGGCGATCCTCCCCGATTCGGCCGAGACGCTGCGCGGGCGCCTCGTCGCGATGACGGCGAGTCCGTATCTGGCCTACGCACGCGGCGAGAACGATCCGCGCTTTGCGCAGCTCGAGGATTCGCTCGCCACCTTCATCACGGCGCGTGCGCGGCGGCTCGCCGCGGCGGCGGCCGCCGCCCAGGTGGACAAGGAGTGAGCGCCCTCGCGCGCGACGTCGCCGGCATCCGCTTCGCCAATCCTGTTCTCCTCGCCTCAGGCACCGCGGGCTACGGGCGCGAATTGCTCGGCGTGGCCGACTTGTCGCGCCTCGGGGGGCTGGTCACGAAGGCGGTGTCGTTGGCGCCACGTGCCGGCAACGCGGCGCCCCGCGTCGCGGAGTTTCGCGGCGGGATGCTCAACTCGATCGGCCTCGCGAATCCCGGTGCCGATCAGGTTGCGCGCGACGAGCTGCCCTGGCTGGTGGCGAACGTACGCGGCCCGCAGGTGCTGGTGAACATCGTCGGCTTCACACTCGAGGAATACGCCGAGGTGATCGCGCGGCTCGAGGTCGTGGCGGGGCACGCCGGGTATGAACTCAATCTGTCGTGCCCGAACACCTCCGCCGGTGGCGTCGAGTTCGGCGCCGACCCCGCCTCCGTGCGTGCGGTCGTGTCACGTTGTCGGGCGGTGACGTCTCGGCCGCTCTTCGCGAAGCTCTCGCCGGCGCTGCCCGACATCCCGGGGATCGCGGCGGTCGCGCACGAGGCAGGGGCCGACGGCATTTCGTTGGTGAACACGATGCCGGGCTACCTCTTCGACGGGGCGGCGCCGCGGCTGGGGAACGGCTTCGGTGGGGTCAGTGGCCCGGCGCTCTTTCCGACCGGCGTCCTGGCGGTGAAGCGGACCGCCGCGCGACTTCCCGGGGTACCGATCATCGGCATCGGCGGCATTCGTAGTGCGGACGACGTGCGGGACTACTTGCGGGCCGGGGCGTCGCTGGTTGCCATCGGCACGGCCGGGCTGGCCGATCCTCGGTGCCCGGAACGGATCGTCAGAGAATTGGAGCAGCACGGTGGCTGAGCTCTTCGTGGCGCTGGACCTTCCCGATGCCCCTTCGGCGGTGGCTCTCCTCGACCTCCTGCCGGATCGCTGTCCGGTGAAGGTCGGCTCGGTTCTGATGACGCGCGCCGGCAGTGGCTTCGTGCGGTCGCTGGTGGCGAACGGCCATCCGGTCTTTCTCGACCTCAAGTGGCACGACATCCCCAACACCGTGCGCGGCGCCGTGGAGGCCGCGGTGGACCTCGGCGTCTCGATGGTGACCGTCCATGCCCTGGGCGGGCCGGCGATGATCGAGGCGGCCGCCAAGGCGGCGGGGGAGCGGCTGACGGTGGTGGCGGTGACCGTGCTGACCTCCCATACCCCCGCGGAGTTCGCCGGGGTGACCGGCCGCCCCTCGGTGGTGACGGCCGAGGAGGCGGCCCGGCTGGCGGCGATGGCGATGGCGGCCGGGGCCGGCGGGGTGGTCTGCTCGGCCGAGGAACTGGCGTCCGTGGTGCCGGCGGTCGGCGGCGGGCGGGTGGTGGTGCCGGGGATCCGGCGGGCCGAGGATGCCGTGGGGGATCAGGCCCGGGTGGCAACGCCGGAGGCCGCGCTGGCCGGGGGGGCGACCGACCTGGTGGTGGGGCGTCCGATCACCTCGGCGGAGGACCCAGCGGCGGCGTATGTGGCCTTTCGACAAGTGTTTGCGGCAAAATGATGCTCGGGGTTGCGTGCCGCTGACCCCGCCGGTATCTTGTCGTGCTGTCCCGCAACCCTAGGGTCCGGAGTCCAATCGTGAAGGTTCGTTCGAGCGTGAAGCCGATTTGCGAGAGCTGTCGGGTGGTGAAGCGTCGGGGCGTGACGCGCATCATCTGCAAGCGCACCCCCAAGCACAAGCAGCGGCAGGGATAACATGGCGCGTATTGCTGGTGTAGACCTTCCGCGCGAGAAGCGCGTCGAAATCGGTCTGACGTACATCTTCGGGATCGGCAAGGTGACGAGCAAGAAGCTCCTCGCCGAGACCGGGATCTCGCCTGACACCCGTGTGCGTGACCTGTCGGACGCCGAAGTCGGCCGTCTCCGCCAGATCATCGAACGGACCGTGAAGACCGAGGGCGCGCTGCGCACCGAGGTCGCGATGAACATCAAGCGGCTGATGGACATCGGCAGCTACCGGGGCATTCGCCACCGGCGGGGGCTGCCGGTTCGCGGTCAGCGCACCCACACCAACGCCCGGACGAAGAAGGGCCCGCGTCGGGCCATCGCCGGCAAGAAGAAGGCGACGAAGAAGTAAATGACCGCACCCACTACTGCACCTCGGTCGGGCGCCAAGCGCTCGAAGAAGATTGTCGAGTCGGAGGGGATGGTCCACATCTCCGCGACCTTCAACAACGTGTTGATCACCATCACGGACCTGCGCGGCAACACGATCGCGTGGGGCACCGCCGGCAAGGCGGGGTTCAAGGGCTCGAAGAAGTCCACCCCGTTCGCCGCCACGGTGGCCTCCGAGAACTGCGCCCGCGAGGCGCTGAATCTCGGCCTCCGCAAGGTGCATGTCCGCGTGCAGGGTCCCGGGAGCGGCCGCGAGTCGGCGATCCAGGCCCTGGCGTCGGTCGGTCTGAAGGTGGCGTCGATCCGCGACGTGACCCCGATTCCCCACAATGGGTGCCGTCCGCCCAAGAAGCGGCGGGTCTGAGCCATGGCACGATATACTGGACCGGCCTGCCGTCTGTGCCGTCGCGAAGGGACCAAGCTGTTCCTCAAGGGCACCCGCTGCCTCACCGAGAAGTGCGCCGTCGAGCGCCGGGCGTATCCGCCGGGCCAGCACGGCCAGAACGCGGGCCGCGGGCGCAAGACGTCCGAGTACGCCAAGCAGCTGCGTGAGAAGCAGAAGGTGAAGCGGATGTACGGGCTCACGGAGACCCAGTTCCGCACCATCTACACGCGCGCCTCGCACCTCCCGGGCGTCAAGGGCACCAACCTGCTGGTGGCGCTCGAGACCCGGCTGGACAACATCGTCTACCGGATGGGCTTCGCCTCGTCCCGGCGCGCCGCGCGCCAGCTGGTGCGGCACGGCCATGTCGAGGTGAACGGGCGCAAGCTCGACATCCCGAGCTACAAGGTGCTGCCGGGCCAGGAAGTCCGCGTGGCGCCGTCGGATCGCGAGCTGCTCGCGGTCAAGGTGGCCCAGGATGCGGCCTCACGTGGCGCGATGGTGTCGTGGCTCTCGGTGGATGCCGAGAAGGCCGCCGGCCGACTCCTCGAACTGCCCACCCGCGACGCCATTCCGGTGAACGCGACGGAGCAGTTGATCGTCGAGCTCTACTCGAAGTAAGAAGGGGATCACGCGGCCGATGAGCATTGACCTGACTGGTTTGGTCCGCCCGCACGTCGTCGAGATGACGAAGCGCGAGGACAACCCGAATGTGGCGGAGTTCCGCCTCCAGCCGCTCGAGCGCGGCTTCGGGCACACGATCGGCAACTCGCTGCGCCGGCTGCTGCTGTCGTCGCTCCGCGGCAGCGCGGTCTGGGGCTTCCGCCTCGACGGCGTCGTCCACGAGCACCAGACGGTGCAGGGCGTCCTCGAAGACGTCCACCAGATCGTGCAACGCCTCAAGGCGCTCACCCTGGTCCTCGATCCGGCCGTCGACGAGTCGATCCTGCGCATCGTCGCGCAGGGCCCCGGCCCGGTGTACGCCCGCGACATCGTCTCGACCGGTCACGCCACGATCCACCACCCGGACCAGCTGCTGTTCACGGTGCAGGAGGATCGCGAGGTCACCTGCGAGCTCTACGTGAACAAGGGCCGCGGCTACGTCGAGTCGGAGATGCACCCGACCGATCGCAGCTTCCCGGTCGATCTCGTCCGCATCGACGCGATCTACAACCCGGTCCGCCGCGCCAACTTCACCGTCGCGGAAACCCGCGTCGGGCAGCGCACCGACTATGACCGCCTGACCCTCTCGGTCGAGACCAACGGGACGATCTCCCCGGAAGACGCGCTGGCCTACGCCGCCGCGCTCGCCCAGGAGCACTTCCGCTACTTCGTCGAGTTCGGCAAGGTGCCGGTGCACATTGCGCCGGCCAGCGACACCCCGGCTCCGGCGAGCTCGCCGGCGCCGACCGGCCTCGCGGCCTCGCTGGCCCGCTCGATCGACGACCTCGGCCTCTCGGTCCGGTCGCTCAACTCGCTCAAGAATTCCTCGATCCGGTCGCTCAAGGACCTGGTCGAGCACACGCCGAAGACCCTCGAAGACGTGAAGAACATCGGCGACAAGGCGATCCACGAGATCGCCGAGATGCTTCACAAGGAAGGGCTCAAGTTCGGCATGAAGTTCGACGAGGTCGACGGCGACCTCCGGATCACCGATCACGGTTCGCTGCCGGCCATCCCGGCCGCCAGCGGCGAGGAAGCGTAAGCAATGCGGCACAATACGAAGGGACGGCAGCTGTCGCGCACGTCCAGCCACAAGCGGGCACTGATGCGCAACATGGCGGCCTCCCTGTTCGAGCACGAGGGGATCACCACCACCGTTGCGAAGGCGAAGGAGCTCCGGCCGTACGCCGAGAAGCTCGTCACCCTCGCGCGGCGCGGCGACCTCCACGCCATCCGCCAGGTCGAGCAGAAGATCCCGAACAAGGCGATCATCACCAAGCTCTTCAAGCAGATCGGGCCGCGCTTCGCGTCGCGCCCGGGCGGCTACACCCGCATCCTCAAGCTCGGGCATCGCCCCGGCGACGGCGCCGAGATGGCGCGGATCGAGCTCGTCGGCGAGTGATGGCCGATCGCACCGCTCCGGCCGTTGGACGAAAGGGGACCCTCGGGTCCCCTTTTTTCCGTCCGGCGCCGTTGCCCAAGCCAAACGGGTGGCACCCGAGAAGGGCGCCACCCGTTGTTCACTGCCGGGGCAGGACGGTCAGGCCGCGACGGCGACCTTCGTGGCCTTGGCCACCTTCCCGCTCTTCATGCACTTGGTGCAGACCTTCACCCGGCGCGGCGAACCGTCCACCAGGACGCGGACCGTCTGGAGGTTCGGGTACCAGCGGCGCTTCCGCCGGTTGTTCGCATGGCTGACATGGTTGCCCGTCGTGGGCCCCTTGTCGCAGATGGTGCAAACGCGCGCCATGATATCCTCTTTTGCGGCGGTCCAGAAAGACGGAACTCCAATAGCCCCCAAATCTATGGGATGGGGGCCATCCTGACAACTCCCCCGAGGTTTCCATGCCAAAGGCCCTGATCACGGGCATCACCGGCCAGGACGGTTCCTACCTGGCCGAGTTCCTCCTGGCCAAGGGGTACGAGGTCTATGGGGTGGTCCGCCGGACCTCCCACCACTCCTACGAGCGGATCGACCACCTGATCCCCCGGGTCCAGATCGTCGCCGCCGACCTCCTCGACCAGCACTCGCTGACGATGGTCATGCAGGACGTCCAGCCCGACGAGGTTTACAACCTCGCGGCGCAGTCGTTCGTGCCGACCTCGTTCACCCAGCCCGTCCTCACCGGCGAGTTCACCGCGCTCGGCGTGACCCGCATCCTCGAGGCGGTGCGCCTCGCCGCCCCGAAGGCGCGCTTCTACCAGGCGTCGTCATCGGAGATGTTCGGCAAGGTGCAGGAGACGCCGCAGCACGAGGGGACGCCGTTCTATCCGCGCTCGCCGTACGGCGTGGCCAAGCTCTATGGCCACTGGATCACGGTGAACTATCGCGAGTCGTACGGACTCTACGCCGTGAGCGGGATCCTCTTCAACCACGAGTCGCCGCGGCGCGGCATCGAGTTCGTCACGCGCAAGGTGACGGACGGCGTGGCCCGTATCGCGCTCGGCCTCGCGAGCGAGCTGCGGATGGGGAACCTCGAGGCGCGGCGCGACTGGGGCTACGCCGGCGATTACGTCGACGCGATGTGGCGGATGCTGCAGCAGGACCAGCCGGCCGACTACGTGATCGGCACGGGGCAGACGCATTCGGTGGAAGACCTGGTGCGCGTCGCGTTCGAGCGCGTCGGTCTCGATTGGAAGAAGTACGTCACCGTCGATCCGAAGTTCTATCGCCCGGCGGAAGTGGACCTCCTCCTCGCCGATCCGCGGAAGGCGAAGGACGAGCTCGGCTGGTCGCCGACCGTCTCCTTCGAGGGATTGGTGCACATGATGGTCGACGCCGACCTCGAGCGGTTGCGCCCTTGAGTCGCCTGCTGGTGACCGGCGCCGACGGCTTCGTCGGCCGATGGCTGGTGCGCGCCGCACGGGCGGTGGGGCACCACGTCGTCGCGGCGATCGCGCCCGACGGTGTCGAGCCTGCGTCCTGGCTCACGCCCGACGAGCTCGCCGGCTGCGAGATGGTGCGGGCCGATCTCCGCGATCCGAGCGGGATCGCCGCGCTGGCGCAGTCGGCGCCGACGGCGGTGGTCCATCTCGCGGCGATGGCCTCCGGCGCGGCGGCACGACTGGACCCCGCCGCGGCATGGGCCCTCAATGCCGGCGCCACGGCGGCACTCGCCGACGCGCTCGCGCAGGGAAGTCGCCCCACCTTCCTGCTGGTGTCGACTGGCGAAGTGTATGGTCGGGACCACGCCGGCCCGATCCCGGAGACCGCCGCGCTGGCGCCCTGTTCGCCCTACGCGGCCAGCAAGGTGGGGGCCGAGGTGGCAGTGCTCGAGGTGCGGCGCCGCACCGGCCTCCCGGTCGTGATCGCTCGGCCCTTCCCGCATACCGGGCCGGGGCAGGCCCCGCTCTACGTCCTCCCCGCGCTGGCGGCGCGCCTGCGCGAGGCGGCGGCCACCGGCGCCACCGAGGTCGCCGTCGGCAACCTGGCCCCGGTGCGCGACCTCCTCGATGTGCGCGACGTCGTGACGGCCTATCTTGCGCTGCTCACGAAGGGTGTGCCCGGTGAGGCGTACAACGTGGCCAGCGGGACCGGCCACCGACTGACCGACTGTTTCGAGATGCTTGCCAGGCTCGCCGGGACCACGGCGCGCCCGGTGCAGGATGCCGCCCTGCTGCGCGCGGCCGATTTGCCGACCCTGATCGGGGATCCGACCCGGCTTCGCACGACGACCGGCTGGACACCCCAGATTTCCCTTGACCGCACCTTGCAGGACCTCGTCCATGCCCAAGCGCACTGACATCTCCTCGATCCTCCTCCTCGGCTCCGGCCCGATCGTCATCGGGCAGGGGGCCGAGTTCGACTACTCCGGCACCCAGGCGGTGCGCGCGCTGAAGGAAGAGGGCTACCGGGTCATCCTGGTGAACTCGAATCCGGCGACGATCATGACCGACCCGGAACTCGCCGACGCGACCTACATCGAGCCGGTGACGCCCGAGTGGGTGGCCAAGGTGATCGAGCGCGAGCGCCCCGACGCGCTGCTGCCGACGATGGGCGGCCAGACCGCGCTCAACGTGGCGATGGCGCTGGTGAAGGACGGCACGCTCGAGAAGTACGGCGTCGAACTGATCGGCGCGAACGAGCGCGCGATCCGCGTCGCCGAGGATCGCTCGGAGTTCGCCGACGCGATGGTGCGGATCGGCCTCGCGACGCCGCGCGGCTCGGTGGTGCGCACGCTGGAGGAGGGCCTCGCCGCGGTCGAGCAGACCGGGTACCCGGCCATCCTGCGGCCGTCGTTCACGCTGGGCGGCACCGGCGGCGGCATCGCCTACAACCGCGACGAGTTCGTCACCATGCTGGCGCGCGGCCTCGAGTTGTCGCCGGTCACCTCGGTGCTGGTCGAGCGCAGCATCATCGGCTGGAAGGAGTACGAGCTCGAGGTGATGCGCGACGGCGCCGACAACGTGGTGATCGTCTGCTCGATCGAGAACCTCGATCCGATGGGCGTGCACACCGGCGACTCGATCACCGTGCGCCCCGGCGATGACGCTGACCGACCGCGAGTACCAGGCGATGCGCGACGCCTCGATCAAGATCATCCGCGAGGTCGGCGTCGCCGCCGGCGGCTGCAACATTCAGTTCGCGGTGAACCCCGCCGACGGCGAGCAGCTCGTCATCGAGATGAACCCGCGCGTTTCGCGCTCCTCGGCGCTCGCCTCGAAGGCGACCGGCTTCCCGATCGCGCGCATCGGCGCGAAGGTCGCGGTGGGCTACACCCTGGACGAGTTGCCGAACGACATCACGCAAGGTCACGCCGGCATCGTTCGAACCGGTGCTCGACTACGTCGTCGTCAAGATCCCGCGCTTTGCCTTCGAGAAGTTCCCGGCCGCCGAGCCGACGCTCACCACGCAGATGAAGTCGGTCGGCGAGGCGATGGCGATCGGCCGCACCTTCAAGGAGGCGCTGCAGAAGGGTTTCCGCGGGCTCGAGACCGGCCGCGCCGGCTGGGTCATCGGCGCCGGCCCCGTGGACGATCGCCTCGACGCGATCGACCGCGAGACGCTGCTCGCCGCGATCCGCCGCCCGACGCCGGAGCGGCTCTTCCAGGTCAAGCGCGCGCTGATCGCCAAGGTGACGGTCGAGGACCTCCACGAGGCGTCCGGGATCGACCCCTGGTTCCTGCACCAGCTCGCCGAGCTCGTGGCGATGGAAGACGAGTGGATCGCGCATCCGTACGGTGCCAACGATGAGGCCGATCGCGCCATCATCCTCCGGATGAAGCGCGCCGGCTTCTCCGACTGGCAGCTCGCCGACCTGAAGTCGCTGGTCGAGGCCGACATCCGCACCACGCGGCACCGGCTCGGCCTGCGCCCGGTCTACAAGACGGTGGACACCTGCGCCGGCGAATTCCCGTCGAGCACGCCGTACCTCTACTCCTGCTGGGACGAGGAGAACGAGGGCGGGCCGCGCCCCGACGAGAGTCGCAAGACGGTGATCATCCTCGGCTCGGGCCCGAACCGGATCGGCCAGGGCGTCGAGTTCGACTATTGCTGCGTCCGGGCGACGCTCGCCTTCCGCGAGCTCGGCTACCGCACCGTGATGGTCAACTCGAATCCCGAGACGGTCTCCACCGACTTCGACATTTCCGACGCCCTCTACTTCGAGCCACTGACGCTCGAGGACGTGCTCGAGATCGTCCACCTCGAAAAGCCGCTCGGCGTGGTGGTGCAGCTCGGCGGCCAGACGCCGCTCAAGCTCGCGAAGGGGCTCGAGGCGGCCGGCGTGCCGATCCTCGGCACCTCGCCCGACGCCATTGACGCCGCCGAGGACAGGCAGCGCTTCGAGGCGCTGGTGAACTCCCTGGGCGTGCGGCAGCCCCCCGCCGGCACGGCGCGCACCATCGAGACCGCGCTCGAGGTCGCCGAGCGGATCGGCTACCCCGTGCTGGTCCGGCCGAGCTACGTCCTCGGTGGCCGCGCGATGCGGATCATCTACGATGCCCCCGAGCTGCGCGGCTTCTTCGACGAGGCCGCCGCGGTGGCCCCGGGGCACCCGGTGCTGATCGACTCCTTCCTCGAGGACGCCTTCGAGGCCGACGTTGACGCGATCTGCGACGGCGAGTCGGTGATCATCGGTGGCGTGATGCAGCACATCGAGGAGGCCGGGATCCACTCGGGCGACTCCGCCTGCGTGATGCCGCCGTACCTGGTCACCGAGGAGCAGGTCGAGCAGATGCGCGCCCATACGCGGGCCTTCGCGCTCGCGCTCGGCGTCGTCGGGCTGATCAACGTGCAGTACGCCGTCAAGGACGGCGTGGTCTACGTGATCGAGGTCAATCCGCGCGCCTCGCGCACCATCCCGTTCGTCTCGAAGACCACCGGCGTGCCGCTGGCGTCGCTCGCGGCGCGCGGTGATGATCGGGAAGAAGCTCGCCGACCTCGGCCTCCGCGACGACCCGCTGCAGCCGTACGTCGCCGTGAAGGAGGCGGTCTTCCCGTTCACCAAGTTCGCGGGCGTCGACGTCCGGCTCGGCCCCGAGATGAAGTCGACCGGCGAGGTGATGGGGATCGCGGATTCATTCGGGATGGCGTTCGCCAAGGCGCAGGCCTCGGCCGACGGCGCGCTGCCGCTCAGTGGCACCGTCTTCGTCACCGTGAACGACCATGACAAGGGCTCGGTCGTCCCGATCGCGAGGCGCTTCCACGAGCTCGGCTTCCGCGTCCTCGCGACCACCGGCACCGCGAAGTATCTCCGGGCGCGCGGCGTGCCCGCGGAACGGGTGCTCAAGGTGTACGAGGGGCGGCCCAACGCGATCGACCTGATGGTGTCGGGCGAGATCCAGCTGCTGGTGAACACGCCGCTTGGCAAGCTCACCCAGATGGACGACCACTCGATGCGGCGCGCGGCGCTCCAGCACCACGTGCCGTACACCACGACGCTCTCCGCCGCCTCGGCCGCGTGCGATGCCATCATCGCGATGAAGAGCCGGCCGCTCGAGGTGCGTCCGCTGCAGGAATGGCACCGCCTGGCCCGCGAGGCGATGCAGGCGTGACCACCGCGCGCGATCCGGGCTTCGCGGCTGCGCTGCGGGCGCGGGTGCGGGGTGACCTCCGCGAGGGCGAGCCGCTCTCGCGCTGGTCGACGTACCGGATCGGCGGACCGGCGACCGTCCTGATGCCGGCCAACGCCGAAGATGTGGCCATCGCGGTGCGGATGGCGGCGGAGGCCGGCGTGCCGTGGTTCGCGCTCGGCCTCGGCTCGAACCTGCTCTTTCCCGATGCCGGCCTCGAGGCGCTGGTGATCCGGGTCGGGAAGGGGCTCGATGCCCTCCGTCAGGACGGCGAGCACTGGACCCTCGGCGCGGGCCTCCCGGCGCCGCTCGCCGCGAAGCGCACCGCCGCTGCGGGGTGGGCCGGCATCCACAAGATGGTCGGCGTCCCCGGGAGCGTCGGCGGCGGGATCGTGATGAACGCCGGCTGCCACGGCGCCGAGTGGCGCGACACCGTCGTCTCGGTGCTGGTGATGGACGCCGACGGCCACGACCGCGTCGTCTCCGCCGCCGAGGCCGGCTTCTCGTATCGACGGAGCCGCCTCGGGCACGTCGTCGTGCTCGAGACGACCTGCGCGCTCACCGCCGAAGATCCAGCCCATCTCGAGGCCGAGACCGAGGAACTCTACAAGTGGCGCCGTGACGGCACGCCCTTCAACCAGCCTTGCTGCGGCTCGGTCTTCCAGAATCCGGTGCTGCCGGCCGAGTGGCCCGAGGGGAATCCCCGCACCAGCGGCCAGTGCATCGATGCCACCGGTCTCAAGGGACTCCGCGTCGGCGGCGTCGAAGTCTCGCCGATGCACGCCAACTATTTCGTCAACACCGGCAACGGCACCGCGGCCGATGTGATCGGATTGATGACGCAGGTGCGGGAGCGGGTGAGGGAACGGTGGGGGGTGGAGTTGGTGGCGGAGGTGAAGGTGATTGGGGTGGATGGGACGATTCAGTCGTGAGTCCTGAGTCCTGAGTCGTGAGAGAGGTCCTTCGACTTCGCCCGCTTCGCGGGCTTCGCTCAGGATGACACCCTCTCAGGACTCAGGACTCAGGACTCACGACTCACGACTCACGACTTCTTCACCACCGTATCCGCCCGCACCTTCTCCGCCTCCCCCTTCCTCCCCAACGCCTCATACTCCGCCGCCAGATCCGTTCGCGCCGCTTTCAAGTACGACACCGACGGCTCCGCCTGGGTGACCAGGATGTCGAAGCCTCCCTTTGTTTCCTCGAGGGCCTCCGGATAACGCTTCTGCCGCAGCAGGGATCGCCCGAGCTTGAGCCGGGCGATCGCGGTGTTGACGTGCGTCGGGCCCTGGGAGGCGGTGAAGATCCGCTTCGCCTCGCGGAAGTGCGCCTCGGCGGTGCGGTAGTCTTCTCGGCCGTTCGCGACGGCGCCGAGGTTCGAGATCGCGATGCCGGTGCGCCAGTCGTCGGGGCCGTGGACGCGTTGGTAGATGGCGCGAACCCGCTGGTAGGAGCGATCGGCCTCGTCGAAGTGCTTCGCGGCGAGGTCGAGCGAGCCGAGCTCGTTCAGCGCCGACGCGACGCGCGGGTGATCGGGGCCCGCGGTGCGGATCTGGATCTCGAGCGCCTCGGTGAGGAGCGCCCGCGCCTCGTCGGGGCGATCCTGCCTGGAGACGGCGCGACCCACCTGGGTGATCGCGGAGGCGGTGGTCGGATTGTCGGTGCCGTACCAGGCGCGGATGATCTCCAGGGCCTGGCGCTGCTCGGCCTCGGAGAGCACGTAGTCACCGCGCTGGAAGGCGCTTGCGCCGAGGTTGGTGTGGATCTCCGCGACGGAGGGATGTCGCGGACCGCGGGTGGCGATCAGCAGCGGCAGCGCCTCGCGGTGCAGCGAGTCGGCGAGGTCGTAGTGGCCGGCGTAGAAGTGGGTCGCGGCGAGGTGCACGATCGCCGTGGCGCGGAGGAGCGGGTCGGCGTTGCGCCTCGCGGCGAGGACCGAGTCCTGGATCGCCTGCGCCTCGGGGTACGCGCCGCGCTCCTGCAGCACGGCACCGAGGGCCGCCATCGCCTCGACGATCGCCGGGTCGCCCGCAGGGCGGGTGGCACGGGTCATGGCGAGTCCCGCGCGCACCAGCGACTCGGCGGGCGCCAGTTGCGCCTGGTCGACGCGCAGCAGGCCGAGCGCCACGAGCCCCGCCGCGACGTCGGGATGCACCGGGCCGTGCAGTGCACGCTGGCGCGCGAGCGCGAGCGAGAGCAGCGAGTCGGCGCGGTCGGTCGCGCCGAGGGCCTGCTGGATCGTGCCAAGCGTCGCGAGGAGCTCCGCCTGGCCCTCGGGGTCGCGGTCGAGCACCGAGGCCTCCTGCTCACCGCGCTCCAGCAGCGATCGGACCGAGAGCGACTCGGCCGGGCCGGCGTCGTCACCACCGCCCGAGAAGAGCCCCATCGTGAAGCGCTGGATCCGCTCGGCACGGCGCGCCTCGAGTTGCGCGGTGTCGCGCGCATCGGCGAGGCGCATGGTGTAGAAGGTCACCAGGGCGACGGCGGCGAGGAACACCACGATCAGGGCGGCCGTTTCGCGCCAGCGACGTCGCAGCAGCTTCGCGGTGCGGTAGCGCCACCGCGCCGGGTGCGCCTCGAGTGGTTCACCGGCGAGGAAGTGATCGATGTCGCGGGCGAATGCCTCGACGGTGCCATAGCGGAGGCCCGGGTCGCGCTGGATCGCCGTGAGGGTCAGGACGTCGAGGTCGCGCCAGGCGGCGTCGGTGCCGGTGCGCCGACCGAATCGGGCGGCGGTGACAGAGGGCCGAACGGGTGGCTCGCTCAGCCGACGCGCCACCGCATCGGGTCCGTCGAACGGTCGCACGCCGGTGAGCAGTTCGTAGAGGATGATCCCGAGCGCGTGCACGTCGGTCTGCGTGCTCACCACGCCCTCGCTCAACTGCTCCGGCGCTGCGTAGGCGGGAGTTAGCAGGCGCGCACCGGTCTGGGTCTGGATCGGCTCGTCGGTGTCCTCAAGGTGTTTGGCGATCCCGAAGTCGAGCAGCGCGACGCGCCCCTCGGCGGTGACGAGGATGTTCGAGGGCTTGAGGTCGCGGTGGATCACGGCGCGCGCGTGGGCGTGCTGCACGGCGTCGCAGGCGGCGCGGAGCAATCGCAGGCGCGCGGCGATCGGCAGCTGCCGCCGCTCGCAGTAGTCGGTGAGATGCTCCCCCTCGACGTACTCCATCACGAACCACGGCGTGCCGTCCTCGAGTGCCCCGGCGTCGTGCAGCTGGGCGATCCCCGGATGGACCAGACGGGCCAGCGTGCGTTGTTCGCGCCGGAAGCGCTCGCGGCGGCTGGGCGACAGCCAGGCATCGCGCAGGATCTTGAGCGCCGCTTCGCTGCCGAGGTCGTCTCGCGCCACGAGGTAGACGAGTCCCATCCCCCCCTCGCCGAGGAGGCGGACGATCCGGTACGGCCCGAAGGCGCCGTCGGGGGCGACCGGCCCCGGGGCGAGCAACTCGGCGGCCATGGCGCCGATTCCCTCGCCGAGCAGGTCGTGATCGCGTCCCTCGACGGCCGCATCGGCGTCGAGCATCGCGCGCACGCGGGTCACCACCTCCGGATCGTCGCCGGCCCAGGCGAGCAGCATCGCATCGCGTGCCTCGGGGGCGAGCTCGAGGGCGCGATGGAAGAGGGCCGACGCGCGCGCGTGTCGGGCGGCGGGGGAGGTCATGCGGGGGTGGCGCCGAGTTCGCTGGCGAGCCAGGCGCGCGCGGCGCGCCAGTCGCGGAGGACGGTGGCCTCCGAGATGGTCAGCAGCTCGGCAATCTCGATGACGGAGAGGCCGCCGAAGTAGCGGGCCTCGACCACCGCCGCCTGCCGGGGGGACAGTTTCGCGAGATCGGCGAGCGAGGCGTCGAGCGCCAGCAGTTCGCCAGCTGTCCCCTGACCGGGGGTGAGTGCCTCGTCGAAGGTCACCAGGGCGACCTCCGGCCCGCCGCGCTTCGCGGCGTGGCGCTGCCGGGCGGCCTCGACCAGCACCTGCCGCATGGCGCGGGCCGCGATGCGCCGGAAGTGCAGCGCCGATGTGACCTCGAACCCCGGGGAGCGGGCGAGCTTGGCCCACGCCTCGTGCACCAGCGCGGTCGGGTTGATGGTGGCGGTCGGGTGATCGCGACGCACCTGCGCCGCCAGCGCGCGCAACTCGGCGTACGCGGCGGTGAAGAGGACGTCGAGGGTGGCGCGATCAACTCGGGACATGTTGAAGACGCCCTCAGGGGGAGGTGCGAGGAACGGACCGGGATGGGTGGGGATGGGCCTGCCTCACGAATGTACCGCCAACCCCGGGGGCTGGGGAGAGGTGGCGGCGGGATCGTGACGGATCCGGGCGGCCTTTGGCGCAAGGGACGGTAAGCCTGTGCTTTCCCCTCCCGGAGGTTTCCATGCGTCGTCTTGCCCTTGCCTGCTCCCTCGCCCTCCTCGCCGCCTGCGGCGGCGGCTCCCCGACCGGTCCCAATGGGGGCGGGGGGAACGGCACCGACCGCGTCACCGCCTCGATCGATGGACAGGCCTTTACCGCCACCATGATCCAGGCCAATCCGGTCTCGACCGTTCCCGGCAGTCTCGCCTTCCAGGCGACGCAGGTGACCGGCGGGAGTGCCCGCACCCTGCTGGTCTACCTCGCCTTCATTCCGGGCCCGGGCACCTACCCGCTCGGGATGAACATCGGCACATCGCCCGGAGGGACCGCCTCGGTGACCAGCGGGGCGAATTCGTTCAGCACGCCGCTCTCCGGCGCCGCGGGCAGCATCACCATCACCTCGATCACGGCGACCCGTGTGGCCGGCACCTTCACCTTCACGGCGGCCGCGACGCTCGGGTCGGCCACCAGCACCGTCACCAACGGCGTCTTCGACGTCCCCCTCTCCACCGGCTACGTGGTGCCGACGGCCGACCTCGCCGGCAGCACCATGACCGCCACGATCAACGGCACGCCGCAGGTGGGCGCCACGCTGAGCGGCCTGGGCGGCAGCACGACGACCCGCGTCTTCGGCGCGATGAATCTGGAGTATTCGATCAGCATCACGGTCGGCCCGATCAGCGCGCCGGGCTCGGGGGCGCTGACCGGCTTCACGGTGCCGACGCGGCGGGTCACCATCACGCGGGTGGGGACGGCGCAGTCGTGGGGCGGGGCGGGGAACGACAACGGAACGCTCAACATCACCTCGCTCACCGCGACCCGCATCGCGGGGACCTTCTCGGGGACGCTGGCACCGAATGCCGGCGCCACCGGCACGATGACCGTGGCGAATGGGGTGTTCGACGTGCGGACGCCGTAGACGATGATCGATGATCGATGATCGATGATCGATGATCGATCGAGCTTGTCATCCTGAGCGGAGCCCGCGCAGCGGGCGTAGTCGAAGGACCTGCGTGATCGCGACCACCGCAGGTCCTTCGACTGCGCGACGGCTATGCCGTCGCTTCGCTCAGGATGACAAGCCTTGGGGACTGCTTCGCTCAGGATGACAAGCCCTGGGGACTGCTACGCTCAGGATGACAGCCCGGCAGCTCTAACGCCCAACGCCCAACGCCCAACGACTAACGACTAACGACTAACGACTAACGACCTACGACTTACGACCTACGACCTACGACCTACGACCTACGACCTACGACCTACGACCTACGACCTACGACCTACGACTCCGTCTTCACCCGATACCCCGTCTTCCTCACCGTCAAGATATGCACCGGATTCGCCGGATCGGCCTCGAGCTTCCGGCGCAGTTCGAGGATGTGCACGTCGACGGTGCGCGACACGATGTCGGGCTCGTACTGCCACACCGCGTCGAGCAACTCGGCGCGGGTGGCGACGCGTCCCTCGCGGCGCAGGAGCGCCACCAGCAGGTCGTACTCGCGCGGGCGGAGTGCCACGGGTTCGCCGTCGCGGCGCACCTCGTGGGTGCCGGCGTCGACCGTGATGCTGCCGAACTGCCACCGCTCGACGCCGGCGCGCGGCTGGGCCGGATGCACGGGCCGTCGGCGCAGCATGGCGTTGACGCGGGCGAGCAATTCGGGAAGCGAGAACGGCTTGATGACGTAGTCGTCGGCGCCGAGCCGGAAGCCGCGCAGCCGGTCGGTCTCGGCGGCGCGGGCCGACAGCACCAGTACGGCCACGTCGTGGCCCTCCTCGCGCAGCGTCCGCAGGACCGTGAAGCCGTCCATGTGCGGCAGCATGAGGTCCAGCAGGATCAGTTCCGGATCCCAGCGGCGCGCCAGTGACAGCCCCTCGAGCCCGTTCGTGGCGAGCCGCACCTCGTGCCCGTCGTGGGTGAGGTTGAGACGCAGCCCTTCGGCGAGCCCCGGATTGTCCTCGACCACCAGAATGCGCCGCATCGTCATCCGCCTGTCGTCAGGGGAAGGGTGACACGGAAGCGCGCACCGTGCGGCGCGACCTCCTCGATCTCCACCGTCCCGCGGTGGAGCAGCACCAGCTGTCGGACCACCGCGAGCCCGATCCCGCTGCCGCTCCCCTCACCGCGTTCGAAGGGCTCCCAGATCCGTTCCCGGTCTTCGGCTGCGATGCCCGGTCCCTGGTCCTCCACCACGAGTTCGAGGGAAGTCGCATCGTGTCGCGAGTGCAGCGCGACCGTGCCCCCGCTGCCACCGTGCCGGATGGCGTTGTCGAGGAGGTTGATCACGATCCGCCGGACCGCGTCGGCATCGAGCGGCACCTCCGGGCCGGGCGTGATCGTCGCCACGAGCACGATCCGGTGGGCCCGCGCGAGCGGCTCGAAGAGGGCCATCACCTCGCGGAGCAGCCGATCGACATCCTCGGGCCGCGGAGAGAGTCGATGCGCCGGCCGCCCGACGCGGGAGAGCGCCAGCACGTTTTCGACCATCTGCCCCAGGTGGCGCGTCTCCCGCACGATGGTGTCGAGCGCGCTCCGCTGGGCCGCCTCGCCACTCGCGCGTTCCAGCAGCAGCGTCTCCGCGAAGAGCTGGATGTTGGCGAGCGGCGTTCGCAGTTCGTGCGACATGTTCGACGTGAATTCTTCTCGGAGTCGGCTGAGGGCCACGGTCCGCCATGCCGTCACCGCGGCCGCACTCACGAGGAGTAGCGCCAACGCCACCGCGATCGCCACGCGCGCCCCCGGGAGCGGTGGATAGCCACCGGGCATGAGCACCGGCACCGCGCTCGGCAGGATGGCGTAGGTGATCTCGGCCATCAGCGGGCCGAGGATCGGCCGCTGACTGCGCCACTGCCCGGCCGCCACGTTGCCCGATTCAAGCAAGACCTCGCCGTGGTCCCCGGTCACGCGGACCGCGATCGGCTGGCTGAGGCTGTCGGTCGGCGCCATGTGCATCGAGTCGCGCAGCCGCTTGAAGGCGTTCAGCGTCGGCACGAGCGGCATCCGGAGCACCTTCTCCCGATAGATCGGCAGCGGAATCTCGAGGCCGACCCACCGCTTGCCACCGCGCTCGCGCTCGACGAAGGCGATCGAGGTGTCGGCGCCGCGCGCGATGACGGTGCCGAAGTAGGTCGCCTCCCGCGGACGTGGCCTGCCGAGGCGCTCGCGCAGCGACGTGGCCAGGATCGCGTCGGCGGTGTCGCCGACCGAGGTGGCGACGGCCTCGACGCTGTCGAAGACGAAGTAACGGTGCGGCGCGAGTTCCAGCACGTAGGGGGAGAAGGCCTCGGCGGCGGTCAGCGTGGCGATCGAGTCACCGGTCAATTGGCCCTTGGCCACCAGCGCGCGCTGGGCACCGCGCAGCAGCGTCCGCAAGTCGATGAAGGTCCGGCTCTGCACGCTGCCGCCGTAGGAGTCGGCGATATAGGCGGCGTGGTCGCGCAGCGTCTCGTCGGCGGTGGCCCGGTGGTGCATCATCGTGGTCCAGAGGTACCAGGCCCCCCAGACCACCACGAGAACGGCAAGCAGGGACACGCCGCCGACCAGGAGTTCGGGGCGGCGGCGCCAGTCGCGGGCAGGGCGGGGGCGGTGAGGCATCGTGCCAAAGGTATCGCGCCTCGCCCGCTCGCGTGACCTGCCTGACGGGGTTCTGACCGGGAGGCGGGGAACGGGCGCGTCCGGCCGCCGGAACCACCGAAGGAGCGGCAACCCCTGGGGAGTGGAACCGACGACCGGCTGCATGCACCCACTCGGATGCCAGGCTGCGTGGGCCCTGTCATCCGCATGCACGATCGCTCCGGCGAGCAATCGGGAACAGGGGGGTCGTGTAAGGGGACGGTATGCAACGCGTTCGGCGTCGCTGACCGCATTCTGACGCGGCTCCGGCGCGCGCGATCCGCCGCCGGGTTTGCTTGTCGCATGCGCGCCTTTCACGCCCTCCTGATGCTCTCCCTCGCGGCACCTCCCGTGACCGCGCAACGTGCCGACTCGGCGGCGACGGCCAGACGCTTCATGCGTGGTGCTTCCGCGGCCCTCCAGGCGGGCGACACGCTCGCCGCCGCCGATTCGGTGCTCGCCGCCGCCCGCGCGTGGCCGGTCCAGCCCGCCTACTGGCTCTCCGCCGCGCGGATGCAGTCGCTGGCCGGACGGCCCACCGTCGCGATCGATGCGCTCGAACGACTCAAGGCGCTCGGTGCCGGCTGGCGTCTCGACGACGCGCGGCTCGCAGCGATCGCGCACGATGCGCGCTTCCTCGCGCTGCAACGGCCGGAGGTGCTCGCGGCGAGCCGTGTCGTGGCCACGTTGCCCGATGCGGACTTCCATCCTGAGGGCGTGGCGTGGGACCCGCGCACGCGGCGGCTCTTCGTCGGCAGCGTGCATCGGGGCACGGTCGTGGCGATGGGGCCCGACGGCGTGGCCGCGCCCTTCATCGCGGCTGGCACGGGAGGATTGCGCGCCGTCTTCGGCGTGCTGGCCGACACCGCGAGGCAGCTACTCTGGATCAGCAGTGCCGACGTGCCGGAGCGCGATGGTGGCACTGCGTCGCCGCGCGCCGCGTCGGCGGTGTACGCCTTCTCGCTGGTGTCGGGCAGCCTGGTGCAGCGCTGGACGCTGCCCGATGACGGGAAGCCGCACCTCATTGGCGAATTGGTCCTCGCTCCCGATGGCAGCGTGTGGGGGAGCGACAGTGAACAGCCGGCGCTCTTCCGCGTGCCGCGCGATTCGGCGCGGCACACGATGGAACGGCTGGCATGGTCCCACGCCGATTGGGGATCACTGCAGGGAATGGCGTTCAGTCCGGACGGCCGCGAGGCGTGGCTCGCGGACTGGACCACGGGACTCTACCACGTCGACCTCCCGACCGGTCGCGTGACCCCGGTCGCCACTCCGCCGGGCACGACGCTGCTCGGCATCGACGGACTCTACCGGGTCGCCTCACGGCAGCTGATCGGCATCCAGAACGGTATCACGCCGCACCGACTGATCGCGATCGAGCTCGACGCGTCCGGCACCGGCGTCTCGAACGTGCAACCGCTCGATCACCCACCCGGTGAGGGCGAGCCGACGCTCGGGGTGATGACGGCCGAGGGGCTCTACTTCGTGGCCGGGGCGCTCTGGCCGTTCTACGATGGCGAGGGTCGCCTTTCTCCGGGCCCGGCGCGGCCCCGCGGGGAGATTCGCCTGCTGCCCTGGCGGTGAATGGCAGCGCCGGGGCGCCCCCGGTCGCACTATCTTTCGGCTCCTCCTAGCAGGGAGTCGCGGGATGACGGATTTCTTCGTCCACGAGTCGTCATACGTGGACGCCGGGGCGGTGATCGGCAGCGGCACCAAGATCTGGCACTTCTGCCATGTGATGGGTGGCGCGATCATCGGGGAGCGCTGCTCCCTGGGGCAGAACGTGGTGGTGATGCCGGGCACCCGGATCGGCCACAACGTGAAGATCCAGAACAACGTCTCGATCTACGAAGGGGTGGAGCTGGAAGACGACGTCTTCTGCGGCCCCTCCTGCGTCTTCACCAACGTCATCAACCCCCGCAGCCACGTCTCCCGCAAGGAGGAGTACCGACGCACCCTGGTGCGCCGGGGGGCCTCCATTGGGGCCAACGCCACCATCGTCTGCGGCGCGACCCTGGGCGAATACGCCTTTGTCGGTGCCGGGGCCGTGGTGACGGGCGTCGTGCCCGATTACGCCCTGATGGTGGGGGTCCCGGCGCGGCGGATCGGCTGGATGTGTCAGTGCGGGGTGCGGTTGGCGCTGGACGCAGGGCACGCGACGTGCAAGGCCTGCGGTTCGAGCTATCAGGAAGACGGCGACCGGCTGCGGCCGATTGTCCCGCCCGTGGCGCCGGGCTAACTTCCTTTCCTGTTGTCACTTACGCCACTTTGACCTGGGTCAGAGATGCCCGTTCCGATGCTGGACCTTGTCGCGCAGCACCAGACCATCCGTGAGGAGGTCCAGGCCGCTGCGCAGTCCGTTATTGACCGTCAGGCCTTCATCATGGGGCCCGAAATCCCCGCCCTCGAGCAGGCGATCGCCTCGCTCACGGGCGTCCGCCGCGGGATCGGCTGCGCCAGCGGCACCGACGCCCTCCTGCTGCCGATCCGTGCCCTGAACCTCGAGCCGGGCGACGAAGTGATCGCGCCCGCCTTCACCTTCTTTGCGACCGCCGGGGCAATCCACAATGCCGGCGGCGTCCCGGTCTTCGCCGACATCGACCCGGTGACCTTCAACATCACCCCCGAGGCGATCGAGGCCGCGATCACGCCGCGGACCCGGGCGATTGTGGTGGTCCACCTCTTCGGCCAGATGGCGCCGATGGAGCGGATCGTGCCGATCGCGGCCAAGCATGGCCTCGCCATCATCGAGGACGGCGCCCAGACGATCGGTGCCCGCCGCCAGGTGGATGGCCAGTGGGTGCATCCCGGCCAGCTCGGCACCGTCGCGACCCTCTCCTTCTTCCCGACCAAGAATCTCGGGGCGTGGGGCGACGGCGGGATGATGCTGACCAACGACGAGGCCCTCGCCGAGCGACTCGCGCGGCTCCGGCTGCACGGCGGCGCCAAGCAGTACCACCACGACGAGATCGGCTACAACTCGCGCCTCGATTCAATCCAGGCGGCGGTGCTGCTGGCCAAGCTGCCGCACCTCGCGGCCTGGAACGCGCGGCGCCAGGCCAACGCGGCACACTACGAGGCGGCGCTCACCGGGATGGCGGCCATCTGCCCGCCGCGGACCGATGCGGCCAACGAGCACATCTGGCACCAGTACACCATCCGCGCCGAGCGTCGTGACGACCTCATGGCACACCTGAAGGCGCGCGGAATCGGCTGCGCGGTCTACTACCCGCTGCCGCTGCACCTCCAGCCCTGCTTCGCGCATCTCGGCTACACGCGCGGCTCGCTGCCGGTGACCGAGGCCGCGATGGATTCGGTGCTCTCGCTGCCGATCTTCGCCGAACTGACGCCGGCCCAGCTGGACGAGGTCGTCGCCGGCATCAAGGAGTTCTACGCGTGAGCCTCGGCACCCGACCGGCGTTCGTCTCCGCCGCCCCGATCACGGGGCGCAAGATCCGCGTGGCGCTGGTCGGGTGCGGGCGCATCTCCGCGAACCACTTCGAGGCATTCGAGGCGCACGCCGCCGAGTGCGAGGTGGTCGCGGTCTGCGATTCCGAACCCGAGGCGCTCGCCAAGGCCGTGGCGCGCACCGGTGCCAAGGGCTTCAATCATCTCGACGCCCTGCTCGCCGGCTGTGATGCCGACGTGGTGGTGCTCGCGACGCCCAGCGGGCTGCACGCGGCTCAGGCGATCGCGTGTGCCGAGGCGGGGCGGCATGTCGTCACCGAGAAGCCGATGGCCACGCGGTGGCAGGACGGCAAGGCAATGGTCACCGCCTGCGACCGCGCCGACGTCCACCTCTTCGTGGTCAAGCAGAATCGTCGCAACGCGACGGTCCAGGCCGTCAAGCGAGCGGTCGAGGCGGGGCGGTTCGGCCGGATCTACATGGTCTCGGTCAACGTCTTCTGGCAGCGGCCGCAGTCGTATTACGACTCGGCGGCGTGGCGCGGCACCTGGGAGTTCGACGGCGGCGCCTTCATGAACCAGGCGAGCCACTACGTCGACCTGCTCGACTGGCTGGTCGGGCCGGTCGAGAGCGTGCAGGCGTACACCGCCACGCTGGCCCGCACCATCGAGGTCGAGGATTCCGGCGTGCTGGCGATCCGCTGGCGCAACGGCGCGCTCGGCACGATGGCGGTGACGATGCTGACCCACCCCAAGAACTACGAGGGGTCGATCACCATCCTCGGCGAGCACGGCACCGTGCGCCTCGGCGGCGTCGCCGTGAACCAGGTGGACCACTGGGAGTTCGCCGACACGCACCCCGACGACGCGAAGATCACCGAGGCGAGCTACGCCACCACCTCGGTGTACGGTCACGGCCACAAGGGATACTACGAGAACGTCTTCGCCACGCTGCGCGGCACGGCCCAGGCCGACACCGACGGCCGCGAAGGGCTGCATTCGCTCGAGCTGCTGATCGCCACCTATCTCGCCGCCCGCGATGGCCGACGAGTCGCCCTGCCTCTGGAGTACTGACCGATGTCGCTTGCGAATGACCTCATTGCCCGCGCCGCTTCCCGCGACCTCACCTTCGGCATCGTCGGCTGCGGCTACGTCGGGCTCCCGCTCGCCGTCGAGCTCGGGCGTGCCGGCTTCAAGGTGATCGGCTACGACATCTCGGCGAAGGTCTGCGAGGGCCTCAACGCCGGGAAGTCCCACATCAAGGACATCACCGACGCCGACGTCGCCGAGCTCCGCAAGGATGGCCGCTTCCACGCGACCACCGACGCGACCGAGCTGGGCAACGCCGACGCGATCTCGATCTGTGTCCCGACGCCGCTCTCGAAGTACAAGGACCCCGACGTGTCGTTCATCGTCGCGGCCACCGAGTCGATCAAGGCGACGCTGCGCCGCGGCCAGGTGATCATCCTCGAGAGCACCACCTACCCGGGCACCACCCGCGAGATCATGCTGCCGGCGCTCGAGAGCACCGGCCTCAAGGTCGGCGAGGACTTCTTCCTCGCCTTCTCGCCCGAGCGCGTCGATCCGGGCAACCCGACCTACGGCACCCGCAACACGCCGAAGGTCGTCGGCGGCATCACGCGCGACTGCCACCGCGTCGCCTGCGCCTGCTACGCCCCCGCCGTCGACACGCTCGTCCCGGTGAGCACCACCGAGGCGGCCGAGCTGGTCAAGCTGCTCGAGAACACCTTCCGCAGCGTCAACATCGGCCTCGTGAACGAGATGGCGATCGTCTGCGACAAGCTCGGCGTGGACGTCTGGGAAGTGATCGACGCGGCCGCGACCAAGCCGTTCGGCTTCATGAAGTTCACGCCGGGGCCGGGCCTCGGCGGGCACTGCATCCCGATCGACCCGCACTACCTCGCCTGGAAGATGCGCGGCCTGAACTACAAGACCCGCTTCATCGACCTCGCCGGCGAGCTCAACAGCGAGATGCCGCTCTTCTGGGTGCGCAAGACGATGGAAGAGCTCAACGGCCACAGCAAGGCGATCAAGGGCGCCAAGGTGCTGGTGCTCGGCGTGGCCTACAAGAAGGACATCGACGACCTCCGCGAGTCGCCGGCGCTCGACATCCTCGGCCTGCTCCACCAGTACGGCGCCGACGTGAGCTACCACGATCCGTACGTCGCCGGCTTCTCCGAGGCCGGGCACGACTACAAGTCGGTGCCGCTCACGCCCGCGACCGTGGCCGCCGCCGACGTCGTCCTCGTCGTGACCGACCACACCTCGATCGACTGGAAGATGGTCAAGCAGCACGCCAAGCTCGCCGTCGACACGCGCCACGTGCTGGCGAAGATCGACGCATGAAGGTCACCGTGATCGGTTCGGGCTATGTCGGGCTCGTGGCCGGGGCGTGCCTCGCGGAGACGGGCAACGACGTCGTCTGTGCCGACGTCGACGCGGGGAAGATCGACGGACTCCGGAACGGCATCCTGCCGATCTACGAACCGGGGCTCGATGCACTCGTGGTCCGGAACGCCGCCGAAGGGCGGCTCCGCTTCACCACCGAGATCGGCGAGGCGGTGCGCCATGGCGACATCGTCTTCATCGCGGTCGGCACGCCGCCGGGCGAGGACGGCAGCGCCGACCTGCAGCACGTGCTGGCGGTCGCGACCGTGATCGGTGAGCATTGCGACCGCTTCAAGGTGGTCGTGACCAAGTCGACCGTCCCGGTCGGGACCGCCGAGAAGGTCCGCGGCGCCCTCGCGGCCACCGGCGCGAAGGACTATGCCGTCGCATCGAACCCCGAGTTCCTCAAGGAAGGGGCGGCGATCGACGACTTCATGAAGCCGGACCGGGTGGTGCTCGGGACCGACGATCCGCGCGCCGAGGAGATGCTCCGCGAGCTCTACGCGCCGTTCGTCCGGAGCGGCGCGCCGATCCTCTTCATGGACATCCCGTCGGCCGAGGTCACCAAGTATGCCGCCAACGCGATGCTGGCGACGCGCATCTCGTTCATGAACCAGATCGCCGACCTCTGCGAGCGCGTCGGCGCCGACGTCTTCTCGGTGCGGAACGGCATCGGCAGCGACTCGCGCATCGGGAAGGCGTTTCTCTTCCCGGGGCCCGGCTACGGCGGCTCCTGCTTTCCGAAGGACGTCAAGGCACTCGTGCACACCGCGCGCAGCGTCGGGATGGCGCCCGAACTGCTCGAGGCGGTGGAGTCGGTCAACGCGCGCCAGAAGCAGGTGATGTTCACCAAGCTGCAGGCGTTGCTGGGCGACGTGCGCGGGCACGACCGTCGCGGTCTGGGGACTCGCCTTCAAGGCGGGCACCGATGACATGCGCGAGAGCCCGGCTGCCACCCTGATCGACGCGCTGCTCGCTGCGGGTGCCTCGGTCCGTGCCCACGATCCCGAGGCGATGGCCGTCGCTCGCGGCATCTGGGGCGACCGCGTCACCTTCGCGAGCGACCCGTGGCAGGCGCTCGAGGGCGCCGATGCGCTCGCCGTCGTCACCGAGTGGCTGGTGTACCGCACTCCCGACTTCGACCGGATCAAGGCCGCGCTGCGGCGTCCGATCGTTGTCGACGGGCGCAACCTCTACGAGCCCGCCCGGATGGCGCGGCTCGGCTTCCAGTACGCCGGCATTGGCCGGAGGACGAGCTGATGCGCGTCGTGATCACGGGAGCCGCCGGCTTCCTTGCCTCGCACCTGACCGATCGCTTCCTCGCGAACGGCGATGCGGTGGTGGGGATCGACAACTTCCTGACCGGACGCCCGGCGAACCTGGCCCACCTGGCCGGCAACCCGAAGTTCGAGTTCATCGAGCACGACGTCTCGACGGCCTACGACGTCGAGGGCCCCGTCGATGGCGTGCTGCACTTCGCCTCCGCCGCGTCGCCGCCGGATTATCAGGAGTATCCGATCGAGACGCTGCTGGTCGGCTCCGAGGGGACGCGGCACGGTCTGGAGCTCGCCAAGCGGAAGGGAGCGCGCTTCTTCCTCGCCTCGACCTCCGAGGTGTACGGCGACCCGCAGGTGCATCCGCAGCCCGAGACCTACTGGGGCTACGTCAACTCGATCGGGCCGCGCTCGATGTACGACGAGGCGAAGCGCTTCGCCGAGGCGATGGTGATGGCCTACCACCGCACCCACGGCGTCGACACCCGCATCGTGCGGATCTTCAACACCTACGGCCCGCGCATGCGGCCCGAGGATGGCCGGGTCGTCTCGAACTTCCTGGTGCAGGCGCTGAAGGGGAAGCCGCTCACGATGTACGGCGACGGCTCGCAGACGCGCTCCTTCTGCTACGTGAGCGACGAAGTGGAGGGGATCTTCCGGCTCTTCAATTCCGACCGCACGCTGCCGACCAACATCGGCAATCCGGTGGAGTTCACGATGCTGGAGCTCGCGCAGCAGGTCCTCGCCGCCACCGGCTCGTCGTCGAAGATCGAGTTCCTCCCGCTCCCGGGCGATGACCCGAAGGTGCGCCAGCCCGACATCACCGTCGCGCGGAGCGTGCTCGGCTGGGAGCCGCAGGTGCCGCTCCGCGAGGGCCTCGAGCGCTCGCTGCCGTACTTCCGGAGCGAGGTCCTGGGATGAGTCGCGGCGCCTCGGCCCTGCTCGAAGGCGCGCGCGAGCGCTTCGCCAACCGCGACTACTACGGGGCGCTCCTCTGCCTCGACGACGAGTCGGCGGGTGAACAGGGCTGGGCCGATGTCTTCCACCTGCGCGGCGTCTGCTTCTCGCTGCTCGATCGGCACGCCGAAGCCGTCGCCGCCTTCGATCGCGCGATCGCGATCAACCCCCGCTACCTCGAGGCGCACCTCCACCGTGCGCTCGCGCTGACGGCCCTCGGCCGCGAGGCGGACGCGGCCGTCGCCTTCGCCGCGGCGCGCGAGTCGGTCGGCCCCGATGTGGCCGGTCTCTCGGCACCGGTCGCGGCCCGGCTCGCCAACGAACACGCCAAGCTCGGCGAGCTCTACGCCGAGGCCGGCGCGGTGCAGGATGCCGTGCGCGAGTATCGCCGCGCTTCGCAGCTCGGCCCCGCGTACCTCGACCTGCGGCTCCGCCTCGCGCGCCTGCTGATGGAGTCGGGCAATCCGCTTGAGGCCCGCGACGAGCTCTCCGCGATCCTGATGACCCGTCCCGACTGGGTCGAGGCGCGGGTGCAGCTTGGCCTCGCCCGGCACCTCGCTGGCGACACCGCCGGTGCGCGTGACACCTGGCGCCGCTGCCTCGAGGAAGCACCCGGCCTCGAGCGCGTGACGGCGTACCTCGCCATGGTGGACCGGATCCCCGAATGAAGCGCGTGCTCCTCGTGGCCGTGCTGGTCGGCTGCGGTGGTGCGCGGAACTCCCCCGAACGGCTCGGGGACGAGGCGTGGCACCGCGGGCAATGGGCGGTGGCCACGGCCCAGTATCGACTTGTCGGCGATGCGCCGCGGGTGCTGGCCAAGCTGGCCGACGCGGCGCTGCTCGCTGGCGACCTCACTGGGGCTGCCACCCTCTATCGGCAATTGGGGAAGGCCGACCCGACCCGCACCGGTGAAGCGGCCGCCGGGCTGGTGCGCGTTGCCGAGGTCGCGCAGCGGGCAGGCAACGTCCACGCGGTGGCGGCCTGCATCGAGGGGCTCGCCGAGGTGGCGCCGGGGTGGCCGATGGGGCGGCTGGCGCTCCGGCTCCCCGCCGACGTCCACTGGGATCCGTCGCTCGTGGCGGCGATCGGGCCGGCGGGGCTCGCGGCCGGCGGGGGCGGGGAACGGTGGCTGCTGGCCCTCGGGCGCGGCTACAAGGCGGCCAAGCGCTGTCCCGAGGCCATTGCGGTCCTGGAGGCGCTCCGCCGTCGGGATCGCGGCCCGGCCGCTGACACCGCCGCCACCGAGTTGGCGTCGTGTCAGCTCGCCGTCGGCCTGGCCGCCCTCGGCAGCGGCCGGCCCGGGGAGGCCGACTTCTGGCTCGGACAGGCCGCGACCGCCGATCCACTCGGTGCATCTGGTCGGAGGGCACTCGTCGCCTTGGGCGATGCGAAGCTGGCTCAGGGGGACGCCCTCGGGGCCAATCTGCTCTGGCAGCAGGTCGTGACCGCGCCAGTTTCGCCCGATTCGATTACAGTAATGGCGCTCGAACGACTCCGGGATCCGGGGGTGTTCGGGAGCAAGTCAGACTCTTCCGTCGTCCCGGGACGTCCCTGATGCGTCGTTTGCTGTTGCCATCTCTCGCTGCCACCCTCGTCGCCCTCGCCGGCTGCCATCATGCGCCGGAGGTGTCGCCCAGCGCAGGTCGCCTTCGCCTGACCACCGGCGAGATCGACTCGATGTGGAACCATGCGCTGGCGCTCTACCAGAAGCAGGACTGGCGGAAGGCGGGCACGGTGCTGGAGCGGGTGCAGCTCGAAATGCCGGTCAACGACAAGCGCATCCCGCTCGCCCGCTTTTACCTCGGTGAGTCGCGGCTCGGCGAGAAGAGCAACCTGCAGGCGGTGCGCGAGTTCCGCCGCGTCGCCGACGAGTTCCCGACCGACACCCTCGCCGCCCCGGCGCTGGTGCGTGCCGGCGATGCCTATCTCAAGATGTGGCGCCGCCCCGAGCTCGACCCGACCTACGGCCAGAGCGCCTACGCGACCTATCAGGAAGTGGTGACCCGCTATCCCGGCACCGAGTCGGCCAAGACCGCCGACCTGCGGATCAAGGACATCGAGAACCGGTTCGCCATCAAGGAATACAAGGCGGCGCTCTACTACATCCGCTTCAAGGCGTACGACTCGGCGATCCTCTACCTCCGGAACATCATCGTCACCTGGCCGCGCGCGGAGACGGTGCCCGACGCCCTCGGCAAGCTCGTGGCGACCTACCGCGTTCTCGGCTATGTCGAGGACACCAACGAGACCTGCGCGTACTTCCGTCAGCAGTGGCCGACGTCGCCGAAGCTCGCGGAGAGCTGTCCCGTGGCGAAGGACTCCGTCGCCACCACGCCGGCCGCCGAGAGCAAGAAGGGTCCCTGAGGTGCGGGTCGGGATCCTCGGCGGTTCCTTCGACCCGATCCACAACGCCCACCTGATCATCGCACAGCTGGCCCGGGAATCCCTCGGGCTGGATGTCGTGCGTCTGATGGTCGCGGCCCAGCAACCGCTCAAGCCCGGCGGGCACGGCGCCACCGCCGAACAGCGCGCCGAAATGGTCGAGCTCGCGGTGGCCGGTGTCCCCGGGTTGGTGGCCGATTGGCGGGAGCTTCGCCGGAGCGGTCCGTCCTTCACGGCGGAGAGTCTTCGCGAGCTCCACCACGAATTCCCGAATACCGCGTTCACCCTCCTGCTTGGTTCCGACACCGCCGCGCGCTTTGGCGAGTGGCGTGAGCCCGAGGTGATCCGCTCCCTGGCCGAGGTCGTGGTCTTCCGGCGGGGCGGGGCGGCCGTTCCGGCAGGGTTCACTGCCGAAGTGGCTGTCCCAGCCTTGGAACTCTCCTCCACGGCGGTCCGTACCCGTGCTGCAGCCGGTTTGCCCCTTGTCGGATGGGTCCCCGACCGGGTGGCCGACTATATTTCGAGGTTTGGGCTCTATGTCAGTCACGGGGAGTAGTGCTGGATGATCAAGCGGCTCGTGGAATCGGTGTTCGGCACGCGGCAGGAGCGCGAGGTCAAGCGCCTGCAGCCCATCCTCAATCAGATCAAGAGTCATGAGGACCGGCTGAAGGCGCTGGACGATGCCGGGGTGCAGGCGGAGACGATCCGTTTCCGGGGGATCATCGCGGAGCGGACCGACGCCTTGCGGGCCGAGGTGGAGCGGTTGCGGGCCGAGAAGCACGGCTGCCCCGACCCGGTGGAGCGCGACGCCCTCGACCAGCAGCTGCAGAAGGCCGAAGTCGCCTGGAAGAACGAGCTGAACCAGACCCTCGACGACCTCCTCCCCGAGGCGTTCGCCGCGGTCCGCGAGGCGTGCCGTCGCCTGGTGGGGAGCACGGTCGACGTGACCGGCCAGCCGATCCAGTGGAACATGGTGCCGTACGACGTGCAGTTGATCGGCGGCATCGCGCTGCACCAGGGGCGGATCGCCGAAATGGCGACCGGCGAAGGCAAGACGCTCGTCGCCACGCTGCCGCTCTACCTGAACGCCCTCACCGGGCGTGGCGCGCACCTCGTCACCGTCAACAACTACCTCGCCCGCCGCGACTCGCAGTGGATGGGGCACCTCTACCGCTGGCTCGGCCTGACGGTCGCCTGCCTCGACGACACCGAGCCGTCGTCGCAGCAGCGCCGTGACGCCTACCTCGCCGACATCACCTACGGCACGAACAACGAGTTCGGCTTCGACTACCTGCGCGACAACATGGTCTTCTCGCTCGAGCAGCGGGTGCAGCGCGAATACGTCTACGCGATGATCGACGAGGTCGACTCGATCCTCATCGACGAGGCGCGGACGCCGCTGATCATCTCCGGGCCGGTGGGCGACGAAGACTCGGTGCACTATCGCGGCTTCAATCCGAAGGTCGCGGAGATGGTGCGGAAGCAGAACGAGGTCGTCTCGGCGCTGGTCGCCGAGGGCGAGAAGTTGCTGCAGGACGAGAAGAAGAAGTCCGAGGCGGGCGTCATCCTCTTCCAGGCGCAGATGGGCGGCCCGAAGAACAAGAAGCTCGCCAAGCTCCTGAACGAGACCGGCGTGAAGCAGCTGGTGCAGCGCGCGGAGCTGGACTACCTGGCCGACCGCAAGCTGCCGACCAAGCAGCAATCGATGCGGAACATCGAGGAGTCGCTCTTCTTCGTCCTCGACGAGAAGGGGCACTCGGTGCACCTCACCGATCGCGGCGCCGCCGCCCTGTCGCCGAACGATCCCGACCTCTTCCTCGTGCCGGACCTCTCGCTGGAGATCCACCAGCTCGAGCACGACGAGTCGAAGTCGATCGAGGAGCGGGCCGAGCTGCGCCGTCAGATGGAGGCGAACTACGCCGCCAAGAGCGAGCAGCTGCACGTGATCCACAAGTTGCTGCAGGCGCACGCCCTCTACGAGCGCGAGACCGAGTACATCGTGCAGGAGGGGCAGGTCCTGATCGTCGACGAGTTCACCGGCCGCATCATGCATGGCCGGCGCTGGTCGGACGGGCTGCACCAGGCCGTCGAGGCGAAGGAAGGCGTCGTGGTGAAGGGCGAGACGCAGACCTTCGCGACGATCACGATCCAGAACTATTTCCGGATGTTCGAGAAGCTGGCCGGCATGACGGGCACCGCCGAGACGGAAGAGACCGAGTTCTACTCGATCTACGGCCTCGAGGTGTCGGTGATCCCGACCAACCGGCCGATCCGCCGGAAGGATCATGTCGACCAGATCTACAAGACGCGGCGCGAGAAGTTCAACGCCGTGGCCGAAGAGGTCGAGCGGATCCACAAGACGGGGATGCCGGTGCTGATCGGCACCACGTCGGTGGACATCTCGGAGACGTTGTCGCGGCAGTTGCAGCGGCGCGGGCTGGTGCACGAGGTGCTGAACGCCAAGTACCACCAGCGCGAGGCCGAGATCGTCGCGAAGGCGGGCATGAAGGGGGCGATCACGATCGCGACCAACATGGCCGGCCGCGGCACCGACATCAAGCTCGATCCGGCGCTTGACCTGACGTCGGCGGAAGCGGGGCTCCACATCATCGGCACCGAGCGGCACGAGTCTCGGCGCATTGACCGGCAGCTGCGCGGCCGGTCGGGCCGTCAGGGCGACCCGGGCGTCTCGCTCTTCTTCCTGTCGCTCGAAGACGACCTGATGCGGCTCTTCGGGTCGGACCGCATTGCCCGGATGATGGACAAGGGTGGCGCCGAAGAGGGCGAGGTGATCACCGGCAAGCTGATCACCGCGGCAATCGAGTCGGCGCAGAAGCGGGTCGAGCTGCAGAACTTCCAGCAGCGGAAGCGGCTGCTCGACTACGACGACGTGATGAACCAGCAGCGCGAGGTGATCTACTCGACGCGGCTCTTCGCGCTGGAGCGCGGGGCGGAGCTGCAGGCCGAGGCGCTCAAGATGATCCGCGCGGCGCTGACGAAGGCGGCGGAGAACTACCTCGCCGACGCGGAGCGTCCGGAGGAGTTCGACCGGGTCGGGCTGCACGAGTCGTTGCTGCTCCAGTTCCTGGTGCCGGCGGATGCGGTGAAGGATGCCGAGGCGACGCCGACGCGCGAGGCGGTGATCGAGGCGGCGGTGGCGGCGGGTGAGGAGGCCTTCCAGCGGAAGGTCGACTATCTGCAGGAGTTCGGGGCGCGGATCGGGATTCCGGAGGTGGACCTGCAGGTGTTGTCGCAGGTGACGCTCTCGGTGCTCGACGAGAAGTGGAAGGACCACCTCTACGACCTGGACCAGCTGCGCAACGCCATCCAGTACCGGGCGTACGGGCAGAAGGATCCGCTGGTCGAGTACAAGAAGGAGGCCTTCGACATGTTCGAGGATCTCCTGCGCGACATCCAGGCGACCTTCTCGGAGCGGTACCTGAAGATCCAGGTGAGCGCCGATGGCCCGCCGCCTCCACCGCCGCCGGTGACGGCGCCGCCGGTGCTGAACGCGCCGTCCACCGATGACCTGTTCAACGGGCCGGTCACGCGGACTGTCGGTCCGACGGTGGTGCCGAAGATCACGACGCCGAGCGGGCAGGGGTTGTCGCACGCCTTCGGGGATCAGACGGGTGGTCCGGCGGAGCCGACGGTTGGCCGGAACGATCCGTGTCCGTGCGGGAGCGGGAAGAAGTACAAGAAGTGTCATGGGGCGCAGCTCTGATCGTCGGGGACGTGCACCGATCCCGCTGACTCCCGGGGGCCGCCGTCAGGCGGCCCCTGTTGTTTGTTGGGGGTGGCGCCCGCCAGCTTCCGCACGGCCGGGGTTGGGGTGATACTGGGGAAGCACCCCCCTGGCCCTCCGATCCGGGAGCCCTTCCTGCTTCGTCCAATCCTTGGGAGCTGCCGGCTCATTTTGTTCCTGCTCTGGACCGGGGCGGCTTCATTCGCTTCGTTGGCGGCGCAGAGTGGGCCGTTGCTCCAAACCCGCCGCGACCTCCGCATCGACGGCAACGCTGCCGACCTCTCGCGGATCGTCCATCTCGCGGTGGCGCCCGATGGCACCATCATCGTCGTGCAGCCCGACGACCACCATCTCCGCTTCTATTCTCCCGAGGGGAAGGAACTCGGCCGCTTCGGCCGTGGTGGTGAGGGACCGGGGGAATTCCGGTCGATGGGGATCAACTCCGGCTGGGTGGGAGGCGCGTTCTGGCAGGGGAATTTCTGGCCCCCGCGCGCCGTGATCGTTGGCCTCGACCGGCGGCTGCAACGCACCGCCGTGCTTCCGCCGCTACGGCCAGCGACCCGACTCCTAGTTCACACCATCGTCGGCGTGCAGCCGAACGGCGATTTCATCATTCAGGGAACGCTGGCGCGTACTCCGTCCAATCCTGCATGGGCGCGGAGCATTGCGGACTCCCTGTCGACCGTGGTGCTTCGCGTCGACTCCGGTGGCACGATCCAGAAGCTCCTTGCGGTAGCACCACAACTCAACGCTGGCTGCGACCTCGTCATCAACGGACGTCAACGCCCAACGCCGGAATGCATGCAATGGCACGGCACGATGTCGCCGGCCGGTGAACGGTACGTGTGGGTGCAGCCCAGGGTCGCAAAGAGTGGGCAAGGGTCGATACGGGTTACCGCGATCCGGACGAACGGGGACACGATCTTTGCTCGTGATCTTCCTCTTGAACTGGAGCGCATCAGCTCGCGCCAGTCCGACAGCATCCGGAAGGCCGAGATCGCAGCGGTTACCGGGGAGCTCCTCAAGCAGGACTACGCTGCCATACCGCTACCGGCGGTGTTCCGACCCGTGCACGGGATCGTGGCGGGCAGCGACGGGCGGACGTGGATCGCACTTCGACAGAACGCTGGGACGCGCCAGTGGCTCGTGCTGGGGCCGACTGGCAGCGTCGTCGGCCGGGTGGCCGTGCCCGACAATGTTCGGATCGTGGTCGCAGGTGCCACGCACATCTGGGGCATCGAGACGGATGCGGATGGGGTGCAGAGCGTGGTCCGGTATCGGGTGGGGTAGGGTGCGGTCCCGTCGCTCAACGGGCTGCAACGGGAAGTCGTCGCTGGCTCCCGCCAACTTTGATCGCTCCCAGATCAGGGTGATACTGCGAGCATGCGCTTCCAGCTCAATCTGAACGGGCCCTGCTTCCGCGTGCTTGGGTCACGCGTGCTTGTGGCACCGGCGCTCGCCGTGCTGTACGGGTGCGCCGCGTCCGTGGGTGCTCCGCCGAGCGGAGGCACCACTCACACTGCCCGAGGCGCCGGTGATTCCAGCGCGCGGGGCCAATTCACCGCCTTCCTTGATGCGGCTGTGGCAACTCGAGTCCCTTGGGTTGGGATATTCGACGGGGTGCATTTGCGTGATACTGGCGAAGGTGACGAGTGGACCATCTGGGAGGACTTTGAACGCCGAGTCTGGATCGCGGATTCCAGGGTCCTGGCGGTGCAGGTCGTGGGTGACACCATGGCGGACGCGTCGGCGCTGCTGACCATCGTCGCCGACCAGCACCAAGATCCGGATTCCGCCGAGGCGAGGTACATCGCGACAGTCGGTGTTCGCGAGGATACCGCGCACTGGACGATGGTGCGGGACCCTGCGGACTCTGTATGTTCCCGGCCGATGGAAGGTCCGTGGCGACGCGCACGAGGGGTTCGGCGTCTTCGCCGTCGGGCGCTTCATCCGGTGGACCGGGAAGGGGTCGGAGCGCCGAGCACTCGCACTCGTGGACTCGATCAGGAAGGCCAGGTCGCTCCCGCTGGTGCGGTAGGCACTGGGGTCAGTCCCGCCAGCTTCCGCGACTCCGGGATAGGGTTGATACTTGGGGATCGGCTGTCCTGCCACCCATACCAGGCTCTCCGAGTGACCCAGCCCATCGCCCGCCGTTCGCTTCCGCTCCTGTTCCTCGCGCTGGTCGCACCGACCGTGCGGGCGTGGGCGCAGTCACCGAGATCACCGGAAGGGTGGGCCCTCGTCTCCTACCTCGAGGCCCGGTTTCATGTGACTCGGGAACGCCCGAAGGTGTTCATCTGCACCGCCACCTCCGGTCCGCTCGTGACCACCGGGCACCCGCGACACCCCCTGGAGTTTGCGGGACTCGCCGACTCGATCATCGTGGCCTCCCCGTGTCGCCCGCTCGAGCGCCCACTGCCCGGCGATCCCGGTGGGCTGCAGGTCGTCATCCGCCGCTTCCGTACCGCCGCCGACACCACGTGGATTGAGGCCGCGGTGATCAAGGGCCCTGAGTATCACGAGGAGAGCGCTCGCGTGACCCACGCTGGTGTCGTGCTTGATGCCCTCACCTTTGCGAACTTCAATTCGCCCGAGTCGATCAGCCCCGCGGCGATCGAGGAATTCAATCGCGGGGTCAAGAAGAAGGGGCCGCCTTGATCATTCTCAGTGCTTGGCGCGCGCTGCCGCTGCTCATCGCCGTGGCCACCGCTGCGGCCCGGCCACTCGCCTCTCAGGCGCTCGCGCTGCCGCCGTCGGCAGACTGTGCCGCGGTCATGTCGCTCTCGTCGAGCGACCTGCTCGAACGCGAGCGCCTCGCCACCTACGACGCCCGTGGCCGGGCCATGCCGGCGGCGTTCTGGCTGGAGCTCGGCTGCATCCGCCAGGCGTTGGATCGGACCGGCTTCAAGGGCCGTGAAGGTGCCCTCATGATCGCAGGCACCAGTTGGCATCAGGGCGCGATCAACGCCTACCTGCAGGGACTCCGGGGCCTGCCCACGGATTCGCTGACGCTCAACGCACTGGGCGCCTTGGTGCTCGACGACTGGTATGCCGATTCGCTCGGTGCCGTGGGACGGGCCCTCCTGGCCGGTGCGAATGGTGGCATTCGCGACGCCACGTCACTCCGGGCGTGCACCGTCGCCGCCTTTTGGGCACGGGACCATGTCACCGCGGCGGGATGCGCCATGCATGGCCTCAGGCAGGGATGGGATTCAACTGTGCACGCCCTGGCGCTCGCGCGGGTCGCAGCGGGTCGCGAGGACACGACTGCGACCACCACCTGGCTCAACCTCGCGGTCGCCGGGGCCCGTGGCGTCGCCACGCGGGAGGCACTGAAGTCGCACCTGCAGTGGTTTCTCTCGCCGGGGGAGCAGCAAGTCCTCGATTCGGCGTCGGGGGATACGTTCGTGCACGGTGTCCGCGACGCACTGGCACGGCGCGATCTCCGTGATGGTCGGGCGCCTGGGGCACGAGTGGTGGAGCACTTCCATCGATTGGAGTACGCGGAGCAGCACTTCGCCATGCTGCGACCACGGGCCGAGCGGGAGCGACTGCGTTCGCTCCCTGCAACGATCATCTTTCCGGACACCCTCTTCGACCGTCTGCGGGAACTCCGGATTCGATACCAGCAGGATGGCGATCTATACAGCTTCAACAATCAGCGGATTCCACACGAAGTACCTGCCCTGCCGTATCGCGAGTATTCGCGCTGGCAGGTGGACCTGGATGATCGGGGCGTTGTTCACCTCCGGTACGGGGCCCCGGCGCAGCGAATTCCGCGGATTGGGCTCTTCTTCGCGCGTGAAGTGTGGTTGTACTGGATCGATGGCGAGAAGCTCCTGGTGCACTTCGAGGCCGAGGCCTTCAGTGGTTCGCTTGAGGCGACCCGCTTGGTCACCGGGGTCCTCGGCGACTACCTGTGTGACGTCGACGTCCGACGGTGCAAGGAGACCTCCGAAGCGGCCGCGGCACGGCTCAAGCCTGAGAATTTGACCACCGTCAAGTTTCAGGACCGTGAATTCATGGCCACGGCAACCACCAAGGACGACAACTCGGTCCGTGCCGAGAAGACGGTCCGCCTCCTCGCGGGCGCCTATTCGCTGTGGCAGCCGAAGACCGGCTCCCACGTGACGGTGATCCCCTACGCCATCCGCCTCCGCGACCTGGGCAAGCAGTCTGGGGACTCCCTGTTCGTGCCGCTCACGCTTCAGGCCCGCAGTTGGGATGGGGCCGACGGGACGGGGCGGGACACCACGGTCGTCCGTCGATTGCGGGCGCCACGGAACGGAGGCGGCGATGACTACGTGACGGGCGCCATCACGCTACCGGGGAGCGCGGGGCTCTCAGCCTGGAGTCTCGTCGTCAGTCAGGGCGAGGAGCGCGCGGGCCGCTACTACGACGAGCACCACAAGCCGCTTGCGATGGGGCCACTTGTGCTCAGCGATGTCGTCCTCGGTGCCGCGTCGCAGAAGCTCAGTTGGCAGGATGGGAGGGCGGGCATCCCGCTGGCTCCGCTCCAGAGTTTCCAGCGGACCGAGCCGATGGCGCTGTATGTCCAGGTACAATCCGCCGTCGCACGAGCCGATGGTGTGGCGATCGAGGTCGTGATTGCCAGGCCGGCCGCTCCGGGGAAGGCACGCAAGGTCGAACTCACGGTTGGCTTTACCCGTACGCTTCGGGCCGGACTGAATGAGTTGCAGCAGGAACTCGACATCTCGCGGCTCGATTCAGGCGAGTACCAGCTGGAGATCACGGTGCGCCACGCCGCCACCGGCGCGAGTGACCGGCGGAGTGCGCGGCTGGTGGTGCGGTAGGATGCGTTGCGTAAACCGCACGCCAGTCGCGGTGCTCATCGCCCTCACCTGCGCCGCCTGCGGAGGCTCTGAGGGTGGGGCCCCATCCACGCTGGACATTGTGAGGGGCGACTCCGCAGTCTTCGTTCCCGTGGAAATGCTCGGACCGGTCGATACCATGATCGGCGCGATCCGGTCGATGGCAAACGCACCTTCGGGGTATTGGGCGGCCGTATCAGGGTCTGCCCAGCTCGCGCTGTTCCATGCCGACGGGAGCCCTCAGGCACACCTCCTGTCGCGCGGGAACGGCCCGGATCAGGCCAACGGCGTCGGGCATGTCGATTCCGACGATGACGGCAACGCGATCATTTGGGATGGGCGCAACAGCCGATTGTTGCGCGTGACACCGGCCGGGGCAGTGGAGATCATTCGGACCGGCGAGGATTGGGCAGGCAACCTTGGTGAGAGCCCTCGACAGTCCGTGGGCGGAACCCAGCTGGGAATCGCTGTCGTGAAGGGCGGCGTCGTCGCCGCTGTAGTCCCGGGGCGACTGCGGGATGCTTCGGATTACTCCAGGATGACTCTCATACTCGATACCGGCAATGGCCGGCGAGCTCTACTCTCGTTCGAGAAGACCCTGGCCTGGCTTGATTCGCTGCAACCGAAGAAGCCGATGCGCCGACCCTTCCCGCTCCGGACCCGTTGCGGGCGGGAGAAGCTCGCGATCTATGACCCGCGCACCCAGTCCGCGAGCCAACTCGACCTGACCGGCCGAGTGCTCAAGACGTGGCCGGTCCCGAAGGCACCAGTTCCGCTCAGCGAGCGAGAGGTCCGCCTCTTTGCGTTTCATCAAGTGAGGATCATGGCCCCGGCGATGGTCTCCGATCCAGAGTTACGGCAGATGGTGCTCTCGGCGCCGGCACAGGCCATAGAGCCGTTCGCCACGCTTGCGCCGGCCTATTCTTCCATTCAGTGCACGTCGTCTGGGACCATCCTGCTGCAGCGATTCGAAGTCTCCGACCGCCGTGCCTCGGGAACTGAATTCTGGGATGTCGTCGGCGACTCGACTCTCCCCAAGGTTTTTCGACTGCCGGCCAATTTCAAACTCCGAATCGCGGGCGACACCCTGCTCGTCGGCGTTGTCTCCGACCTGATGGATGTGCCGCATATCGGAGTGGGGCGGTGGCCAGGGCACTAACCCACACCGCCGCTACAGCGAAGGTCGCGGAACCCCGACGTCCATGCATTCGTAGTGTTCCGAATCCACCGCACCACTGAGGATCGATGATGCGCACCGCCCCTCTCGGAATCTCATGGTTGATGGTCACGCTCCTCGCCGTGCCTCCTGTGGCCAGTCAGGGAACCGCCCCGCGCCCCATCATCCTCACCACCACCACCTGCGCGACCTGCCGCGTCGAGCTCACGCCCATCGGCAAGCTCGGTGGCGACGGTGGGCCGATCGACGACGCCAAAGGGTTCGGCGCGCTCAAGGCGATCAACGACACGCTGATCGTCGTGACCCCCGCACGGCCACTCGGCGTGTGGGGTGTGCACCCCTCGGGGCGGATTATCTGGCGCAGCGGGCGGCAGGGCGCAGGTCCCGGCGAATTCCAGCGGGCCGATCGGATCGGCCTGCTCCCAGGCGACTCGATCGTGATCTGGGATCAGGAGCTCGCGCGCCTCACGCTCCTCACCAAGAGTGGCCGCCTTGTCCGCAGTGAACGCGTCTCCAGGGCCGCACAGGTCTTCGTGCCGACGTCGAGTAACGGCGGCTTCGCGATGGGGAGGCTCGTCAAGCCGGCGCCGGGGAGCAAGGCGCCGCCACTGCCGGTGCACCGCGTGCGGCTCGACTCCGTGCTCAGCAGCTTCGGCAGCGCGAACGCCACCAAGGACCCGGGCGATCCGTTCCGCTTCGATCGCATCGTGCTGCCCTACAAGGGCGGCGCGATCGTGATTCCGCGCGTCTATCAACTCGCGGTCGAGATCTATGATCGACGCGACCAGCTCACCACACGGTTCGAACGCGTGGCGAACTGGTTCCCCGTGTCCGAGAGCTTTGTCGCTGGCAGCCCCACCACGCCGCCGACGCCGATCGTATACGACGCGTGGGTTGATGACCAGGATCTCCTCTGGCTGCTCATCCAACGGGCCGCACCGACTTGGGCACAGGCGTTCAGCAAGGAAACGACCGCAGGTGAAGGGGGGCGCAGGGTGCGACGCATCGAGAACTACGCGCTCTACACCGAGGGCGTGATCGAAGTGATCGACCTCAAGAAGCGCCAGCTGCTCGTGTCGCAGCCGGTGCCTCAGCAGGTGGCCTTTGCGCTGGGGCGGAACATGATCGCCTCGAAGCAGGAGACGGCCGACGGCGATCGTTTCCTGGTGCTGCACCGGGCGACGTTGAGGCGGTAGCGACCGACCGGGCCTGCCACGCCCCATCCCGTCCCCTCGCGCGCTCGTTCGCGCCGGGGGACGCGCCCCGCCGCTGCCACCTTGCGGCATGCCCACCCTCCTCGCCGATCACGACCGCCCACGCGAACGCCTCTGGCGCCTCGGCCCCGCCGCCCTCAATGCCCGCGAACTCCTCGCCATCCTCCTCGGCACCGGCTCCGGCGAACACGACGCGCTCGCCACCGCCGAACAGCTGCTGCACGCCGCCGACGGCGGGCTGCGCCGATTGGCCGCACGGCCCGGCGCCGAGCTGATGCAGACCGCGGGCGTCGGCGAGGCGAAGGCCGCCCGACTGCTCGCCGCCTTTGAACTCGCCGGTCGCCTCGCGCGCGAGGCACGCCCTGCCGCGCCCCGCATTCGTGAACCGGCCGACGTTGCGCGCCTCGTCGGCGACCGGCTCCGCGACCTCCCTGTCGAGGAGTTCCACCTGCTGGCGCTCGACACCCGCTCGCGCGTGCTCCGCGACGTCCTCGTCACCCGCGGCCTGCTCGACTCGTCGCTGGTGCATCCGCGCGAGGTCTTCCGCGCGGCGATCGCCGAGGCGGCAGCGGGGATCATCCTGGTGCACAACCATCCGAGTGGCGACCCGACGCCATCCCCCGAGGATCGCGCGGTGACGCGGCAACTGGTCGCGGCCGGGCAGCTGCTCGACTTGCCGGTGTACGACCATGTCATCATCGCGGGGGATCGGTTCACGAGCTTCGCGACGGCGGGGATGCTGTAGGGGCGACGCATGCGTCGCCCTGGACGGTTGACCGGACGTGGCCGCGGGGCCGCACGGCCGCAGGGGCGCCCGGCGCGGGGCTCGCGGGCGCATCGGTCCTCAGCCGCGCGCCGGGCGGCGGCTCCGCTGGCGCGTCGCCATGATGGGGTCGCCGCCGCCAAACGGACGGGGCGCAGCT
>JBAOHR010000008.1:0-701631 GCA_037045245.1 Gemmatimonadales bacterium | reverse complement strand
GCGTGTCGTGGTTCCCGGCGATCACGATCACCGGCGCATCGGGGAGTCCGCGCCGGAGCCGCGCGAACTGCTGGTAGGCCAGCAGGATCGCCGAGTTGCTCGGGCGAACCGCGTGGAAGAGATCGCCCGCCACGAGCACGACGTCCGGCCGCTCCGCGAGCACGGCATCGACGGCGCGCACGAAGGCGGTGCCGACATCCACCTCGCGCTGGTTGCGGCCGCGCGCCGTGAGGCGGTGGTATTGCCGCGCTCCCAGGTGCAGGTCGGCGAGATGGGCGATCCGCATCGATCAGTACGGCGAGAAGGGGTCGGCGTCGTCACGCGCCAGCGGCGCCACGCCGCGCGGCGGTCCCGCCGCATCCGTGGCGATGGTCCGCTTGAGACAGGCGCGGAAGAACGGGCAGCACGTCGTCCGGGCGGCGCTGCGTCGTCACACCCAGCGCGCGCCGCACCTCGTGCTCGGGGCGACCGTCGATCGCGGCCCGCACCGCGTCCCCTGGAATCGCCGGATCGAGCGCCCGCAACCGCTGGATCACCGCGTCGGCGAAGGGGAGATCGGCCGCGGGCGGGAAACGCTCGATCCCCTCGCGCCCCGACAACGAGGCCGGGCGCGGGAAGCGCACGAAGACCGGCTGGGTGAAGTGCGGATGGCGCACCAGCAATTCACCCTTCGACAGCGCCGCGAGCTTCGCCTTCACCGCCGGCGAGAAGGTGGCGTATCCCGGGAGCGCGAGTTCGTCGCTGTCCATCCGACCGTACACCGTCGTCCCCGCGTTGCCGGTGACGCGACGCAGCACCTGCGACCGGAATTGTTGCGCCGAAAAGAGCACCAGCCCCAGGTAGCGACCGCGCTCGGAGAGGTCGAGCAGCATCTTCTTGACGTACGTCTCGGGGCCGTCGATCGGCGCGTACTTGTTGAGCTCGTCGACGAAGACCACCACGTGGTCGACGCCGAGGTCGCGACGCTCGAGATGCTCGCGCAGCTTGGAGATCACCCGCGCGAAGACGAGGTCCTGGGCCAGCGGATCGACGCCGGCGACGTCGACGACGGTCACCGAACGATCGCGGAACGCGCCCCACGGCAGGTCGTTGGCAGGGCCATCGTCCGTCACGAGTCCCTTCGACCGCGTGGCGATGTTGCCGAGCCGGTTCCGGACCTTGCGGATGGTGGCGGCGTGGTGCGTACGCCAGACTTCGCTCCCGCGCGACTTCACCTCGAGGAAGTCGAAGATCGCCCGGAAGAACTCGTCGAGATCGGCGAAGGTCATCACCTCGAACGGCGCACCGCGCAACTCCTCCGCCTCGAACTTCCGTCCGACGACGCGCTCGGCGAGGAAGTCGATGAACGCCCCCGCCTTGGCATCGACGTCGTCCCGATTCAGCAGCACCTCGGCATAGTCGAGCACCTCGCGGAGCCCCCACACCAGCGGTTCCACGCGGTCGGTGATCGCCGGGTTGCTGCGCAACGTGTTCAGGTTGACGCCGTCGGCCTTGTATGGCGCGAAGACCGTCACGTCGGTGAACGGCGCGGGATGGAGGCCGAGGCGATGGTAGAGCGCGAGGTCGGCCTCTCCGAGCGGGGCGGCCTGGTCGAGGAAGCAGAGGTCCGGCCCCTTCACGTTGAAGCATATCGCCGCCACGCTCCCCTTGCCCGCCGGGAAGGTCTCGAAGAGCGAAGTGAGGAGGAAGTTCACCGCGCTGGTCTTGGTCGCGAGGCCGGAGACACCGGTGATGTTGAGGTGCGCCGCCTCCGGCCCGAGCAGGAAGTCGGCGTCGAGAAAGACCGGCGCGGAGAGACCGCCGCCGGTGTAGACGCCGACGGGGATCCCGGTCGACGCGCCCTCGCGCACATAGGCATCCATGCGGAGCGCGATCTGCACGTCGGCATCGCTCGCCGCGGTGACCGCGCCGAACGGCACCGGCTGCATCGGCTCCTCGGGGAGCTGCCGCAGCACGGCGGCGCTCCAGAGTCGGATCTCGGCACGGAGCGTCGGTTCCCGCCCGGCCTGCGCCGGGTCGCCGTCGGCGCCGATCACTGCGTCGAGGGGCCGCGCGAGGTCGGCATACGCGAACCCCTCGGTGACCACGCCAAAGACCACGCGCCCTTCCCCTTCGACGCGCACGATCGCCCCGATGCCGAGCACGGCGTCGGCAGCGGTCCAGAAGTGGAACTGGTGCGGCGTGCTGGGTCGCAGTTCGGTGGCGACCACCCGTCCGAGCAGCGTCATCTCAACCACCCTGGGCGCGGAGGAAGCGCTCGACGTCGTGGATACCATAGAGCAGCCGGTCGGCCCGCGGGTCGGCGGCCAGCGGCGCGCGCTCGGCGAGCAAGTGCCGCGACAGCGTGTCCACCGCCTCGCGCGTCGCCTCGGTGGCGGCCGCCTCGATCCGCACCAGGCCGTGGAAGAGGTCGCGTCCCGCAAAGGGATGCAACCGCAGTCCCCACGCATAGACCGGCGCGATTTCGCGGCTGCCGGGCTGGAAGAGCGAGGTGCGGTGGGCGACCGGGAGCGTGAGGTACTGCTCGAGCGCCTCACCCTCGAACGGGAGGACGGCGTGACTCTTCACGATGCCGAGCATCCGCGGGTCGCTGCTCCATTCGGGACTGACCGTGAGCGTGCCGTCGACGAGCAGCCAGGTGTCCGCGGCAATGGCGCGAAAGGCACACGCCACCGAGAGTTCGAGCGCCCCGCGCGTCCGATCGACGACGGCGTGGGCACGCTCCATGTCGCGGATCGGGTGGGGGGCCTCGTCGCCGTCCAGCACCAGCAGTTCGTGCCCCGCCAGCGCGTCGCCGAGCGCGGCGAATGCCTCGGCCCGACTGATGACGATCCGCCGCACAGACTGCACGGCGAGGTGCGTCCGACGCGACTCGCGCTGCCGCACCGCGGCGCGGACCACCGCCGCGACCACCGGCAGCGTGCCGACGTAGCCGAGCAGTTCGACGTGCTGCGTGCCGTCGAGGAAGGCGACCGACTCCTGCCAAGGCACGGGTGCTCCGAGCGGATGATGCGCGAGGTGTCCGTCGAGCAGGCGACTCGGCCGGAAGCCGGCCTGATCGCGACGCCCCTGCGCCGCCTCGGCGGGGAGGTCGGCGGGGCGGCCGCCGGCAAGGGCGAGTCGGCGGCGCAACGGCGTGAAGGGACTTCCGGGCATCAGTCGGCGCGACGACGCGCGCTCAGGCGAAGTCAGGCAGCGAGGGAACATCCTCGAGCCAGAACCCGGCGAGCCGCTGCGCCGCATCCACCTCGACCACGAACCGGTCCGCGATGCGGATCGGCTCGACCGGACGGCGCGTGCCGATGCGCAGGTGGAAGGTGCGCTCGGCGGGGTCGGCCGACACCGAGATCGTGGTGTCGAACTCGAGCGCGGCGGCCCCGCGACGCGCGGCGCGCGAGGGAATCACCACCTGGCCCAGCCGCGCCTCGACGGGCGCCGCGAGGCCAGGGAGGTTGGTGATCTCGGGCCAGACCACCACGTCCATGCCGCAGATCACGCCGCCGGCGACATCGATCACCACGATCGAGCCGTCCTCGTCATTGAGCTCGACGGTTCCGGTGTAGCCCCCGCCCGCGCCGGGCACGGCAAAGGCGCCGCCGAGGATGTCGGTCTCCGCCTCCCAATGCCAGTCGAGGGAGGGCAGCTCCGCCGGGAGCGTCAGGACGTGCACTTCGAGCGCCATCAGACGGTCGCCGGGTGCTCGGCCGCGAGCCGTGCCACGAAGCGTTCGATGCGGTCGCAGGCGCTCTCGAGCTCGGCGTCGGAGACCGAGTACGACAGGCGAGCCCAGCGATCGTCGCCGAAGGCCGCTCCGGGCACCAGCGCCACGCCCTCCTCCTGCATGACCCGCTCGCAGAAGCGCGTCCCGGTGAGCCCGGGCGCGAGCCCATCGACGCGGAAGAAGAGATAGAAGGCGCCATGCGGCTCCACGAACTCGACGCCGGGGAGCCGATCGGTGAAGCGTGCCACGAGGTAATCGCGGCGCCGACGGAACGCCGCCACCATCCGGTCCACTTCACGGTCGACGTCGGGCGAGGCGAAGGCCGTGGTCGCGGCCCACATCGCCGGATGATTCGCCCCGGTCGTCATGTGGGTCTGCAGGGCGGCCATCGCCTTGGCGACCTCGACCGGCGCGTAGGCGGCCCCGATGCGCCACCCCGTCATCGCGTAGGCCTTCGAGGCGCCATAGATCACCACCGACCGATCGAGCGTGGCATCGTCGAGGTCGAAGAGCGATGCCGCCGGCCCCGCCCCGTAGTTGATGCGCCGGTAGATCTCGTCGCTGATCAGCCAGATGTTGTGCTCACCGGCCCACGCCGCGATCGCACGCAGCTCGGCGCCGGTATACACCGCGCCGGTCGGATTGCAGGGCGAGCAGATCACGAGGCCGCGCGTCTTCGGCGTGCGAAACTTCTCGAGGTCTGCGACGGCCACCTTGAGGCCCCACTCCGGATCGCCCGGCACCATCACCGGCGTCGCGCGGCAGAGATGCACGATCTGCGGGTAGGAGACCCACGCCGGCGAGGGGATCATGACTTCGTCACCCGGACCGAAGAGCGTGAAGCAGGTGTTGAAGAGCGACTGCTTCGAGCCGTTGCTCACCACCAGCCGCTCGGGGTCGACGGCGCGGCCGCCGCTCATCGACGAGAGGGCGCCGGCGATCGCCCGGCGCAGCTCGATGGTCCCGACGTTCGGCGGATAGCGGGTCTTCCCGGCCTGGATCGCGTCGATGCCCGCCTGCGCCACCAGCGCGGGCGTGTTGAAATCGGGCTCCCCCACCCCGAGGTCGAGCACATCCTCGCCCGCCGCCTTCCGGCGCTTCGCCTCGTTGCTGATGGCGACGGTCTCGGAAGCCTTCAAGTGGGCGAGGTTGGCGGAAGGCACGAAGCGCATCAACGGTTCCGGGTGGAGGTGTTCGGGTGCGGGGAATCGGTAAGTTACCCGCCCGTCGCGCCCCCCCACCAGCGGGGGTCGCGGCTTGGCCCCCCGCGGGGGCCGGACTACCTTCGACACGTTCGAATGGCGCAGCATGGGACGATTGACAATCGAGGGACCGGTGACGGATTTGGCGGAGTGGCAGGTGGCGTCGGCCGTGGCGGCTGGCATGGAAGCACTGGGATGGCAGGCCGACGACGCGTCGGTACGGGAGCTCATGCCCCCGATCCTTCGTGGCACGAGCGTGGTGGCAGTGCTGCCGCCCTCGCCGGCCTGGGCCGGGCCGGTGGCGGCCGCGCTGGCGAGTGCGGCCCAGGACCAGGGCGGACGGGTGCTCGTCCTCACTGCCCCGGCGCTGGTGGCGGAATGGGGCGCGACCTTCTCCGCCGTGGCCGGTGGTGCCGGCGTCCGGATCGAAGCGGCGCGGGGCCCGTCCCGGGCGGCACGCCGCCTCAAGGCGGATGCCCTCGACGTCCTGATCGCCTCGCCGGAGACCGCGCTCGCCCTCCACACCCGCTCGGCGCTGATGACGGACCGGATCTCGGCCGTCGTGCTGGCCTGGCCCGAGGGATGGGACTCGGATGAGGCCCTGCTCGTCTTGTTGCAGGATCTCCCGAAGGATGCCCAGCGAATCGTCCTGACGGCCGATGCCGGACGCAGCGCCGACCTGGTCGAGCGCTACGCGCGTCGGGCCGCGGTCTTTGGCGTGCCCGCGGAAGACGCCGACCTGGCGCCCGTCGCGGCCGTGCGCACCCTCCCGACGCCATGGGCTGGCCGGGCCGCGGCCGTGGCGGCGCTGCTGGAGGCGACCGACCCCCATCGCGTCACGATCTGGACGGTGGACCGCCGTGACCACGCGCTGCTGACTGCGGCCCTTGGTGGCCTGGCCGACGACGTGTCGTTGCTGGCGCGCGGCGTCCCCGAGAGCGGCAGCGTGATCTGCTACGACCCGCCGACGCTCGCCGAACTGCGCCTGCTGGCGACGGCCGGCGAGGTGACGCTCCTCGTCCCGCCCGGCGCGGAAGTCTACACGACCCGGCTCGCCATGACCCGTCGCCCCGTGGCCACCGAGTCGGCGACGACGGCCCTGCTGCAGCGCGACGCGTCGCTCCGTGCGGAGATCGTGGCGCGGATCGGCGAGGGGGTCGACGCCGCGGCGCTCTACGCGCTGGGGCCGCTCTTCGAGCGTCACGAGCCGCAGCACGTCGCGGCCGCCCTCTTCCGCCTCTGGCAGGACGATGTCCGCGCCAAGCGACCGAGTGACGCGCCGCCGGTGTCGACGCAGACCGCCGTCGGCGGCGTGCACACGACGCGGGTCTGGATCGGCGTCGGCAAGAAGGACGAGGCGACCGTGGGCGACATCGTCGCCGTGCTGGCGCGCGAAGTCGGGCTCGACCGGTCGCTGATCGGCCGTGTCGACTTGCGGGATGCCTTCACGCTCGTGGAAGTGCCGCAGTCCGAGGCGGAGCGGGTGGCGCTGAAGCTGGTGGGGTTGACGGTGCGCAAGCGGAAGCTGTCGGCACGCGTCGATCGCGGGCCGTCGGCGCCGACTGACGGATCGCGCGGCGGCGGCGGCGGCGGGGGTGGCGGCTTCGGCGGGCCGCGCGGCGGGAGTGGCGGCGGTCGGCCGCCGTTCAAGCCGAGGAGCTGAAACGCCGACGGGCCGCCCAGCGGGGCGGCCCGTAGTCCGACGATACTTCGACGAACTGTCCTGCGAGCTTACTTGGCCTTGTTGACGATGTCCTTGAGGCCCTTGCCCGGACGGAACGCCGGAACCTTCGAGGCCTTGATCTTGATCGTGGCGCCAGTCTGGGGATTGCGGCCTTCACGCGCGGCCCGCTTGCGAACTTCGAAGCTGCCGAAGCCGGTGAGCGCCACGGCGCCGCCCTTCTTCAGTTCCTTCGCGATCAGGCCGTCGGTCGAGAAGAACAGGTCGACGATCTCGCCAGCGTGCGCCTTCGAGGTGTCGAGGGCCTTCGCGACCGCCTCGATGAGCTCCATCTTGTTCATGAGAGACTCCTTGCAGAGTGGAAACGGGTGGGATCCTGCCGCGGGCCCGAGCGGCCCGACGGGCGAGAATATGGGAGCCGTGCGCGAAACTCCGCAAGATGCGCGGTCTTCCCGGGGCCTTCCCGCCGGATCCCGCACCGGCAAAGGATTTGCCGGACCAACCCCCTTGACGAACCGCCCATGACTCTCCACCATCGGTCCGGACGCCTCGAAGTCGTTGCCGGCGTCATGTTCAGCGGCAAGAGCGAGGAGCTCATCCGGCGGGTCCGCCGGGCGCTCATCGCCAAGCGTCGCGTCCGCGTCTTCAAGTCCCACCTCGACCAGCGCTACGAGGGGCTGTTCAAGGTCTCCTCCCACACCGGCATCACCTGCGAAGCCGCGCCAATAGACCGTTCCGACGAGATTCTCCGACTCACCGGCGATCCCGGGAGCGTGGATGTCATGGCGGTGGACGAGGCGCAATTCCTCGACGCCGGGATCGTGGAAGTCGCCACCCATCTGGCCGAACGCGGCGTGCAGGTGATCCTCGCGGGGACCGATACCGACTTCCGCGGCGAGCCCTTCGGGATGATGGGGCACCTGATGGCGATCGCCGAGGACGTGACCAAGTTGCAGGCCATTTGCGTCGTCTGCGGCGACCTGGCCTGTCGCAACCAACGGCTCGTGAACGGCCGACCGGCCAGCTGGAACTCCCCGATCGTGATGGTCGGCGGGGCCGACAGCTACGAGGCCCGGTGCCGCCGCTGCTTCCAGGTTCCCCGCCGCGACGAGGACCAGGTGCCGCTGCTGTGATGCGCCGGATTGCGCTCACGGGCAACATCGCGGCCGGCAAGTCGACCGTCGCCCAGCTGCTCCGCAGCTGGGGCGCGGTGCTCTTCGACGCCGACGAGGCGGTGCGCGTCCTCCAGCGTCCCGGCAGCGGCGTCTTCGCGGGCATCGTCGCGCACTTCGGGCGCGGCATTCTCCGGGCGGATGGCGCGATCGATCGTGCGGTGCTCCGCGATCGCATCCTGGCCGACCCGGCCGAGCGCGCCGCCCTCGAGGCGATCGTCCACCCCGCGGTCGAGGAGCGCCGACTCGCCGCGCAGGCCGCCGCCGCGGCCAGTGGCGCCGCCGTCTTCGTCGCCGACATCCCCCTGCTCTTCGAATCCGCCGACCCGGGCGCCTACGACGGCGTGATCCTGGTCGACGCCCCGGAGGCCGAACGTCGCCGCCGGCTCATCAACGCCAGGCGCCTGGCCCCGCGTGATGCGGAGCGGCTCATTGCCGCGCAGATGCCAGCCGCCACCAAGCGCCCCCGCGCCACCTGGATCATCGACAACGACGCCGACCGTGCCACCCTGGTGGCGCGTACCCGAGCCGTCTGGGATGCCGTGACTTCATGACCCGTTATGTCTGGTCCGACCTTGCGCCCCGCCCCGCGTGGCAGCAAATGGCCCTGGACCATGCCCTGCTCGACCGGGCGGAACGCGATGGCACGACCGTGCTCCGCCTCTATCGCTGGGACCTCCCAAGCATTTCGTTCGGCGCCAACGAGGCCGCGGCCCGGAGCTGGGACCGGGACCGGCTCGAGCGCGACGCCGTCCCCTGCGTCCGGCGACCGACCGGCGGGCGGGCGGTGTGGCACGCCCCGGACGACCTGACCTATGCCGTGACCGGCCGTCTGGCGGACTTCGGCGGCCTCAAGGCAGCCTACCAATCGATCCACGAGCGCTTCGCGGCCCGGCTCACCGGGATCGGCCTCGATGCCACCCTCGCGCCGGCACCGAGTTCGATTCCCGGCCTCGAGGCCGGCGCCTGCTTCGATGTCGCCGTCGGGGGCGAGATCCTCAGTGGCGAGCGGAAGGTCGTGGGTTCGGCCCAGGTCGTGCAGGGCGTGGGACTGCTCCAGCACGGTGCCGTCGCCCGGGCCGACCGTCTCCCGTTGCTGGAGCGCTACCGCGTCACCAGCCGAGGTGAGCCGGTGAAGGCACCGATCGCCGACCTCCCCCCGGTGCAGATCCTGGCGATGGCCCTGCTCCGCGACTGGGTCGACGACGGCGCCGAGCACGCGCCCGATGAGTTGACGGCGTGGGCCGAAGAGGCCACCGTGAAGCATCTGCGGTACCGCAGTCCAGCCTGGACGTGGCGCCGCTGACCCCTGCCCCGCCCGCCCGACACGAGGTCCTGCCGATGCGTCGTCGCACCGTGCTCCACCTGCTGCTGCTCCTCGGCGCGCTCGGGCGCGCGCCACTCTCGGCCCAGGTGCCGGGCACCGTCGTCTTCGCCATCCCCGCCGACCCCACGCTCCCTCTCCCCGCGATCAGCGACCAGACCTACAACACCGACCTCGCGGACCAGCTCTTCCTGCGGCTGGCGATGATCGGCCCCACCTTCCGCACCGCGGGTGACGACGCGATGACGCCGCTGCTCGCGCGGCGCTGGCAACGCGTCGACCCGCGCACGCTCGTCTTCGAGCTCGACCCGCGGGCTCACTGGCAGGATGGCACGCCGGTCACCGCGCGCGATGTCGTCTTCACCTGGCAGTTGATGATGGATCCGGTGGTCGGCAAGGGGCGGGTGGTCATGGAGCCGGTCGAGTCGGTCGAGGCCGTGGGGGCGGGCAAGGTGCGCGTCCGCTTCAAGCGCCCCTTTGCCGAGCAGCTCTACCTCTTTGCGTTCAACATGCAGCCGCTCCCGGCGCACCTGCTCGCGGGAATCGCCCCCGCCGCGATCGCGCGCAGCGACTTCGCCACCGGACCCGTCGGCAACGGACCATACCGCTATCTCCGGCGCGTCCCGGGACAATTCGTTGAGCTGCGCGCGGACCCCGGCTTCTTTCTCGGGGCGCCGTCCATGGCGCGGGTGGTGCTGCGGATCGCGCCGGAAGCCACGGCCCGGACGAATCTCCTGCTCGCGGGCGAGACCGACGTGATGGGTGACGTGCAGGCTCCCGACGCCCCGAAGATCCGCGAGCTGTCGTCGCTGGCGCTCGTGAACATCTCGCACAACCTGGTGCTCTGGATCGGGATCAACCAGCGCGCCGCAGGCCTCACCCAGCCGCACCCGATCCTCAGCGACCGCCGCGTCCGCGAGGCGCTGCGACTCGCCCTCGATCGTCGGACGATGGCGAACACGGTCTTCGGCGCAGGCACCGGCACCCCGGATGCCCCTCAGTCCCAGATCTGGGGCTGGGTGACCGGCGGCAACCTGGCCGGAACGGCGCAGAACGCGGCGCGTGCCAGGGCGCTGCTCGCCGAGGCCGGCTGGCGCGACGCGAACGGCGACGGGACCGTCGAGCGCAACGGTGCGCCGCTCCGCCTCCAGATGATCTACCCGAACGTCAGTGCAGCGCGGCACAACCTTGCCGTGCAGGCGCAGGCGATGTGGCGCGCGGTGGGCGTCGACGTGGTGCTCGACCGCATCGAGCGGACGGCATTCACCGAGCGGATGGAGGCCGGCCGCTTCGACCTGACGATCGACGGAGGCAACCAGGATCCGACGCCGTCGTCCCTGACCCAGCGCTGGTCCTGCGCGGCCGCCGCGGATTCGACCTCCCAGAACAAGATCCGCTGGTGCGATCCGACGTTCGATCGGCTGCTCGCCCGGGCCGAAGTCTCGGGCGATCCCGTGACCGCCTACCGCGCGGCGATGGCCCGGATGGGCAGCGAAGTCCCGGCGATCGTCCTGGCCGCACCGCTGAATCAGGTCGCCGTGCATCGTCGCTATTCCAATGTGCAGATCTGGCCGGCCAAGAGCTGGCTCTCGCTGTGGCAATGGCGCGTCCGCCCCGACGCCGCGCTTCCGCGCGATCGCTGACGTGACGGGCTGGCTGGTCCGCCGCAGCGTCGACGCGCTGGTGACGACGCTCCTCGCGACGGTGGCGCTGGTGGCGCTGGTGCAACTCCTCCCCGGTGATCCGCTCACGGCGTTGATCGGCGACCAGGCCGTCGATGCCACGCAGCGCGCCACCCTCGAGGCGGTGTGGGGCACCAATCGCCCGCCGCTCGAAGCGATCGGCGTGACGCTCGGCGGGCTCCTCCGCGGTGACGTCGGCATCTCGTTCGCCACGCAGCGTCCCGTCGCCACGATGATCGCGGAGCGACTCGGCCCCACGCTGCTGCTCGGATCGCTCACGCTGCTCGCCACCTTCACCATCGGCCTCTCGCTCGGCCTCTGGAGCGCCCTGCACCCGACCACCCTCCGCGCCCGCGTCATCGCTGCGGTCACGCTGGTGGGCTACGCGCTGCCGTCGTTCGTGATCGGCATGGTGCTGATCTGGCTGTTCGCCGTCCGATCCCCATGGCTGCCACCGGCAGGCTATGCCAATCCCCTGCTCGCGCCCGATGCCACCCTCGCGGCGGTGTGGTTGGACCGCGCCAAACACCTCGTGCTGCCCCTGCTCACGATGGTACTCGCGACGGTCGCCGTACCCCTCCGACAACAGCGCGCCGCGGCACTGGCCACCATGGACCAGCCGTGGGTCCGTGCCGCGCGCGCCCGGGGCATCGCCGGGGCACGCCTCGCCCTCCAGCACGTCTGGCGCCCCGCGCTCACGCCGATCGTCACGCTGGTCGGGCTCTGGCTGCCGATGCTCCTCGCCGGCGCGGTCTTCGTCGAAGCGCTCTTCGGCTGGCCCGGACTCGGCTCGCTGATCGCGACGGCCACCTCGCAGCGCGACCTTCCCGTCGTGATCGGCGCCGGGCTCCTGCTTGTGGTGCTGGTGCAGCTCGGTTCGCTGGTGGCCGACCTCCTGTACCGCATCGTCAACCCGGCGCAGCGCATCCCGTGAGAGGACGTCCTCGGCTCGGCCTCGCCCTGCTCGCCGCGCTGCTCGTGCTGGCGATCTTCGTCCCGTTCGTGGCGCAGGATCCGAACCTCCAGCCGGCACTCGCCGATGGCACCCTCGCGAGCCCATCGGCCGCCCATTGGCTCGGCACCGATCAGTTCTCGCGCGACGTCTTCGCGAGGTTGGCACACGGTGCGCGCGCCTCGCTGACGGTGGCGACCATCGCCGTGACGGTCGCGGCGGTGCTCGGCATGGTGCTCGGCGTGATCGCCGGCGTCGCGGGTCCCGTGGTCGGCGGGGTCCTTCGGCGAGTGATCGACATCGGCCTCGCCCTGCCGCGCGTGGTGGTGCTGCTGGTGCTGTTGGCCGCCGTCGGCACGTTGCCGCTGCCCCTCTTCGCCCTGGTGCTCGGCCTCACCGGTTGGCCGCCGCTTGCGCGACTCGTGCGCGGCGAGACCCTGCGCCTCCGGCAGGCCCCCTTCGTCGATGCGGCACGGGCCCTCGGAGCCACCCCGCAGCGCATCGCCTGGCGCGAATTGCTCCCCGGCGCGCTGCCGCCACTGCTCGTGGCCGCCGCACTCGGCACCGCCGACGCGATCCTGCTCGAGGCTGGCCTCTCGCTCCTCGGCTTGGGGATGCAGCCACCGGCCGCCACCTGGGGGGGGATGTTGTTGGAGGCGCGCGACTACCTCGGCGCGGCGCCCTGGCTGCTCCTGGCCCCGGGCACCGCCTTGGTCCTCGCCACCGCCACCGCCACATTGCTGGGCGACGCCCTGCGCCGCTCCCTCAATCCCGACCAGCGATGACCCCCCTCCTCGAGGTACGCGACCTCCGGATCTCCTTCCCGCGCGACGGCACCACGCCGCTCGTGCCGGTCGATGACGTCTCGTTCGACGTGCATCGCGGCGAACTCGTCGCGCTGGTCGGCGAGTCGGGCTGCGGCAAGAGCCTCACCGGACTCGCCATCCCCAGGCTCCTCCCCGACAATGCCCGGCTGGGTGAAGCCACCTCGATCCGGATGGAGGGCGAGGAGCTCACAGGCCTCGGCGAAGCCGCGCTGCGCCGCTGGCGGGGGCGACGAATCGCGATGGTCTTCCAGGATCCGATGGCATCGCTCAATCCGGTGATGCGCGTCGGCGCACAGATCGGCGAAGCGATCACCGCCCACCAGTCGGTGCCGGCGACCGAGGTGCGCCGGCGGGCGATCGCCCTGCTGGGCGAGGTCGGGATCGCGGACCCGGCCGAGCGCGTCGATGCCTACCCGCACCAGCTGAGCGGCGGGATGCGCCAGCGCGTGATGATCGCGATGGCGCTCGCCGGCGAACCCTCCCTGCTCATCGCCGACGAACCGACGACCGCACTCGACGTCACCGTGCAGGCCCAGATCCTCGAACTGCTCGACCGCCTCCGCCACGAGCGCGGCCTCGCGGTCCTGCTGATCACCCACGACCTCGGCATTGTCGCGGGGCGCGCCGATCGCGTCCTGGTGATGTACGGCGGACGCCTCGTCGAGTCGGCCGACACCACGCCGCTCTTCGCGTCGCCCGCGCACCCGTACACCCGTGGGCTCTTCGCCTCGATCCCTCGCCTCGCCAGCGACGGCGCGCGCCTGGTGCCGATCGCCGGCACCGTGCCGCCGCCGGACCAGTGGCCCGCGGGCTGCCGCTTCCATCCGCGCTGCCCGGTGGCGATCGCGCGCTGCACCACGGAGCGCCCGCCGCTCGCCCCGTTGGGCGAGCATCACGACGTGGCCTGCTGGGTGGCGCACGGAGTCACCGCATGACCACGCCACTCGTCGACGTGGAACGGCTCGTCAAGCACTACCCCGGTGGCGGCGGGTTCTTCACCCCCTCGCGCCCGCCGGTGCAGGCCGTCGACGGCGTCTCCTTCACCATTGCGGCCGGCGAGACACTCGGGCTGGTGGGGGAATCGGGTAGCGGCAAGAGCACGGTCGGACGGGCGGTGCTCCGGCTGGAACCGCCAACCTCCGGAACGGTGCGGTTCGAAGGGACCGACCTCGCGAGCCTCGACGCGTCGACGCTCCGGGCAACGCGACAGCGGATGCAGATCGTCTTCCAGGATCCGTTCGGCTCGCTGAACCCGCGCCGCACGATCGGCGAGTCGATCGCCGAGGGAATGGTGATCCACCGCCTGGTCCCGGCGGCCGCGATGGCGGCCCGGGTGGCCGAGCTGCTCACCGAAGTCGGTCTCGACCCGTCCTACGCCGAGCGCTACCCACACGAGTTCTCGGGCGGCCAGCGGCAGCGCATCGGGATCGCGCGCGCGCTCGCCGTCGAACCGCGCTTCATCGTCTGCGACGAGCCGGTCTCCGCGCTCGACGTGTCGGTGCAGGCCCAGGTGATCAACCTGCTCCTCGACCTCCGCGAGCGGCGCGGCCTCGCCTACCTCTTCATCGCCCACGACCTCGCGGTCGTGCGCCAGGTGGCGCATCGCGTCGCCGTGATGTATCTCGGAACGATCGTCGAGATCGGGCCCGCCCGTGCGGTCATCGGCGCGCCGCGCCATCCGTACACCCAGGCCCTGGTGTCGGCGGTCCCCGAACCGGACCCCACGACCGGGCGCCGGCGCATCGTGCTCGAAGGCGAGCCGCCCTCGCCCTCGGCACCACCACCGGGCTGCCCCTTTGCCCCGCGCTGCTTCCATCCGCGCAAGGATGCACGCTGCAGCGCGGAGCGGCCGCAGCTGCGCGTCGTGGGCGATCGTGACGTGGCGTGCCACTACGCGGAGTTGAGTGACCAGTAACCAGTAACCAGTGACCAGTGACCAGTGACCAGTGACCTGTAACTAGTGCTTCTCGCTTCTCGCTTCTCGCTTCTCGCTTCTCGCCTTCACCGGAGGTCCTTGATGCTGTCTCGTTTCGTTCGATGCGTCGCCATGCTGGCGTTGGCGCCGTGCACCGTCCTCGCCGCGCAGCAGGCGACCGCCCCGGCGGGATTGAAGCCACTCACCACGGAGGCGATGAACGCGTGGAAGTCCATGCGCGGCAGCTCGCTCTCCAACGACGGCACCTGGTTCGCCTACACGGTGGCCCCCGCCGAAGGCGACGCCGAGGTCGTGATCCGCTCGACCGGAACGGATCAAGAGTACCGCTTCCCGGTCGGCGACGGGTCGCAGTCGAGCCAATTGACGCTGTCGGGGGACGCCAAGTGGGCCGCGTGGTTGTCGTGGCCGACGTTCAAGGACAGCAAGAAGCTGAAGAAGGAGCGGAAGCCGGTGCAGGCGACGGCCGTGCTGCTCAACCTGGCCACGGGGGAGAAGCGCGAGGTGGAGAAGATCCGTCGGATCGTCTTCGCCGGCGAGAAGCCGTCGTGGGTGGCGCTGCAGGCCGCGAGCGATGCGCCCACGCCTGCCCCCGGCGCGCCTGGGGCGCCGCCGGCGGCCGCCCCGGCGAGCGCCTCCTCGGCGATCATCCTCCACGACCTGGTGCACAACACCTCGCTGACCGTCGCCGATGTCGGCGAGTTCGGCTTCGACTGGAGCGGGGAGTGGCTCGCCTACACGGTGGAGACGTCGAGCCGGGTCGGCAACGGCGTGCAGCTCCGCAACATGAAGACCGACGTCGTCCGCGCCGCCGACAACAGCAAGGGGCTGTACCGGCGCCTGACCTGGGCCGACAGCGGCCTGGCCCTCGCCGTGCTGCGCGGGATGCCCGACAGCGCGGCAACCGACACGCTCTTTGCCGTGGTGGCGTGGAAGAACTTCACCGCGACCGGTCCGACGCGCACGATCTACGAGCCGACGCCGGCCACCGGCTTTCCGGCCAAGATGAAGATCGCGGGCGACCGCGCCCCGCGGTGGACCCAGGCCTTCGACGGCCTCTACCTCGGCATTCGTCCGGTGAATCCGCCGAAGGCGAAGGGACCCGACTGGGAAGAGGACGAGAAGCCCAACGTCGAGATCTGGCACGGCAAGGACTCGCGCCTGCAGCCGCAGCAGAAGGTGCAGGAGAACGCCGACAAGGCGTTCACCTATCTCTCGCTCTACCGCCTGACCGACCAGCGCTTCCTGCAGCTTGCCACCGACTCGATGAAGACGGTCACCGCGGCGCCGATGGACCGCTGGGCCGTGGCATACGACGATCGCGCGTATGAGCTCGATGCCAACCTCTCCGGGGTGCGCAAGCGGGACGCGTACGTGATCGACCTCGTCACCGGCGCGCGCCGCAAGGTGATGACGGCCACCACCGCCTCGCTCACCGCCTCGCCGGACGGGCAGCGGTATGCCTACATGGACGACGGGCAGTACTACGTGCAGGAGTTCGCCGGCGGTCCGAGCCGGAACCTCACGGCAGGCGTCCCGACGACGTTCTGGAACGACGAGGACGACCACAACGTCGTCAAGCCGCCGCGCTTCCCGGTCGGCTGGTCGACCGACGGCCTCACGCTGCTGCTCACCGACGGCTGGGACATCTGGCGCATCCCGGTGCGCGGTGGCACGGCCACGAACCTCACCATGAACGGCAAGAAGGACGCGATCCGTTACCGGCAGGTGTTGGTGAGCAACCCGCGGCAGCGCGGCCTGGACCTCTCCAAGCCGATGATGATCGGGACGTACGGCGAGTGGACCAAGAAGGAAGGGCTCGCCAAGGTCGACCCGGTCAAGTCGGGCGTGACCACGCTGCTCTGGGACGACGCGGCCATCCGCGTCACGCGTGCTCGCGACGCCGAGATGTACGCCTTCTCGAAGGGCACCGCACGCGACTATCCGGACTGGTATGTCGCGGGGCCGACGTTTGCGGCGCCGAAGCGACTCACCGACATCAATCCGCAACAGAAGGAATACGCCTGGACCGCCGGCTCACGGCTGGTGGACTACGTCTCCGACCACGGCGTGAAGCCTGCAGGCGGCGCTGTTCCTGCCGGCCGGTTACCAGCCGGGGAAGAAGTACCCGACGGTGGTGTACATCTACGAGAAGCTCTCGCAGGGGCTCCACCAGTATTCCGCACCGAACGAGACCCGGGCGCTGAACCCGGCGAACTACACGTCGCGCGGCTACGCGGTGCTGATGCCGGACATCACCTATGAGGTCAACAATCCGGGAATGAGCGCCGTCTGGTCGGTGATCCCGGCGGTGAAGGCCGCCGCGGCGACCGGCATCGTGGACATCGACAAGGTCGGCCTGCAGGGTCACTCGTGGGGCGGCTACCAGACCGCCTTCCTCGTCACCCAGACCGACCTCTTCAAGGGGGCGATCGCCGGCGCCCCGCTCACCGACATGGTCTCGATGTACAGCTCGGTCTACTGGAACTCGGGCAGCGCGAACCAGCCGATCTTCGAGAGCAGCCAGGGGCGGTTCAAGGGGAACTTCCTCGACAACATGGACGCCTACATCCGCAACTCCCCGAACCGTTTCGCCGACAAGGTCAAGACGCCGCTGATCATCCTGCACAACGACAAGGACGGCGCGGTCGACTTCAACCAGGGCGTGACGTACTACAACACGCTGCGCGAACTCGGGAAGGAAGTGATCATGCTCTCGTATCCGGGCGAGAACCACGGCCTGGCGAAGCCGGCGAACATGAAGGATTACGCTCGCCGGATGGACGAGTTCTTCGATGCCAAGCTGATGGGGAAGACGCCGCCGGATTGGTACCTGAACGGCGTGCCGCGGCTGGCGATGGAGGAGCACCTGAAGGAGCGTCGTCCGACGAAGGGGCAGGTGCCCTGACGCCGGGGCGCCGCGTGCCGCTCGGGCAGCTATTGCCCGAGCAGCACGCGGCGCATGGAGTGCAGCACCTCGTTGTCCTGGCCGAGCCTCTCGATCCGTCGGACCGAGCGGCCGTCCTGCGCAATCCAGAGGCGGGTCTGCTCGCCGTTCAGGGTGTAGTCCACCACCCATGAACTCTTGGTGACCCAGTTGGGCTTCTCGGTGAGGTTCATCTCCCGCATCACCTCGAAGCGGAGCCAGCTCCACCCGTGGTTGACGGTGTCGACCGCGACCGGGATGATCCCCTTCCACCCTTCGGTCAGCGGCAAGGCCGCGATCACCAGCTCGATGCCGAGCGCCGCGTAGGGGGCGTTCTCGACGATCTCCGACTGGCGCCAGCCGCCCCGCCCATTGGCGGGCGTGAAGCGGCGATCAACGGCGCGCAAGTTGTACCGTGCGGTCCAGGTGCCCTTTGGCGTCATCCGGGTGGTGACAATCGGCCGCAGCGTGGAGCGCTCGAGGATGATCGAGTCGGCATGCTCGCCGTTCGGCTCGTTCCAGCGCCGCACCTGCTGCCAGGCCGCCCGCCCCTCGTACCGGATCGCCTCGAGGCTGATGGACCCATCAGGAGCGCGTTCGGCGCCCGGCCCGACGCGCGTGGTGATCCAGCCGAAGCTGGGCTTCACCGAGCGGCCGGCAGGGATCGGATCGGGGGCATCGGAGGGAAGGTTCAACCCGATATTGCTGCACCCAGCGAGCGCGACGAACAACAGGGGCATCGCGATCCGGCGCGGTCCAACAGTGAAGGCACGAGCCAATGCGGGTGTCTCCAGGAACAGGTAGGGGCCGGAGCCCGTGCGGGGAGGTAATCTGGGCTGGTCGAGCGGCGGAGACCACCCGGGGCTTAACGCACGCCGCGCGGAGGAGTCCACCACGCATGCGAACCTCATCCTCCATCTGCTTCGTGGCCCTGCTGGCGGCCGCACCCCTCGGGGCCCAGGCCCGACTCACCCCGGCCGATTCGGCGCGACATGCGTTGAATCGTCTCGGATACGGCCCGACCCCCGGCCAAGTTGAGGCCGTCGTCCGCGAAGGTGTCCTCCACTGGGTCGATCGGCAACTGGGGGTGCGTGACCTCCGCGATCCGGCCCTCGAGGCCTGGGAACGACCCTACGACGTCCTCCGCACGCCGATGGCCGAGATGGTCGCGATGCACAGCGACCAGGTCAGCAAGGCGCTCAAGGCGCAGGCCCAGGGCGCCGACTCCGCCACCCTGCAGCGACTGCAGGCCCAGCGTCGCCAAGCCGACGGCGGCAAGCGCGACCTCCGCGAGCTCCTGGGTGAGTTGCAGAGTGTGACACTCGCACGGGCGACCGTCTCGGATCGCCAACTCGCCGAGGTCCTCGCCGACTTCTGGCTCAATCACTTCAATGTCTACATCGCGAAGGGCTTCGACCGCGCCTACTTCGCCGACTATCTCGAGCGCACCATCCGGGGCCACGCCCTGGGCCGCTTCGAGGAGCTCCTCGTGGCAACCGCCACGTCGCCCGCGATGCTGTTCTATCTCGACAACGTGCAAAGCGTCGCCGACAACTCCGCGGTGGCCGCCGTGGCAGCCCGCGGGATGCGCCAGCCCCAGCGCCCGGGCCAACCGCCGCGACGCGCCGCTGCCGCGCGCCCCGGTGCGCGCACCCCCGCGATGGACCCCGCTATGGCGGAGCAGCTCCGCGCGAGGATGCCGCGCGGCCTGAACGAGAACTACGCCCGCGAACTGCTCGAGCTCCACACCCTCGGCGTCGACGGCGGCTACACCCAGCAGGACGTCATCAACGTCGCGCGCATCCTGACCGGCTGGACCATCGACCGACGCGGCGACCATCGATTCCAGTTCCTGGCGCAGGCCCATGACCGCGGCGAGAAGGTCGTGCTGGGGCGGACCTTCCCCGCGGGACGTGGCGAGGAGGAGGGGCGCGCGCTGCTCGCCATGCTCGCGTCGCATCCGGCCACGATGCACCACCTCAGCGCCAAGCTGTGCGCGCGCTTCGTCGCCGATGTTCCCCCCGATGGCTGCATCGACGACGCGGTGCGGGCGTGGCAGCAGAGCGACGGCGACATCCGCACCGTGGTGCGCGCGATCGTCCATTCGCCGGACTTCTGGGCGATGGCGAACGTCCAGTCCAAGACCAAGACGCCGCTGGAGTTCGTGGTGAGCGCCGTGCGCGCCGTGGGCGGGGCGCCGGACGCGACCCCTCGCCTGGCGCAGCAACTGCAACGCCTCGGGCAGCCGCTGTTCAACATGGTCACGCCGAACGGCTACCCCGAAGCTTCGGCGGACTGGGTCAACAGCGGGGCACTCCTGGCCCGGATGAACGCGGCCGTGGCGCTGGCGTCAAACCGGCTCCCGGGCGTGACGGTCCAGCTCGACCCGTTGGTGCCGCTCACGACCGACCACGAGGCACTGCTCGACGCCGTCAACCGGACGATCCTCGGCGGGGCGATGTCGGAGCGCACCCGCACCACGATCCGCCGCGAGCTCGCCGACATCAGCGATCCGCGCGCAGCGCGGGCCATGGCGGTCGGGCTCGCGCTCGGCGGCCCCGAATTTCAGAGGCAGTGATGACGATCTCCCGACGTGCCTTCATGAAGGCCGGTGGCCTCGCCCTCGTGTCGCTGGGCGCCGATCCACTCTTCGTTGACCGCGCCGCCTACGCGCTGCGCCAGCAACTCGGCGGCGTGCCGAGCGGGAAGACGCTCGTCTGCCTCTTCCAGCGCGGCGCCGTCGATGGGCTCTCGATGGTCGTGCCGGCCGGCGACCCGTGGTACTGGCGCGAACGCGAGCGGATCGCGCTGCCGAAGTCGGAACTCGTCACGCTTGACGGGATGTTCGCGCTGCACCCGCGCCTCGCCTCGCTGAAGCCGCTCTGGGATCAGGGGGCGATGGCGGTGGTGCACGCCGTCGGATCGCCGTCCACCACGCGCTCACATTTCGACGCGCAGGACTACATGGAGAGCGGCACCCCCGACCGGAAGTCGACCGCGTCCGGCTGGGCCAACCGCTACTGCGAGCACGCGCGCGAGCACGCCGAGACACCGTTCCGCGCGGTGGCGTTCGGCCCGCAGCTGCCGCGCATGCTGGCGGGGAGTGCCCCCGCGTTGGCCATCGACGACCTGCGCGCCTTCGGGGTGCGCACGGCGCGGAGCGAAGGAAACGAGCGCCTGACCCGGGCCTTCGAATCGCTGTACGAAGGCGCGGCGACCGGGCTGGTGGCGTCGTCGTCGGCCGAAGGCTTCGAGGCGATCAAGATGCTGAAGAGCGCCAACCCGACGGCACTGCCCCCCGCGAACGGCGCCGTCTATGGCCGCGGCAAGCTGGCGACCGCGATGCAGCAGGTGGCACAGTTGATCCGCGCGGACCTCGGCCTCCGGATTGCCTTCGTCGACGTCGGCGGCTGGGACACGCACGTGAACCAGGGGAGCGGGCAGGGTCAGCTCGCCACGCGGCTCGACGAGCTCGGCGGTGCCCTCGCCGCCTTCACCACCGACCTCGGCGAACGGATGCGCGACGTCGTCGTGCCTGACGATGAGCGAGTTCGGCCGCACCGTGAAGGAGAACGGCACCGGCGGCACCGATCACGGGCACGGCACGGCGATGATGGTGATCGGCGGTGGCGTGCACGGCAAGCGGGTCCTCGGCCGGTGGCCCGGCCTGGCGCCGGACGCCCGCCACGAGGGACGCGACCTCGCCGTGACCACCGACTTCCGCGCGCTCTTCGGCGAAGTGCTCACCGGGCACCTCGGCGCGGCGGACTTGACCTCGGTCTTTCCGGATTTCACTCCGGGCGCGAAGCTCGGGCTCTTCGGCTGACGACCTCCCGCGCATCATTGTGAAACACCTCGCCCCCCGCCGTCGCGTGACGGATGGGGGGCTCGGCGTTAGTTTCGGGAAACCCTTCCTTCTCGACGGACCCCCGACATGCCACGTGTTTCCCTGCTGGGCGCCGCGCTCGCGGCACAACTGGCAGCCATGCCCCTCACCGCCCAGGCGGTCCCACCGGCCTTCGACCCTCGACTCGATTCCATCGCACGCGCGCCCTCGGTCCAGCGGATCGAGGCCGACGTGCGGCGCCTCGCCGGCTTCGGCACGCGCAGCACCTTCAGCGACACCGTCTCGACGACCCGCGGGATCGGTGCGGCGCGGCGCTGGCTCTACGCGGAGTTCCAGCAGATCAGCAAGGCGTGCGGCGGCTGCCTCGAAGTGCGCTACACCCGCAGCACCGTGAAGGGGAGCGGGACCGGGGCACGGGCCACGCCCGATGTCGACGTCGTCAACGTGATCGCGATCCAGCGCGGCACCACCATGCCCGATCACGTGGTGATGATGTCCGGCGACATCGACTCCCGGAACAGCAACGGCAGCGACGGCGTCAAGGACGCGCCCGGCGCGAACGACAATGCCAGCGGGCTCGCCGGCACGGTCGAGGCCGCACGCCTGCTCACGCGCCACCGCTTCGGCAAGACGATCATCTACGCCGGCCTGAGCGGCGAAGAGCAGGGCCTCTGGGGCGGGCAGCAGCTCGCCAAGGAGTTCGTCGATTCCGCGTGGACGGTCGAGGCGGTGCTCAACAACGACATGATCGGCAACATCGAGGGGATCAACGGCGAGATCGACAACCGCTCGTTCCGGATCTTCTCGGAGCCGACGCCGCCGACCGAGACCGAGGCGGAGCGGCGGGCACGAAGGACGAGCGGTGGCGAAGTCGACGGCATCTCGCGGCAGCTGGCGCGATACGTCGAGCGCGTGGTGCGGGCCACGATGCCCGAGATGCAGCCGCGGCTGATCTACCGCCTCGATCGCTTCTCGCGCGGCGGTCACCACCGGCCGTTCAACGATGTCGGCATGCCGGGCGTCCGCATCATGGAGAGCCACGAGCAATACGACCGCCAGCATCAGGACCTGCGCACCGAGAACGGCAAGGTGTACGGCGACGTCGTCTCGGGGGTGAACTTCCCGTACGTCGCCAAGATGACCGGCGTGAACGCGATCGTACTCGCGGCGCTCGCCTGGGCCCCCGCCCCGCCGAGCGCGGTGCGGCTTCGGGGCGCGGTCTCGGCGTCAACGACCGTTTCCTGGACCGCCGCCCCGGGCGCGGCCCCGCTGGGTTACAAGGTCTATTGGCGCGACACCACCGCGCCGCAGTGGACCAACTGGCGGTGGGTGCCCGCGGGCACGACGCAGGTGACGCTCGAGAACGTGATCATCGACGACTTCCTCTTTGGCGTGGCCGCCGTCGGACCTGGTGGCCATGAATCGGTGGTGCAGTTTCCCTCTTTCGGACGCTGAGGTGACAATGCGGTTTGCCCCCGCCCTGCTGCTCCTGGCCGCCGCCTGCGGACACTCCGAACCGTTCGGCAGCACGCCGACGCTCTCGGATGGTCCGTTCAGCGCCGCCGCACCGGTGCGCCTGACGTACAACACCTTGACCGACTCCGCCGCGTCGCTCACCGAGGCTGGCGATGGCATCCTCTACCTCTATACCGGCAACCCCAACGGCGACCGCTGCGTCGGGCTGCTCCCGTTGGGGGGCGGCACCCAGCGCTGGAACCTCTGTGACACGCGCGTGGACCGCGCGGATTCGGCCAAGAGTTTTTCGGCCGTGGCCCTCGGTACGGACGGTCGGCTCCTCTACCAGGAAGCGCTCTCGCGCAGAGGGCGCCCGAACCCGGAAGCCACCGTCCTCTGGCTCGCCGATAGTGCGACGCCTTTCGTGCGTCGCGCGCTCCTGACCATGCCGACAAACATCGGCGGCCGAGCGATCTCCTGGTTCACTGACGCCGTCTGGGTCGGACCCACGGAATTCATTGCGCGGAGCGGGCAGCTCACCGTGGATGCCGCGTGCTCCGGCTGCCTGCCCGACACGCTGCTCGCCGGGGTCGCGCTGATGCGGGGGACCATCACCGCCAGCGGCGTCACCCTCGTCACGATCCCGGGCACCGCCGACATTACCCGGCATGCAATTGCCGAGAACGGCACTTCGTTTGTCGTCGTGCGCAACTCGGCAACGCTCGAACGACTGCCGATCGCAGGCGGGACGTCGACCCCGATCGCCACGCTACCGCGCGCCGGGACCATCTCCGGGGTGAGTTGCCGCGGCTCCGAATGCCTGGTGACCCAACACGTGACTCGACCGCTCCCCGCCTCGGGCCTCGACACCTGGTTCTATCGGGTGAGTCTGGCGACCAACAGCGTGACATCGTTGCGGCTCGAGACCGGGCTCTGGTCGATCCCGCTCCTGCTGCCGACCGGCGGCGACGCCGTGCTGCAGCCATCGGCCACAGGGACCCACAATCTCTTCCTCTTCAAGGGGCTCCTGCCATGATGCGCACCCGCTCCTTGCTGTGGCTGACGGTGCTCGCCGCCGCCCCACTCTCGGCACAATCCACCGGCGGCCTCGTCGGCAAGGTCGTCGATGCCGCCACCGGCGCCGCACTGCGCGGCGCCCAGGTGCGGATCGATGCCGGGGCACGCGTGGCCGTCACCGACACGGCCGGTGAATTCCGGATCCGGGCGATCTCCCCGGGGCTGCACACGGTGACGGTCACCTACATCGGCTACCGGCAATCGCGGCGCGACGGGATCGTGATCCGCGCCGACGTGATCACCCGCGCCGACGTGCGGATGGCGCCGGTTGCGGTCGAGCTCGCGACGCTGCAGGCCGTCGGCGTGCAGGATCCGGTGCTCGATCCGCTCGCCACGTCCACCGCGCAGCGCATCAGCGCCGAGGACCTGCGACGCCTGCCGGTCTCGTCGCTCGAGGACGCCCTCTCGCTGCAGGCCGGCGTCGTCGGCGAGAGCTACCGAGGTGGTCGGATCGGCCAGCAGGCCTTCATCCTCGACGGCCTCGGCGTGAAGAACCAGCTTGACGCCTCGACCGGCGGATCGGGGCTCCGGATTCCACCTGACCTGATTGCCGACGCGTCGCTCGTCACGAACGGCTTCTCGGCCAAGTACGGTCAGGCGCTGTCGGGCTTGATCAGCGTCTCGACCCGCGACGGTGGCGATCGGTGGCGGGGGCGCCTGGCCTACGAGACCGACCGGCCGATGAGCGGCGGGGCGGACCTCGGCCTCGACCGATTCGTCGTGCAGGGTGACGGCCCGCTCGCGGGGAAGGTCACGGCACTGGCGATCCTCGACCTCTCCGGCCGGCTCGACGCCGAGCCGGTCAACGCGCCGGCCGCCACCGACGCGCGCGACCCGCGCAAGGACACGCCGGGCCCGCTGCCGCACAACAGCGGGGAGGTCCTCACCGCCGGCGGCAAGCTCACGATCCCGATGAGCACCCGGATCACGACCAGGCTCTTCGGCCTGGGCACGCGCGAGCAGCGCTACCTCTTCGACCAGCGCTACAAGTACGAGCCCACGCTGGGCCCCGGGCGTCGCGTTGACGGCAAGCTGCTCAGTGCACACGTGCAGCTGGCACCGACCGAGGGGAGCAACCGTCCCTTCAGCGGCGACGTGCGCGTCGGCTATTTCTCGAAGGACTTCGTCCGCGGGACCGTCGATGCCCCCGACTTCAAGTTCGGCGCCTTCACCGGCTCCAAGCTCGGCATCCTCGGCGAGGAGATCGCGCGCCAGCAGGACACGATCGGCACCCGGGCGCCGATGGCGGGCTTCGGCACGCCAGGCTATTCGCTCAACACCCCGTACGGCGTACCGGGCTTCTTCCTCGGCGGCGCCACGCAGGGCGATGTGGCCTGGAACCGCTTCACGGAGCTGCGCGGACAGCTCGACTTCACCGCGACGCTCGGCGACAACACCGACATCGGCTTCGGCGGCCTCCACGCCGCGCAGGACGTGAAGACCTTCCAGCGCGTCCTGGCGAACCTGCCGGTCGGCGGGGCGGTGCCGCCCGCCACCGCGTCGGCCTTCTCGCCGACGATCAGCGCCGCGTATCTCGAGAGCCAGGTGCGGGCGAGCGACATCGCCATCACGGCCGGGATCCGCTACGACGCCTTCAGCCCCGGCGGCGACCTCTCGAACAGCACGCTTGCCGCGCGGTCGTCGTTCAATCCGCGCATCGCGATCGCCACCACGCTGAAGGGCGCCACCTTCGTGGCCAGCGTGGGCCGCTTCTCGCAGCCGCCCGACCTGCAGTACCTGGTCGACGCGGCGTTTGACGACACCACGCGCACCGGCCGCTTCCGCCAGGGCAATCCCGATCTCGGCTTCGAGCAGTCGACCCAGTTCGAGATGAGTATGCGGATGCGCCTGCGCGACGCCGTCTCACTGCGGATCAATGTCTTCGACAAGCGCCTCGACGGCCTGGTCTCCTCCACGCCGCTCCAGGTGAACCCCGACTCGAGCATCTTCGTCAACGCCGATGTCGGCAACGTCATCGGGGGAGAGTTCATCCTTGAGCGCGAACGGCGCAACGGCTGGGGCATGCGCCTCGCGGCCGTGGTGCAACGCGCCCAGGCCACCGTCACCGACGCCTTCCAGCTGCGTCGGCTGACCACGATCGACCCGGTGACCCACGACACCATCTGGGCATCGCAGAACCAGTGGCCGCTCGACTATGACCGCCTGCTCTCCTTCATCGGGACACTCGACGGCGAGACCAGTCCGAACGCAGGGCCGCGCATTCTCGGCGTCCGCCCGTTCGGCCAGATGAGCGCGGCGGCGGTCGTCCGCTTCGGCACCGGCCTGCCCTACACGCGCACCAACGTGAAGGGTGACTCGATCATCGGCGACATCAACGGGTCGCGCCTGCCGAGCCAGTTCACGCTCGACCTGCTCTTCCGCCGGCCGGTGCGCTTCGGCGGGATGGCAGGCGGTGTCTATCTCGACCTCCGCAACGCCACCAACAAGCGCAACCAGCTCGCGGTCCGCCGCGAGACCGGCACGCCCAACGCATCGAACAGCACCATCGCCGCGCTGGCGGAGGCGGCCTACACCGCGAATCCGCAGTCGATCCCGTACGAGTCGCCGCGCTATCGCCGCGCCGCCGACACGAATGGCGACGGCGTGCTCAGCGGTCGGAGCGAGTTGTACCCGCTCTACGAAGCGGCGGCGCGCGACTTCACCCAGCCGCTGTTCGTCTACGGCGCGCCGCGACTGATCCGATTCGGGGTCGAGGTGCTCTTTTGAGCGCCGCGCTCTTCCTGCTCGTCGGCGGCGTCGCGGGTATCCTGTCGGGGTTGTTCGGCATCGGCGGGGGGATCGTCATCGTCGTCGTGCTGGTGAGCTACTTCAAGATGTCGATTCACGAGGCCACGGGGACCTCACTGGCGGCATTGCTGCTGCCAGTGGGGTTGCTGGGAGTGCGGGAGTACTACAAGGCGGGGCACATCGACGTGCGGGCGGCGATGCTGATCGCCTTCGGGCTCTTCCTCGGCGTCTGGGCCGGCGCCCGCTACGCCCAGGGGATTGCCCCCGCCACGCTGCAACGGGGGTTTGCCGTCTTCCTCGGCGTCATGGCCGTGCGGATGTGGTTCAAGGCCTAGGGCTTGATGACCGCCGGCGGTACCTCGACCATCACCGTGTCGCGCACCGCACCAGCCACCGGCACGTGATCGCCCCACGCCGCCACCGCGATGATGCGGTGCTTGCCCGGCGTCAGGACCAGGGAGACGGTGTCGGCTCCTGTGCCGAGATGGCGGATGGCATCGTTCTTCGGGATCATCACCGTGTCGGCCGTCGGATCGGTGTCGATGAAGAGGTGATGGTGCGCCTCGCCCTCGACCCGCTTCCCGGTGGCGGCGACGATCTTGAGGCCTTCGGCGCCGAGCTGGATGTGGACGGTATCGCCCGCCAGCATCCCCTCGGTGGGCGCCACGAAGAAGACCCGGGCCGGCGGCGAGGCGTCCGGCGTCTTCGCCGGAGTGCACGCCACGAGCGGGAGGAGCAGTGCGAGCGACGCTGGAACCTTCATGCGAGGCCGTCCATATTCTGACGTAGGGGGGGCGGGGTCGGCGCCGCGTGCGGCCGCCTCGCTGTCCCAAAGGTAGTACCCTTTCCCGTTGCCATTGGAGTCACCCGTGTCCGACACTCCTGCCGCCATTCCCCGGCGCGATTTCCTTGGCCGCGTCGCGCTCGCGGGCGCGGTGCTCGCGGCCCCGCCGATCGTGCACGCGGCTCCTGCCCCAGGCGACTGGGACAACCGCTGGCTCGACGGGCTCACCCGGAAGCATCGTGTCATCTTCGACACCAAGACCTGGGGCGGCGGCGAGGCCTTCGGCTATCCGAAGCGCTACTACGACGCGATGCAGGACGGCTATGGCACCAAGCCGGCCGACATCCAGGTCGTGATCGGACTCCATGGCACCGCCTGGCCGCTTGGCCTCGCGGACGAGGCGTGGGCGGCGTGGCCGCTCGGCGAGGTGGTGGCGATCAACGAGCCCGGCGGACAGGGCCGAGCCACCCGCAACCTGACCCGGAGCGACGAGGCCGGTGCCCCGTACGCGCAGACGTCATTGGCGAGCTGGCAGAAGCGCGGCGCGAGCATCCTGCTCTGCAACAACACCCTGATGCGCGTCTCCCGCGAGCTCGCCGCGAAGCGGGATGGCGCAGTCCCCGATGCGGTCTACGCCGAGCTGCGGCGGGCGATCATCCCGGGCGTGACGCTGGTGCCGGCGATGGTGGCCGCAATGGCACTCGCGCAGGCCAAGGGCGCCTCCTACATCGTGGGCAGCTGATGCATCCCGGTCCCGAGGACTTCGACCACCGCTGGCTCGCCACGCTGACCGCGAAGCACCGCGTGGTCTTCGATGCGCATGTGCTCGGCGACGCGGTCCCGCTCGTCCGCGCCAACAACTTCCTGAACGCCTGTCGCGACGCGTACGGGGCCGCCCCCGGCCAGGCCCAGGTGGTGGTCGCGCTCCACGCGGCGCCGATGGTGGTGGCCTTCAACGACGCGGCCTGGGAGAAGTACGCCTTCGGTGAGCGCGCGCGCCTCACCGATCCGAAGACCGGCAAGTCCAGCCTGCGCAACCTCTACGCCTCCGAGGACAGCGCCGATCCGTTCGCCGCCGTTGCCGTGCCGGCGCTGCAGCGGCGCGGCGCGATCTTCCTCTTCTGCAACAACGTGCTGCGCAACCTGGTGTCGTCACTCGCGCGTCGTCGCAGCGAGACTCCGGAGGTCGTGCGCACCGACCTGATCGCCTCCTTCCTGCCGGGTGTGGTGCTCGTGCCGGCGGTGGTGGCGGGAATCGCGATGGCGCAGGAGCACGGCTGCGCGTACGAGCTGCTCGCGTGACGGCCGCTCGCGCCGCGGGACTGCTGTGGCTGGGGCTTGCGGGGTGCACGGTGCAGCGCGCCGTGCCTCCGGCGGTCGACACCACCGTCGCGAAGGCCGGCGCGCTCGCCCCATTGCCGCCGCTCCCGAAGGGCGATCTCGGCGTGGCGATCCTGCGCGGCCGCGCGATCCTCGGCGCCACCCGCGACTCGCTGCCGACGCACGTGGGGAACGGCCTCCGCTGCACCTCGTGCCATCTCGACGAGGGACGCCGCCCGAATGCCATGCCGTGGATCGGGGTGACGGGGCGTTTCCCGCAGTACCGTTCGCGCTCGGCCTCGGTGCAGCGGCTCGAGGATCGGATCAACGACTGCTTCGAACGGTCGCTCGCGGGGACGGCCCTCGCCTGGGACGATCCCGCGATGCGCGACATGGTCGCCTACATGGCGTGGCTCTCCACCGGGGTGCCGCAGGGTGGCACGGTGCCCGGCCAAGGCCTGCCGCTGGGCTCGCCTGAGCGGGGCGACACCGCGCATGGCGCGGCGATCTTCGTGCGGGAATGTGCCCGCTGCCATGGCAGCAACGGCGAGGGGATGGCGGCGTTCCCGCCGCTCTGGGGACCACGCAGCTTCACGATCGGTGCGGGGATGGCGCGGCTGCGCACGCTCGCGGCCTTCGCGAAGCACAACATGCCCTTCGATCGGGCCGGCACCCTGAGCGATCAGGACGCCCAGGACGTGGCCACCTTCATCACCACCAAGCCCCGTCCTCCGTTCGCGGCCTCCATCGACGACTGGCCGCGCGGCGACGCGCCACCGGATGTCGCCTACCCCACCAAGGCGACGAAGACCAGGTCGCCCTGATCCCCGCCGTCTCGGCGCGCGCTCAGCGCTCGCCGAGCCGCCTGGCCGGAACGCTCACCACGTAGCGCCAGACTGCCTCGATCTCTTCATCCGTCATCAGCTTCGTGTAGCGAATCGGCATGAAGTCGCTGAGCTGGCCGCCACCGGGCCGCTCACCCGTGCGCAACGTGTGGCGGAACAGCTCCAGCGTCCACGACCGCCCGCCCGGCGTGAGGTTGGCGGCCTGCGGCGTACCCGGCGGCGCCCCGATGATCGGCCCGCCCGAAAGCGACGGGTTGTGGCAGCCGGTGCACCCGCCGACGTTGGCGAGATAGCGGCCGTACTCGAGCGTCGGACCCTGCACCACCGAATCGGGCTGCACGACCTCATGGTCGATCATCGCCGCGGACAGCGGCAGCTTCTTGCTGGCGACGAGCGCGAGGCCCACCGGACCGAGGCGACGCGTCGGGATCTCGCGATCGACATCGGGCCGACTCCGGAGATACGCGATCAGCGAGCGCAGATCCGCCTCCGAGAAGTAGGTGTAGTCCTCCGACGGCATGATCAGGAGCGGATGACCGGTCGGCCCGACACCATGACGGATCGCCGTGGCGAAGTCGGCATCGGTCCGGCTCGCCCCCACGCCGCCACGACCGCGGGTCAGGTTCGGCGCGGCGACGCGGCCGAGCGCGGGATCGTCGACGACCACCGAGCCACCGAAGTCGGCGCCGTGGCAATCGGCGCACTTGCCGATGGCAGTCGCGAGATGCTCGCCCCGCGCCAGGGAGGCCGAATCGGTGGCGGGAACCGGCGCCCGTCGCGCGACCGCGTAGGATCGGCCGAGTTCGCGCTGGGCGAAGCCGTACGCGGCGCCGAAGGCGACAAGCAGGACGAGGGTCAGGACGATGAGGGCGCGCTTGAGGAATCGCATCGGGTGGAGGCTCCGTTCAGGGTCACGCGTCGATACGGGACGTTTCCGGTTGGAGTTTCAGGTTGCACCGTAGCCTGAAACGCGGAACTGCCCTTGTCCGATCGGGTACCTTTGTGAAATTTTTCACAAGACCTCCCGCCCCCGGAGGGCCATGACCGACCTGCTCGCCGCCCGTTCCCAGATGGCGGTCTCCCTCGCCTTCCACATCGTCTTCGCGGTGATCGGGATCGGGATGCCGGTCTTGATGGTCATCGCCGAACGGCGCTGGCTGGCGACCCGGGACGCCCACTACCTGGAGCTGGCGCGGCGGTGGGCCAAGGGGACGGCGATCCTCTTCGCGGTCGGGGCCGTCTCGGGCACGGTGCTGTCATTCGAGCTCGGCCTCCTCTGGCCGCGCTTCATGGAGTTCGCGGGACCGATCATCGGGATGCCGTTCTCGCTTGAGGGATTCGCCTTCTTCATGGAGGCGATCTTCCTCGGCATCTACCTCTATGGCTGGGACCGGATCAGCGAGCGTGCCCACCTCTGGGCGGGGATACTCGTCGCGGTGAGTGGCGCGCTCTCGGGCGTCTTCGTCGTCATCGCCAATGCGTGGATGAACGCACCGACCGGCTTCACGCTCGTCGACGGCGTCGCCACGGGCATCGATCCGCTGGGTGCGCTGCAGACACCCGCCGCGTTCCCGCAGGCGCTGCACATGACACTCGCCGCCTACGCCGCCACCGGCTTCGGGGCCGCGGGCATCCACGCGATGATGCTGCTGCGCCACCCGGGCAACGCCTTCCACCTGCGCGGCCTGCGCGTCGCACTCCTGATGGCGATTCCGGCCGCGCTGCTGCAGCCGCTGTCGGGCCATCACTCCGCCGGATTCGTCGCCGCCACCCAGCCGGCAAAGTTCGCCGCGATGGAATCGCTGTTCGACACTCGGGCGGGGGCGCCGCTCCTGATCGGCGGCTGGCCCGATCCCGCGCGCCGCGAGGTGCGTTACGGCCTGGAGATCCCCGGGGCGCTCTCCTTCCTGGCCACCGACGATTTCGACGCCACGGTGGCGGGACTCGATCGGGTCCCGCGCGGGGACTGGCCGAACGTCCGCGTGACGCACGTCGCCTTCCAGGTGATGGTGGGGTGCGGCGCGCTCATGGTGCTCGCGGCCGTCCTCGGCTGGCGCGCGCTGGCGCAGCGCGACGATCTCGCGGGGCATCGACACTTGCTGCGGCTGCTCGTGGTCGCCGCGCCGGCGGGCTTCCTCGCCACCGAGGCGGGGTGGGTCGTCACCGAGGTCGGGCGACAGCCGTGGGTGATCCAGGGCGTGCTCCGCACCGCCGACGCGGTGACGCCAATGCCGGGATTGATCGTCCCGTTCCTCGGCTTCACGGCGCTCTACGTGCTGCTTGCCGTCGCGGTCGTCTGGTTGCTGCGGCGACAGATCCTGGGCGCCCCGGACACGACCGAATGGCGCCGCCGTCACGAACCCACTGCGCGGCTCGGATCGCATGGCTGAGTGGCCGCTGGTGGAGCTGACCGCCGCCGCCTGCCTCGCGGCGATGACGGCGTACGTCCTCTTTGCGGGCGCCGATTTCGGTGGCGGGGTCTGGGACCTGTTCGCGACGGGCCCACGCGCGCGCCGGCAGCGCGCGCTGATCGCCGACACCATCGGCCCGATCTGGGAGGCCAACCACGTCTGGTTGATCCTCGTGGTGGTGATCCTCTTCACCGGCTTCCCGACGGCGTACGCGCGCCTCTCGGTGACGCTGCACATCCCGCTCACGCTGATGCTGATCGGCGTCGTGCTGCGCGGATCGGCCTTCACCTTCCGCAGCTACGACCGCCGCGACGACGACGTCCAGCGCCGCTGGGGGCTGGTCTTCGCCGTGGCGTCGCTGGTCACCCCGCTGTTGCTCGGGATCGCTGCGGGCGCCGTCGCCGCGGGTGGGATCGCGCCGCCGGGGGCGCGGAACTTCGTCGCCGCATATGTGGCGCCGTGGCTCGCACCCTTTCCGATCGCGATCGGCGTCCTCACGCTCCTCCTCTTCGCCTTCCTCGCTGCCGTCTATCTGACGGTGGAGGCGAAGGATGCCGAGCTCGCGGGGGACTTTCGCGCGCGCGCACTGGTCGTCGGGGTTCTCCTCTTTCCGGGCGCCGCCGTCGCGCTGTACCTGGCGCGCAGCAGTGCGCCCTGGGTCTTCGAGGAGCTGACCGGCGCCTCCTGGGCTCCGGTCCTGCACGGCCTCGTCGGGACTGCGGCGGTGAGTGCCCTGATCGCCCTGTCGCGGAGGCAGTACCGCGTGGCGCGCACGGCGGCCGCGGTCCAGAGTGCGCTGATCGTGGTGGGGTGGGCCCTCGCGCAGTGGCCGTACATCCTGCCGCCGACGTTGAGCATCTACGACGCCGCCGCCCCGACCGCGACGCTCACCCTGTTGGTGGGTGCGCTCGCAGCCGGGGCGGTGATCCTCTTTCCGGCGCTGGCCTACCTGTTTGCGGTCTTCGGGAAGTCCGCTCGCAGCCGATGATCGATCATCGATGATCGATGATCGATCATTGAATTCCTCAGCTGCTCTCGATCATCCGCTTGATCGGCTTGATCATCAACGCGAGGATCGCCGTCGCGATGAACAGCGCGATCGCGGTCCAGAGGAAGAGCTCGGGCATCTGCTCGAGCTTCTCGGGATCGACGCGTCCCCCGACGAGGCCGGCGATCAGGTTGCCCACCGACGCGGCCAGGAACCAGATCCCCATCATCTGCCCGACGTACTTGCGCGGCGCGAGCTTGGTCATCGACGAGAGGCCGACCGGTGAGAGGCAGAGCTCGCCGAGGGTCTGGAAGAGGTAGCTCCAGACCAGCCACATCGGCGAGACCTTCAGCGTGCCACCGCTCGCGACGACGTCCTTCGCGATCCACACCATCAGCCCGAAGCCGACGCCCGCGAAGGCGAGCCCGAGCGCGAACTTCGCCGGCGCCGAGAGGTCACCGCCCGGGCGCTTCGCGAGGCCGACCCAGACCGCCGCCGCCACCGGCGCGAAGATGATGATCCACGCCGAGTTCACCGACTGGAACCAGGTGGCGGGAATCTCGAAGCCGCCGATCGTCCGGTCGGTGAAGTCGCGGGCAAAGAGGTTGAGCGACGTCGGCGCCTGCTCGAATGCCGCCCAGAAGAGCGCGGCGAAGATGAAGAGGACGAGGATCACGACGGCCTGCTTCTTCTCCTGCCGCGTCAGCGAGCCGTCGAAGAAGACGAAGCCGAAGAAGAGCGCCCCGAAGCCGACCAGCACGTAGGTCATCTTGAGGCCGATCGCCTGCGGGTCGAGCGTCATCGCGCCACTCGCGACCAGCGCAAACACCGCGACGATCGCCGACAGCAGCACGCCGATCACCAGCTTCACCGACCGTTCCTGCTTGGCCTGGACCGCGGCGTCGGGGTGGCGGACGATCTCCTTGCCCAGGTCGCCGAGCGTGCTCGGGGCGAAGAGGCGGAAGGAGACGAGGCCGAAAAACATGCCGACGCCGGCCGCGCCGAAGCCCCAGTGCCAGCCGATGCTCTCGCCGAGGAAGCCGGTGACCAGCTGCCCGACGAAGGCGCCGGTGTTGATCCCCATGTAGAAGATCGAGAAGCCGGCGTCACGCCGCGCCCCGCCTTCGGGGTAGAGGTCGCCGACGATCGCCGAGATGTTCGGCTTGAGGAGCCCGGTCCCCAGGACGATCAGCACCAACCCGGCGAAGAAGGCGAGCTTCCCCGTGGTCCCCTGCCCCGCGAGGCCGGAGAGGCCGATGCAGAGGTGGCCGAGCGTGATCAGGATCGCCCCGTAGTAGATCGACCGGCGCAGGCCGAGCCAGCGGTCGGCGATCCACCCGCCGGGGAGCGACGCGAGATAGACGCACGCCGCATAGATCCCGACGATGGCGGACGCCTGGCTGCGCTCGAGCCCGAAGCCGCCATCGAGCAGCGCGGCCGACATGAAGAGCACCAGCAACGGCCGCAGGCCGTAGTAGCTGAATCGCTCCCACATCTCGGTGAGGAAGAGGGTCCGGAGTCCGACCGGATGGCCGAAGAAGCCGGTGGTGGGTGCCTGGCTCACGTGTGTCCCCGCGTGATGAGGAGGGCCTGCAGGATGGATCAGGTGCCGGGTTGGGCGCGGTCGCCGAGCTGCTTCTTGAGGTGGGCCAACTGGGCTTCGACGGCGGCCTCGCGGGCGCGCTGCTCGAGCGCGTAGCTCTCGAAGGGCGACTCGTCGACCGTGCTGCCGGGTTCGGCGGCGGCGCCGAGCGGCTGGCCGGCGTCGCCGGGGATGCCGCGTGCGGCCGACTGGTAGCGCCGCTTGGTGGCCTCGTAGTCCTCCTCGGCCAGCCGCAATTCATCGCGCTGGACGAGGACCTTCCGTTCGAGCAAGTCGACCCGCGAGGCGGCCTTGGCGGTGAATTCCTCGGCCAGCGTGACGGTCTCGGTGTCGCCGATCTCGTTCGCGAGTCGGCCACGGCGGGCGTAGTCCTCGGCCTCGCGGCGCGCCTGGGTCAGTTCACCCTCGGTACGGCCGAGCGCCTCGCGCAGCTGGCCGATTCCGATCTTGAATTCGACCAGGGCCTCCCGGAGGCCGGCGGCCTGGTCACGGGCGGTCGCACCGGCGCGCGGGGCGAAGAGGCGGTCGAGATGAGCCTTGAGGTCGTCGAAGTCCATGGCCTGCTGGGTGTGGGAAGCGGGGCGAATGGTACCCGCCGCGACGCGCAGCGGTCAAGCAACCGCTGGGGATGTAGATTCCGACGTCTCCCGCCGCACGAGGTTTCGATGTCGCACCGTCCCGTCGCCACCACCGCCCTCCTCCTCGTGCTCGCCGCCTGCAGTGGCGGCGGCGGAGGCGGCTCCGTCTCCTGCGGGATCGCCTCCCTGACCGGCCCGCTGGTCGCCAAGGAAGCGTTTGCCAAGGGCAACTCGCTGACGGCGCCCCCCGACTCCGTGCCGGCGTCGGTGCCGCTCCGGATCGTCGCCGGGCAGGCCCTCCGCGGCCATGTCACGAGCGCCGACTCGCTCGGGTGGCACCTCTCGTCGCCGGACACGATCGCCGAAGGGACCCCGGTCGGCTTCGGCGTCCTGCTCGTGGACCGGAAAGGCGAGACGCTCGGGGCGCTGGTCTTCGAGGGAGTGTCGATCCCCGGGGCGCCCGTCCTCGGCGACCTGACGTTGCGCGACACGATCATCCCCCTCCTCGGCGTGCGCGTCGATCGACGCCAGATCGAGGACCCGAAGTGCCCGCTCTTCCCGGACTCGACCCGCTGAGTCCCGCGCCGCGATGACCACCGCTCGCGTCCTGCATGTCGCGAGCGGCCGCGAGTGGCGCGGCGGCCAGCGGCAGGTGCTCCTGCTGGCGCGCGGCCTCGCCGCGGAGCCCGGCATCGCCTCGCTGGTGGTCACCGGCCGCGGCACACGACTCGCTCACGAACTCACCACCGCCGGCGTCACTCTGCTCGAGACGCCATGGCGCCTCGGCCTCGATCCGCGCGCGCTCGCGCGCGTGGTGCGCATGGCCACCCCGGAGACGATTCTCCACGCGCACGACGGCCATGCCCACGCCCTCGCCGACGCGGCCGCGCAGATCACCGGCGCGCGCGTCGTGGTGTCGCGACGCATCAGCACGCCGATCACGGCCCCGCGCCGCTACCGCCGCGCCGCGGCGGTGATCGCGCTCTCGGAGGCGATCGCGGCGCAGGTCGCGGCAGCCGGTGTGCCCGCGCATCGCACCCATCGGGTCCCACCGGCGGTCGACCTCGCACGCCTCGATCCACCGCCCCCCTGGCCAACCGGCCTTCAGCAGCCGGACCCCGCGAGCCGTTGGATCACGGTGATCGCGGCGCTCACGCCGGAAAAGGGGGTCGACCTGCTCCTCGAGGCGGCGGCGCTGGTCGCGCGCGAACTCCCTGCCGTTCGCTGGCTCGTGCTCGGCGACGGGAGCGAGCGCGCGTCGCTGGAGGCCCGGCGCCACCGGCTGGGGCTGGACGACGTCGTGGCAATGCCCGGGCACCTCACCGGCCCCGAAGGGGCGCTCGTCGGCGCCGAGCTCGCGGTGCAGCCCTCGCGACAGGAGGGCTTCGGCTCCAGCGTGCTCGATGCACTCGCGCTCGGGGTCCCCGTGGTCGCGACCGCCGTCGGCGGACTCCCCGACGCCCTCGCCCTCGGCGGAGGCGTTCTGGTCCCTGCGGGTGATCCCGTGGCGCTCGCCGAGACGGTTGTCGCCCTCCTTGCGGACGCCCCGCGACGCGACGCCCTCGGCGCGGCAGGTCGCGCCGCCGCGACCCGCTTCGGCGTGGAACGATTGGTCGAGCGGACGCTCGCCGTGTATCGTTCGCTCGACCTTCACCCTGGCGACTGATGCTCTACTTCTGTATTCCGACCCACGACGAAGCCCCGACCGTGGGGCTGCTGCTGTGGAAGATCCGACGCGTCCTCGAGGAGTCGGCGCGGGAATACCAGCTGCTGGTGGGCGATGACGCGTCGACCGACGCGACCACCGAAGTGCTCGCGCCCTATGCGAAGGCGCTGCCGCTCTCCGTGCTGCGCTCCGAGAAGCACCTCGGCTATGCCGCCACGGTCGAGCGCCTGCTGAAGGAGGCGCTGCGCCGCTCCGATCGACACAAGCGCGACGCCGCCATTCTCCTTCCCGCCGACTTCACCTTCGATCCCGCGGAGCTCTCGGAGTTCCTCAAGCGGATCGACAGCGGTGCGGATCTCGTGATCGGCGAGGCTACCCTCGTCGGCGAGACCGACAAGTGGCGGCGCCGCGTGCGCCACTGGGCCCCGCGCCTCCTCGGCCGCCGCGCGCGTGTGCCCGGCGTCCGCGACGTCGTCTCCGGAGTGGCCGCGTTCCGACTCGTCACGCTGCGCGCCGCGTTCAAGGATCGTCCCGAGCGGTGGCTCGAAACCGAAGGCTGGGCGGCGAACGCCGAACTGTTGAGCTGGGCGGCCGCCGGCGCTCGCCAGGTGGAATCGGTGACGATCACCGAGCGCGTGGAACGCCAGCAGCGTGATTCACGTCATGCGGCATGGGATCGGGCCAAGGCGTTGTGGGCGGCCCGTCGCCAGCTGGTTGCCCCACCCTCCAACCCGGAGGCGGGGCGCAAGGACCGGTCGCCCCGCGCGGCCACGACCCGGGATACTGCGTGACCCTGCTGTTCACCGGCCTCTCGCTGCTGATGCAGACGACCGCATCGCTCCCCGCCGCACCCGCCCTGGCTCCGGCGCCGTTCGCCGTGGGCGAGACGCTCGTGTTCAAGGGGAAGTTCAACCTCTTCCGCCCCTGCTGCGCCACGCTCTCGGTCGAGGCGATCGACACCGTGCGCGGCGTGCCGAGCTATCGCTTCTCGTTCAACTCGAAGATCTCGATCCTCGGCATCTTCACGAGCGAGAGTCAGCTCACCTCGTGGACTGGCGTCGACGACTTCGTCTCGCGGCGCTTCCTCAAGGTGATGTCGGACACCAAGCCGCCGCGGCAGGATTTCAAGATCTATCCCGACTCGGGCTTCTATCGGCGGAACACCGACACGCTGACGAGGGCAACGTCGGCCGTCCCGCTCGACGACGTCGCGTTCTTCTACTACATCCGGCGCGTGCCGCTCGAAGTCGGGCGGACGTACGAGTACCACAACTACTGGCGGAAGAGCCAGAACCCGGTGCGCGTGCAGGTGCTCAAGCGCGAGGTCATGGAGCTGCCCGACGGCTCGAAGGTCAACTGCCTGGTGCTCTACCCGGTCGTCGACGAGAAGAACGGCATGTTCTCGAAGACGTCGAACGCGCGGCTCTGGCTGACGGACGACGCGCGCCGCATCCCGGTGCAGATCCGCTCGACCTACAACTTCGGCGACGTCACGCTGATCCTCGATCGGATGACGCTCGCCCCGGGTCGCCGCCCGAGCTGACCTCCCGCGCGTCACGGGCAGGAATGACAACGCCGGCGCCATCCCCAGGGGGAGGGCGCCGGCGTCTTGCGTACCGTGGGATCAGGCGGCTGGGGCGGAGCTGCCGCGGATCGTCTCCTTGACCTTCTGCGCGGTGCTCGGCGACACCATCTTCAGGATCGTGTAGATCACGAAGCCGACGAACGCCCACCAGAGGATCGTGAGCACGAGCCCGATCAGGGCCCCGAAGACCGCGGTAAGGAGCTTGAACGCCATCAGGGCCAGGAAGGCGAAGACGGCAAACCCCGAGATGTTCCGGACCATGTTAGACTCCCCGCAGAGGCTACGGGCGCACCATGCATACCCGTCGAGGGAATCTACGCGGGGTCCCCAGCTGAGGTTTCAACTCGCATCATTATGAGCAAGACGGCTGACGTGGTGGTGATCGGCGGGGGAGCGGTCGGGTCGGCAACGGCCCGGGCCTTGGCCGTGGCTGGTGCGAAGGTGATCCTGCTGCAGCGGCCCGAGACCCCCGGCGAGGGGTGGCGGGCCGCTGCGGGCATGCTGGCGGCCCAGATCGAGGGCACCACGGACGATCCCCTGCTCAACCTGGCGCTGGCCGGCCGGGCGTTCTACCGCCGGCACGCCGAGGGCCTCCAGGATGCGACCGGGATCGACATCGGGCTCCGGCTCACCGGCGTGCTGCAGGTGGCCCGCACGGAGGCCGACGCCATCGCCTACCGCACCAAGGTGGCGTGGCAGCGTCAGCAAGCCCACCGGGCGGACTGGCTCGCGCCGGAGGAAGTCGCCGAGGGGTGGCCATGGCTGGCGCCCGGGTTGGGGGCCTTCTGGTCGCCCGAGGACGGCTCGCTCGATCCCGAACAGACCGTTCGCGCCTTCCGGGCCGACGCGGTCCGCCTCGGGGCGAAGATCATCGAAGACACTGCCGTGGGCCTCGACCGCAAGGGCGATGTCCTGCATGGCGTGATCGGTGAGGCGGGGCGGTACGGCGCGGGTCAGGTGGTGCTGGCCGGCGGGGCGTGGGCGGGGCGGATCGAGCATCTCCCGCGACCGGTCTCGGTGGAGCCGGTCCGCGGACAGATGGCCGCCTTCCCGTGGCCGGCGGGGGTGGCGCAGGCGGTGGTCTACGGAACCCGCTGCTACCTGTTACGGCGCGGCGACGAGATGCTGGTGGGTGCGACGATGGAGCACGCCGGCTTCGAGGTGACCACTACGGCGGAGGGGCTGGCCGAGCTCTTCGCGCGGGCGTCCCAGCTCTTTCCGCCGCTCGCGACGATGACGCCGCTGCGCAGCTGGGCCGGGCTTCGACCGGGCACCCCCGACGGCCGCCCGATCATCGGCCCCGAACCGCGCCTGCCGGGCCTCTGGTATGCTGCGGGCCACGGCCGCAACGGCATCCTGCTGGCCGGCGTGACCGGCGAGTTGATCGCGGCGTCGATCCGCGGCGAACCGTGGAGCGACGAGATGCACGCCGTGCGCGCCACGCGATTCTGGGACTGGTAAGCACCAGTCCACCCCGCTCAGCGTTGCTTCGGCTGCCCGTCGTAGCTCGCGAGCCCCCGCGCAAAGAGCTCCATTCCCACGATCAGGGCCAGCGCCGCTGCCGCCAGCGGCAGCGCTGGCCCTGCGGCGTTGCGCAGCATGGCAAACCGCTCGAGGTAGTCCGGCACGTCACTCGCGCTCGCGTTCCGAGAGGCCAGGAGCCAGAGTCCGCCGCCCAGGATGGCAACCACCACCGCCACGCGCAGCATCCGACGGCGGGTGGCCCAGACGGCCATCGCGGCGCCGAGCGACCCCAACGCCAGATACCAGAGCCAGCTCATCCCGACACTCATCGCGGTCACCGGGACACCGTTCGCGGCGTGCGAGAGACCGAGGAGGGCGGCGCCCGGGATGGCGAGGACCATCACGGCGAGCAGGTGCCCGAACGCGACGAGTCGGCGCGGGTGCGGCAGGTGTTGAAGCCCCTCGAGCGCGCCGGTGCCGCGGGCGGTGAGCAGCTGCAGCGCGATGCCGCCCGGGATCAGGGCAGCGAGGATCGGGAGGTAGCCGCGCGCAAAGACCGCCAGCTGCCCGATGTCGGCGACGACGACCACCACCAGCACGGCGGCGATGATCGCCTCGCGCCGGAATTGCTCGAACGCGACGCGGAGCCGGAGCCGCGCCACGGCGAGCAGCGGCCCGCGGCCGAGAGCGGCGAGTTCGCGCTTTGGCGCCGCGCCGAGCTGCACGCCGAAGGCCGCCGGGTCGGGGCGGAAGCGCGCGAGGCCGCGCGCGAAGAAGGTGACGCCGGTGCCGAAGGCGGCAAGCAGCGGCAGCGTCAGTGCCGCCACCAGGACCAGCGCGACCCGCCACGGCGCATCCATCCACTCGATCGCCCGCTCACCGGCACGCTGGAGGGCGTCCCCGATCACGGTCTGGGCCGACTCCGGCAGCAACTGCGGCAGTAGCCAGATCGACATCGGTAGCCACCAGAGCCGACGCATCGAGTAGCGTGCGTTGATCCCGAGCATGAACCAGATGAAGCACCACCACAGCAGCTGGAGCGCCACCGCTGACAGCAGGATCAGCGGTGCGGCCACCAGCGTGGGCGCCTCCGCTTCCCGGGCGATCGCAATCCCCGCGGCCATCACCCCGAGCGCGAGCGGGACGGTCCGGAGCGCGCCACCTACCAGGCGACCTGCGGCGATCGTGGACAGCGGAATCGGAAGGGTGCGATCGAACTCAAGGTGACCGTGCATCTTGTCGGTCGCCAGGCTGCCGAGCGGCGCAAAGGCGGCGGCGAACATCACCGGCAACATCACCAGCGCGACCACCAGCGCGGCGGACGTCGGCAACAGCAGCGCGGCGACGATCGCGGCCGTCGACAAGCCGCTGACCCACAGCATCAGCGAGCGCCCGCGCCGAAGTTCGTGCCGCACGACGGCGGCGAAACCGCGACGGTTCACGGGCGATCGCGCAGGACGTCGGCGACGAGCGCGGTCAACTGCCCCGACCCGCGCGCCTCGGTGAGTGCATCCCCCGCCAGTTCGCCCACGAGCTGGCCGCGGCGTAGCAGCAGGGCCCGATCGCAGAGCGACTCGACGTCCTCGAGCAGGTGCGAGGAGAACAGCAGCGCACGCCCGGGGGACGAGGCGAAGCACTCGCGAAGCAGCGCCAGCAACTCGAGGCGGACCACCGGATCGAGGCCGTTGGTCGGCTCGTCGAGGACCAGGAGTTCGGGGCGATACGACTCGGCGCCGATGTAGGCGGCCTTGACGGCGGTGCCGCGGGACAGGGCGGCGATCCGATCGCCGGTGTCGAGCCCGAGGCGGGCGGCGAGATCGCGCTGGTAGGCATCATCCCAGGTGGGATAGCAGTCGCGCAGGAAGGCATACCACTCCCGGACCCGGAGCGCGGCGTCGGCCGGCGGCTTCTCCCCGGCGAAGCCGATCTTGGCCCGCCAGGCATCCGGCGCCTGCTGGGGATCGCGGCCGGCCACCTCGACCACCCCCTCGCGGTCGAGCAGGCGGCCGGTGACGGCCCGGAGCAGGGTGGTCTTCCCGGCGGCGTTCGCCCCGAGCAGCGCGACCGTCTCTCCCCCTTCGATCACGAAGCCCAAGGGACCGAGGGTGAAGGTCGGGTACCGGACGGTCAGGTCGCGGGTGGTCAGGATCGGAGGCACGAGGGCGGCCCGGAGGGTGGAGGAAGCGCGGAAAGTCGCCCCGACGGCCCCCGGAGGGAAGGCGGTTGGCCCACCCCACCCTCGGGGCTATTTTGTTGCTCCTGCGCCAGTTCCGGCTGGCGCGCGACCTCGGCGAGACGGAAGGAGTCCGCGTGGCCGTGCCGCTTGTCCAACTGACCCGCCAGCCCACCCCTGATGCCGCGGGGGGGATGGTTCCCGTCGCCCCCGCCCGCAAGCCGAGTTGGCTCAAGGTGAAGGCGCCCGGCGGGCAATCCTATATCAAGATCCAGGCGATGATGCGCGAGCTGGGGCTTCACACGGTGTGTGAGGAAGCCCGTTGCCCGAACATCGGCGAGTGCTGGGAGCACAAGGCCGCCACCTTCATGATCCTGGGTGACGTCTGCACGCGGAACTGCACCTACTGCGCGGTCTCGCACGGCACCCCCAAGGCGTTCGATGCCGCCGAGCCGGTCAAGCTGGCGGAGGCGGTCGCGCGGATGGGGCTGGAGCACGTGGTGATCACCTCGGTGGATCGCGACGACCTCCCGAACGGCGGCGCCGAGGCGTTCGCCGGCTGCATCACCGAGATCAAGGCGCGTCTCCCCGAGACGTCCGTCGAGGTGCTGATCCCCGACTTCAAGGGGTCGGAGCAGGCGCTCCGGATCGTGATGGACGCCAAGCCCGACATCCTGAATCACAATCTCGAGACCGCCGAGCGGCTGTATCGCCTGGCGCGACCGGGGGGGCGCTATGACCGCGCCCTGCGCGTGCTGGCCAACGCCCGCGCGATGGACGCCACCGCCCTCACCAAGTCGGGGATCATCCTCGGCATGGGCGAGGAGTGGGACGAGGTCATCACCTGCCTCCGCGACCTGCGGCGCAGCGACGTCAACATCGTCACCCTGGGGCAGTACCTCCGACCGTCGGATGGTCACCTGCCCGTGGTGCGCTACTACACCCCGGACGAGTTCGCGGAGCTCCGCGAGATCGGGCTGCGGATGGGCTTCTCGCATGTCGAGAGCTCGCCGCTGACGCGCTCGTCCTACCACGCCTGGGATCAGGCCCGGTCGGCACGACCGGGTCCCGCGCGCAGCGAGGGATCCCTCCCCACCGGCATGGCGGCCACCGCTGCCACCGCCCCGGAGAGTTTCTAAATGGCCGTAAGTACCAGCGACGCCCCCAAGGCACGCCGCCGCGGGACCGACGCCCCCTACGCCGACCAGTACCAGGACTGGTTGCGCATGATGCTGTTGATCCGCCGCTTCGAGGAGCGCGCCGGCGAGGCGTACTCGATCGGCCAGATCGGCGGCTTCTGCCACCTCTACATCGGCCAGGAAGCGGTGGCCGTCGGCCTGATCTCGGCGCTGCGTCCCGACGACTACGTGATCTCCGCCTACCGCGAGCATGGTCAGGCGCTGGCGCGCGGCATGTCGTCGCGCTCGATCATGGCCGAGCTCTTCGGCGAAGGCGACCGGCTGCTCGAAGGGGAAGGGCGGCTCGATGCACCTCTTCGACCTCGAGAAGGGCTTCATGGGCGGCCACGGCATCGTCGGCGGGCAGATCCCGCTCGGCGCGGGCTTCGCGTGGGCGGCCAAGTACCGGAAGACCGAGCAGGTCTCGCTCACCTTCTTCGGCGAGGCGGCGGCCAACATCGGCGCGTTCCACGAGGCGCTGAACATGGCCGGCCTCTGGAAGCTGCCGGCGATCTTCGTGATCGAGAACAACGGCTACGGGATGGGCACGGCGGTCAAGCGCGCCGCGGCGATCACCGACCTGCACCTCCGCGCGGCGAGCTACGGGATGCCCGGCGTCGAGGTCGACGGCCAGGACATCATCGCGGTGCGCGAGGCGGCCGAAACCGCGTATGCGCGCGCGCGCGCCGGCGAAGGGCCGACGCTCGCTCGACATCCGCACCTTCCGCTACGTCGGCCACTCCATGTCCGACGCAGCGAGCGGCACGTATCGCAGCAAGGAAGAGCTCGACGCCTTCGCGGCAGCGCGATCCGATCGCGCTTGCTCGAGGCGCGGATCGCGCGATGCCGGGATGCTCGACGACGCAGGGCTCGCGGCGATCGAGGCCTCGGTGGCCGCGGAGGTGGCCGACTCGGTGACGTTCGCCGAGGAGTCGCCCGAGCCCGATGCCGGCGAGCTGTACACCGAAGTGCTGGCACCGACCGGGGAGGAAGGCTGATGGCCGTCCTCACCTACCGCGACGCCCTCAACGAGGCGCTCCGCGAAGAGATGCAGCGCGACGGCGACGTCTACCTGATGGGCGAGGAAGTCGCCGAATACAACGGCGCCTACAAGGTCAGCCGCGGCCTGCTCGAGGAGTTCGGCCCGATGCGCGTCGTCGACACGCCGATCGCGGAGCTCGGCTTCGCGGGGATCGGCGTCGGCTCCGCGATGACGGGGCTGCGCCCGGTGATCGAGATGATGACGTGGAATTTCGCGCTGCTGGCGATCGACCAGATCGTCAACGTCGCGGCGAAGATCCGCTACATGAGCGGCGGCCAGATCGGCTGCCCGATCGTCTTCCGCGGCCCGGGCGGCGCGGCGCTCCAGCTCGGGGCGCAGCACTCGCAGGCGTTCGAGAGCTGGTACGCGCACATCCCCGGCCTCAAGGTCGTGATGCCCGCCACGCCGGCCGATGCGAAGGGGCTGCTCAAGAGCGCCATCCGCGACAACGACCCGGTGGTGTTCATCGAAGGCGAGATGCTCTACAACCTCAAGGGCGACGTCCCCGAGGGCGAGCACCTGGTGCCGATCGGCGTGGCCGACGTCAAGCGCGCGGGCGCCGACGTCACGATCGTCTGTCACTCGAAGACCGTCGCGCCGGCGTTGAACGCGGCCAAGACGCTCTCCGAGGAGGGGATCGACGCCGAGGTGCTCGACCTGCGCAGCATCCGGCCGCTCGATGAGGAGGCGATCCTCCGCTCCGTCGCGAAGACCCACCGCGTCGTCGTGGCGGAAGAGGGCTGGTACTTCGCGGGCGTCGGCGCCCAGGTCGTCGACCTGATCCAGCGCGAGGCGTTCGACGACCTCGACGCCCCGGTGCTCCGGGTGCACCAGGCCGACGTCCCGATGCCGTACAACAAGTATCTCGAGAAGGCGGCCAAGGCCGACGCGACCAAGATCGCGGCGGCGGTTCGCCGCGTCTGCTACAAGGATTGATCGAATGGCCACCAAGGTCGTGATGGAAGCGCTGTCGCCGACGATGGAAGAGGGACGCCTCGTCGAGTGGAAGAAGAACGAAGGCGATCCGGTCGCCGTGGGCGACGTGCTCGCCGAAGTCGAGACGGACAAGGCGGTGATGGAGCTGGTCGCGCGCGGCGCCGGGGTGCTGCTCAAGCAGGTGATCCCGGTCGGCACCACGGCGCCGGTCGCCTCGATCGTCGCCTGGATCGGCACGGCGGGCGAGGAAATTCCTGGCGGAGCAGGCAAGGGTCCCGATGCAGGGGCGCCGCCTGCGGCGCCCGCGACAACCGCCGCGCCGGCTACCACGCCCGCGCCCGCCCCCGCCGCACCGGCAACCGCGCCCGCCGCGCCAGCCCCCGTCGCACCGGCCCCAGCGCGCGACGCGGACGCCCGCATCAAGGCCTCCCCCTTGGCCAAGCGCGTCGCCGCCGAGCGCGGGCTGGATCTCGGCGCGATCGCCGGGAGCGGCCCCGAGGGACGGATCGTGGTGCGTGATCTCGAGGGCGTCGTGGTCGCCCCGGCGGCCGCCGCGACGGGCTTCGCGGCCTCGGTCTACACCGACGTCCCGCTGACGCAGATGCGGAAGGCGATCGCCAAGCGCCTCGTGCAGTCGATCGGTCCGATCCCGACCTTCTACCTCACGGCCGAGGTGGACATGGAGCGCGCCCACGAGATGCGCGAGGCGCTGCTCGCGGCCGATCCGAAGAGCGGGAAGTTCTCGTTCAACGACCTGATCATCCGCGCGACGGCCGCCGCCCTCCGGCAGCATCCGTGGGTCAACAGCTGGTGGTCCGACGATCACATCCGGCAGTGGCATGACGTGCACATCGGCGTCGCGGTCGCGGTCGAGGACGGGCTGATCACGCCGATCGTCCGCCACGCCGACCGGAAGACGCTGCGCGAGATCGGCGGCGAGGTCCGCGAGCTGGCCGGGCGCGCGCGCGAGAAGCGCCTGAAGCCCGAGGAGTACACCGGCGCCACCTTCTCGATCTCGAACCTCGGCATGTTCGGCATCGACGAGTTCACCGCCGTGATCAATCCGCCCGAGGCGGGGATCCTCGCCGTGGGACGACTGGAGCAGAAGCCCGCCGTCGTCGACGGCGAGCTCGTGGTGCGCCGCCGGATGCGGATCACCCTCTCCTGCGACCACCGCGTGATCGACGGCGCCACCGGCGCGGCGTTCCTGAAGACGCTGGTGGGGATGCTGGAGAATCCGCTGGCGATGGTGTGGTAGATGTGAGTCGTGAGTCGTGAGTCCTGAGGGTGAGGCGATTCGCTTCCTCTCATGACTCACGACTCAGGACTCACGACTCAAGACTCTGAAACGATCCATCCCCCACAGGGAGTGCCATAGATGGCCAACCAGTCCTTCGACGTCATCATCATCGGCGGCGGTCCCGCCGGGTATCCTGCGGCCATCCGCGCCTCGCAGCTCGGGCTCACGGCGTGCGTGGTCGAGCGCGACAAGCTCGGTGGCGTCTGCGTGAACATCGGCTGCATCCCGACCAAGGCGCTGCTGCACTCGGCGGCGATGGCCAACAGCATCCGGAAGGAAGCCAAGGAACTGGGGATCGAGGTGGGCGAGGTGAAGACCGACTTCGGCGTCGCGATGCGGCGCTCGCGGAAGGTCGCCGAGCAGAACTCGAAGGGTGCCGAGTTCCTGATGAAGAAGAACAAGGTGACCGTCATCAAGGGGACCGGCGTGCTCGCCTCGGCGACCACCGTGAAGGTCGGCGACGACGTCCTCACCGCCAAGAAGGGGATCGTGCTCGCGACCGGCTCGCGGACCAAGGGGATCCCGCCGGTCGGCCTCGCGGTCAACGGCACCACCGTGATCACCTCCGACGAGGCGCTCTTCCTCGAGGCGGCCCCGAAGCGGCTGGCCATCGTCGGCGCCGGGGCGGTCGGCAGCGAATTCGCCGACATCTTCAACGCCTTCGGCTCCGAGGTGACGCTGGTCGAGGCGCTGCCGCGCATCCTCCCGATCGAAGATGCCGAGTGCTCCGACGTGATCGCCAAGGCCTACAAGAAGCGGGGCATCAACGTCCTGGCCGGCGTGAAGGTCGTCAAGGCCGACGTCAAGGCCGCCGAGGTGACGATCACCCTCGAGGTCGGCGGGAAGCAGGAGACGATCACCGCCGACAAGGTGCTGATGGCTGCCGGACGCGCGGTGAACACCGAAGGAATCGGCCTCGAGGCCGTCGGGGTGAAGCTCACCGATCGCGGCTTCATCCAGGTGAACCCCGCCACGCTCGAGACGACCGTGAAGGGCGTCTACTCGATCGGTGACGTCGCCGGCCCGCCGATGCTGGCGCACAAGGGCACGCGCGAGGGGATCCACGTCGCCGAAGTGATCGCCGGGCACCATCCGAAGGCGATCGACTACAGCAACGTCCCGAGCGTCACCTACTGCCACCCGGAAGTGGCCTCGATCGGCCTCACCGAGGAGCAGGCCAAGGAACAGAAGCTCGACTACCAGGTCGGCCGCTTCCCGTTCTCGGCCAACGGCCGCGCCCGTGCCTCGAACGAGACCAACGGGTTCGTGAAGATCATCCGTGGCAAGAAGTACGGCGAGATCATCGGCGCCCACATCGTGAGCGGCCACGCGTCGGAGATGATCCACGAGCTGATCCTCGCGCGCACGAACGAATACACGGTGGAAGAGGTCGACCTCGCGATCCACGCCCATCCGACGCTCTCCGAGGCGATCGCCGAGGCGGCGCTCGATTCGCTTGGGCGGGCGGTCCACATCTAAGCCGAGAAGCGAGACTCGAGAAGCGAGAAGCGAGGGGGATCACGCCACGCTTCTCGCTTCTCGCTTCTCGATCCCTCGAACCCATGACCCAGACTCCCCCGCTCTCCCCCAACCCTCTCGGCCCCGACGCGCCGACCGAGGATCGCGTCGGGCTCGCCGTCGCCGCCGTTGGCGCGGCTGCTGCGATGGCGGTCGCCTGGTTCTCGGTGCTCACCTTCCTCGTGGCGCGCCTGCGCGACCCGAGCGTCACCAGCGCGGCGACGATCAACCCGAATGCCGGCTACGTGAACCTCTTCCTGGTCGGCATTCCCGTGGGGCTGCTCGTCGCGGGGCTGATGGGGTGGGTGCTGATGGCGCCGATCGAGTCGAACTTTCGACGCGGCGGTCTCGCGATCGTCGGCGCACTCGCGGGGACCTGCCTGGCGATGATGCTGACGTTCACCGCCCATGCCGCCCTCGGCAGCGGGGCACTCGCCGCGCTGGCCGTGCTGGCGCTGGTCGTGGCCCTTCGGCTCGGAGGCCGAGCACGCCGGGCCGCATGACCGCTCCATTGCTGGATGTGGTCGACCTCGGCCGCCGCCCCTACCTCGAGACCCTCGACCTGCAGCGCGCACTCCGGTTGCGGCGCGTCGACGGCTCCCTTCCCAACGACCTGCTCCTCCTGGTCGAGCACGACCCAGTCTACACGCTGGGCCGCGGCACCGAAGCGACCTCCCTTCCCCTCCCGCCGGCTGCACTCGAGGCACGCGGCGCCACCGTCGTCGAGGTGGAACGAGGCGGCGACGTGACCTGGCATGGCCCCGGCCAGCTCGTCGGCTACCCGATCATCCACCTCTCGGCGCACCGCGAGGACCTGCACTGGTATCTCCGGACCCTCGAAGGGGCGCTCATCGACACCCTGGGGCACCTGGGGATCCCTGCCGAGCGCGTCCCGGGGAAGACCGGCGTCTGGACCCGCGGGCGGAAGATCGCGAGCCTCGGCATTCACGTGAAGCAGTGGGTCACCCTCCACGGCTTCGCGCTCAACGTCGACCCCGACCTGGCGTGGTTCGAGGCGATCGTGCCGTGCGGCCTGCATGGGGTCACCATGACCTCGGTGGCGCGCGAGCTGGGGAAGACGACACCCACCCTCCGTGGCGAGGTGCAGGCCCTCGTCATCGCCTCCCTGGCGGCGGCGTTCGGACTCGAGGCGCGGGCCCGTCCCCTTGCCGAATTGGCAGCGCAGGGGTAGCCCGGACCAGAGCGGCGGGGTTGAAATCGGGGCCGCGACGGGCTTCCCTTCACACATGCCTGACCCGATGGATTCGACCCGAATTGCCGCCACGGCCGACGAACGCATCGCGGCGATCCTCCGCGCCGCGAGCTCGTGGGCGACCGAGGCGCCCGCGGCGCTCACGCCGGCGATCAAGGCCGTCTGCATCCGCCTCGCCGAAATGGTCGCCGACCAGCGCCACTATCTGGCGCCGCTGCCCGAGCCGCAGGAGTCGGAACGTCGGGCGGTCCTGACGCTGGTGGCCGAGCAGCTCCGCCGTGGGCCGGTCGCGCAGGAACTCCGCTCCCATCTGGACGCCCTCGCCGAACTCGAGCTGCGGGCCACGGGGTCGTGGTCGCTGGTCGCGAGTGCGCAGACCGAATGGGTGGAGCGGGCCATCGAGTACCTCGACCGCGCCTGCCGCGAGATTCCCGCCGCCGAGCGGCCCGACCAGTACTGGGCCGACGACGTGGTCGCCGGGATCATCGCCTCGGTGAAGGGGATCATCGGCGCCGATGACCTGCACGCGCGGATCGAGGCGCAGTATGCCGGCCAGGGTCGGCCACCGGTCAAGCGCGACGACTGATTCGAGACAGATCGCATGCAAATAATTACGGCCGACTGCATCTCGCAGTCGGCCGTTTCCGTGGGGGATGCAACGATGCGCGCGGGTGAAACATCCAATCCCGAGTGCGCGTATCGGTTCTAGCAAGTGTGTGGCGGGCGTTGGTGTCCCCCAACCCCTTTTTCCACTGACGTCCATCACGCACCTGCCTTGGCGCGCCCCTTCGCGTCATCCGTCCAGGACCCGCCTGATCGCACCGGCGAGCGTGCGCAGGGTGAACGGCTTCTCGATGAAGGGAATCGTGCCGTCGCGCACCCCGCGCTCCGCCACCATGTCGCCGGCATACCCCGACATCAGCAGGACCCGAAGCGCCGGCCGTCCGATCCGGAGCCGATCCAGCAGCTGGCGGCCACCCATCCCAGGCATCACGACGTCGCTCAACACCAGGTCGAACGGCTGCGCGGCGTCGTCCGCGACGGCGAGCGCTGCCTCCGGTCCGGCGGCCTCGACCACCTGGTAGCCGAGGCGGCGCAGCACGCTCGCGGTGGCAAGGAGCACGGCGGCATCGTCCTCGACCAGCAAGATCCGCTCGCTGCCCCGGGGGATCGCGGGCGTGTCGGGCGGCGTGTGCGTCCCACCCGCGCCGGCCTCGGCCAGCTGCGGCAGGTAGACCCGGAAGGTCGAGCCGACGCCGGGCTCGCTGTAGACCGTGATGGCGCCACCCGCTCCGGTGACGATGCCATACGCGGTCGCGAGGCCGAGCCCTGTCCCCTTGCCGATTTCCTTGGTGGTGAAGAACGGCTCGAAGAGGCGCGCCCGAACTTCGGGGGTGATCCCGACGCCGGTATCGCTGACGCTGATGATCACGTACGCGCCCACCTTCTGCAGCCCATGCATCGCGAGGCTCGGTGCATCGATCTGGCTACCGGCGGTGGAGAGCGTGATCGTGCCCCCCTCGAGCATCGCGTCCCGGGCATTCACGGCCAGGTTCAGCAACACCTGCTCGAGCTGCCCCGGATCGATCCGGACGCGGCCGACATCCGCCTGCGGACGCACCTGGACGATGACGTCCTCGCCAATGATCCGCCGGACGAGTTGCTCGACCTCGCGAATGGCCAGGTTGGGATCGAGCACCACGGGATGCACCACGGACTGGCGCGAGAACGTCAGCAACTGCCGCGTGAGCGACCGGGCCCGGTCGGCGGCACGGACGATCTCCTGCAGGTCCGCCGTCGGATGCCCGGCGGCCTCGAGATCGTCCATCAGCATCTCGGAGCAGGCGACGATGACGGCGAGGCTGTTGTTGAAGTCGTGCGCGACGCCGCCCGCGAGTCGACCCACCGCCTCCATCTTCTGCGCCTGGCGGAGTTGACGCTCCAGCCCGGCGCGTTCGCTGATGTCGTTGGCGAGGACGAGCCGCGCCGAGCGGCCGTTGAAGGGGACGCCGCGGGAACTGACCTCGACCTCGAAGTACTTTCCGCTCCGGTCCCGATGGGACCACCCGGTCGTCGTGGTGACCCGATCGGGATCGTGCGAGATCGCGGCCCGCACCTTCGCCTCGTCGTCCGGGGAGCGGATGTCGAGGATCGTCATCGTAAGGAATTCCTCGCGGCTCCAGCCGTAGCGCGCGATCGTGGCGTCGTTCACGGCGAGAAAGGCAAGCGTCTCCACGTCGAACACCCACATCGGATGCGGGTTCGACTTGAAGAGCAGCCGCCACTGGTCCTCGGCGGCAACCCGCGCGCTCGACTCCGCCTCGACCCGTTCCACCATGCCGTTGAACGCGAGGCCGAGGCGTCCGATTTCGTCGCGGCCGTGGGCGCGCACGCGGACCTGCCGGTCGCCCGAGGCCATCGCGTCGGAGGCCGCGGTAAGTTCGAGCAGCGGGCCGATCACGCGCTGGCTGACGGCGGCGGTCAACCCCGCACCAATCAGCAGGAGGATGCCACCGATGACGACCGCGCGCCCCAGGAACTCGCGCGACGGTGCCATGACGATCGCCATCGGGAACTCGGTGAGCACGGCCCACGGCGCGCCGGGCACGAGCGTGCCCACCGCCAGTTGGGTCCCCAAGCCGGGGCGATCGTAACTCCGACTGTGGCCAAGCGATTCCACCGGCACCGGCGGGCCGTTCACCGAACCCGCCTGATCCGTCCAACCGCCGCCAGGCGACCCGATGTAGAGCCGAGCCCCCGAGCCGATCACCGTCGAGACGATCTGCCGCGCGTTGAGGTCGGGGCGGATCGCGAGCCATCGCACGACATGGCCCAGCCGGGTCGCGCCGTCGGCAACCACCGCGACGCTCGCGAACGTCAGCGTATCGCCGAGCGCCACGAGTCCGCCGACCGCGGCCGAATCGCGCAGCGACACGAGGGTCCGGATGTCGGCCGGCGCGAGAGTCCGGATCGCCTTCAGATTCGTGCCGCCCGACCAGCGCACCGCCCCGCTGGCATCCCGCAGTTCCGCGGCGAGGACGGAACGGTCCGGCATCAGCAACGCCTGCAGCGCGGAATCGGTAACGGCGTCGTCGGGGCGGAGCGCGCGCCGCACCAGCGGATCGTGCGCGAGCGTGGCCACCGCGGTCGCGTATCCCGTCAACTGTGATTCGAGTCGGTCGGCAAACTGCGACGTGACGACCGCCAGCCGCTCACTCGCCGCACGCCGTGTCGCGGCCCGTACCTCGTGCCATGCCGACACGAGCGACGCGAGAATGACGAGCGCCATCAGCGCGACCACGATCAGCGGCAATTTCCATTGCAGCGAGAGTGAACGCACGGCGTGGCGCTGCGACATGGCAGCCATCCGATCTCAGGGGGAGTCTGAGCATAGCCCACAGTTCAGCTGAGGGCAAAGCGCATCCCGCCACCCCAGGCGCCGCGATGTGACCCGGGCGTCAGCAACTGAAACATCTCAGTGCACTGACGCCCGTTGCTTTCCCCGATGCTTCATCGGTGATGGACCAGCGGCTGACGGCTACTTCCCCTCCGCCCCCATCAGCTCGAAGAAGCGGCCGAAGACCGCGATCCCCTCCCAGAGCTGTTGCAGATCCACCTTTTCGTTCGGTGAGTGGAGCCCGTCATCCGGGAGCCCGATGCCCGTCAGCAGCACCGGTGCGCCTCCCGCGGCGAGCTCCGGCACGATCGGGATCGACCCGCCGGCCCGGACGGCGACGGTCGGGCGCCCGACGACTTCCTCGAACGCTCGATCGAGCGTCCGGAACGCGGGATGCGAGACATCCACCTGGACCGGGTCGCCGCCGTGGTGCAGTCGCAGCGTCCAGTCCGCATAGTCCGGCGCCACTTTCGCGATCGCCTTCTGCAGCTGCTGCTGCACCCATTCCACCGTGAGCCCCGGCACCAGCCGCAGCGAGATCTTCGCGGTCGCCGCCGCGGGGATCACCGTCTTGGCTCCCTCGCCGACGAAGCCGCCGCGAATGCCGTGGATCTCGAAGGTCGGCAGCGCCCAGGTGCGTTCGAAGACGGACGCATCCTCGAGGCCGGTCAGCGCCTTGGCCGTGACCTCGTGCGAGAGGTACTCGGCCTCGTCGAACGGCAGCGAATTCCACCCGCGTCGCTCCGACTTCGTCGGCGGAATCACCTGCTTGTACAGCTTCGGGAGGTGGATCTTCCCGGAGGCCGACTTGAGGTCGGTCAGGATCCGGCAGAGCGTCTCGATCGCGTTCGGTGCCACGCCGCCGTACGAGCCGGAGTGGAGGTCCCGCTGCAGCGTGCGCACCTCCAGTTCCGCATAACAGAGGCCGCGGAGCGCCGTGTAGACCGCCGGCCATCCCTTGGCGTAGTAGGACATGTCGCAGACGAGCACGGCGTCGACCTTGGTCCGCTCCGGCTCGGCCTTGAGGAGATCGAACACCACCCGGCCGCCGCACTCCTCTTCCCCCTCGAAGAGGAAGTGGACGTTGAGCGGCGGCTTCCCGTCGGCATCGCGAACGGCTTCGTAGGCCTTGAGGAGGCAGAAGACCTGCCCCTTGTCGTCGATCGCGCCGCGGGCGTAGAGCCGACCGTCGCGGATGGAGGGCACGAACGGCGGTGTGTGCCACTCGTCGAGCGGATCGGGCGGCTGCACGTCGTAGTGCCCGTAGATCAGCAGGGTCGGCGCACCCTCGACGCGGGGACTCTCGCCCCACACGACCGGGTGGCCTTCCCCCTCGATCAACTGGACGGTCGGACAGCCCAGGCGGAAGAGTTGGTCGACAAGCCACTGCGCGGCGCGGCGGCAGTCGGCGACGTGCGCGGTCCCGGTGCTGATGCTCGGGATGGCGAGGAATTCGGTGAGCTCGGCGAGGAGGCGGGGTTCTTCTCGGCGGACGAAATCGTGATCCATCGGAACGGCTCCTGCAGGGTGATGCCGGAAAGTTAGCGGGGCGGTGTGGACGGCGTCGGCGGGGGCAGCGCCGAATCAACGGGCAGCGGCACCTGGGGGGCGGACGCGGCGCGCTGCGCCTGAATCAGGCGGCGCAGTCGCTGGAACGCCTGATCGCCCTCGGCATCCTGAAGAATCCGCTGGAGGCCGAGCACCGCCCGGGTGAGGTCGCCGCCCTGGCTGGCCAGCCAGTCGTCGAAGAGATGCAGGTCTGACCGGTAGAGCCGCGTCCCGAGCAGCGCGGCGTTGTTGATCGGCCGTTCCGCCACGCGATTCACGGCGTAGGTGCGGAAGGAGCCGCCGAAGGGGCCCGCCATCGTGTCTCGGGCCCACTGCGCGATCGCGGCGCGCCCGCTGTCGTTCGCCTCGCGCGGCAACTTGCGGGCATAGAGCGAATCGAGCTTGCCGAGGAGCACCGTGTAGTACTCGCCGAGCAGCTGTTCGTCGTGCCAGCGGTCCGTCGCGCGGAGTGCCGCCAGCGTGTCACCGCGCGCCATGAAGAAGCGCTGCGCGGCGGCGTAGCCGACCCACTGCGCGAAGCTCTCGTTGAAGGCGGTGTTGCCCTTCACCCAGAGCGAGTTGTGGGCGATCTCGTGGAAGACGAGCGAGGCGAGCTCGACGGAATCGCGGCTCAGCGCGGTCGAGAGCAACGGATCGTTGAACCAGCCCAGCGTCGAGAAGGCCGCGGAGGGGCGGAGGTAGACGTCGTAGCCCTGATCGGCGAACCCCTTCGCCGCCTTGCGCGCCGCGGCGAAGTCGAAGAACCCCTTGTAGGGGACGCGCCCCGCAACCGGATATCGCCAGGTGACCGGACAGAGGCAGTTCTTCGGCGATGCCGTCAGCACCAGGAGCAGGGTGTCACGACCAACGTCGGCATAGGTCGTGTAGGTCTCCTTGGTCTCCAGCGCGAGGTTGTGCGCGAAGGTGCGCACCTCGAGCACGAGGCCCGCCATCTCGCGCACCGAATCGGGGACCTGCTTGTCCTTGGCGAGCTGGCTGATCGGCACGCGCGACGTGAGGATCCGGGTCTCCTCGATTCCCGCTCGACTCAGGTAGCGCACTTCCTCGGAGGCGACGTAGGCGGTGCCATAGCCGAACAGCAGCACCGCGGCCGTGATGAGCAATCCCATCTTGAGGCGACTCCTGCGTTTCATGGGGTCCACCGGGCGCCGACGAGGTGTACGCTGCGCCCGATGGCGCTGCGTCGCTGATAGGCATAGTCCACGCGGGCGCGCGAAAGCACCAGCGATCCGCCGTAGGACGTCTCGCCGACGCCACTCCCCGCCGGCTGGCCGCCCCGGCCGATCCGGCCGATCAGGCCGATGCCGCGGACGACCACGCCCGCCTCGAGTCCGAGCACCGTGCGTCTGGCAGCGCCATCGGTCCAGTCGGTCTCGATGGTCGCGAGGAGCCGACCGTTGGAATAGGTGTCGATCAGGTTCATCGAGAAGCCAAGATGGGTGCTCGCGGGGAGCTGCAGGCGGTCGCCGCTGAGGGCGTAGCGCCCGAGGTTCTGGAACGAGACCGCGAGGGCGGCGATGTCGAAGAAGGCGAGGGTCACGCCCGCATCCGACGTGAGGGTTCGCCAGATGGTTCCAGCGGAGTCCTCGACCGAGACGTACTTCGCCGACGTGCCGAGCGCGACGCCCTTGACGCGATAGACGGCCGCCGCCACCCAGGAGAGGTTGTCGACGACCGGCCGGTCCCCGCCCTGATAGCGCAGGTACCGCAGCCCTCCGCCGAGGTTGAAGTCGCCGGCCCGTACGGCGGCCGCGCCGGTCGTGTAGGTCGATCGATCGGGCAGGTTGGCGTACGCGGCCTCGAGCGAAAGGACCTTGATCGGACCAATGTTCGCGGGGTTGTCGAAGACGCCCGCGGCGTAGCCCGGCATCGCCACGCCAGCCCCCGCCATCCCTGCCACGCGCACCGAGGCCGCCAGATCGGGCAGGGCGGGACGCGGTGGCGCCTGCGCCGACACGAGCGCCGGCAGGAGCGCCACCAGCGGCGGCACCACCAGGCGCGTCACCGGATGCGGACCACCGCGAAGCGCGGTTCGGCGGTGCTGGACGGTGCGCCGGAGCCGCTGCTGCCAGTCAATTGCACAGTGACGCCCGAGGCGCCGGCCGCGAGCTTGTAGCGGACGTGACGCCCACTGCCGCCGCGCAGGGTGCCGTTGCGACTGTAACTCCCGGTGGTCGAGTCCGGGGTCAGCGGATACGGCTTCGCGTAGAGGGTCGGGAAGTTCGCCTGATAGAGCGCGCGGAAGTTCCAGGTGCGATAGCGCAAGCGCCCCGATTGCGCGAAGCCGGGGAGATTCTCCAGGTAGTTCGCCATCTGCCATTCACCCACGAGCGTCGGGAAGTCGATGCCCGAGACGGCGCTGACATTCGTCGCGCCGAGTCTGGTCGACTGCACCAGCCCGCGCGTCACCTGCGCGCCGAGCAGGGTGTCGCTGCTGAAATGGTCGGCCAGCCAGCGGACGAAGAGCCAGGCCGCGCCGCGATACGCGAGCGGACCGCTGTTGTTGCCCGGCGTGACCAGCGCGGTCCCCTCGGGATTCACGAGGTAGCTGTAGGCGTTGTCGATGTCACCCGACGCGAACTGGGAGAAGCAGCTCGCGGAGTACGGACAGCGCGCATCCGGCACCCCCCGGTAGCCGAGCTCCTCGGCGAAGTGCGACAACCCCTCGTTGAGCCACAGGTCCTCCTGATCGCCGCCGCGGACGAGCACGCGCTGATTGAACGAGATCATGTGCTGCAGTTCGTGGATCAGCACCGGCGGGAGGGCGCGCAACGCGATGTTGCGCGTGACGGCCGGGCACGAGGTCGTCGCCGCCTTCGGGGCGAACGCGTAGAAGACCTCGCGGCGATTGCTCCCCGCCAGCGAGGGAACGAGGTCGGCCCCGTAGAAGTAGCCGATGATCCGACCGTTGGTGCAGTCGGTGGTGAGGTCGTTCACCCCGGCCGTGATCAGGATCGCGATCCGTTGGTCGCTGTTGATGTCGGACTCGCGCCCGAAGGCCGTGGTGTCGATCGGAAAGAGGTAGTCATCGAAGAGCGTGCCGAGCTCGATGAGGTCGGCGTCGGTCAGCGACTCGGCGGTGACCGGATTGGCGTCGTCGGTGTAGATGGCCCCCTGCCGCCCGACGAATCGCACGGTCGCCCCGATCCGGTTGAACGACGCGCAGTTGCTAGTGCGGCAGACGTTGAAGGAATCGCGCTGACCGACCACGGGCACCGACGCGAGCGGCGGCGCGCCCGTCCAGGCCTCGCGGAACTTGGTCGCGGGGTCGGCGGCGATCCGGGCTTCAGCGAGCCGCAGCGCCCGATGGAAGCTCTCCGGGGTCGACTCGGTGGCGCCGAACGAGGCCACCGGGGCCGGCCGCTCCCCCAGCAGGGAGCTGGCGGCACCGGCCGTCCCCGACGCGAGCGCGTACGCGGCGGAGATCCCGGTGGACGTCTCGTTCCCGGCCCCCGAGTAGGCGACGACCAGGTATTCGCGGGCCTCGGCGCCTCCCGGCAGGGAGAGGCAATTGCTGGTCCGGGCGGCGTCGATAGTCAGTTGGGTGCCGGGCTCCAGCACCACCGGAGTCGGCGAGGTGCAGGTGACGGTCACCGGGCCGGGATCGGTGGGCGACCCCCCGCAGGCCGCCAGGGCGAGCAGGGAGAGGAGGGACGGCCGAATCGTGCGGCGAGCGGGCATGCGCGGCTGGCTCCGGGGGCGCAGGAAAACTGACCTAAGCGTAAGCAGGACAATGACTTTTGACAATCGGGCAGCGCCGGGATACGATTCCCGGGTGACAGACGCTCCGGCCCTCGATGCCGTCCGGTTTGATCCCGCCGGCTTGGTGCCCGTGGTGGCGCAGGATGCCCGCAACGGCAACCTCCTGATGCTCGCCTGGGCCGACCGCGCCGCCCTCGAGGCGACGCTGTCGACAGGGCACGCCCACTACTGGAGCCGCTCGCGGCAGGCGCTCTGGAAGAAGGGCGAATCGTCGGGCCACATCCAGCAGGTCGCTGAGGTGCGCCTCGATTGCGACGCCGACGCGATCCTCTACCGCGTGACCCAGACGGGCCCGGCCTGCCACACCAATCGCCCCACCTGCTTCTTCCGCCGGATCACGCCGGACGGGCAGCTCGCCGACGGGGACGATGACGGCGGCCATTTGTTGACCCGCCTGGCCCGGATGATCGCGGATCGGCACGCCACCCGCCCACCCGAATCGTACACTGCCACCCTGTTCGAACGCGGGATCCCCAAGATCGCCCAGAAGGTCGGCGAGGAAGGGGTCGAGACCGTGATCGCGGCGCTGGCCGAGAGCGGCGAGCGGCTCGCCAGCGAAGCGGCCGACCTGCTCTTCCACCTGCTCGTCCTGCTGCAGGCGCGCGGCGTGCCGTTCGAGCGCGTCCTGGCCGAACTCAGCCACCGGGTGCGCTGATGGCGTTCGTCCACCTCCACACCCACAGCGAATATTCGCTGCTCGACGGCGCCAACCGGATTCCCGAGTTGGTGAGCCACGTCAAGCGGATGGGGATGGACTCGCTCGCGGTCACCGATCACGGCAACCTGCACGCGGCGTGGAGCTTCTACGACGAGGCGAAGAAGCAGGGGATCCGGCCGATCCTCGGCTTCGAGGCGTACCTGGCCTTCGGCCCGCGGCAGGCGCGCGAGAAGCCGTCGTGGGCCCCGGCGCAGTACTCGCACCTCGTGCTGCTGGCGCGGAACGCGGTCGGCTACAAGAACCTGATCAAGCTCTCCTCGATCGGCTACACCGAGGGCTTCTACCGCCGCCCGCGCATCGACAAGGAGGTCCTCGCCGCGCACAGCGACGGGATCGTCTGCCTCGCGGCGTGCCTCTCGGGCGAGGTCGCGCTCTACCTGCGCCAGGGGCGCTACGACAAGGCGCGCGAATCGGCCGTCTGGATGGCGGAGACCTTCGGCAAGGACGGCTTCTACCTCGAGATCCAGGACCACGGGATCCCCGAGGAGCTCGAGGTTGCCAAGGGGATGATCGCGCTGGGGAAGGACCTCGGCCTCCCCGTCGTCGCGACCAACGACGCGCACTATCTCACGCGCGACGACGCCGAGGCGCACGACGTCCTGCTCGGCCATCGGGACCGGCGCCGATCTCGACGACCCGAAGCGCTTCCGCTTCACCGGCAGCGAGTCGTACGTCAAGAGCGAAGCCGAGATGCGCGACGCTCTTCCCCGACCAGCTCGACGCGATCGAGCAGACGCAGGCGGTGGCGAACCTCTGCGAGTTCGACTTCGAGAAGCGCTACTTCGTGCCGAAGTATCCGCTCCCCGAGGGCGTCACCTCGGACGAAACGCTGCTCGCCACGCTCGCGACCACCGGGCTCGAGGCGCGCTACGCCAAGCCGCTGCCCGAGGCGGTGCAGCAGCGGCTCGACTTCGAGCTCGGCGTGATCAACACCGACGGGCTACGCCGGCTACTTCCTGATCACCGCAGGACTTCATCAACGCGGCGCGCGCCCGCGGGATCCCGGTCGGGCCGGGCCGCGGCTCGGCGGCCGGTTCGCATCGTCGCCTACGGCCTCGGGATCACCAACGTCGACCCGCTCCGCTTCGACCTCGCTCTTCGAGCGCTTCCTGAATCCGGAACGCGTCTCGATGCCGGACATCGACGTCGACTTCTGCGACGAGCGGCGCGGCGAGGTGATCGAGTACGTCCGCGAGCGCAGTACGGGCGCGACTCGGTCGGGCAGATCATCACCTTCGGGACGATGAAGGCGCGCGCTGCGGTGAAGGACGTCGGCGCGGACCCTGAAGGTGCCGCCCGGCGAGGCCGACAAGCTCACCAAGCTGATTCCCTCCGGGCCGGCCTTCTCGATGACCGTCGCCGAGGCGGGCGAGAAGATCGACGAGCTGAAGGCGATGCTGAAGGAGAACGAGGCGTATCGCCGCGTCTTCACCTACGCCTCGCGAATCGAGGGGCTGTCGCGCCACGCCTCGGTGCACGCCGCCGGCGTGGTGATCGCCCCGGGCCCGCTCGCCGACTATGTGCCGGTCTGCACCGCGCCGACCAAGGGCGCCGGCGCGGCGGCCAACGGCGAAGACTCGATCATCTGCCAGTACGAGATGGGCGCGCTCGAGAAGGTCGGGATGCTGAAGATGGACATCCTCGGCCTCAAGACGCTGACGGTGATCCACGACGCCGTGCAGATGATCGTCGCCAAGACCGGCGCGCCGCTCGACATCGACGCACTGCCGTTCGACGACCCCGAGGTCTACGCGCTGCTTCGCCGGGGCCGCACCGCCGGCGTCTTCCAGTTCGAATCGCCGCTCGCCACCGAGACGCTCCGCGCGATGAAGTGCGACCGCTTCGACGACCTCGTCGCCTCGAACGCGCTGCTCCGCCCCGGTCCGCTCGACGCCGGGATGCACACCGTCTTCATCAAGCGGAAGCTGGGGCACGAACCGGTCACCTATCCGCATCCCTCGCTGGTCGAGGTGCTGGAGCCGACCTACGGCGTCATCACCTACCAGGAACAGGTGATGCGGATCGCGAACGTGATCGCCGGCTTCACGCTCGCCGAAGCCGACGTCCTCCGCAAGGCGGTCGGCAAGAAGGACGCGGAGCTGATCAAGAAGGAGCTCGGCAAGTTCATCACGCGCGGGACGGCGCTCGGTCACGAGCGCGGCCTCCTCGACGAACTCGCCGCGCAGATCGAGACCTTCGGCCGCTACGGCTTCAACAAGTCGCACTCGGTCGCCTACTCGGTCCTCTCGTACCAGACCGCCTGGCTCAAGACGCACCATCCCGCGGAGTTCATGGCCGCGCTGCTCTCGAGTGAAATCGGCAGCACCGACAAGGTGGTGCAGTACATCAACGAGGCGCGCGAACTCGGCCTCGAGGTGCTGCCGCCGGACGTGCACGAGTCGGGCTTCAAGTTCACCGTCGTCGGCGACCGCCGCATCCGCTTCGGACTGGGCGCGGTGCGCAACGTCGGCGCCGGGGCGATCGAGTCGATCATCGCCGCGCGGGAGAACGGCCGCTTCCGCTCGCTGGCCGACTTCGCCCGGCGCATCGACCGCGCGGCTCTGCAACAAGCGGGTCTTCGAGTCGCTGATCGCGGCGGGCGCCGCCGACTCGCTCGGGCGGTCATCGGGCGCAGCTCGTCGCCGCGGTCGACCAGCGCCCTCGGCGAGGCGCAGCTGCTGGCCCAGGAACTCGAGGCCGGGCAGGAATCGCTCTTCGGCGAGGTGGTGAAGACCACCCCGGTCGAGCCGACGCTGCCGGACATCCCGCCCTGGACCGAGGCCGACCGGCTCGCGAAGGAGAAGGAGATCCTCGGCTTCTTCATCTCGGGCCATCCGCTCGAGCGCTACCGCCCGCTGGTCGAGCTCTTCGGCACCCGGACCACCGCGACGATCGGGGAGCTGGAGCGAGCGCCAGGTGGCGGTGGCCGGGGTGCTGACCGCCGTGAAGCGGCAGATCTCCAAGAAGACCGGGAAGGAGTACGCCCGGGTGACCGTGGAGGACTTCCACGGCACCGCCGAGGCGATCGTCTTCCCCGAGGCCTGGGCCAAGCTCAACCAGGTGATCCGGGTCGACGAGGCGATGCTGCTGAGCGGGGGCTACTCGGCCCGGGACCGGGGCGAGGACCAGGTGCCGTTCATCGTCGAGGGGGCGCGGCCGCTGGCGGAGCTGGAGAGCGCCGGGCTGCTGGGGATCGCCATCCAGTGGGCCGCCCCGGAGGCCCCTGCCCCGGAGTCGATCCGGACCCTGGCCCGGATCTGCATGGCCCACCCCGGGCCCGCGCCGCTCTATATTCAGTGGTCCGACGGGAACGGCACGGCCGCGCGCCTCCGCTCCCGGCGCCTGCGGGTGGAACCGCGCGAGGAAACCCTTCGCGACCTGCGGGCACCTCTTCGGCGGCGACGCCGTTTCCTTCATCCGCGCGGGGTAATGCAGGATGGCGACCAGCTACACCCTCGAGTTCGAGAAGCCCCTCGCCGAGCTCGAGAAACAGATCGACGAACTGAAGCGCGTCGGCAGCGAGCGCGAGATCGACGTCCTCGGCGAGCTCACGACGCTGGAGGAGAAGCTCGACGCGAAGCGCGCCGAGATCTATGCCGGCCTCACGCCGATGCAGCGCGTCCTCGTGGCGCGGCATGCCCGGCGGCCGTACACGCTCGACTACCTCTGCCTCGATCTTCACCGACTTCATCGAGCTGCACGGCGACCGCGCTCTTCCGCGACGATCCCGCGATCGTCGGCGGCTGGGCGCGCCTCGCCGGCCAGTCGGTGATGGTGATCGGCCACCAGAAGGGCCGCGACACCAAGGAGAACATCACGCGCAACTTCGGGATGCCGCATCCCGAGGGCTACCGGAAGGCGCTGCGGCTGATGCAGATCGCCGCGACGCTTCCATGCGCCGGTCATCACGCTGATCGACACGCCGGGCGCCTACCCGGGTCTCGGCGCCGAGGAGCGCGGCCAGTCCGAGGCGCATCGCGCGCAACCTCCTCGAGATGTCCGATCCTGCCGACGCCGATCATCGCCGTGGTCATCGGCGAGGGCGGCTCCGGCGGTGCACTCGCGCTCGGCGTCGCCGACCGCATCCTGATGTTCGAGAACTCGGTCTACTCGGTGATCTCGCCGGAAGGCTGCGCGGCGATCCTCTGGAAGGATGCGTCGCAGCGCGAGCGCGCCGCCGAGGCGCTGAAGCTGACCTCCGACGACCTCCTCCGCCTCGGCCTGGTCGACGAGATCATCCCCGAGCCCGTCGGCGGGGCGCACTTCGACCCCGAGGAAGCCGGCGAGTCGCTCCGCGCCGCGCTGATCCGCCAGATGGCCGAGCTGCGCAAGCTCAAGGCCGACAAGCTCATCAAGCGTCGCCACGACAAGTTCGCGGCGATGGGTGCGTACGCCGACGCCTGATGCCCCAAACCGTCGAAGTTCGCTTCAAGGGCAACCGCCGTGATTTCTACGACTGGTCCGATGACGCCGCGCCGCTGCGGCTCAACGAACCGGTCGTGGTGGCGGTGGAGCGCGGCTTTGACCTCGGCCGCGTCAACACCGTCGGCGCCGCCGCCCTCGCCAAGTGCGGCGGCTGCACGACCTGCGGCACCGACCTCCCGGCCGCCGACGCGAGCGCGTCCCCGGGCGACGCCGCGCCCGAGGTGGTCGCCGCCGCGCCGGGCGAGCGCGCGGCCGTGGTCCGGCGCGCCTCGCCCAGCGACGTCCAGCAGCACGAGGAACTCCGCCGCGGCGAGGAGGAGGCACGACGCACCGTCATCGCGCGCGTCGCGTCGCACAACCTCCCGATGCGGATCTCGGACACCGAGTGGCAGTGGGATCGCAACCGACTGACGATCTACTTCACCGCCGACAAGCGGGTCGACTTCCGCACGCTGGTGCGCGAGCTCGCGACCACCTTCCGGACGCGGATCGACCTGCGCCAGATCGGCGTGCGCGAGGAAGCGGCGCGCCTCGGCGGCGTCGGGCGGTGCGGTCGCGAACTCTGCTGCAGCACCTGGCTCACCGAGCCGGGGCCGGTCAATCTCGCCCTCGCGAAGGACCAGCGGCTCTCGCTCAATCCGGCGCAGATCTCGGGCGGCTGCGGCCGGCTCCTCTGCTGCCTCAAGTACGAGCATGAGTTCTACCTGACCGCGCGGAAGCGCTTCCCCAAGGAGGGGAAGCTGATCCAGACGCTCCGGGGCGCCGAGAAGGTCGTGGCGGTCGACATCCTGCGCGAGCGCGTCTTCCTCCGGAGCGACGAGCATGGTCCCCGCGTGATCGGGTTGCTCGAACTGCGGGACGAAGTGGAGCACGCGCCCGCGGCGCCGACGCTGGCCGAGCCGGCGTCCGACGCCGCGACACCACCCGCCCGCCGTCCCCCCGGCGCGCCACGCCGCCCGCAACGCGGCGGCCCCCCCGACGGGAGTTCGGCGTGAAGCCCTGGTACATCACCACCGCCATCGACTACGCCAATGGCGATCCGCACCTCGGCCACGCCCTCGAGAAGATCGGCGCCGACGCGATCGCGCGCTGGCACCGCCTGCAGGGCACGCCGGTCCGCTTCCTGATGGGGATGGACGAGCACGGCCAGAAGGTCTTCCAGTCGGCCCAGGCGGCCGGGATGTCGCCGCAGGCCTGGGTCGACGGGATTTCGACGCACTTCGAGCAGACCTGGCTGAGCCTCCACTGTGCGCACGACGACTGGATGCGCACGACCGAACCGCGCCACGCCGCCGGCGTGCAGGCGCTGCTCGAGCGGATCCGTGAGCGGCATCCCGAGGATCTCTTCGTCGGCGAGTACGAGGGGCTCTACTGCGTCGGGTGCGAGGAGTTCAAGCAGGAGGGCCAGCTGGTCGATGGCCGCTGTCCCGAGCATCCGTCGCGCGAGCTGGTGCGCACGAAGGAGAAGAACACCTTCTTCCGGCTCTCGGCCTATCGTGACCGGGTGCTGGCACTCGTCGAGGCCAACGACGCCTTCCGCGTCGAGCCGCAGATCCGCCGCAACGAAATCCTCAGCACGCTCCGCGAGGGGTTGCAGGACATCTCGATCTCGCGCGCGCGCCTGCCGTGGGGGATTCCGTTCCCTGGCACCGACGACGAGACGGTCTACGTCTGGTTCGACGCGCTGATCAACTACCTCAGCGCAACGGGCTACCCCGAGGCGGGGTGGGACGCGATCTGGCCCGCCGACCTCCACGTCGTCGGCAAGGGGATCACCCGCTTTCATTGCATCATCTGGCCCGCGATGCTCCTCGCCGCCGATCTCCCGCTTCCGAAGGCGATCTGGGCGCACGGCTACGTCCAGTGGGGCGGCGCGAAGGTGAGCAAGTCGGAGGGCAGCTCCGTCACGATCGCCGAGGGCGCCGAGCGGCACGGCGCCGATGCGCTGCGATGGTTCCTGCTCCGTGAGGTCGGCTTCGAGAACGACGGCGACTTCACCTTCGAGCGATTCGATGCCGTCTACGAGAGCGAACTCGCGAACGGCCTCGGCAACCTCGCGTCACGCGTCCTCGCGATGATCGAGAAGTACCGCGGCGGGATGGTCCCGACGGCCACGCCCGCCGCCCTGCCTGTCGCGGATGCGGCCGTGGACGCCTACGCCGCCGCGATGGACGCCAACGACCTCAAGGGGGCGGCGAAGCTGGTCGTCGACGTGGTGACGGAGGCCAACGGTCACATCACCGTCGCGGCCCCGTGGGCGCTCGCCAAGGGCGGCCAGGAGGCCGAGCTCGACGTGGTGCTCGTCACCCTCGCCACGACGCTGCTGCGCCTCTCGGTGATGACCTTCCCCTTCATGCCCGAGAAGGCCACCGCCCTCTGGAACGCGCTCGGCCAGGACGGCACGCCGGCCGCGGCCTGGACCAACGCCAAACGCCCCGCGGTGGGCGGGGCGTCGGTGCGGAAGCCGGAGAACCTGTTTCCGAGGCGTGAGTCCTGAGTCCTGAGTCCTGGGTCCTGGGTCCTGAGTCCTGAGTCCTGAGGGGTGTCATCCTGAGCGCAGTCCGCGAAGCGGACGCAGTCGAAGAACCTCTCTCACGACTCAGGACTCACGACTCACGACTCACTACTAGAACTTCACCGCCGGCGCATCCTTCGCCCCTGGCGTCGTCACCTCGAAGTACTCCCGCGGCTTCCCGAGTCCGAACATCTTCGCCGTCAGGTTGGTCGGAAACTTCCGCGTCGTGGTGTTGAACTGCTCCACGGCGCTGTTGTAGTCCGTCCGCGCCACGGCGACGCGGTTCTCGGTCCCTTCGAGCTGGTCCTGCAGCTGCTTGAAATTCTCGCTGCTCCGGAGCGTCGGGTACGCCTCGGCGATCGCGATCAGGCGGCCCAGCGGCGCCTGCATCGCGGCGTTGGCGTTGGCCATCTCCTGGACGTTGCCGCCCTGCACGGCGCCGGCGAGCTTGGCGCGCGCCTCGGCAACCGCGATGAACACGGTGGTTTCCTGCGCGGCGACACCCTTGACCGTGGCCACGAGGTTCGGGATCAGGTCGGCGCGGCGCTGGAGCTGCACTTCGATCTGCCCCTTCGCCTTGTTCACCTGCTCGTCGAGTCCCTGCAGCGTGTTGTACCCGCAGCCGCTGGCGAGCACCGTCACGGTGGCGAGGAGCGAGGCACTACGAAGCATGCGGCGCATCAAGCATCTCCCTGTGGGTAGTGGTCAATGAACTCAACCGCCCGGCGGACGGCTTCAAGATACCGGGCGAACGTGGCGGGGGGGCAGTGCCATTCCGGCTCCGCCCGGTGCCCCGCGATTTCCGTCACCACCGCCGCGTCGTCGCCCAGTACGTCGGCGAGCTGCGCCACGGTTTCGGCGGCGGTGGCCCCCATGGGACGGCCGAGGAGCGCGCCGGTGCACCGGAAGAGCACCAGCAGCTGGCCGACCGAGGCGGTGGCGAAGCCGCCGAGTGTCACCATCGACTCGCCAAAGCGCACGTAGGCCTGGCGGAGGCGCACCAGCTTCCCGCGCAGCTCGGACTCGAGCGCACGTCGCAGGTCCGAGGGCGCGACTCGGACGTCGGCCAGCGGGTCACTGCCATACAGCAGCCGATACGAAAGCTGCATGTCGGTCATCTCGATCGGGAAGACGTCGACGGAGCGCTGCCATTCCTCGCGCCCGATGATCAGCGGCGCGGTGTGGCCGGCGCGGTGCCACTCCGACACCGCGCCGGCAAGGCGGCGCAGTCCCTCGGGTGATGCGTCGTCCATCACCAGCAGCAGGTTCACGTCGGAGCGCGTGGCGATCCACTCGCCGCGCACCGCCGATCCGTAGAGCAGCGCGCTGCCGGTCGGCGCGTCGGCCGCCTGCAGGCGCGTCACGAGTCGTGCGAGATCCGCATCCAGTTGGGCTCGATCCATCAGAAGCTCCTCCCTCCGCCGCCGCCGCTGAAACCGCCACCACCGCCGAAGCCGCCGAATCCGCCGCCACCGAACCCGCCCCCACCGAAGCCGCCGCCGCCAAAGCCGCCACCGCCGATGATGAACGGCCCGATCCCGCTCCGCCGATGGCGGCCACCGCGCCCGCCACCCCGCGTGTTCAGGAGCAGCCAGATCACGATGATGATCAGCGTCAGCAGGCCGCGCGGGAAGCCGCTCCGTGGCGGGGCGCGGGGCTGTACCAGCGAGGTGTCGCTGACGCCCATCTCGCGAGCCACCAGGTCCGCAATCGCGGCCGTTCCCGCATCGAGCGCGGCGCCGTACTGCTGCCCCTGCAGTTGCGGCATGATCGCGTCGAGGATCTGCCCCGTGCGCGCATCGGTGATGATCCCCTCGAGGCCGTTGCCGACCTCGATCCGCACCTGACCGCGCTGGTCACCCGAGCGCGGCACGAGCAGGAAGACCGCTCCGGCGTTCCGACGCTGGTCGCCGATGGCCGCCTTCGCCCCGACGCCCCAGCTCCGGCCGATCGCCAGCGCGACCTCCGCCGGCTCGCGCCCCCCGAGCGTCGTGAGGGTGACAACCGCCACTTCGGCGCCGGTCTGCTCGCGCAGCCGGGTCAGACGCGCCTCGATACGCGCCAGGGTGCCCGCGTCGAGCACCTGGGCCACGTCGGTCACCATGCCAGTCGGCCGGGCAGGATAGAGCGACGCCACCTCGCCCTGTGCCGACACCCCGCTCAAGACCCCCAGTTGGAGCGCCACCAGCGCGCCGATACCTTTCTGCCACATGCCGAAAGATACTCGGCTCTCCCCTACCCGACCGGGATTCCCATGGTGCGTCGCTTCCTTCCGTTGTTGCTCCTCTTCGCGCCGGCCGTCGCCGCCGCCCAGCAGGACACGCTGATTGCCCCCCGCGCCAAGGGATCCGTCTCTGCGCCGGTGACCGTCTACGAGATGTCCGACCTGCAGTGTCCGTTCTGCCGGCGCTTTGCGGTCGAGACCTTCCCGACGATCGAGAAGGAGTACATCAAGACCGGGAAGGTGCGCTGGGTCTTCGTGCACTTTCCGCTGACGCAGATCCACCAGAACGCCGCGGCCGCGGCGATCTTCGCGACCTGCGCGATGAAGCAGGGGAAGTTCTGGCCGACGCACGACGCGCTCTACGCCCAGCAGGAAAAGTGGGAGAAGCTCACCGACCCCGCGGCCTTCTTCCTCTCGCTCGCCGGGGGGCTCGGGCTGCAGCGGCCCGCGCTGAACGCCTGCCTTGCGAACCCCGACGCGGCGAAGATCGTGCGCAGCGACGCCGCCGGCGCCATCCGCGCGGGGGCGAAGAGCACGCCCACCTTCTTCATCGAAGGCGGCATCATGGAAGGGGCGTATCCGATCGAGGCCTTCCGGCATGTGCTCGACAGCGTCGTGGCCATGAAGACGGCCAAGCCGGCGAAGGCCGGCAAGTAGGCGTCGCATCGGGCGTCAGCCGAGGGTGACGAAGACGTCGTAGAGCGCGTGCGTCCACGCGGCGATGCCGAAGCCGCGGAGGAGGTAGATGCCGCTGAAGACCAGGCCGGCGAGGAAGCGGAAGAGGAACGACGGCAGCTCGAGCGGATCGCCGTACGCGCCGATGTAGTGGAACGCCGAAAAGAGCAGGGCCCCCGCCACCGCGGCGACGATCCCCGCGGTGCGCGGCGCCCAGCCGAAGAGGCGCGCCCCGGCCCAGGCCAGGGAGCCGACCAGCACGACGCGGAAGAGCAGTTCCTCGTAGATCCCGGCGCCGAGCGAGATCATCAGCTGGGTCGGGAGGTCGATCGACGCGCCGCCCTGCCCGATCGCCAGGATGTGCAGCAGGGAGTTGGTCGCCCGACCGACGATCAGCCCGACCAGGACCGCCAGCACCGACGACTCGAGCAGCATCCCACCGAAGACCGACGCGCGCAGCGGTCCGGGGTGACGGCGCCAGTCCCGCCCGACCAGCCAGATCCCGACCAGCCCGAGCCCGACCTCGAAGGCAAGTACGCCCCGGGCCCCACCCACGGCGGCAAAGAGCCCCTTGAGGATCACGTCGGCCCCGTTGCGGACGCCACCGGCGGTCGGATCGCTCAGGAACCAGGCGAGCCCCTCGTACGCGAGCAGCAGCGGCAGCGCGAAGAGGAGCGAGTAGCGCGGAGCACGACTCTCGGTGACGTAGCGCGAGGCAGCCATGATTGAAGCTACACTGGGGGGCGCCGGGGGTGTTCCAGTGGCGAAACAGCCCCCCACCGCTTGCCCCCGCCCCCCGCCCCCTGCATCGTTCCGCCGTGGCCACCACCTCCCCTGCCTATCGCGCGCTGGTGCGCGCCGCCGTGCCGCTGGTGCCGTTGCTGCTCCGCGACGACCGGCAGCAGCGGGCGCACGCCGCCCGACGGGCCGCCCCGGCCACCCTCGCGGCCTGGGCACGCGACCACCGCGACCCCGGCCGCCCGCTGGCGTGGTTCCATGCCCCGTCGGTCGGCGAAGGGCTGCAAGCCAAGGCCGTCTTCGAGGCGCTCCGCGCCCATCGCCCCGACCTGCAGCTGCTCTACACCCATTTCTCGCCGTCGGCGGAACGCTTCGCGGCCTCGCTGGCGGTGGATGGCGCCGGGTATCTCCCGTATGACCGGCCTCGCGATGTCGACGCGGCCCTCGAGGCGGTCCGCCCCGACGCTGCTGGTCTTCACCAAGCTCGACCTCTGGCCGGAACTCGCCACCCACGCGGCGTCGCGCGGCGCGCGCGTCGCGATGGTCGCGGCGACCGTCTCCCCGGTGAGCGGTCGACTGCGCTGGCCCGCCCTCCCGGCCACCCGAAGCGGCTACGAGGTCCTCGATGCCGTCGGCGCGATCACCGCCGCCGACGGCGCCCGCATGTCCAAGCTCGGCGCCCGCGCCGAATCCATCGAGCTCACCGGCGACCCGCGCATCGACTCGGTCCTCGCCGCGGTGGCGGCCGTCGACCGGTCCGACCCGCTGCTGGCGATTGCCGATCCGGCGCTCACCCTCGTGGCGGGCAGCACCTGGCCGGCCGACGAGGCGGTGCTCCTGCCGGCGTTTGCGCAGCTGCGCACGCGCCATCCCGTAGCGCGGCTGATCGTCGTGCCCCACGAGCCGACGGCGGACCACCTCGATCGCATCGACGCCGACGCCGCGCGGCTCGGACTCCCCGCCCCGGTGCGGCTCGGCGCGGCTCGCCCCCGGCAGCACACCGCCGATCGTCGTGGGCGACCGTGTCGGGATCCTCGCGCAGGCTCTATGCCAACGGCTCGATGGCCTACGTGGGCGGCGGCTTCGGCGAAGGCGGGAATCCACTCCGTGCTCGAGCCGGCCGGGTGGGGGCGGACGATCGTCATCGGACCGCGCGATCGCGGGTCACGCGACGTCGCAGCTGTTGCGGGCCGGTGGCCGGATCGACGTGCTCCCCGAGGAGTCGCCGGTGGAGGCGCTGCTGCAGCGCTGGGAGGCGATGCTCGACCACCCCGACGTCACGATCGCCGAGGGCCGACGCAACCGCGCCGCGCTCGAGGGGGAGCGCGGCGCGGCGGAACGGAGTGCGGCAATGTTGTTGCGGCTGCTCGGCTGAACCGAGCGCGGCCCGTCAGGGCGCGAAGCCGACACCCACCGAGAAGATCCCCGGCTTGAGGTTGCTCACGAAGAGCCGGTCGTACGACGCCCGGAGCGACAGCCCGTTGACCATGGCGAACTCGACGCCGCCGGCGATCGCGAAGCGGTTGTCGCTGCCACCGTTCGTGATGCTCACGCGATCGAAGCGCGGCGCGATCCACGGCTTGATCGAGAGCGCCGGAATCGGGATCGTCGCCGAGAGGCCGAGCGACACCGGGATGTGACGCACCGTCTCCGCGCCCGACTTCCACTGCCCCACGCCGCCGAGCACGGTCACGCGGATCGGCACCAGCGGACCGCCGAGGATGTTCAGCGAGGCGGAGACCGCCTGCGAGTAGCCCGAGGGGCCGTTGTCGGGCTCGGTGCGCGACACCGCGCCGCCGATGCCGACGAAGCCGAGGCCCACGGCGGCCGAGACCCCGAAGGTCGTGGCCTGCCCGAAGTCATGGTTGGCGAAGCCGACGTCGGCGGCGAGGCCGATGCCGGTCGGGACGCCGTTGTTGACCACCGGAAGCCCGCGGACCTGCGCCGCGACGGGTGTCGCGGCGAGGGTGGCGAGCAGGGCGAGCGTGGCAGTGGACCGCATCAGGCGACTCCGCAGGAACTCGAGAGGGAGGATCAACGCACCCAGGCGACGGTGAAGGCGATGCCGTCCCGATCGCCGAGCGCCGCGGAGAAGCGGACGTCGAGGCGACTGTTCAGCTTGGCGTCGAGCCCGAAGCCGATCGAGAAATCGGTGCCGCTGCCGTCGCCGAAGATCGGCGTGAGCACGGGGTGGATGTAGGGCACGAGCGAGGCCGACGATCCTTCGATCAGCACACGACGTCCCATGGTGAAGCCGACGGGGAGGTAACCCACCGTGGTCCCGTCGCCCGACGCGAGGCCGACGCCGAGCGTGAACGACCCGTCGAGCGGGAAGGACTCGTTGTGGTCGAGGACGCGCGCCCGCAGGTCCGTCCCGACCAGCAGCGCGCTCTTCGCGCCGCGGCCGCCGTCGGCGAGGCCGCCGCGGAACCCGATGTCGACGGTGCGATTGAAGGCGGTCCGGTACGAGCCCTCGAGCGCGAAGCCGCTGCCCGGATCGGAGAGCGACAGGCCGACCTCGCTCTGGCCGAAGGCGCGATACGGCGCCGCGTAGACGGGCGTGCCGGTGGACTGGGCCGAAAGCACCGACGGCGCCGCGAGCGGCGCCGAGGCGATGACGGCAGCAAGAAGCAGGGGGGTCTTACGCATCGGCATCTCCTGAGATCTGTTCCGCGAGAATGCGGACCGTGTTGGAGACGACCTGCAGGAATCCGCCTTGCACATGGAACGTCCTGGCCCCGGCCGCGGTGCGGATGCGGAGGGGCCCGGTGCCGAGCACGGTCATCAACGGCGCGTGATTCGGCAGGATGCCGATCTCGCCGTCGAAGGCCGTGGCGCTCACCGCCTCGGCCTGGCCGTCGAAGACCGCGCGCTCGGGCGAGATGACGGTGACGCGCATCAGCCCTGCAACTCCTTGGCCCTGGCGATCACGTCGTCAATGCCGCCCTGCATGTAGAAGGCCTGCTCGGGCAGGTGGTCGAACTCGCCGGAGAGGACGCGCTCGAACGAGACGACCGTCTCCTCCAGCTTGACGTACTTGCCCGGGAGGCCGGTGAACTGCTCGGCGACCGCGAACGGCTGCGAGAGGAAGCGCTGGAGCCGGCGCGCGCGGCCGACGATCAGCTTGTCCTCTTCCGACAGTTCGTCCATGCCGAGAATCGCGATGATGTCCTGGAGCGCCTTGTAGCGCTGCAGGGTGCGCTGCAGGCCGATCGCGACGTTGTAGTGGCGCTCGCCGATGAACTGCGGCGCCAGGATGCGCGACGTCGAGTCGAGCGGGTCGACGGCCGGATAGATGCCGAGCTCGGAGATGGCGCGCGAGAGCACGACCGTCGCGTCGAGGTGGGCGAAGGCCGTGGCCGGCGCCGGGTCGGTGAGGTCGTCGGCCGGCACGTAGATGGCCTGCACCGAGGTGATCGAGCCGTTGCGGGTCGAGGTGATGCGCTCCTGCAGGTCGCCCATTTCCGTCGCCAGCGTCGGCTGGTAGCCGGCGGCCGACGGCATGCGGCCGAGGAGCGCCGAGACCTCGGCGCCCGCCTGCGTGAAGCGGAAGATGTTGTCGACGAAGAGGAGCACGTCCTGGCCCTCGACGTCGCGGAAGTACTCGGCGATCGTGAGGCCCGACGAGGCCGACGCGGAGACGCGCGCCCGGCGGCTCGTTCATCTGGCCGTACATCAGCGCCACGGAGCCGAGAATGCCGGCTTCCTTGAACTCGAGGTAGAGGTCGTTCCCTTCGCGGGTGCGCTCGCCGACGCCGCAGAAGACCGACTTGCCGCCGTGTCCCTTCTGGACGTTGTTGATCAGCTCCTGGATGACGACCGTCTTGCCGACGCCGGCGCCGCCGAAGAGGCCGATCTTGCCGCCCTTCACGAACGGCGCGATCAGGTCGATGACCTTGATGCCGGTCTCGAGGATCTCGGTCTTCGGCTCCAGCGCCGTGAAGGCCGGCGACGGGCGGTGGATCGCCCAGCGCTCGACCGAGGCCGGGATCGGCTCGCCACCGTCCACCGGCTCGCCGAGGACGTTGAGAATGCGCCCGAGCGCGGCGTTGCCGATCGGCACCGTCACGGCCGAGCCGGTGTCGACGGCGACCATGCCGCGCGTCACGCCGTCGGTCGAGCTCATCGCGACCGCGCGCACCTGGTTGCGGCCGATGTGCTGCTGCACCTCGGCCGTGAGCCGCACCGGCACCGGGCCGCTCGAATCCTCGACGGTCAGCGCGTTGTAGATCTCCGGCAGCTGCTCCGGCGGAAACTCGATGTCGAGCACCGGCCCGATGATCTGGACGATGGTGCCGGTGGTCGGCGTGGTGGCGGTAGCGGTCATTTCCGTCTCTTCCGTTGTGCGTTCAGTCATCGATGATCGATCATCGATGATCGATCATCGATTTAGAGGGCTGCGGCCCCGCCGACCAGCTCGGCGATTTCCTGCGTGATCTGCGCCTGGCGCTGCCGGTTGTAGGTCCGCTTCAGCGCGTCGATGAGGTCGCCGGCGTTGTCGGTGGCGTTCTTCATCGCGGTGCGGCGCGCGGCGTGCTCGGCCGCGACCGTCTCGACCAGGCCGCGGTACATCATGTTCCGGACGTAGAGCGGGAGCACCTGCTCCAGCAGCGTCTCGGGATCGGGCGCGAGGATGTAGTCGGGCCGCACGCCGCCGGCCTGCTGCGCCGGCGCCTCGATGGGCAGGATCCGCACCGCGGCCGGCGGCGAATTGAGCACCGAGATGAAGCGCGACTGCACCAGCTCCACCACGCCGATCGTCCCGTCGGCGAAGCCGTCCATCAGGTCCTGCACCAGCGAGACCGCGTGCTCCGCCGTCGGGCGATCGCCGATGTCGGCGCGCTCGCTGCGGAAGGTGCGGCCGAGGTAGCGGAAGAAGCCGATGCCCTTCTTGCCGACGCCGACGAGCTCCACCTGGTACCCCTCGGCCTCGAGGGCGTCGATCCGGCGACGCGCTTCCTTGATCAGGTTGGCGTTGAAGCCGCCCGCCAGGCCGCGGTTCGAGGTGACCAGGATGATCACCGCGCGCGACGGGCCGCCCTTCGACGGCGCCAGCGGCGAACGGAGCAGCGGGAAGCGCTCCGCCAGCTCGGGCGTGACCAGGTCGGCGATGACCTGGCGCAGCGCCTCGGCGTACGGCCGGGCCGCCACCACGCGGTCCTGGGCGCGCTTCAGCTTCGACGTGGAGACGAGCTCCATCGTCCGCGTGATCTTCCGCGTGTTGGTGACGGAGCGGATCCGTCCCTTGAGCGCGCGATTGGTTGCCATCTCAGGCCGGCGTGAACATCGGGGTGAACGCCTCGATGGCCGCCCGCAGCTCGCCGGTGACTTCCTCGGTGAGCGCCTTCTTCTCGCGCACCAGCTGGAGCACCTGCGGCCGCGACGCGCGCGCCCAGGCCAGGAAGTCCGCCTCCCACTTCCGGATCGCCTTGACGTCGATGCCGTCGAGGAAGCCGTTGGTCACCGCGTAGAGCGCGACGATCTGCTCCTCGACCGGGACCGGGGCGTACTGCGGCTGCTTGAGGATCTCGACCATGCGGGCGCCGCGCGCCAGCTGCCGCTGCGTCGCCGCGTCGAGGTCGGAGCCGAACTGCGCGAACGCCTCGAGCTCGCGGTACTGCGCCAGCGAGAGGCGGAGCGGACCGGCGACCTGCTTCATCGCCTTGATCTGCGCGTTGCCGCCGACGCGGGAGACCGAGATGCCGACGTCGACGGCCGGACGGACGTTGGCGTAGAAGAGGTCGGTCTGCGAGGAAGATCTGCCCGTCCGTGATCGAGATCACGTTGGTCGGGATGTAGGCCGAGACGTCGCCGGCCTGCGTCTCGATGATCGGGAGCGCCGTGAGCGACCCACCGGGCACCTTGATGCGCGGGTCGTTCTTGGTGAGCTCCGGATCGGTGCTGATCTTCGCGGCGCGCTCGAGGAGGCGCGAGTGGAGATAGAAGATGTCGCCCGGGTACGCTTCGCGGCCCGGCGGGCGGCGCAGGATCAGCGACATCTGGCGGTACGCGGCGGCCTGCTTCGAGAGGTCGTCGTACACGCAGAGGGTCGCCTTCCCCTCGTCGTACATGAAGTACTCGGCGATCGCGCAGCCGACGTACGGGGCGATGAACTGCAGCGGCGCCGGGTCCGAGGCGGAGGCGACGACGACGACGGTGTACTCCATCGCGCCGGCTTCCTTGAGCTTCTCCACGACCGTCGCGACCGTCGAGCGCTTCTGCCCGATCGCGACGTAGACGCAGACGACGCCGGTGCCCTTCTGGTTGATGATCGTGTCGATCGCGATCGCCGTCTTGCCGGTGCCGCGGTCGCCGATGATCAGCTCGCGCTGGCCGCGGCCGATCGGGATCATCGCGTCGATCGCCTTGATGCCCGTCTGCATCGGCTCGGTGACCGGCTGCCGGACGATGATGCCCGGGGCGATCGATCTCGACCGGCCGGGAGCTGACCGTCTCGATCGCGCCCAGGCCGTCGACCGGGCGGCCGAGGCCGTCCACGACGCGGCCGAGGATCGCGGGGCCGACATTCACCTCGAGCAGGCGGCCGGTGCAGCGGACCTCGTCGCCTTCCTTAAGCTTGAGGTAGTCGCCCATGATCGCGGCGCCCACCGAGTCCTGCTCGAGGTTCAGCACGAGGCCCGTGATCGTCTCGCCCGTCTCGCGCGCCGTGAACTCGAGCTGCTCGCCCGCGATCGCGCGGCGCAGCCCGTAGATCAGCGCGACCCCGTCCTTCACTTCGAGGACGGTACCGACGTCGTTGACGTCCATGGAGCCGAGGTCAGCCGCCTCGATCTCCTTGAGGAGAATGTCCTTCAGCTCGCCGGGGCGCAGCATCGAATCCGTGGCCATGGCACTCAGTCGCAAAGAGGTGGAATTACAGGGTCCCGAAGACAGCTTGTGAAAATAGTCACAAAGCCCGACGGGACAAGGGAAGCCGAGTCGCCGACTCGGGACTCAGCGCCACCCCGCCGGCTCCCCGCGGAGCCGCGCCGCCAGCGGCATCCCGTCCAACCGGGCCACCTCCCGGAGCGGGACGCCGAAGGCCCGCCGGGCGGTCCGGTGGAGCAGCGACGAGGAGGTGAAGCCGAGGAGCCGGGCCACGTCGTCGACCCGGTACGCCGGGTTCCCCAGCAGCTGCGAGGCGGCCACCAGCCGGACCCCGTCGATCGCCTGCTTGAGCGAGGGGGCCCCCCCGGCCGCGAAGCGTCGCGAGAGCGTCTCCCGGGCCACCCGCAGCCGCTTGGCGAGCGAGGCGGTGTCGAGCCCCAACGGCGCCTCGCTCACGACGAGCCCCCAGGCCTTGAGCTGGAGGGGGTCGGTCAGGCCCAGGGCCGGGGCGAGCGGGAGGAGGGCGTCGCGCCGCCGGGCCGCCACGCCGTGGCGGTGGATCAGCGCCGCCAGGATCGGTTCGTCGAGCCCCTCCACGGCGAGCCCCGCGACCCGCTCCCGCGCCGCCCGCAACAGGACGCCGGCGTCCTCGGCGCGGACCGGAGCGAAGAGCAGCAGGGGGATGGCGGGATAGTCGGCGCGGAGCGCCTCGAGGGCCGGGCCACGGGCCGCGTCGAGGCCGATCAGGACGGCGTCGAGCAGTTCCCGGCCGAGGAGGGTCGCGAGATGGGCGGGGGAGCGGGCGACGGTGAGGCGGATGCCGCCGGCCGCGAGCGCCCGCCGGGCCGCCAGCGCCGCCGGCCGTCGCTCCAGCAGCGCGGCGACGGCGAGTGCCATCGCCGCTACTCCGCCGCGGCGGGCGGGAGCGGCGCAGGCTTGGGGCGCGGACGCCCGGCACCCACCGCGACCAACGCGCGCGCCATCTCGGCGCCGCGACGCAGCACCCCGCGCGCGTTGTCGTAGCTCAGCACCTCGAGCGCCTTGTCGAGCAGCTCCCAGCGCACCGCGGTGATGCCCTCCTCGACCTGCGGCACGGCATCGCCGGCCGCCGACTCGAACAGGAAGAAGTGGCAGAACTTGTGGATGTAGCGGCCGCGGAAACGGAAGTGCCAGTCGATCAGCCGGATCGGCCCGACCATCACCAGCTGCTCGAGGCCGGTCTCCTCACGCGTCTCGCGCATCGCCGCGCACGCGGGACTCTCCCCATCCTCCAAGTGCCCCTTCGGAAAGCCCCAGTGCTGATAGCTGTCGCGGATGAGCAGAAAGCGCGGCGTCCCGTCGGCATCGCGTCGAAAGACGATGCCGCCAGCGGAAACTTCTCGTTCGGCGCGCTTCTTGGAGGCCATTGGGACCTGATGAAGGTGGAGAACGTCGAGAGTCGAAAGTCGTAAGTCGTAAGTCGTAAGTCGTAAGTCGTAAGTCGTAAGTCGAAGTCAAGTCGTAGGTCGCTCGACACGACCTCGATGCGCAGCTGCGTATGCGGAACCCGGTCCCGCAGGACCTACGACCTATGACCTACGACCTATGACCTACGACCCCTAAAACACCGAGAACCGGAAGTACCGTCTCGGATTCGCCTGAATATCCGCCAGCAGCGTGCGCAACTGCACCACCGTCTTGGTCGTCTCGCGGTAAAGCGTCGAGTCGGATGTCAGCAGGCCGAGGGTGCCCTGGCCCTGCTGTAGCCGCGAGAGGACGTCGTCGGTCGCGGTCAGGATGTGCACCATCTTGTCGCGCTGCTGCGCGGCCGCGGTGGTGAGCAGGCGGAGGTCGCCGCTCGCGGCCTTGAGCTCGCCGGTGGCGCTCCGCGCGTCGGCCACCAGCGCCGAGAGCTCGCCCGAGGAGGTCGAAGAGTCGATGCGCGAAAGCGTCGCGTCGAGATGCCTCGAGGCCTTGCGAATGTCGTCGGAGGAGCCGGCGGCGTTGCCGACGACCTTGTCCATCGAGGCGGTCTGCCGCTGGGTGAACGACAGCAGTTGATCGGCCATCCGGCGGAGGTCGCGGACCGAGCCGCGGATGTCGCCGATCGCCTGCGAGTCGACGGCGTCCTGGACCCGGGCCGTCACCGCGGCGATGTCGCCGGCGATGCGCGAGGCCTGCGCGGTCAGCTGGCCGATGTCCGGCAGGGTGGCGCCCGGCCACGAGCTGCCGGCGCCGGTGCGCGCCTCGGTGAGCGCCTTCTGCACGTCGGGGTCGGCCGGCGCGCGCGCCGAGTCCATCACGGCGATCTGCCACTCGCCGAAGAGCGACGCCGAGACCGCGATGGCCACCGCGCGCTCGGGGACCTCTTCGGGCGCGGTCATCCGCAGATCGGTCTCGACCCAGTCGTCGGCGGCGAGGCGGATCGCCTCGACTCGGCCGACCTTCACGCCGCGCAGCACCACCGGGTCGCCGACCTTCACGCCGCCGACGGTGCGGAAGCGCGCGGTGTGCAGCGACTTCGGCCCGCGCGGTCCGAGGTCGCCGAGCCAGAGCGCGGCCGCGACCACCACGGCGACGGCGCCGAGCACGGCGATGCCCACCGAGAAGTCGCTCTTCCGACTCATTCGGGGATCCCCTCGATGAACTGGCGGACCACGGGATCCGTCGTCGCCTGGATCTCGGCGACGGTCCCGACAGTGCGCAACGTGCCGTGATGAAGCATCGCGATCCGGTCGCCGACGGTGAAGGCAGAGCGCATGTCGTGGGTCACGACCACGCTGGTGACCCCGAGTTCCTCGGCCGTGCGCCGCATCAGGCGATCCATCGTCGCCGCGGTCACGGGGTCGAGGCCGGTGGTCGGCTCATCCCAGAGAATGTAACGCGGGCGCAGCGCGATGGCGCGGGCGATCCCGGCCCGCTTCCGCATCCCCCCCGACAACTCGGCCGGGAAGCGGTCGCGCGAATCGGCGAGGCCGACCAGCGCCAGCGCCTCCACCACCCGATGTTCGATCTCGTCCTCGGGAAGCGCCTGCCGCACCAGGCCGAGTCGCAGGTTGTCGGCGATCGAGAGGGAGTCGAAGAGGGCCGCGAACTGGAAGACGTAGCCGATGGTCCGCCGGAGCGCGGCGAGGCCCGACGGATCGAGGGTGTCGACCCGCTGGCCGTCGACCTCCACATGCCCCGAATCCGGGGTGATCAACCCGACCACGTGCTTGAGCGTGACGCTCTTCCCCGCCCCCGAGGCGCCGAGGAGCACGGTGGTCTGGCCATCCGGGACGTCGAGCGAGAAGCCGTCGAGCACGACGCGGTCGCCGAAGCGCTTGTGGACGTCGACGAAGCGGATCACAGCAGCACCAGCGCCCAGAAGGCGTCGAGCACCAGGATCGCCTCGCAGCCGAGCACCACTGCGCGCGTCGTCTCGCGGCCGACGCCCTCGGCGCCGCCGCCCGCCCGCAGGCCGCGGATGCACCCCATCAGCGCGACGGCCCCGCCGAACGACGCCGACTTCAGCAGCCCGAACCAGACGTCCTTGAACTGGTAGAAGGCGCGCAACCCCTTGGTGAACTCGAGCGTGGTGAGGTCAAGCAGGTTGATCGCGGTGATCCACCCCGCGACGACGCCGAGCGCGATCGCGAACGCGGTGACGACGGGGAACATCAGCGTCGCGGCGAGGACGCGCGGCACCACGAGGTACGAGTCGGGACTGTAGGCGAGCGTCTCGAGCGCGTCGACCTGCTCGGTGACCTTCATCGTGCCGAGCTCGGCGGCGATCGACGCACCGACGCGGCCGGCGAGCGCCATCCCGGTGAGCACGGGCCCCAGCTCCATCATGATCGTCTTGCCGACGAGCGCGCCGACGAAGTACACCGGCACCGTGCCGGTGAAGATGTACGAGGCGAGGAGGGCGAGGACGATGCCGGTGAAGGTCGCGATGAAGAGCGCGATCGGGATCGAGTCGACGCCGAGCCGGCGCATCTGCGGGAGGAGCAGCGGACCCCAGACGTCGCGCTCGCCGAGTGCCCGCATGGTGCGGCGGGCGCCGACGCCGACGGCGGTGATCAGGCGCTGAGGAATGGTGGTGGACACGCGGGAAATGTACGTCGGGGGCGGCCGCTGCGGATATCCCCGCGGCCGTGTCCAACCGCGGGCACGTTCAGCCGCGGCCGTCAGGCCGCGGCTTGCCGCGGTGTATGGCCGTCACGCGGCGAACGACGCCAGCGCCCGGCCCACGTCGCCTTCCTTGAGGCGCTTGAGGGCGCGATCGCGGAGCTGGCGCACGCGTTCACGGGTGACGCCGAGCATCCCGCCGATCTCCTCGAGGGTGTGCTCGCGGCCGCCGTCGAGGCCGAAGTAGAGGCGCAGCACCTTGGAGTCGCGCGGCGGCAGCGAGCGGAGCGCGCGTTCGACTTCCTCGGTGAGGAAGCGGTCCATCACTTCCTGCTCGGTGTCGCCCGGGCCGTCGGCGAGGAAGCGATCGATCAGCGTGCGATCGCCGTCCATGTCGAGCGGCGCATCGAGGCGCACGTCGGCGGTGTTGAGCGCGGCGAGCGCCTGCACCACCTCGACGGTGAGGTTGGTCGCCTTGGCGACTTCCTCGGGCGTCGGTTCGCGGCGCAGCTCCTGGCGCAGCGTCTCGGTGCTCTTGATGATGCGCGAGAGATCGGCGGTGCGATTGAGCGGGACGCGCACGGTGCGGCCGTGGCGCGCGAGCGCGGCGAGGATCGACTGACGGATCCACCACACCGCGTACGAGATGAACTTCACGCCCTGGTCGGGATCGAACTTCCGCGCCGCCGTCATCAGGCCGATGTTGCCCTCGCCGATGAGGTCGGTGAGCGCGAGGCCGCGGTTCTGATATTTCTTGGCGACGGAGATCACGAAGCGGAGGTTGCGCTTCACGAGTTCCTGCATCGCCTCTTCGTCGCCCAGCTGCACGCGGCGCGCGACGGCGATCTCCTGCGCCTGCGTCAGCAGCGGGGTGCGGGAGACCTCGTGCAGGTACTGGTCGAGGATGTCGCGATCGCCGTCGAAGACGCCGAGGGACCGGGCGGTGTCGCGCTTGCGACGGGTGCGGAGCGTGGGGGCCCCAGTGGCCAGGATCTCCGACAGCGACGGGAGCTCGGCCAGCGCGGGGCGCGGGACGAGTGGGGCGTCGGGAAGGGCGTCGTCGGGATCAGGGGGAATGGGGCTGCTCAGCATGGCGCAGGAACGATAACTCGCTGTGACGGGGCTGCATGACGACCCCGGGTTTCCTTGACACTCCCGGCGGCGCCGGATAGCTTCTCGTGCTACCTCGCGCCCAGCGGGACGTTGGACAGGGGCGCAAAGGTAATGGGGGGCGTAGCTCAGTTGGGAGAGCGCTACAATGGCATTGTAGAGGTCAGGGGTTCGATTCCCCTCGCCTCCACTCCCACAACCGGATTGCCGGGTTGCCGGTTGCGCAGGATCGAGGGGCCGGGTAGGTTGGGCCTCCCTTGATCGGGAAGTCGCGGGAATAGCTCAGTTGGTAGAGCACAACCTTGCCAAGGTTGGGGTCGCGGGTTCGAGTCCCGTTTCCCGCTCTGAGCAGAGAAAACGTCGCGGGGTGGAGCAGTCTGGTAGCTCGCCGGGCTCATAACCCGGAGGTCGTGGGTTCAAATCCCACCCCCGCCATGCAGGACGGCGACGGGCAGTCGGCCCCAGGGTCGTCTGCCCGTTGTTGTGATCGGGCGGTTAGCTCAGTTGGTTAGAGCGCCACGTTGACATCGTGGAGGTCACAAGTTCGAGTCTTGTACCGCCCATGGATTCGAGTTGCAGGTGGTAGGGGTCCATAGCTCAACTGGATAGAGCATCTGACTACGGATCAGAAGGTTAGGGGTTCGACTCCCTTTGGGCCCATGCAGTGCGGTGCCGTCCCGTCGGCACCAACCAGAGTATTCGGGGCGTAGCGCAGCCCGGTTAGCGCGCCTGCTTCGGGAGCAGGAGGCCGGAGGTTCAAATCCTCTCGCCCCGACTGTTTCACGCAAACGCCACCCTCCTGCGGTGGCGTTTGCTGTATCTCCCCACTTCAGAATCGATGATCGATGATCGATGATCGATGATCGATCCTCGATTCGTCTCACACCTCGTCCGTCCCCTCATTGATCCCTTCGAACAGGAAGGTCGACAGGTAGCGCTCGCCGGTGTCCGGCAGCATCGCCAGCACGACCGACCCCTGCGGGGCCGTCTCGGCAACTTTCCAGCGCCGCGGCGAAGGTGCCGCCGCCGGAAACGCCCGATGAAGATCCCTTCCCGCTGCCGCCAATTCCCGGGCGGCGTCCCGTGACTCGAGGTCGCTGACGGTGACGATGTGTATCGACCAGCTTGCGGTCGAGCACCGACGGCAACGAAGTCAGGCGTCCAGCCCTGGATCTTGTGGGGCGCCCATTCCCTGCCCGACAGCAGTGCTGCGCCTTCCGGTTCAGTCGCGACGATCGTGAGGTCGGGGCGGGCGCGCTTGAGCACGTCGCCGGCGCCGGTGAGGGTGCCACCCGTGCCCGTAGCCGGTGACCCAGAAGTCGAGCCGCTGGCCGTCGAAGTCATGCAGGATTTCGGGGCCGGTGGTCTTGCGGTGATAGGCTCGGGGTTTGCCGGGTTGTCGAACTGCCGCGTGAGGAACCAGCCGTGTGGCGGCCGCGAGTTCCTCCGCCTTCTTGCACCATGCCCGAGGCCGCGTTCGGCGGCGGGGGTCAGGATCACCTTGGCGCCGTAGGAAGCGCATCAGCTTGCGCCGTTCGATCGAAAAGGAGTCCGCCATCACGCGCGACGAACGGGATAGCCCTTCGCGGCGCAGACCATCGCGAGCGCGATCCCGGTGTTGCCCGACTGGTCGGCCTCGACCACGGTCTGGCCGGGCTTCAGGTCACCGCGCCGCTTCGGCGTCCTCGATGATCGCCGATGGCGAGTCGGTCCTTCACCGAGCCCATCGGATTGAAGGCCTCGCACCTTCACGTACATCGTCGACATGCGCGGGGGCGAGGTGATTGATTCGCACGATCGGGGTGTTGCCGATCGTGGAGAGGATGTTGTCGTGGATCATGGGCGACCTCGGCAGGGGGACGGGCGGCGCCGGCAGGTGGGGCGTGGATGATCCTAAGCCCACCGAGGTGGCGGCGTAACTGCCGGCGCCGGGGGGACCGGTGGCGCCGAACGAGGGGTCGGGGCATATTATGCACCGCCGGATTGGGGTCCGTAGCTCAGCTGGATAGAGCGCTTGCCTCCGGAGCAAGAGGTCGCGCGTTCGAATCGCGCCGGGCCCATGAACGAAATGCTTGCCCCACTTGGCGTTACGCCGGGTGGGGCAATTTCGTGCCCAGCGATTCCCGGGCTGGTGCCATCGAGAGAGGTGCCCGTGACGTCTCCCACCATGCCCCGGCGACTCCCATTCCTTGCGGCACGGAGCGCGTGATGCATCCTCCAATCGTGAACTCGAGAATGCTGTGGTTGGGTGTGTGGCTGTTTGGAGTGGCCGCAATCTGCCATCCCCAGCGAGCGCAGGCCCAGACGCCGCCCAACCAGGTGGCCGTGGACACCTCGGCGATCCTCGACGGCTACCTTCGCGGGCGCCACGCGATGACCGGAGAGCGTCCGATCCTGGTGGAGTGTCACTCGGCAACCCTCCTCCCGCGGATTCCCGCACCCGCGATCAAGGCACTGCTCGCGGATCGGATGGTCGCTCGATTCGAGCTGACCTGCGACAACGTGACTCCGATCGAGACACGAGAAGGCGTTCGGAGGGCACTCGTGATCGTGTCGATCAAGCAGGACTCGGTGACGGCGGTCGTCGAGTCGATGATCGAGACGGGCCGGTGTGCCGGTGTCGGTGAGCGCGCCGAGCTTCGCCGATTGTCAGCATGGTTCCTGAAGGAGATCCGCCTCACCCACGCGGGGGGAACGGAGTGTGCCGTGATCACCAAGCGGCGATCGCCCCGGCCGTGAGCTTCAGCGCGTTCCGCCCGGCTGGGTAAACACAACCTCCCACACCTTCGGCACCGGCCTCGTCGTCGATCGTCGAGCGCGTCAGGACATGCCGCGAATCGACGAACTCCACGACGTTCTGATCGAATCGGCGCTCCGACAAGATCACATTCCGCACCGGATCGACAACGAGGATGAACGTGTCGTAGGCAAGGTCGGGGTTGATGAGCTTGCGGACCATGAGTGGGACGTTCGGCCCCTTGATCGGGTTCGGCGCTGGGGGGCCCCACGCCTGTTCCCAGTTCGGCCCAGCGACCTTCCCATACAGCACGACCAAGCCATCATCCCGTTCCACGACACCGCTGATTCTGGGCGGCAACGGCTGAGTGGGCCCCACTGGACCAAGCCGGTTGGTCACCGGGAGCCAGGGGCGTGTCGCAGTCAGGGCCCGGACGAGGGCGCCATCGTCACGCCGCAGTTCAAGCTCGAGTGACGTCATCTTGACCGCCCAGAAGCCACCTCCACGCGCGGTTCCCAAGGCGTAGCGCACCGCCTCGTCAGAGGTACCCGGTCGAATCGGCACTTCCGGCCCAAAAGAGGCCGCGATCTGGCCGTTCGAGGTTCGGTGCATCGGAAAGCCGATCGCGTTCGCAAGGCGAATCGTTGCGGCCACGACGATTTCGCCGTCGGGAGTGACATAGAATTCTCGCGCCACGAATTCGGGTGGATACCGGGATGCAGAGAGGTACTTGCCCGCTGCAGAGAACACGCTGTGCCGCGCGATGGCGGGGTCGAGGAAATGAAGGTTGCCTTGCCGGTCGAGACTGATTGCATTCGGGGCCTTGAACTCACCGGGCCCCTCACCCCTTACGACCGAGCAGTCCGAGATACTTTCCCGTGGGCCCAAATCGATACACCTCGCCGCTCCACCCCGCCGCGAACAGTTCGCCGGAGCCAGACCGCACAACGCGGAGCGCCCCGTTTGACAGATCAGCACCCTTCTCGCCGCCATCCAACTCACCAACAAGCTTCAGGTCGATCCGGCAAGCGCCACACGAAGGGCCAGTCAGCCGACGAGCGGCGGGTTGCGGACCCTGCGCCGGCATCACGCCATGGAGAGCGCACGTCAGCAACAGGACGAACACAAGTCTGTTCGAGCTTGAGGGCATGTCGAGTTCTCGTGGATGGTCGATCGGAAAGCATTGCGAGCGATGATGCAACGGACGATGATGAGGGCCGGAGCCGTCGTCAAGCTGGCGGCGCCACCCGAATTGACTTCGCCGGTTAATAGTTTGCATGTGAGCGAAAGCGCGCACGCTTCGCATATCTCGCGGCACTCTGGCGGGCGCCGGATTCGAGTAGCGGCACCGAGAGTCGAATTGTCCTCGAAGTGGATTCTCGGCGACGCTGGGATTCGCCAGGCAGGACCGATCACCTGCGCCTGGCAGTGTCACCAATTGGTGTTCACCCCTACCTACTCTTCGTCTGCCTAGGCGACCCCTCACATCCTCTAGCGAGTGGGTGCTCGGGGGACACCCTCCGTCACATGATCGGACGAGGCTCCCGCCTCACTGTGCATTGAGTCCCCGCGCCGCAAACTGTGCGAGCTGGTAGCCCGCCACTGTTCCAATCCCCGCCCGCTCCACCTCGTTGTACGGCTCCCCGCCCGCGTCTGCAGCCATCTCCGGAACCAATCCCGGCACGCCATCTTGACGCGCACCTGCGCCGTGGTGAGCAACCGTTTCGCCCGCTGCGGGGACTTGCCAGGGCGGCCCCGATCTCGACGAAAGTCCGGCCCTCGATGCGCCCAGCGATCACCCGGTGGAGATCCCGACCGGGGCGCAATCACTGTCCGCCGCATCAGCTCATCGTGGATCTCGGGCCCGGTCGCGGGGACCAGATGCGGTATTCCTCGCGTCGCCCGGTCCACCTCTCCGCACTCTGCCACGGTGATCGCGAGCAGGTCGCTCGTGTCTTCCTCGCGCTCCCGGACGATGAGGTCGAGCACGATTTCGAAGCTCGTGCCCTCGAGGGTGCGGGGTGCGGGAGTCCGACTCGGCTTGCCCCGCCGCTTTGGTACAGGCGCGCCGCTTGGATCGTCACGGCATAGGCGTCCGACCCTCAGCGTCGTGGGCTGGTGCGCTGAGGAAGCCTTCTGGGCGGGCGGGAGACTCCCGATTCCGGAGAGCCGATGCGGGTGTTTCAGGATGACGGCGGACGCGGCGTCGATGCTCTTTCCGGCCACGCGCGAGGAGACCTGCATCCGTCCGAGGACGTCGGCGGCACGCGCCCGCAAACGTTTCAAGGTGAGCGGTAGCCACCCCTACCGAACTCCCCGGTCCGGGGAAACAGTTCGAGAGATGCGCCTTTCCTCTCGCACAAATCGCAACGCAACAACCTCGGCCGGTTGGCCGCATCCTCGATCCTCGGCGAAAAGTTCCGGGTCCCTCCCACAGCCAGTCGCGCACCTGCAACCCTTGGGAGAAGCGAGTGCACCACGAGTTTCGAAAGCACCAAGATGAAGCAAGGAACACTGTTGGACCCCGACCCAGCCGACGATTCCCGCTCCCCTCAACCAGGATTCTCAATGCTCCAATTATCTCGGCGTCTCCACGGCACGGTCTCCACGAGCAACCCGAAAGGCTTGTTGGCATTCGCGATCGTCGCCGTACTGGGCTGCAGTGGTGACGCCAAGCCGACGGCACCGGCATCGATTGAACTCGTCGAGAAGTTTGTGGTGTCGGCGGATACGGCAGACATCGATCGCCCGTTTCGCGGCGCACCCCTCGGAACGGGATATGTGTTCGGTCGCTCGACCTTGAGTGACCTCCTGGTTAGGACCGATTCCACCGGGCAGGTGGTCGGGTTCTTCGGCCCCAAGGGCACCGGTCCAAACGAATTGGCGTACGTCGGGCCGATGATGCCGAAGGGCGACTCATTGATGATCATGGATTTCTCGGGGTCGCGGATTGCGGTGGTGGCCCCAACGGGCAAAATCGTCCGGACCATCACGATGGAGTCGCTCAGTGGCCAGTACGCCCTCCGGCTCCGAGGGGACTCCATCCTGCCCGTGACGACCGTCGGCACCGAGGCAGGGTTCGGGTACCCGCTCCATTTGAGCGGCCCCGGGGGGCCGATCGTTCGCTCGTTTGGCACTGAGGATCGCACCGTGGACCCTGCCAACGCAGCGGCGAAACTCCGGATCCCGATCGCCGAGACTGACTCGACTTTCTGGGTGGCTCATTTCTCATCATATGTACTTGAGCGATGGCACATCAACGGAACGATGTTACAGCGGCTTGAGCCGACGAGAGTGGTTTCCCTCTGCTGAACTCAACCCAGCTACACCCGAGCAAATACCGCAGCGGCCGTCTGTCGTCACAGCTGGGATGCTTGACGACGGGAGGCTCGCTGTGGTGCTATTCCGTCCGCAAGCGGACGTGAAGCCCTTTCCAGCTGAGAGCTTGGCGCACAATGCATCTGCGGCAACTCCGCAGCGCATTCTGGGCACGAGAAGAATATGGTGCTCGAGATCCTCGACCCGAAAACGGCGCACTCCTTGGGAGTCGCCCAATCGACCGCGACGTCATCAGGGGGTCCATGCCCCATGGTCGACTGTTCGGCATCCGGCAGTTCCCGGATGGTAGTCAGCACGCCGTAATCTGGCAGATCAGGTTCTCAAACCCTTAGTCGGAAGGAGAGGCACATGAGAGGCTCACTACGCGCGCTATTTCTCGCAACGGTGCTGATGATCGGGATCCACGTCGCCCCGATTGCGGCCCAGCAGGCCACGACACAGCAGGGGGAGGGTCCGGGCAATTGCCAGACATGCACTGAAACGATCGACGGTGATGGCGTGTGGCACCATTTTGCTGCAAATGCGACATGTGTGGTCCCGGGAGCCCAGTGCTTCGACTGCACCAGGACGGTGGTTGCCATTCGATCCCGATGCCGGGCGACTGCGACATCGCCGTCGATACGCGTCACGGACACCATTGGTGCGAGGGGGAAGAGGCGCTGGTCGACCTCAAGAGGCTCCGCGACGCCGGAAAGATGGGCGACGAATCGGCATTGCTGCGGGTCGTCAACAAATTCCCCAAGTCGATGCGACGAACCGCAGCTGGTTACTACGTTGTCACTAACTGTAAGGGTGCCGTCGTGGCCGCATTCCGGCCGGGCGCGGGCTCATCGGCTAAAGCGAATCCCGGGACGCAAGGCATAGGCAGTCCCGGTCGGTGAGATCTCCCGATCCCACCGGGTGAAGTCGACGGCAGCATCACGGCGAGCCCGGTCCTTACGCAGCCGGGCTCGTCGTTCGCCGTATATTGACTATGCCTACCAGGGCGGTCCCATGTCTGATTGCATGGAGACCGGGGGATGCCTTCGCGCCTAATCAGCGTGCCCCTGGTAGGTACCCCACCTCACTGTGCATTGGCCCCGCCCTCCCCACCAAGCATCGCCAGCATCCCGAGCCGACGGTTGCTGCGCTGCTTCGCGCCGGAAGGGCCGGGGATTCCGGCCACCGTCCGCGGCCACCCCGCCGAGGTAGGCGAGCGTTCCCCGGGCGACTGACGACCCTTCCGCGACGAGCCGGCGCACCATCCTGAATGCCAGCCTGACCTGCTCCTCTTCCACGACCCGCGTCATGCGGGCGCGGGTCACGCCAGCGGAACCGGCGACCAGGGACTTGCCCCCGTGTCCGATCATCGCGACGGACTCCACCAGCCTACGGAGCTCTCTTGGGACCCTGCCGGCGGGAGTCCAGCGCGCGGGCGTGTTGACGCCCCCGGCTTCTTGGATCGATGGCTATACCCGCGAGGTCGCCCTAAGATCTTCCCCCGGAGCTGGAAAACGTCAGGCTGGAGTGTCCAGAGCACTCGCGCCCTGACCTCAACATCCGACCAATGCGCCTCTCTGCACAGCATAATTGTACCCTGGCGGCCGAGACCCACCGGCGCTCCCAACTGCTTTGGTCATGTGAGCGGATTGGTCCCATATGATGGTGCCAGCCCATGCGAGTGCCCACGCGTGGCCACGATCGCGAAGTGCCCGAAATCGTCCACGCACTCGCCTGATGGCGCTCTAGGGCAGCCGCGAGTTCGACTCCGAGGCAAGAGGTCGCGCGTGGAGCTGCGCCCGCTCCGCGGGCTCGCTCGCCTGCGGCTCGAATCGCGCCGGGCCCATGAACGAGTGGTGAGTTGTGAGTCCTCAGTCGTGAGAAGGGCCCCCATCGGGGGCCCTTCGTCGTTTCTGCGTCTGCCCGCGCCCTACCGGTACGGCGCATCGTCCGGCTGTCGCCGGGCGATGAACAGCGGCACGAGCATCGCCACCGCGGCGGCGAGGCCGAGCACCACTTCGGACGTCGGCATCATCACCGTACCAACCCCGAGCACGAACGCCACGAGGCCGACGCCGACCAGGCGGGAGTCTGCCCGCCGGCCGGCCTCGTACGCGCCCGCAGCCGCCAGCAGGAAGAGCCAGATGGCCAGCGCGACGGCGCCGATCGACCGCGCGGGCGCCCCCACCACGCGGAGGACCGCAAACAGCGCGACCGCCACCAGCAGTAGCACCAGCGGCCGCGCCCGCGCCGGGACCTTCCCGACGATGCGCAGGAGCCCCGCCCCCGCCAGGAAGGATCGGTCAGCCTGCACCCGTCAAACCTCCTCGCACCAGGGCCAGACACTCACCGTGCTGCACCACCACGAGGCGAAGTCGTCCCAGAGTTCCTCGAACCAGTCCCCGACGGTCGTGCCGCAGGGCGACTCGAACCACGCGGTCAGTTCGGAGAGACCGTAGAGGACAGCCATGAAGGACATCCCCATGATGATCGGGTTCCCGGTCATCAGTCCGGCGATCCCGGTGGCGAGGCCGCCAAGGGCCGCCAGGAACTGCGTGAGACATCCCGACTCCGCGTTCGCCCCAAGCACCGTCGCGATCTCGGCCGCTTCGTACGTGGCCACCAGGCGACCGCCGCTGTACATCTCGACGCGACCATCCAGCTTGCTCGTGCCCATCTTGACCACGTACTGCGTGGTGCCGGAGGCATCGCCGAAGCCGAAGCGCTTCAACCGGCCGCGCTCGGAGCGCTCGAGTGCATAGAGCGTGAACGACGTCTCGCCGAACCGCACCGGCAGGAGGCTGGCCCGGCCCGGCTTCGTGTTGCTGCCGGAGACGAACGCAAAGATGGCGACGAGATTGGCCGAGTCCGCGACGGTCAGCGGCTTGTCGCCGCCCAGCGTGTGCAACGCCTCACCGACGCTGCCGACCTCCGTCCGGAGCATCGTCCCGGTCACGTCGCGCTGCACGAGCCGGACCTGGCCCTCGCTCAATGCGCCCGCGCTGGTGCGCGCGCTCCCCGGCGCAGTGCCGTCGCCCTCGGTCAAGGTGGCGGAATCGGCACACCCAACCGCGCCGACAACGAGGAGGGAGCACAGCAGGGCACGCACGAGACGACCTTGGGCGCGGAGGCGCATCCGGGGGAACTCCTGGGGGAAGGGCGATCGAGGAAGCGGGAGAGTGGCACGCGGTCCGGCACGGGACCACGGGCCAGATCGAAATACTCCCTCGCCTCGCGTTTCGTCAAGGTCCCGCGAACCTTTTGATACACCACCGCGCGCATCTGCGGCCTCGACCGTGCTAACGCCTCGCGCGGATCGGCTCCGCCTTGCCCAGTCCCTTGAACTGCAGTTCGAGCCGCGGCGGCTCGTCACCGCCGAACTCCGAGTCGAGCGTGATCGTGTGCGTCCCGGCCGCGACCAGCGGCGGGAGCGCCGCAAGCTGGACCTTCGTCTTCGGCCGACCATTGGCGTCGTACACACGAATTGTCTGCGATCCATCGACGACGAGGCTCTCGCCTCCCTGCAGTTCCACCGGAATCACGACCTCCGCGTAACGGTCGACCTGCAACCGGAAGTTCTTCGCGGTGGCCGTCTTGCCGACCAGGTTCAGCCGGAACTGCAGCCGCTGCTCCGACCACTCCTGCTGCACCTCCCAGGTGGTCGCCGTCGGCTCACCGGGTTGGCGCTCCACCCTGGTCCGGACAAGCAGCGGAGAGGTGGCGTACTGCGCCAGGCTCCACGCCCCCGGCGCCGTCTTCTCGAGGTGGAACTCGTTCTTCGGGTCCTTGAGCCGCTCCTGCTGGGCGCTGTCGAACGCCCCGCTCGTGCGGGCCGCCTCCCATTCGCGGATCGCGTCGAGCAGGACCGGCGTGAGCGCGTTCGCGCGCAACGCCTGGGGACGCGCCACCATCGCGAAGCCGGCGCTGTAGCCGGCCGCGCGCGCCAGCATCCACTCCATGTCGGGCAGCGTCGTCTGGTCGGTGAGCAGGTACCAGCCGAGCATGTGCGGCATGTAGTTGCGGTCGAACAACCACTGGTTGTCGATCCGGTACTGCTGCATGCTCTCCTTGAAGCCGCCGTACCACGGCTCGCCCCAGTTGTAGTAGGTGCCGATGTGCCAGTAGAAGGTCTTGCTGATGCTGGTGCCGTTGATCAGGTCGTGCTTGGTCTGGCGCAGCACGTCCTCGGCGAAGACGCCGACCGCGTAGTCTCCCTCCCCCGAGGCGAGTCCCCCCTCGTGCCCGTCGAAGTCGATGTGGTCGACGCCGGTCTCGTTGAGGAAGTCGGCGAGGTTGCGCGCGACCTCGCGCTGCATCGCGAAATTCGGGAAGAAGACGTTGTAGCTGTGGTCGAAGAGCTTCCCCACCGACGCCCCCGCGGCATGCGCGGAGGCGGTCGTCCCGAAGGCGCCGCGCTTGGCATCGAGCAGCCGGTACGGCGCCGTGGCCGTGACCGCCCGATACTGGATCAGCTCGTGCCCGATCTTCACGGTGTGGAGGTGGTTCTCCTTCTCCACGTTGAAATATTCCGGTGACGCCACCTCCAGCTCGCGGGCCGTGGCATCGACGGCACCCACCAGCCTGGAAGAGCCGGTGAGGGAGAGCCGGTCATCCGGCACCGGCGTCACGTAGGGATCGTTGGTATTGATGAAGTTGGTCAGCGTGTGCACCCCAAGGTGCAGCCCCGCCGCGTGCGCCTTCTCGGCGGCGAGTCGCATCCCGGCCCGCCCGGTGGGGAACTGGCTCTCCGAGAGCACGAAGTGCCCCCAGCTCTTGAACGGTCCCTCATGGTAGAGCGAGAAGAGTCCGGCCCGCTTGGTGTAGCCGATCATTTCGTCGACCTCGGACTCGCCAAACGACGAGATCAGGTACGACCTCCCGAAGATCGCCGACTTCTTGACCCACACCCCGTCGATCGTCGGGTGCGGCAACCCCTCGGCGAGCTCGATCCGTTCCAGCCGGTCGAGCGTCTCGGGCTCGGGCGAGGTGAAGAGTGCGATGCTGCTGCCGACGACCGTCTCGCCGGGAATCGCCGGCACCGGCATGTTCTTCTGGTTGCCGCCCCAGGCATCGACCCGACGCTCACGGTCCCGGTTGATGGCGTACGCCTGCACCGCGCTGCCTCCGGGGATCGCCACCGCTGCGATGCCGCGCGCCCAGGTGCTCCCCTCGTTGTTCGGCAGGTCGCCGCCCAGCGTCTTGAGGTTGAGCACCTGCATGCCGAGCGAGGTGGTGCCGTCGCGCACCACGCCGATCACCTCGCCGATCGTCTTCGTGATGGTCGTGGGATAGGGACCCCAGACGACGGCCTCGACCAGTGCAGCCGGTGTTGCCGAGACGATGTCGAGCACCAGGTGCGTCGGCCGCTCCCGGACGCGGACCACGATGCGGACGGCGGTCGGCGCGAACTGCAGCGTGAGCCGCTTGCCGTCCTTCGCCTGCGCGAGCGACATCGCCGTCGCCGGGTAGCGGCGGCCACCGCTCACGAGCGTGAGCAACGGGGCGGCGTGCGTCGGATGCAGGTAGTTGAGGCCCGAGGCGGTACTGCGCAGTGCGCTGAGCGAGCCGTCGCGATTCACCGCAACCTGCAGGCCGCCGGCCGAGAGCGTGGCCTGTGCCCCCAGTGGCCTGGTGGTGAAGAGGGCGAGCAGGACCACGGTCAACGCAGACTTCATTCGAGCCATGGAGGCACCAGGGAAGCGAGGAGAGGGGGGACGTGCAGGTCCGCGCTTACGGCAACACCACCCGCGCGCCGGTGGCGCCACAGGTGCGCCCGACGAGGTCCGCGAACGCCTGGCGGTTCGCCGTCTCCTCCACAAAGAGCGCGAACTTCGTCTGGTAGACAAAGCGCGTCGGCGTCTGGCGGCCGCCGATACCCGGCTTCCCGTTGATCCGCCCGCAGACCACCATCGGCGGGAGGCGGTCGCCGACGGCGGGGGGCTGCATCACCACCACGCTGTCGAAGACCGCCGTCGCCGGGTTCTTGAGCAGCGTGGCGAGGGTCGCCTGGGCCGAGTCGCGGAGGGCCGCAGCCTCGACCACCGCGGCCTTGGCCACTGAATCAGCGTGTGCCTCGGCGACGGCCGTACTGTCGACGCCGTCGTCGGCTTTGGGCGAGGCACAGCCGGCGATGAGCAGCACGACTGCCGATCGACCGGCGAGGGACAATGGGGACATGGCAGGCTCCGCGAGGTGGGGATGGGGTGGAGTATAGCGCGCGACGGCGGCCACGGAATGCCGGGGTTATTCTCCGAGACCACGATCCGCCCGGGAGCCATCCGTGAACGTCGCAGGCCAGCCGACTCGCACCCTCTGGATCGCCCCCGACGGCCGGAGCATCGAGATCATCGACCAGACGCGGCTGCCGCACGACTTCGTGGTGGTCCGCCTCGACACCCTCGAGGCGATGGCCCACGCCATCACGAGCATGCAGCTCCGCGGCGCGCCGTTGATCGGCGTCGCCGGTGCACACGGCATCGCCTTGGCCATGCGGGCGGATGCGTCCGACGCCGCACTCGACGCCGCCGCCAGCATGCTGCTCGCCACGCGCCCCACGGCGGTCAACCTCCGCTGGGCGCTTGACCGGATGACCGCGCTGCTCCGCCCGCTCGCCCCGGCCGCGCGCGTCGAGGCGGCCTACCAGGCGGCGGCCCGCATGGCCGACGCGGACGTCGCGACCTGTGCCGCCATGGCGGCCCACGGCGAGCCGCTCCTCCGCGCGCTCTGGCAGCGCCATCCCGAGCGGCCGCTCCAGCTCCTCACCCACTGCAACGCCGGCTGGCTTGCCACCGTCGACTGGGGCACCGCGCTCGGCCCGATCTATCGTGCCCACGACGCCGGCCTCCCGCTGCATGTCTGGGTCGACGAGACGCGCCCGCGCAATCAGGGCTACCTGACGGCCTGGGAGCTGGGCCAGCACGGCATCCCGCACACGGTGATCGCTGACAATGCCGGTGGGCTGCTGATGCGGCAGGGGAAGGTCGATGCCTGCCTCGTCGGCACCGATCGGACCACGCGCAGCGGCGACGTCGCCAACAAGATCGGCACCTACCTCAAGGCACTCGCCGCGCATGACTGCGGGATTCCGTTCTACGTGGCGGCCCCGTCGTCGAGCATCGACTGGAGCATCCGCGACGGGATGACGATCCCGATCGAGGAGCGGGACCCGAGTGAGCTGCACACGCTGCCCGGCGTCGCCGCCCACAACCCGGGCTTCGATGTCACTCCGGCTCGCCTCGTCACCGCCGTCATCACCGAGCGCGGCGTCTCGGAGGCCTCCGAGGCCGGCCTGCTCGGCCTCTTTCCCGAGCAGGCCTGACTACACTACGCGGTCGCTGCCGCCGTCGATCGGGATCTGGGCACCGGTCGTCTTCGCGAAGGTCGGCCCGAGCAGCGCCAGCACCGCGTTCGACACGTCGCGCGTGGTGATCTCCACGCCGAGCAGGTTGTTGCGGATGTAGTCCTCGGTGGAGAGCCCGTATGACTGCGCCCGCGCCGCCAGCACCTCGGGGGTCCAGAGCGCCGTGTCCACCACCAGGTGCGGGTGGACGGTGTTGATGCGGATTCCGTCCTTGCCCAGTTCGAGCGCGGCGACCCGCGCCAGCTGCGCCAGCCCGGCCTTGGCCACCGAGTAGGCTGCCGCGCCAGGCCCCGGCGCCGGGACGTTCTTCGATCCGATGATCACCACGCTCGGATCGAAGCCGTGCCGCAGGAACGGCACCGCGCTCCGGAGCAGCGTCATGTGGCTGGTGAGGTTCAGCTGCAGGCTCTCGGCCCAGCGCGCGTCGTCGAGCTGCTCGATCCGTGCCCCGGCCGAAAAGACTCCGGCATTGCTCACCACGTGATCGAGTCCGCCGAAGCGGCGCACGCACTCGGCGATCGCCCCGGCCATCGCCGCCGCGTCGTTCGCGTCGGCCACCCATCCCACCAGCGATCCGCCGCGCGAGAGCGCCGTCACCTCCTCGTTGATGTCGGTGGCGAGGACGGCAGCCCCCTGTGCATGCAGGGCGAGCGCCAGCGCCCGGCCGATCCCGCTCGCCGCGCCGGTGACGAGCGCGACCTTCCCCTGCATCGCCGGGGGTGCCCCGCCCTGCCGCAGCTTGGCCTGTTCGAGCTCCCAGTATTCGACCGCAAAGAGGTCCGCCTCTGGCAGCGGCGTCCAGCCGCCGAGCTGCTCGCCCCAGGTGATCGCCCGCGCCGTGTGCCGCGCGAGGTCCGTGACGATCGCCGCGTCCTTCACCGAACCACCGATCGCGACGAAGCCGACACCGGGCCAGATGATCCAGCGCGGTGCGGGGTCGAGACAGGTGAGCTCGGGCGTCGCGTGCCGGACGAAGTACGCCCGGTACCGTTCGGCGTAGCCGGTCAGGGCCGCGTCCCAGTCGCCGCTGGCCACGAGCGCGAGCGGCTTGGTGCGAATCACGTGATCGGGGGTGAGCGGGCCGCGCGTGGCGATCTCCCCGACGTCGGCGCGCGCGGCGAACGCCACGCTGTCGGCTGCGCGGTCGAGTGCCGCGATCACCGGCGTCCCCCGGGCGCGGCCGACCGCACGCCGGAGCGCGGCGAGGCGGAGCAACTCGTCATGCCCGGGTGACGCCCCTTGCTCGGTGCTTGGCGCCGCCAGCGAGGCGCCCTGTGCCGCCAGGTAGTCCTCGGCGCGCGTGACCAGCGCGATCATCCGCTCGTAGCTGCTCCGCGCATCATCGCCGAAGGAGAAGACGCCGTGATTGAGGAGGACGATTCCGTCGACCATGCTCCAGTCGGTGACGCGCGTCAGTTCGCGCACCGCGCGCGCGAGGACGAAGCCCGGCATCACATACGGCACCACCAGGACGCGCTCGCCGTAGATGGCGCGGATGGCCGCCTCGCCGCCGGGCGAGTTGCTCACCGCCACGACGGCGTCGGCGTGGGTGTGGTCCACGTACGCGAACGGGATGATCGCGTGCAGGATCGACTCGACCGAGGGCGTCGGCGCACCGGGGTCGAGCATCGCGGCGCGCTGGGCACGCACCATGTCGGTGTCGGAGAGGATGGGGAGGTCCGCCATCCGCTCGAGGACGTCGAGCCGCACTGGTGCGAAGCCGCCCGCCTCGATCGTCGCGAGGTCCCAGCCGCTCCCCTTGATGTGGAGGACGGGCACCTGGTCGCCGAAGAGATCGGGGACCGAGGCCTTCACGGAGGTGTTGCCGCCGCCGTGCAGGACCAGCGCGGGATCCTGCCCGAGCAAACGGGAGGAATAGACCCGGAAATCGAGCGGCGTGCGGCAGCGGGCGGCGTCGGAGTCGGACCAGAGAGAGCGCATGAAGGAAGATACAGCGGATCGAGAAGCGAGAAGCGAGAGGCGAGAAGCGGGGGTATAGCCCCGGTCATCCCTGCACCACGCTTCTCGCTTCTCGCTTCTCGCTTCTCGCTCCTCGCCCTACCCCGCCACGAACATCGCAATCGCCGCCGCGAACATGACCACCGTCGTGACGCCGACGGTCACCATCCCGAGCCGCGACGACGGCTGGCCCTGCATGATGGTCGTGTTCCCCGCGACCATGAGGATCGCCGTGAGCAGGAAGGGGGCAAGGACGCCGTTCAGCACCGCGGTCCAGTAGAGCGCCTTCACCGGCGAGATGTCGGCGAAGTCGAGCAGCACGCCGATCACCAGCGACACCACGATGACGGCATAGAACGGCTTGGCTCGCTTGAACTGCTCGTCCATGCCCTGTTGCCAGCCGAGCGTTTCGGCGAAGGCATACGCCGCCGAACCGGCGAGCGTCGGGATGGCCAGGGCGCCGGTGCCGATGACGCCAACGGCATACAGAAGCGACGAAAAGCGTCCCGCGAGCGGCTCGAGTGCCTTCGCGACTTCGGCGCCGGTGGTCAGCTCCGTCAGCCCCGCCTTGTGGAGCGTCAGGGCGGTGGTCAGGATGATGAAGAACATGGCGAGGTTCGAGAAGAAGGTCCCGAAACCGACGTCGAGCTTCCGCGCGCGGATCTGCGCGGCACTCGCGCCCCGCCGCGATTCCTCGGTGATCTTCCCGGCCGCCTTCTCCTCCTCGACTTCCTGCGACGCCTGCCAGAAAAAGAGGTACGGGGAGATCGTCGTGCCGAGGATCGCCACGACGGTCGACCAGGCTTCGCGTGAGTGCAGCCCCGATGGCAGGAAGGTGTCGTGGAGGACGGAGCTCCACACCGGCTTGAGATCGATCGCGGCGATGATGTAGACGCCGAGCACCAGCGCCAGCCACTTCAGCGTGCGCGAGAAGACGGCGTAACGGAGCTGCACCGTCGCCCAGGCGATCAGGGCGCCGAAGACCACGACAAGCAGGTGGGAGTTGATCCCCGTGATCAGCTCGGCGGCATCGGCCATCCCGGAGAGATCGGCGCCGATGTTGATCGTGTTGGCGGCCATCAACGCGACGCAGATCACCAGCAGGACGCGCCGGGGGAACCTCTGCTGCAGCGACGCCGCGAGCCCATGCCCCGTCACCATGCCGATGCGGGCGCACATCGTCTGCACCGCGGCCATCAGCGGCCAGGTCAGCAGCGACATCCAGAGGAGCGAGGTGCCGAAGCGGGCGCCGGCGATCGAGTAGGTGGCGATGCCGGACGGATCGTCGTCGGCCGCCCCGGTGATCAGCCCCGGGCCGAGCGAATGCCAGAAACGACGCACCGCGCGGGGGGCGGCGCCCGCCCACTGGGCCGAATCGGCAGGACGTTCCACCACGGGAGGATCGCTCGCCATGCGACATCCTGGTTCAGGGGTGCTGGAGTATACTCGGCCGAGTCCCCTGACCCCTCCCCCGTCACCCCTCGCCGCTCGCTTCTCGCTTCTCGCTTCTCGCATTAAACTGCCCGCCGTGCAACGCGTCATCCTCCTCCTGATCGATGGCCTCCGGGCCGACGTGGCCGAGCGTGAAGTCGCCGCCGGCCGTCTCCCCCATCTCGCGGCGCTGACGGCAGGGGGCAGTCGGGCACGCGCGGCGACCGCCTTCCCCTCCACGACCAGCGTGGCGTACCTCCCGTTCCTGACCGGCGCCCTGCCGGGCCGCTGCAACGTCCCCTCGATCCGCTGGCTCGACCGGACGGCGTACACCGGCCGCTGGTGGGCCGATCGCGACGCGGTGCGGAGCTACTGCGGCTGGCAGGCGGGCCATCTCAATCGCGACATCGCCCCCGACGTGGCGACGATCTTCGACCTGGTCCCCGAGAGCATCGCGATCTTCTCGATGATCACTCGTGGCCTCCCGACCGAGGCCGACCGGATCCAGGGCGCGCGGAAGTTCTGGGGGACCGTCTCGCATTACACCGAGAACCATCAGCCGGGCGACGACGCCGTCGCCGCGGAGCTGCTGGCGCAAGCTGGCGGCGACTGGCGCTTCTGCTTTGCGCAGTTTCCCGCCGTCGACGGTCACACCCATGCCGCCACGCCCGACGCGCCCCGCGTCCTTGAGTCGCTCCGGAAGGTCGATGCCACGATCGGGGCGCTCACCGACCGATTGCGCGCGCTGGGCCGTCTCGACGATACGCTGATCCTCGTCGTGAGCGACCACGGCGCCGCGCCGGTGCACCACCACCTCGACCTCGCGACGTGGTTCCGGAAGCAGGGCGCGCGCACGCTCGCCCACCCGGTGCTCTGGACGCGGAATCCGCAGGTGGCAGTGATGGTGGCGGGGAATGCGCAGGCCGCCGTCTACGCCGAGCCGAACACCCCGCGGGCAGCGCGCCATCCGCTCGCGGTGCTCCGCCAGGCCGGCGCGCTCGGCGTCCGCGGCGACGCCGTGGCAGCACTCACCGCCGAAGCGGCGATCGCGCTCGTGGCAGGCGAGGAAGTGGGTGGTGGAGTCCGGGTCGCGTCGCGACTCGGCGAGGCCACGGTACGGCGCGACGGCGAGGCGATCAGCTATCGGCGCGAGAGCGGCGATCCGCTGGAGATCGGCGGTGATGCGACGCACGACCATCGCGAATGGCTCGCGCGCACCATCGATGGCCCCTTTCCCGACGGTCCGGTCTCGCTGCTCGACCAGTTCCAGGCGCCACGCACCGGCGACCTCGTCGTCGCCGCGTCCGAGGGATGGGACTTCCGCGAGGCGTGGGAGTACCCGGAGCACAAGTCGGGGCACGGCTCGTTGATCGCCGCGCACATGCTCACGCCGGCATGGTCGAATCGACCGCTGCCGTCGGGGCCGCTCCGCACCGTCGATCTCTACCCGGTGATCTGCGCCTGGCTCGGCGTCGGGCCCGGCGAGCCGCGCCCGCTCTTCAGCTGAGCGCGGCCACCGCGCGCCGCGTGGCGAGCTGCAGCGCAGCCACCAGCCCGGCGCAATGGTCCGCCGTCCCCGGCGGATCGATCAGGTACGGCGTCATCACCACCGCACGCAGCACCACCAACCCCTCGCGCTGCCATTCGGCGTCCGATACCCCCAATGCGTCCAGCAACGGCTGCACGATCCCGTCCGCGGCGGGTGAGGTCAGTCGCGTGCGGGTGATGTAGTAACTCGGCGTCTCATCGCCGGGCGAGAGTTGGCGATAGACTGACTCGTTCATCGCGTTCAGTGCCGCCAGCCCGCGCACGACCGGATGCGTCATCACCCAGTTCACGACCGAGAGATCGGGGGCGGGGAGTCGCACCGTGCCATCCACGGCCAGCGCGGCGTGCAATCGATGGGCGCCAGCCACGGCCCGCGCGATGATCGCACCATAGCCGCGCTCGTCGAGCGGCACGACGCGGTGCGAGAGCCAGACCGCAGCGGCCGCGGCCCCAGGCTTCGATCCCTCCAGGATCCAGCGACCCAGGAACCGCTCATCCTCCCGTGCGTCACCGCTCGCCTGCGTGAGGTAGGGCGGATCGATCGCCACCAGCGCGCGCGCCCGACCGTCGCGCAGGAGGAAGGCGCCCGCCGGATACGGGATGTAGCCGAGCTTGTGCGGGTCGATCGTGACGGAATCGGTCAGTTCGAGTGCGGTCATCGCCGCGACCCAGCCATCCGACGGCCATGCCAGACCGGTCTCCGCGCGGATCACCTCGCCGCTGCGACGCGCCCCGTCGGCACCGCGCGTGACCGATGCCGCATAGCCCCCGAAGCAGGCGTCGGCATGCCAATGGAAGGTGAGCCCCAGTTCGCGCGCCGCGCGCCTGCGGACCGCCGCGACCTGGTCCAGCTGGTCCACCGCCCCCTCCTCGGTGCTGCCGCAGACGGAGACGAGGGCGAGCACCGGTGTCCGTGTCGCGGCGCACTCCTCCAGGATCTGCCAGAGCGCGGCCGGGTCCATCCGCGCGTGCGCATCGACGGGCACCGCCACCATGCAGTGGCCACCGATGCCGAGGGCGCGCGTGATCTTTTCCCACGAGTAGTGCGCGGTCGAGGCGACCAGCACGACGCCCGGCGAGAGGGCATTGCCATACGCGCTGGAGAGCTGCCGGGCGTAGTCCTGGTAGCCGATCGTGGCGAGCGAGTGCGCATCAAGCGCCGCCCGGGCCTCGGCCGCCGGGAGCAGTCGGTGGAACTCGCGATCGGCATCAAGCGTGTCGGCAGGTTCGAGGTTGAGCAGCTGCCAGAGGGAGAGATCCCGAAGGTCTCGCCGTGCGCCATCGGGGAGGCGGATCATCAACGAGACGCCGGCTCCGGCCGCTGCGAGCGCGAGCGCCACGCCGTGATAGCGAATGCTCCGCGTGATCCACAGCGCCTCGAAGTTCGCGATCGTCCCGCCGGAAGTGAGGTGCCCCCACGACGCGCCGGCGGGATAGCCGATCATCGCCGCGAGCTGCTCGGCCACCTCCACTTCCAGCCGCGTCGTGACCGGCGACACCTCGGCGGCGACATTGTTCGGATTGTAGAGCATCGCCGCGAGATAGCCGAGCTGCGCGGCCAGGGTCTGCTCACCGAGCATGTGGCCGAGGTAGCGTCCGCTGTAGAACGGGACATCGCGCTTGAGGGCCACGAGCAGCGCGCGGAACTCGCGCGCGAGCAACGCGCGGGCCGCCACCGCCCCGGGCGCACCGATCCGCTCGGTCGAGAGGACGGCGCCATCCTCGGGGTGGAACGCGCGCCGCCAGGCGACGTGATCACGAATCGCCTCGGCGGCCAGCTGCTCGAGCTCGGTCGCGTTCTCGCCGCCGGGGCCGAGGAACCAGGCGGCGAGCGCCTCGGTGGCCGAAGGGGCAGGGTCGGCGGGCATCAGGCCGACGCGCCCGGCACCACCAGCGCCTTGAGGACGCGCCGCTGCTCGACCGCCTCGAGCGCCTCCTGCACCCGATCGAGCGGATAGCGCCCGGACACCTGCTCCGCCCAGGGGATCCGGTCGCCCCAGTGCGCGGCGAACTCGACGGCGCGGTGAAAGTGCGAGTAATCGGAGCCCCAGACACCACGAATCTCCACGTGGGTGCGATTGATCTGTCGATGGGGATTGAGCGGCGTGTCGCCGTGATCGGAGTACTGGCCGCAGACCACGACCCGCCCGCCGTCGCGGACCAGGTCGAGTGCCTGGGTGACGGCGGCGGGGGCACCTGTCGCCTCGATCACGATGTCGGCGCCGCGCCCCTGCGTCATCCGGCGCACTTCGGCGACGCGCTCGGCCGGTGGCAGGTCGAGGCCGATCACGTGCGTCGCTCCCATCCGCTTGGCGTAGGCGAGGCGATCGACCGGCTCGCCGATGCCGATCACCTGCCCCGCCCCGGCCTGGGCGGAGAGCGCGATGATCGACTGCCCCACCGGCCCGACGCCGAGCACCACCACCGTCTGGCCGAGCTGCACGTCGGCGCGGTCCATCACGTGGACCGCCGTCACGAGGCCGCAACCGCCGCCGATGAAGGTCTCGGGACGAAGACCGGACGGGATTCGGATCATTCGCACGCCCGGCTTCATCAGGATCGCCTCGGACCAGCCGCCAAGGAGTCCGTCGTCGACCCCGAAGGTGATGCCGTACACGCGCCGGTGCGGGCAGCGCGTCGTCTGCTTCGCCACCAGGCAATACCAACAGTTGTTGCAGGTGCCGTGCACGTCGAGAAAGGTGACCAGGTCACCCTCCTTGAAGCGGTTGCCGGGGATGTCCAGCAACTTGCCGCTCACGGCGGCGAGGACACCGACACTCACGTGGCCCGGGATGATCGGGAAGGGGACGCCCGGCATCCGGCCGCGCCAGATATGGACGTCGGTACCGCACACTTCCGAGTAACTGGTGCGCAGCAGGGCGGACCCGGGTGCCAGCGTCGGCGTGCCGAAGGTGACGACCCGCGGCGGCGCGTTGGGGGAATCGAGGACCGCGGCACGGATGGTCTCGCCGAGGTGGGGCATGGTGGCCTCTGGGTGGAGCGGGATGCGGGAAGGATGCCCCGGTCGGGCGGCGAGGGGAAGCGTGGCGGAGTCCGGTACCCGACCCGATATTCCTGAACCCCCTGCCTTGGATTCCGGATGCGATCACTCCGCTGGCCCCTCCTCGGGGCAATCCCGTTTCTCCTGCTCCTCGCCGCCCCCGCGATCGCCCAGGATGGCGCCTCGGAGCAATACGCCCGTGTGCAGCAGGGCCAGTGGAAAGAGTCGATCCGCTGGCTGCAGGAGCAGGATCGACTCCTCCCGGCCGACGCCACGCTGGAGCAGCGGCGCCGCAAGAAGGAGCTCGAACTCGAGTGGCAGTTCACGGTCGGGCTCTTCGACCAGGTTCCCACGAGGGCGCGCACGCCGGAGATGACCTCACATCCCTGGACTCGGCTGGCGTGGGCGGTCGCTGGGTGGACCGCGGCCCAGACCGGCGAGGTTCGGGACAACGCGGAGGCACTCGCCGCCCTGCGTAAGGCCAACCCGCAGTCGATCGAACTCCAGTTGATCGAGCCGCAGGCGCGTGCGCTGATGCTCCTCGGGAACGGGCTCCCCGATTCGGCCGTCGCGATCCTCCGCGAGGCAACGCGGCTCGAGGCCGCGCAGCCCGTGGCACCGCGCATCCTGCGCCCGGCCCACGAGGCGCTGGCGGAGCTCCTGCTGGCCGCGGGGCGCGCTCCCGAGGCCCAGGCCGCCTTCGGGCGCGCGCTGGCCCGTGCCCCGGAACGCGCGCGCCCCCTCGCGGGGCTCGTGCTCGCCGCCCGCGAAGCCGGCGACACCGTGGCGGCGGATCGCGCGATGGCACAGTTGCGGACGAAGTTCGAACGCGGCGACGAGTTAGCGGCGGAGAGGTTGCTGACGACGTTTCGGGTGGGGAAGTAGCAGGAGGATCGATGGTCGATGATCGATGATCGATGATCGATCGCGGGGAGCCGTCATCCCGAACATCGTGAGGGATCTGCGTATTCGCTGACACGCAGGTCCCTCGCTTCGCTCGGGATGACATTGCCCTGCCTGTATCGATCATCGATCATCGATCATCGATCATCCCTTCTCTGAATACCCCAGCAACCGCAACGCATTCGCGATCACCACCAGCGTGCTCCCTTCGTGCCCGATGACGGCCGGCCCGATCGTCAGGATGCCGCTGGCCGCCAGGATCAGCAAGACCAGCATCACGCCACCGGCGATGGCGAGGTTCTGGTGCACTATCCGGCGCGTCGCGCGGGCCAGGCCGATCGCCCACGGGAGCCGGGCCAGGTCGTCGCCCATCAGCGCCCCATCGGCCGTCTCCAGCGCCGCGGCCGTCCCGGCGCCGCCCATCGCGATGCCGACGGTCGAGGCGGCGAGCGCGGGTGCGTCATTCACACCGTCTCCCACCATCACAACCGTCCCGTGCTCCACCATCAGCTCGTGGATCGCGACGACCTTGTCCTCGGGGAGGAGGTCCGCGCGGACCTCGTCGACCCCGACCTCCCTGCCGATCGCCTCGCCGACGCCGCGATGGTCGCCCGTGAGCATCACCAGCGGCCTGAGGTGCAGCGCGCGCAATCGATCGAGCGTGCCGTGCACCGACGCCCGGGGCGGATCGAGCAGGCCAAGGACGCCGAGCCACCGGTCACCGTGGCGGACGATCATCATGCTGCGCCCGCGCGCACTCATCTCGGCCAGTGCCGCGGCGATGGGTGGCGGGAAGTCGATGCCGTCATCGGTCCAGAGCCGGGCGCTGCCGACCAGCACCGGCAGGCCGGCCACGTCGGCGCGAACCCCGCGGGCGGTCATGCTCTGGAGTTCACCGGCCTCGGGGAGCGGCACGCCATCAGCGGCCGCGCGACGGACCACCGCCTGCGCCAGCGGATGCTGGGACCGCGCCTCGACGGCGGCGGCGATGCCGAGCAGCTCGGCCTCGGTGATTCCCGGCGCAGGCGACACATCGGTCACCTCGGGCCGGCCCGCCGTGAGCGTGCCGGTCTTGTCGAAGGCGACCGCTCGCACCGTCGCGAGCGCCTCGAGGGAGGCGCCGCCCTTGAGGAGGACGCCATGCTTCGCGGCCTGGGCGATGCCGGCGAGCATCGCCGCCGGGGCCCCGAGCGCGATCGCGCAGGGCGAGGCGGCGACGAGGACGGTCATCCCGCGATAGAGGCTGTCGCCCCACGTCATCCACCCCATCAGCCCCGGCACCACGATCAGCAGGATATCGGCGATCACCACCACCGGCACGAAGATCCGCTCGAAGCGCTCGGTGATCCGCTGCACCGGCGCCTTGGCGGCCTGCGCTTCTTCGACAAGGCGAATCACCCGATCGAGCGTACGATCGCCGACGGCTCGCGTCGCGGTGAGCTCGAGTGCGCCATCGCCGTTCACGGTGCCGGCAAAGACCTCGTCGCCCGCCTCCTTTTCGACCGGCACCGACTCGCCGGTGATCGGCGCCTGATTCACCGCCGATCGTCCGGCGCGCACCACGCCGTCCGCAGGGAGGCGCTCGGAGGGGCGCACCACGAGGACGTCGCCGACCCGTACCTGCTCCACCGGGATCTCGACCTCGACACCGTCGCGCAGCAGGCGCGCCTGCGCCGGCGCAAGGTCGGCAAGATTGCGGATCGCGGACCGTGCGCGGTCGAGGGCGTACTCCTCGAGCGCGTTGGCCAGCGCGAAGAGGAAGAGGAGGAACGCCCCTTCGGCCCACGCGCCGACACTCGCCGCGCCGATCGCCGCGACGACCATCAGGAAGTCGATGTCGAGATGGAAGGCGCCCTGTCGCAGGGCGCGGAGCAGATGGAGGACCGGCTGGCGGCCGCCGATCACACCGACCAGCGCGTACCCGACGAGGGCGACCCACGGAGGGAAGATGGTCGTCCGCTCGACGATCCAGCTGGTGAACAGCAGCAGGCCCGCGACGCTCGCCCACGCGAGCCCCTCGTGCTTGGCGAGCAACCGCGCCAGGGGCGACGGCGTGCCGGTGCCATACAGGGTGCGTTCGAGCCAGCTCGGATCCGTGCGCATCACATTCTCCACGACGCATGGGGGTGCGCGTTTCGAAGTGTAATGCGTCGGGACCCTCGCGGCACGGGGCGTTTACCTTGCGCGGATGAATTTTCCGGCTCTTCTCTCGGCGACTCCATCGGGCGATGGACACGCGGTGACGACGCTCTTCCTGACGCTCGCCGCCCTGGTGACCGTGGCCCGGCTGGGCGGCTGGGTCGCGACACGGATCGGGCAACCTGCCGTGCTCGGCGAACTGCTGGCCGGCATTGCGATCGGGCCGTCGCTCCTCGGGATCGTCGTGCCCGGCGATTCGATGCTGGCAATGATCGCGGAGTTCGGCGTCGTCATCCTGCTCTTCCAGATCGGCCTCCACACCGATCTGGCGTCGCTCCTCAAGGTGGGGCCGGCCGCCGCGGCCGTCGGTACCGTCGGCGTCGTGCTTCCGTTCGCGGCCGGCTTCGCGGTGACGTCCGCCCTCGGGCTTCCGATGCTCCCCTCGGTGGTCTGCGCTGCGGCCCTGACCGCGACCTCGATCGGCATCTCCGCGCGGATCCTCGGCGACCTTGGCGAGCTCGAAACCACGGAGGGAAAGACGGTCCTCGGGGCGGCCGTTCTCGACGACGTGGTGGGGCTGGTGATCCTCGCGATCGTCGCGACCCTCGCCGACGGTGGCGTGGTGACGGTCACCGGGGCGCTTCGGACTGGCGGCATCGCCGTCGGCTTCCTGGTCGTGTCGCTCATCGTCGGCCGCCTCATTGCCCCGCGGCTCTTTGCCACGATCTCGCGACTGGAGGTCACCGGCGCGACGGGCGCCCTGGCCCTGGCCTTCGCGCTGGCGCTCGCCGCGGCGGCAGGACTCGCCGGATCGGCGATCATCATCGGGGCCTTCGCGGCCGGGCTCATCCTGCACGAAACCAGGCAGCGCCACACGATCGAGGAAGCCACGACCGGCCTGGGGCACTTCTTCGTGCCGATCTTCTTCGCCTCGGTCGGAGCGTCAGTTGACATCACGGCAATGCTGCAGCCCGAGGCGCTGCGCCTCGGGGGGCTGCTGCTGGCCATCGGCGTGGTCGGGAAGTTCGTGGCCGGCTACGCCCCGTTCTGGCTGCCGGTGCGCCACGCGCTGATCGGCGCCGCGATGGTGCCGCGCGGCGAGGTGGGTTTGATCTTCGCCCAGATGGGCCTGGCGACCGGGGCGCTGACGCCCGAGCATTTCGGGGCGGTGATGCTGATGGTGATCGGCACCACCGTGGTCACCCCGCCGTGGCTGGCGGCACTCTCCCGGCGCGGTGGCGGTCCGCGTCCCGGCGCGACCGATGTCCAACCCGGTCTCGATGACCTCGTCGCCGGCAACCGCGCCCGCCGCGGCCGCTAGCCGCCACTATGGCTTCGGGGCCTGTTGCGTCTCGCGCAGGATCGCCCGCATCCGGATCGACAACTTCTCGATTTCCTTCAACGCCTGCTTGACGTCGGGCGACATCTCCTCGTCGCCGATCAGCAACAGCTGCGTCTCCGCCAGGATCGCCGCGAGCGGATTGGCGAGGTCGTGGCGGAGCTTGGCGATCGCATCGGGTTCGGTCATGCGGAACCTCGTCAGCGGAGGAAGGGAACCGGCACGAAGGTCAGCAGGAACACCACGACGCAGAGGAAGCCGGTCCATCGGCCGGCCGCCAGCACCGGGCGATCGGGGAGGACCACTTCGGGGTGCGTCCAGCGCCCGCCGCCGATCGCAAAGGTGAGCACCACCCAGAGATACCACATCGGCGCACGCTGCGCGAGGAGCAGCAGGACGGCGACGAAACAGAGGCCGATGGCCTTCTGGCGCCGTCCCACCATCCCATAGAGCACGTGGCCTCCGTCGAGCTGCGACAGCGGCAGGAGATTGAGCCCCGTGATGAAGAGCCCGACCCAGCCGGCGAAGGCCTGCGGCGAGAGGAGGACCGCACCGTTCCCCGGGAGCAGCCACTCACGCAGCTGGTGCGTCAGGAACGAGTCCCCCAGAAAGGCCGGCTTCCCCGCGAAGAGCACGAACGAGGAGGAGCCCGCGAACGGCAGGAAGACGCGGTGCGAGAGCTGGTAGCCCCAGAGCAGGACGCCGAGCGCGACCACGAAGCCCGCGAGCGGCCCGGCCGCGCCGACATCGAGCAGCTGGCGTCGGTCATAGATCGGGGAACGGAGCCTGATGTAGGCCCCGAGGCCGCCGATCGGCGACAGGTTGGGTGGCACCGGCAGGAAGTAGGGTGGCGAGACGTCGATCTCGTACCGACGCGCCGTCCAGTAATGGCCAAGCTCGTGGATCAGCAGGATGGAGAGGAGCGGGGCCGCGAATTCCCAGCCGGGGAGCAGCGTGCGCCATCCGCCCTCGGCCGCGAACTCGGCGAACTCCACCACCGACCGGACCGCGCCCCAGAACCCGGGGTGTACGGTGGGCACCCACCGGCTCTCCAGCACCGCCCCCGCGCCGAGGGTGCAGAGGACGGTCAGGAGGAGCAGCGCGCCGTGCCAGAGCCAGCGTTCGGGGCGGGCGGGGGCGGTTCCCTGGATCAGGACCAGGCGGGTCTTGGCGTCGTCCCCCCAATACCAAGCGCCGGGCCAGGAGGCGAGCAGCGCCCGCAGCGCGGGTGACGGGCCGCGGTGCTCCGGCGCCACGACCCCGTCGAGGACCTCGCGCGTCCCGGCCAGGGGCTGGGATCGCCAGACCGTGAAGAAGGAGCGCGGATCCGTCATATCCGGTGTTGACGGGGCGCCAGACGTCCCATATGATTGGGCAATTGCAGGAACCCCCGCGTCCCTTCCGATGGTCATCTCCGCGCCTTCGCGCGAGCCCCATACGCCCCGCAATCAGACCGAACGCTCAAAGCCCGCTCCATCCTGTCGTGCCGCGTTGGCCGGCGGGGTTGGCGATGCCACCCGGAGATATCCGTGGATATAGCTGAACTGAAGCAGAAGTCCGTGGCCGAGCTGCACGTGCTGGCCGCCGAACTCAACATCACCAACTACTCGGGCCTCCGCAAGCAGGACCTGATCTTCCGGATCGAGCAGTCGCTGCTCGACAAGGACACGGTCATCCGGGGCGAGGGCGTGCTCGAGATCCTGCCCGAAGGGTACGGCTTCCTCCGAGTCGCAGGACTGGAACTACCTCTACGGCCCCGACGACATCTACGTCTCGCCGAGCCAGATCACGCCGCTTCGACCTGCGCACGCGGCGACACCGTGCAGGGCCAGGTCCGCCCGCCGAAGGAGGGGGAGCGCTACCTCGCGCTGCTCAAGGTCGAGAGCGTCAATTTCGAGGAGCCGGACAAGACCAAGACGCGGATCGCCTTCGACAACCTGACGCCGCTGCTACCCGGACGAGCGGATCCGCCTCGAGAGGCACCAAGAACGACCTCTCGCATGCGCGTCGTCGACCTGATGTCGCCGATCGGCAAGGGCCAGCGCGGCCTGATCGTGGCGCCGCCGCAAGGCCGGCAAGACGATCCTGCTCCAGAAGATCGCCAACGCGATCACCAAGAACCACCCGGAGATGCTACCTCATCGTGCTGCTGATCGACGAGCGCCCCGAGGAAGTCACGGACATGCAGCAGCATCGGTCCAGGCGCGAGGTCATCGCCTCGACCTTCGACGAGCCGGCCGACCGCCACGTGCAGGTGGCCGAGATGGTGATCGAGAAGGCGAAGCGGCTGGTCGAGCACGGCCGCGACGTGGTCATCCTGCTGGACTCGATCACCCGCCTGGCGCGCGCGCTACAACGTCGTCGTGCCGCACTCGGGCAAGATCCTCTCCGGCGGTGTCGACGCCAACGCGCTGCAGAAGCCGAAGCGCTTCTTCGGCGCCGCGCGCAACATCGAGGAGCGGCGGGTCGCTCACCATCATCGCGACGGCACTGATCGACACCGGCTCGCGGATGGACGAGGTGATCTTCGAGGAGTTCAAGGGCACCGGCAACGCCGAACTCGTCCTCGACCGCCGCCTCGCCGATCGCCGCATCTACCCGGCCATCGACATCAACAAGTCGGGCACCCGGAAGGAGGAGCTCCTCCTCGACAAGGACGAGCTCAACCGCGTCTACCTGCTGCGCAACTTCCTCGCGGACATGCCGGTCGTCGAGGCGATGGAGTTCCTGCTCGAGCGGATGAAGCGGACGAAGAGCAACAAGGAATTCTTTGCGTCGATGGCGCAGTAGGGGCGACGCATGCGTCGCCCAGGTCGTGAGCCATGAGTCGTGAGTCCTGAGAGGTGCGTTCTGGAGGCCTTTCCGTGCTCCCCGGACCTTGCCCTACACCATCTCACGACTCAGGACTCACGACCCATGACCATCCCAACCACCGGCCGCGTCCTCGCCCTCGACTGGGGCCTCGCCCGCATCGGCGTCGCCATCACCGACGAGACGCAGCTGCTCGCCTCCCCGCTCGGCACGCTCACGCGCCGGGCGGGAAAGCGCTTGCCATTGGGTCCCTTTCTCGACCTGGTCGAGCGCGAGCTGCCGGTCGGGCTGGTGGTGGGGTTGCCACTCGACGATGAGGGGGCCGAGGGGGAATCGGCGCAGGCGGCGCGCGCGATGGGGGAGCAGTTCGCGGCCCGCGCGGAACTCCCGCTCGAGTGGATCGACGAGAGCTTCACCACGGCCGAGACGCTCGAGCGGCTGACCGCACGCGGTATCGCCCCGCGCCAGCGGAAGGCCGACATCGACGCGATGGCCGCGGCGATCGTGCTCGAGCGCTGGCTCGACGCGCGGCGGGCGTGATGCGTCGGCTCGCAGTCCTGGCAACGGTCGCGTTGGCGGCGTGTGGCGGTGGTGACGGGCCGCCCGTCCGCATCGGCGTCCCGAAGGGGAGCACCCTGGCCAGCATCGGCGACTCGCTCGTGGCGCGCGGCATCCTCGGCAACGCGCGCTGGTTCCGCCTGCGCGGCCGGATGCAGGGCGTCGATCGGCGGCTCAAGCCGGGCGTCTACGAATTCGCCCCGGGGAACTCGACCGCCGCCATCCTCGATCGCCTCGCTCGAGGCGATGCCGTCCAGTTCAAGATCACGCTGCCGGAAGGCGCCACGCTCTTCGACCTCGCGCGCCGCACCGAGAGCGTCCTGGCGATCCCCGCCGACACCCTGCTCCGCGTGGCCCGCGACTCCGCCCTGCGCCGCGAATTCGGGATCCCCGGTGCCACCGTCGAAGGGTGGCTCCGCCCGGTGACCTTCACCTTCACCGGCCTCGGCGGCGCCCGGGAGGTGCTCGAGTCCTTCCTCGACGCGCGCCGCGCGCACTGGCCGACAGACTGGAAGGCACGCGCCGACGCCGCCGACCTCGACCAGGCCGACGTGATCTCGCTCGCCTCGATCATCGAGGCCGAAGCGATGCGTGCCGCCGAGTTGCCGCGGATCGCCGCGGTCTATCGGAATCGCCTCCGCCTCGGCATGCCGCTCCAGGCCGATCCGACCATCCAGTACGCCTACCTGGTCGACTCGGGCGCACGGAAGCCGCGGCTGTACAACAAGGACTACGCCTACCCCTCACCCTACAACAGCTATCTCCATCCCGGACTCCCGCCCACCCCGATCGGCAATCCGAGCGACGCCGCGATCGAGGCGGTGCTCTCCCCCACCCCGAGCCGTGAGCTCTACTTCGTCGCCGTCGGCGACGGGACGCATCTCTTTGCGGTGACGTATGCGGAGCATCTCAGGAACATCAAGCGGGTACGGAGTCGATGATCGATGATCGATGATCGATGATCGATGGCTCGCATCCGTCATCCCGAGCGCAGCGAGGGACCTGCGTGGCGGCGAATACGCAGATCCCTCACGTTGTTCGGGATGACGGCTCTTGAGATCGATCATCGATGATCGATCATCGATGATCGGTAGTCCCTCGCCGCCCCCTCCACATCCTCCGCCCCCAGAATCCCGCTCACCACCGCGACCCCCGCGAAGCCGGCGGCCAGCGCCGGCGCGACGTCGTGTGGCCGGACGCCGCCGATGAGGACGCAGGGTCGTCCGCCGGCCTGGGCACGCAATGCGCTCGCGCCGTCGAGGCCGAGGGCCGCGCCCGCGTCACCCTTGGTGCGGGTGGCGTGAAGCGGTCCGATCCCCCAGTAGTCGGCGGCGAGTCCGCGCTCGACTTCCGCGTCGCTGCCAACCGAGGCACCGAGCAGGAAGCCGGCGGGGACGATCCGTCGCGCCCGCTGCGGCGGGAGATCGTCGGCGCCGAGGTGGACCCCGGCTGCGCCGGCCGCGAGGGCAATGTCGAGGCGATCGTTGACGAAGATGGGAACCGGGAGGAGCGCCACCAGGTGGCGCGCGAGGGCGAGCAGGTCGCGGTCCGAGGCCTCCTTGAGTCGCAACTGCAGCGCCGTGACCCCGCCGGCCACGGCGTCGCGGGCGACCGCGATCGGGTCGCGCGCCCCGAGCAGGAGGTCGTCGGTCACCAGCAGGAGACGGAGGGTGGCGGCTAGATTCTCGCGCATGCAGAGCGAAATCAGCGGGGGTCGCCCCGGCAACGCCAGCCGGAGCGGCCAATGACCGACGCCGTCGTCAGCGATCGCGGCGCCAAGCGGTGGACCACGGGACACCCGTGGATCTATCGGAGCGACGTCCGCGAGCACCCGCCCGAGGCCGGCGTGGTCGCCGTGCGCGACGCCCGCGGCCGCTTCCTTGGCCGGGCACTCTGCTCGCCGTCCTCCGAGATCCGCCTCCGGTTGCTGGAGCGCCGCGACGTCCCGATCGACGGCGACTGGTGGCGGACGCGGCTCACCGAATGCCGCGACCGTCGCGCGGGGCTCGACGCGACTGCCTGGCGCGCCGTGCACGCCGAGGGCGACGGCCTCCCGGCGCTGATCGTCGACCGCTACGACCGCTGGCTGGTCGTCCAGTTGCTCTCGGCCGGACTCGAGAGAGAGCGCGCCATGATCGTCGAGGCCCTCACCGACGTCTTTCGTCCCGAGGGGATCCTCTTCCGCCACGACGTGCCGACCCGTCGCCTCGAGGGGCTCGACGATCGGGTCGAGCTCGCCATGGGGACGGTGCCGGAGCAGGTCGAGGTGCGCGAGGGCGCGGTGCGCTGGTACGCCGCGCCGTGGACCGGGCAGAAGACCGGTGCCTTTCTCGACCAGCGCGAGAACCGGCAGCTCGCCGGCGCGCTCGTCCCGGAGGGCGGCACCGCGCTCGACTGCTTCTCGTACCACGGCTCCTTCGCGCTGCATCTGGCGCAGCGGGCCTCGGCGGTGACGGCGCTTGATGTGTCGGCCGAGGCGCTTGCCCGTGGGGCGGAGCACGCGGCGCTGAACGGCTTCGGCCAGATCGAATTCGTGGCCGGCGATGCCTTCGACGTGCTCCCGGCCTGGGGCCGCGCCGGACGACGCTTCAACGTGGTCGTGGTGGACCCGCCGGCGTTCGCCAAGAGCAAGGCCAACGTCCCGGCGGCGCTGCGCGGCTATCACGAGGTCAACCGGCGGGCGATGCGGCTGCTGGCCCCCGGCGGCTGGCTGGTCAGTGCCTCCTGTTCCTTCCATGTCCGTCGTCCGGAGTTCCTCGGGATGCTGGCGGGCGCGGCGGCCGACAGCGGCCGGCGGTTGACGCTCCATGCGGTCCTGGGCCAGGGCGTGGACCATCCGGAGGTGATCACCATCCCGGAAACCGGCTACTTGAAGGGGGCGGTCCTCCGCGCGGATTGACGCGCGGGGGCAAATTCGCAAAGTTGTGGGATGCTTTCCCAGCAGCAGCTTCTCGCGACCGCTCCACGGCGGCGTCCCCTTCGCTCGCTGCGCCAGCAATACGATCTCTACATCATGGACCGGGTCGAGCAGTTCAAGAACCGGATCTCCCGCGAGGAGCTCATGCGCCTCGCGGACAAGGCCGTTTCCGACGTGCGCCGTTCCGACGCCGACCAGTTCCTCCTCACCGAAGTCCTCGCGCAGGAAGCGGTCGACGCGCTGATCATCAAGCTGCTCGGCATCCGCGGCTTCGAGGCGTGGCGCAAGTCCTACCCGAAGCGCCGGGCCGCGCAGCGCGAGCCGATCCACTGGAACCTCGACGACACCCATCTGGTCGCCGGACTCGCCCCGCGGATCGAGCCCGGTGACCAGGCGCTCGTGGTGGGGGTCGGGGCGGAGAACTGCGCCTACCTGCTCGCCGCCCATGATGCCGACGTCACCTTCCTCGACCGGGACTTCACCGTGGTCGAGCGAGCGGAGGGACGCGTCGCGGACGAGTCGCTCTCGTCCACCTTCGACGCGATCTGCGTCCAGTTCGGGCAGTGGCTCCCCTGCATCCCGGGGGCGTTCGCCCTGGTGGTGATCGACGCGGGCACGCTCGGCGCCCTCTCCCCCGGGGAGCGGCAGATCCTGCTCGGCGAACTCCAGCGGATGACCGCCCCGGGCGGGTTGCACGCGCTGGTGCCGGATGGCCAGGGGGCCGGACCAGAAGGCTTCGCCGGGCACTACGCCAGCTGGCTTCGGGAGACGCTGCCGCCCACCGGGCGGCGGACGCGCGGGATGGCCTCGCGCGGTGCGCTCTTCTGCAAGCCGGCTGCGGAACGGAGCGAGGATGGACGGCACAACGCGCGTGCCTGAGATCGAGGTGGGGGGAAAAGCATACGGGCCGGCAACGTGCCGGCCCTTTTTTCATGCCTCTCGCGGCGAAGGCCGCGAGATCGACCGCTTACGCAGCCTTCTTCGCGGCCTTCTTGGCAGCCTTCTTCGCCGGACGCTTGGCGGCCTTCTTGGCGGCCTTCTTCGCCGGACGCTTGGCAGCCTTCTTGGCGGCCTTCTTCGCCGGACGCTTGGCAGCCTTCTTGGCGGCCTTCTTCGCCGGCCGCTTCGCGGCCTTCTTCGCAGCCTTCTTCGTAGCCATGGAGCCTCCCTGAGGATTTGAAAAATTCGTGAACACTCGACGTACGTGCGGTGGTCACGGCGACGTCCCGCTCCTGTCGGCGGAGTAGCGTCGGCATATACAAGATCAAAATTTTCCTCTCCGGCGCAATACCCCCCGCAACCCGGAACCCTCAACGGGGCATCGGCTTCCACCGATCGTCCACATCGATTTCGTGCCGCCGACGCGTGCGTGCACGGCGTCGGCACCGCCGCCACGACGTGTCGTCGCGCCGCCGCGCGCGCCGTGCGCACGCGCTGCATCGCGCCATGCATCGCCCGCAAAGCCTTGTGGAATGCGGCTTTGCTGGCAGCGTGCGCACGCACCCACCGAGCACGACGGACCGCACGACGCTCGTGCGTCGCAGGCCGCGCGCGACGCGTCACGCATGCGTGCGTCGCGTCGACGAGGGCGCGAGAGGCGGATTTTTCCCCTCCCGCGGGCGGCGGCGGCGGTCCCCCGAAATTGGTCACGAACGGCCAAAATCTTTCCGGCGACGCCGACGGGGGGACCTTGGGTTGCTCCGGTCAGCCACCCATATTTGGCGCTTCCTCACCACCGGATCGATCATGCGCGCAGTCGTGAAAGCAGCTCCTGGCGTCGGGATGGAAGTCGTCGAACGACCGGTGCCCGACGTCGGATCGCGCGACGTTCTCATCAAGGTCCACCACGCCGGCGTGTGCGGCACCGATCTCCACATCTGGGAGTGGGACGCATGGGCGTCGGCGCGACTCAAGCCGCCGGTGGTGATCGGCCACGAGTTCGCCGGCGAGATCGTCGCGCTCGGTGCGGAGGCCGAACGCGAGGGACTCTTCCACGTCGGCGACCTGGTCACCGCCGAGGGACACATCGTCTGCGGGCACTGCATCCCGTGCCGCACCGGGAACGCCCACCTCTGCGCGCGGACGCGAATCATCGGCGTCGACCGGGACGGCGCCTTCGCCGATTTCATCGCGATGCCCGCCGACAATGTCATGAAGCTGGACGGCATTCCCACCGATATCGGGGCGATCATGGACCCGATCGGGAACGGCGTCCACACCGCGCTGGAGGGGGGGGCGGTCCCCGGCTCGACCGTGCTGGTGCTGGGTTGCGGCCCGATCGGCTGCTTCGCAGTGGGGGTCCTCCGGGCCGCCGGCGCCTCGCTGGTCCTGGCCTCCGACTTCAACCCCTTCCGCCGGCAGCTCGCTGCCACGATGGGGGCGCACCACACCTTCGACCCGGCCAGCGACGACGTGGTGGCGAAGTGCCGCGAGCTGACCGGCGGCATCGGCGTCGACCTGGTCTGCGAAATGAGCGGCCATCCGGCGGGGCACGCGCAGGCGTTCGCCGCCGCGCGCCCCGGGGGCCGCGTGAATCTCCTCGGCACGCCGAGCCGGACCACCGAGGTCGACTTCGCGCGCGACATCATCTTCAAGGGACTCACCCTCTACGGCGTCACCGGCCGTCGGATGTATCGCACCTGGATCGAGATGACCCGCTTCCTCCGCGCCGGGCAGCTCGACCCCCGTCCGGTCATTACCCATCGCTTCCCGCTCGAGCGGATCGCCGACGCGATCGCCGTCATCAAGGCCGGTGAAGCCGGCAAGGTCATCCTGGAGATCGGCGCATGAGCACCCCCACCGCACTCGACGCGCGCCTTACCGAGGCACTCGCGCAGTTTCGCCGCGACGGCGTCTACAAGACGCTCAACCATCTCGCGTCGCCGCAGGCGGCGCGGGTGCAGATGGAAGGCCGGGGCGAGGTCCTGATCCTCTCGTCCAACAACTATCTCGGCCTCGCGGCGCATCCGACCGTGATGGCGGCGGGGAAGGCGGGGATCGACCGGTTCGGCGCGGGAACCGGCTCGGTGCGCTTCATCTGCGGCACCTTCACGATCCACCGCGACCTCGAGGCGGCCTGCGCCCGCCTGGTCGGGACCGAGGCCTCGCTCTCCTTCGTGAGCTGCTGGAATGCCAACGAGGCGCTGCCCGCGACGGTGCTGACCGCGGACGACATCATCCTCTCCGACCAGCTCAACCACGCCTCGATCATCGACGGCCTCCGGCTGGCGAAGTCGATCACCAAGTGCGAGACCGGCGTCTACAAGCATGGTGACTTTGCCGATCTCGACGCCAAGCTGACCGCGGCCGCCGACAAGAAGGTCAAGATGGTGGTCTCCGACGGCGTCTTCTCGATGGAAGGGACGATCGTCGACCTCCCCGCCCTGCTCGCGGTCTGCCGCAAGCATGGGGCGGTGCTCTGGATCGATGACTCGCACGCGACCGGGGTCCTCGGCGCCACGGGTCGAGGGACGGCCGAGCACTTCGGTCTGCTCGGCGAGGTGGACATCATCACCTCGACCCTGGGCAAGGCCCTCGGCGGAGCGGCCGGCGGCTTCGTCGCCGGCTCTGCCGCGCTCTGCGATTACCTCACGCAACGCGCTCGGCCGCAGCTCTTCACCAACGCCCTCCCGGCGACGGTGGCCGCCTCGGCGCTGGCGGCGATCCAGGTCCTCGAGGCCGAGCCGGAACGGGTCACCAGGCTGCGGGAGAATGCCCGCTATTTCCGCCAGCGGCTGCAAGACCTCCATTTCCAGCCGCTACCGGGCGATACTCCGATTGTCCCCGTGATCCTCGGCGAAACCGCGGCGGCGATCCGGATGAGCGAGCGCCTGCTGGACGAAGGCGTCTTCGTCACCGGCTTCGGCTTCCCGGTGGTCCCGCAGGGGGCGGCCCGGGTCCGCTGCCAGCTGTCGGCGGACCATACCCGGGAGGATCTGGACGCTGCCCTGGCCGCGTTCGAGCGGGTGGGACGGCAGTTGGGGCTGGTTTGAGCCGCATCGGCCTGTTCCTTGCTGGTTGCACCGTCGATTCCCTACCGGAGGCATTCTGATGTCGCAGATCCAGCGGGCGCTCGGCGCCTGCCTCGTCGCCCTGACGCTGACCACGGTCACACCGGGCCGCGCCACCGCCCAGCGGGACGACTCCTACACCTGGAAGCTCGGGCTGCAGGCCGGGTCGATGATGATCCAGACCCGCACCCAGGACACCAAGATCCTGCCGTCGGCCGGGGCCCACATCCTGGTGATGGGGCGCCGCGGTGGGCTGATGCTCGGCGTCGACGAGGGCTTCGGCTCCGATGAACAGTCGAACCTGATCGTCTTCAACGACGTCCGTCGCTACCAGGCCGTGCTGATGGCCTTCCCGGTGAAGGCCCCGCTCGAGCCGTACTTCGGCGTCGGCGGCGGCATCCTGCAGGTCATCTCGCCGCGAGTCGATCCGGTGGTCCAGGATCCGTTCACCCGCGCCGACCTGCTCAGCGCCGCGCAGGACGCCTCGGCCTACGCCTTCCTCACCGGCCTCGCCGGCGTGCAGGGTCGCTGGAACCGCTTCACCGCCTTTGCGCAGGCGCAGATCGGCACCGCGCCGGGCGACGACAAGCTCCTCCGCGGCGCCACCTACTCGCTCCACGGCGGCATCCGGATCGGCCTCGGGAGTGCGAAGGAAGGGGTGAAGGCGGGCGGCTACTAAGGGCGAGAAGCGAGAGGCGAGAAGCGAGAAGCGTGGCTCGGCGGGAAGATCTCTCCGCTGGGCCACGCTTCTCGCTTCTCGCTTCTCGCTAGAACTGGAAATACAGAAACGGACTGCTCCGATCCCCCGCGATCAACGCCAGCGCCACCCCGAACGCGGTGGCCAGGACGGCGTTCTTCCACCAGCGCGGCCGGTAGTCGAGGTCGTAGATGTTGGGGCCGTACATCCCCCAGGCGGCGGCGATCACCACGACCGCGGCGGCCCACGACGCCTGCGGCACGCTGACGCCCGCGACGGGCGAGAACATCTTGCGCAGCATCCCCAACGCCATCGTCATGTCGAGTGCGCGGAACAAGACCCAGCCGATCAGCGCGGCGAAGACCATCCCGACCTGACGGAGCCGCGCCGGCAGCGCGTCCCAGCCGCGTCCCGCCGCGCGATGCGCGCCGAGCAGCGCGCCGTGATAGGCGCCCCAGACGATGAAGGTCCAGTTTGCGCCGTGCCAGAGCCCGCCGATGAGCATCGTCAGGAGCAGGTTGCGATAGGTCTTCAGCGTCCCCCCGCGATTGCCGCCGAACGGGATGTAGAGGTAGTCCCGCATGCAGGTCGAGAGCGAGATGTGCCAGCGATTCCAGAACTCCGAGGGATCGAGGCTCTTGTACGGCGAATTGAAGTTGCGCGGGATGCGCAGGCCGAACATGTACCCGAGGCCGACGGCCATGCTGCTGTAGCCGCAGAAGTCGAAGTAGAGCTGGAAGGTGTAGCCGAGCATCGCGAGCCAGATCGCTCCGGTTGACGCCGTGCCCCACTGCGCGAGGACGGGGTCGACGAAGGCGGCCAGCGTGTCGGCGAGGATGACCTTCTCGACCAGGCCGACCACGAAGATCGAGATGCCGGTGCGGAGCCAGTGGGTGCGGCTCGCGGTCCCCAGCGCCTCGAGGTCCTCCTCGATCTGGCGGAAGCGGACGATCGGACCGGCCACCAGCTGCGAGAAGAGCGAGACGTAGGAGGCGAACTCCCAGAGATTCCTGGTCGGCGTGATCTGCCGCCGATAGGCGTCGACGATGTAGCTGATGGTATGGAAGGTGTAGAATGAGATCCCGACGGGGAGGATCACGTCGAGGTGGGGCACGGTGACATCGAGACCGGTGGCGTGCATCGCGTCCCGGAACGCCCCGAGCCCGAAGTTTGCATACTTGAAGAAGCCGAGCAGGGTCAGGTCGACCGTGATCGGCAGGACCAGGCAGAGCTTCCGCTTCCTCGGATCGGCATCGTAGCGCAGCATCCCGAGCCCTGCGGCATAGCTCACCAGGGTCGAGAAGGCCATCAGGAAGCAGAAGCGCCAATCCCAGTAGCCGTAGAAGACATACCCCGTCAGGGTCAGCCAGATGTAGCGACTCCTGGCCGTCCCCAGCAGCCAGAACACCACGTAGGTGACCGGCAGGAAGGCAAAGAGGAAGATGAAACTGTTGAACAGCATCGCGGCTCCGGGGCATCCGTGACGGCCGATCCGAGGTCGATCGAATGACGGGCGATCCGAGCGAGAATCAGGCCAGCCGGGGGGCGCCGGCGCGCCTCGCTGGCGGGCTCCTCCTGCTGCTCCTGCTCCTGGTCGCCGCCGAGGTGGCGGTGCGGGTGGAGGAGTGGTTCCGCTGGCGCACGCCGTTCGGCTCACCGCTCCAGGTGGCCACCGACCTCGCCGTCCGGGACGCCACCGGGATCCACCCGGCCCCCAATACCGCCTTCCGGAAGTGGCGCTTCAACAGCGTCGGGACCCGGGGCGACGAGCCCGTCTCAGGCGTCCCGCGCCTGATCGTCACGGGGGCGTCGGAGTCCTTCGGCCTCTACGAGTCACCCGAGCGCGAGTATCCTCGGCAGCTGGCGGACTCGCTCGCCACCTCGGGATGCCACGCGGACGTGCTCAACGCCGCGTTCCCAGGGATGTCGCTGCCGACCGTGGAGCAGGACCTCCGCCTCCGACTGGCGGCGCTCCACCCCACGGCGATCCTCTACTACCCGACCCCGCCGCAGTACCTCGACCTCGACGGACTGCCGACACCGGCACGACCCGACTCGAGCGGCAGCGGTCCGGCACATCCCGTCCGGCAGTCCTCGCGCTTCGCCGCGCGGGCCGCCAATCAACTCAAGTCGATGCTGCCCCCGATCGCCGACCTGCTCCGGCGGCGCGAGATCGCCGCGCTGCGACGCAACCTGCCGCCCGATTCGCTCTTCACCACCGTCCCCGCGGCGCGCGTCGACGCCTTCGAGCGGGACCTCCGGCGACTGGTCGGCACCATCCGGCAGATCGGCGCCACGCCGCTGCTCGCGACCCACGCGAACGGCTTCCTGAGCGAGACGCCGATGTCTCCCTCCGTGCTCCGGGCGTGGGAGCGCTTCTACCCGCGCGCGACCGGAGCGACGCTGGTCGCGTTCGACTCTGCCGCCTCGGTCCGCATCCGTCACGTCGCGGCCGATTCCGCCGTGGCGCTCGTCGATCCGTGGCAGGCCTTCCACGGTCTCCCCGCCCCGACCTACTTCGCCGACTTCTCGCACTTCACGGATGCCGGGGCGGCGAGGATGGCCAACGTGGTGATGCCGGGCGCCAAGGAAGTGTTGGGATGTAAGTAGCGAGAAGCGAGAAGCGAGAAGCGTGGCTCAGCGGAGAGATCTACCCGCCGGGCCACGCTTCTCGCTTCTCGCTTCTCGCTTCTCGCCTTTACTTCTTCTTCGGCGCCGCCTTCTTCGCCGTCGCCTTCGCCTTCGGCGCCGGCTTGGCGGCGGGCTTCGCGGCAGGCTTCGCCGTCTTGGCCTGCTTCGCCGGAGGAGCGGCCTTCGCCGTCTTGGCGACCGGCTTCGCCTCGGGCTTGGCGCCCTTCGCGGGCTTGGCCGGCTTCGTCGCCGCGGGAGCCGGCGGCGAGGCGACCGGCGCGTCGAGCGTCACCGCACCCACCGGCGTCAGGTTGATCACGCCCACCATCGGCACCGACGTCGCCGCCGGCGTCCGCGCACCGCCACGGAACCGGATGCCCGGGCGCGGCGCCGCATTGCCGTCGGCATCGAGCACCGGGGCGGCGCTGGCGTCCGGCGTCGAGCGACGCTGCATCGCGAGCTCGTTGCGATGTGGCGAGACCTCGTAGTCGTCGTCGCCGAGGAGGCGGACATCGGCGACTTCGGCGTCGTTGGCCTGGCGCAGCAGCTTGAAGAAGCGCGGCACCTCGAGCAGGACATCCTCGGTGCCGTGCAGCGCCGCCATGCGCGCGCGGACCAGTTCGTGCCCGGCCGGCGTCGGCAATTCGCCGAGCGCGCGATTGAGCAGATGGAACGCCTCGGCGAGCGTGAGCCCGCTCGGCTCGGCGACATACGGCGCCGACGGCGCAGCGGCGCTCGGCGCACCGATCGACGGCGCCGCGCCCTCTTCGCCCTTCCCGCGTCCACGGCCGCGGCCACGGCCACGACGACGTCCCGCGCGCTCCTCCGCGCTCTTGCCATCGGCCGGTGCGGCGTCCGGGGCGCGGACGGCCGGCGCCGGCGTCGCCGGTGCGGCCACGGCCGACGCCGCGGCGCCACGACGCCCGCGATCACGCGGCGGACGACCATCCTTCGCGACCGGCGCTGCCGGCACGCCCTTCCCCGGCGCGACATCGTACTGCCCGTTCTCCTGCTTGATCACCTGGATCAGGCCGCGCGCGCCGGCCTCGGTGACGAACTTCGAGAAGCGGTTGAAGCCGGCGTTGCTCTCGTCGAAGTTCGGGTCGATCTGCTGCATCACCTGCTTGAGGCGATCGGAGCGCATCACGTCGCCCTGCTGCGCCATCCGCTGCACCGCCTCGACAACCAGCTCCCACGGATCGCGCTGCGCCGACGGCGCGTCGCTCTCCTTGGTGAGGCCCGCGAGGTCGGAGTACGAGAAGTACTCGTCGCAGTTCTGGATCAGGATGTCGGAGGCGGACTCGCGGATGCCGACGCCGATGACGTACTTGCCGTACTCCTTCAGCTTCAGGACGAGCGACGAGAAATCGCTGTCGCCCGAGAGCAGGATGAAGGTGCCGATCTCCGGGCGCGTGAAGACGAGCTCCACCGCATCGACGGCGAGCCGGATGTCGGTGGCGTTCTTCTTGTTGGTGCCGAAGGCAGGGGCGAAGATGAGGTCGATCGAGGATTCCGACAGCGGCACGATGTACTGCGGGTAGCGGCGCCAGTCGGCATAGGCGCGCTGGACGGCGACCTTGCCCTTGATGATGTCGGAGTTGAGGAGGGTGCGGAGTTCCTTGGTGAGGTCGGAGCGAACGCCAAGGGTCACGTTGTCGAAGTCGATCAGCAGCGCCGCATTGGGCGCGTGCAGGGCGGGTACGGCCATGTGCCGTCCGGCCCGAAAGGCGGGGAGCGAAGTCACGACGGTCCTGTGTGTGTGGCCGTCCCCGGTCTTGTCCTCCCGACCTCGCCACGCCGAATGGCGGGCATCATGGGGTCGGGGCAGGCAACGATCGAGACGGCGTGCGGTCCGTGCGGCGCCCCAATGGCGCCTGCGCGTCGGACCCTCAAACGTAGGGGGGAGAGGGGCGAATGGGAAGGGATGGCGTCAGAATCGAGAAGCGAGAAGCGAGAAGCGTGGCCCGGCGGGGCGATCTCTCCCCGAAGCCACGCTTCTCGCTTCTCGCTTCTCGCTTCTCGCCCTACATCGCCACCACCCGCGCCAGTTCCTGCCGCTTGACCTTCCCGCTCGCGGTCATCGGCAGTCCGTCGAAGAAGCGCACCAGGTCGGGAACCTTGGTGGCCGACAGGAGATCCTGACAGAAGCGGCGCAGGTCGGGGCCGGTGACCACCGCGCCTTCCAGGAGCACCACGCAGGCGCAGATCAGCTCGCCGAGGACATCGTGCGGGACACCGACGACGCAGACCTCCTCGACCCCCGGGTGGGTGCGGATCACGTCCTCGAGTTCGCGTGGCGTGACCGTCTGGCCGGCGCGCACGATCACTTCCTTGCGGCGCGCGACGATCGTCACGAAACCGTCCTCGTCGAGCAACGCGAGATCGCCGGTGAGGAGGTAGCCCTCCGGCGTCAGCGTCCGCGCCGTCTCGTTCGGCATGCGATGGTAGCCCTGCATCAGCGTCATCCCCTTCACCACCAGCTCGCCCACCGCCTCCGCGCCGTGCAGCACGCCGCTTCGCACGTCGACCACGCGGACCTCCACGCCGTCGATCGGCCGGCCGACCGAGGTGCGCCGCTTCTCGGGCGGATCGCTCCGTCGGGTCGACGTCACCGTCGGCCCGGCCTCGGTGAGCCCGTAGGCGATCTCCACGTCGCACCACTTCCGGATCCGGTCGACCAGTGGCGGCAGCACCATGCTCCCCGCGACGACGCCCCCGCGGAGGCCGCCGAGCGGCGTGGTGCCGAAGGAAGGGTCGCGCATCAGCAGTTCGAACATCGTCGGCACGCCCGGCAGGTGCGTCACGCCGGCATTGGCGATCAGCGCCAGCGCACCGCCGGGATCGAACCGCGGCATCAGCACGACGCGCGCGCCCGCGGTGATGGCGGTGAGGAGCACCGACAGGCCGAAGACATGGAAGAGCGGCAGCGCCTGCAGGATGCAGTCGTCCTCCGTGAGGCCCAGCGCGGCGGCGGTGCCGGTCGCCGAGGCGACCATCGCGCGATGCGAGAGGAGCACGCCCTTCGGCTTGCCCATTGTGCCGGAGGTGTACACCAGCGCGAGCGACGCATCGGCGTCGTCGAGGGGCGGCAGCGCCGGCTGCCGCTCGCCGCGCGCCACCATCTCGCCGAACGGCACGGCGCGATCGTCGAACCAGCGCGTGCCGGGCCCGGCGTACACGATCAGGTGGAGCGACGGCAGTTCCGGGAGAAGTTCGTCGAAGAGCTCGAGGTAGTCGACCGGTGTCGGCGCCTCGGGGATCACGACGGCCGAGACTTCGGCGTGCCGCAGCTGGTACTGCAACTCGTGATAGCCGAGCTCGGGATCGAGCGGCACCACCGTCAATCCCGCCTGCGCCGCCGCCAGCATCGCGACCACCCAGTCGCTGCCATTGGGCAGGTCGATCCCGATCCGGTCGCCGGCGGCGAGCCCCTGGCCGCGGAACGCGCGCGCCAGCGCGTCACTGCGGGCGGCAACGTCGCCCCAGCTGTGACGATGCTCCCCCTCGACGAGGAAGGGTCGGGTGGGATGGCTGGCGGCGCGGGCGCCGAATTGCTGTGCAAGGTGCTGGGAGATCACGGGCCGTCTCGGTGTGTCGGGACAAGGCCCCAAAGGTACGGGCGGACGGGGAGGAGCGGCAGGGCCTCAGCCGATCAGCATCGCGGGGTCGGCCTCGGGAAGCTGCAGCGTGAAGCGGAAGCAGGTGCCCTCGCCGGCCACGGCGGAGACCTCCAGCGTCGACCCCATCGCCTCGACCAGCTTGCGACAGATCGAGAGTCCCAGCCCCGATCCAGAGAAGGCGTAATCGCCCGGCTGCTGCCGACGGCGGAACGGCTCGAAGAGCGTCGCCATCGCCGCCTCGGGGATCCCGCGGCCGGTGTCGCGCACCGTGCAGTTCGAGGGCCGTGCCGGCGCCGTCGGACAGCGTCACCTCGACATGACCCGCCGAGGAGAACTTGAGCGCGTTGGTGGTGAGGTTGAGGAGGACGCGGTTGAGCGCCCCGGGATGTCCGACGCGACGGTCGCGCCCCGGCCCCTCGAAGCGCAACTCCAGCCCCTTCTCCTCCGCGATCGGCCGGACGATGTCGCGCACCGACTCGAGCACCTCGGCAACCGAGAACGGTTGCGGCTCGCGGCCGACCAGGCGATCGCCGCCACGCACCAGCTCGATGACGTCGCTCGCGACGGCGTTCAGGCCGAAGGCCGCGGAATAGACCAGGCCGAGCTGCCGCTCCTGCAGCGGCGTCAGCGGGCCGCTCCGGCCGCGCAGCATGATCTCGGCGAGGAAGAGGATCGAAGTGAGCGGCGAGCGGAGATCGTGGGCGACCTCGACCACGAGGTCGAGCCCGCTCGGCCCGGTCATCCGCTCCTGGAATCGCTCGGTCCAGCGCGGCTCCATGGCGGCCGCGACCTGTTCCAGCGCGCGCAGGACGGGACGCAGCCCGCCCGGCGGCACGGCGGCATCGTGCTCGATCAGGTGGCGGCGCAGCAAGGCGACAACGCGCCGATCGAGCGGGGAGGAGGGTTCGGGCACGCGGGGGTGTCCGTCGGATGCCTCGACAATCTGCGAGACCACCCCGGCCACCGCCGCGGCCACTTCCCCCTGCGAGATCGCATCCACCGCGAACCCGCGCCACTCCTCCACCAATGCCTCGGCGGCCTCGTCGAGCCACCGCCTGGCGTCGGGTGACAGCGGCGTCAGGCTACTCGCCGCGATCGTCACGCTGCAATCCGTGCTTTTCCATGAGCCGATAGAGCGTCGTGCGATCGACATTTGCCTGACGGGCCGCCTTCGACATGTTGCCGCCCGCGCGCCCAACCAGCCGCGCGAGATAGTCGCGCTCGAATTGCGCAATCACGCGATCCTTCACCTCGTGGAACGGGCCGTCGAGCTGCGCCGCGGGCATCCGCTCCGGCGCCGCCTCCGAATCCTCGTACATCGGGATGTCGCTGGGCTCGATCAGCTGATCCGGCTCGACCAGCACCGCGACGTGTTCGATCACGTTCTGCAGTTCGCGGACATTGCCGCGCCAGGCGCGGGTGCGGAGGAACTCGATCGCCGAATCGGAGAGCCGCGGGGCCCGATCGGTCATCTGCCGATGGCGGTGCCAGAAGATCCCGAGGAAGTGATTCGCGAGAAGCTGGATGTCCTCGGGCCGCGAACGCAGCGGCGGCAGGACGATCGGCACGACGCGGAGCCGGTAGAAGAGGTCGCCGCGCAACACGCCGCGCTCGACGGCGTCCTGGGGATCGCGATTGGTCGCGGAGATGAAGCGGACGTCGACCGGATCGCCCGCCGTCTCGGCGCCGACCCGCCGCACGATGCCGTCCTGGATGACGCGCAGCAGCTTGGCCTGCAACGGCAGCAACATCTCGGTGAGTTCGTCGAGGAAGAGCGTCCCGCCATCGGCGGTCTCGAGGAGACCCGGCTTGTCGCGATCCGCGCCGGTGAAGGCCCCCTTCCGGTGACCGAACATCTCGGACTCGAGCAGCGGCTCGGGGAGCGCGGCGCAGTTGATCGGGACCAGGGTCTTCTTGGCACGCCGCGAATGCTGGTGGATGAACTGCGCGATCACTTCCTTGCCGGTGCCGCTCTCGCCGCTGATGAAGACCGAGGCGTCCGTCGGCGCGACCTTCCGCGCCAATTCGACCGCCTTCCGGAAGGAGGGGGCGATGCCGATCAGCGCCTGGGTATCCGAATGCGAGTGCTGCCGCATCACCTGCTGGCGGAGGTCGTTCGCCTCGCGCCCCTTCAGGATCGCGTGCGAGGCCCGACCGATCAGCACCTGCAGGTGGGTGGCCGAGAACGGCTTGGGGAGATAGTCCCAGGCGCCCATCCGGAGCGCCTCGATGCTGCTGGAGACGGTCGGGTTGCCGGTCATCACGACGACGAGGGTATCCCGGTGCGCCTCCAGGGCGGCATTGAGGATCTCCAGCCCGGAGATCTGCGACATGAAGAGATCGACGAGGACGAGGTCGAACTGCCGGCGGCGGACCAGGTCCATCGCCTCTTCCCCGCGTCCCGCGAGGGTGACGGCGTACCCCTCGCCGCGGAGGACCGAGGCGCAGCTCTCCCGGAGGGTCCGCTCGTCATCGACGATCAGGATCCGGATCGAGGTCTTCACGTCGGCGGGCAGCGCAAGCAGATCGCGGCTTCCCGTGCCTTCCGGGGGCGTGAAACCACCCCCGTTGACGGCAGTCATGGGATACTCCTCATTCGAGCAATCGTAGGACGGACTCCCCAACACCCGAGGCAGAAAGCGTGCCGCGACTGTTGGACCGGTCCATCGTCGCAGGCGCACATTGGGGCGTTTCGTTGTTTGAACGTATCACCTGTTTCGCAAGCGCACCACCATACTGTTGTGTTGACGCAACACATTGTCGCGTCACCAACTCCACACCCCTGCTCTCGGCGCGGTATGGCAGTTGCAACGCACCGCACCCGACTAGGCTCCCGAACGTGCTGGACCCTCTTTTCTGCGGGCGTTATGAACACTCAGCTGACCCCCCTCTCCGGCAACCTGCCGAGCTTCCCCGCTGGTGGCGGCGCCCTCGGTGCCGGCTCGCCCCTGACCGGCGGCACCGGTGGGCCCCGGACGTCGCCGATCACCCGGTACCTCTCGACCCTGCGGCGCTTCAAGTGGCTGGTGCTGCTGATGACCTTGCTGGGACTCGGGGCGGGCTTCCTGGTGTCGCGGATGCGACCGGAGACCTACGTCGTGCGGGCCTCGATGCTCCTCGCGATGCCGGTCGGCGACAACGGACCGATCGCGGCGGGTGCCGTGCTCGGCGGCGATCAGTGGCAGAAGTTCATGCGCTCCTACAAGTCGCTCGAACCGGTGGCCCGCGCCCAGCGGCTCTACCTGATCGGGCCGAAGCGCCTCGGTGGCCCGCCGCTCCCCCACGGCCCGAGCGGTCCGGACGCGGCGTTGCTCGAGGGGCTCGATATCGGTCCCTCCTATACGCCAGGCAGCTACGAGCTCTCGATCGGCGACGACGGGAAGAGCTGGGAGCTGACCCAGCTGAAGACCTCGCGCAAGGCTCGGGGCGTGGTGGGCGACTCCGTCGGGAAGGAGTTCGGCTTCGCGTGGCGTCCGATGGTCGAGCCGCGCTGGTTCGGCAAGACCTTCGAGTTCGACGCCGTCACCGTCCGTGAGGCAGCCGAAGACATCAACGAGCGGCTCGAGGTGGACATCGACTGGCGTGGCGCCCGCTTCGTCAAGCTGGCGCTCGGCGGCCAGGAGTCGGATAAGACCGCCGCCACGCTGAACGCCCTGCTCAAGGAGTACGAGACCAGCGCCGCAGTGATGAAGCGCGTCAACCTGACCGCGGAGGCGGGGGTCGTCGACACCCAGTTGCGCGGCGCGTACGAGCGGCTGAGCAAGGCCGAGCAGGCGCTGCTCTCCTTCCAGACGGGCTCGATCACCAAGCCCCGCATGGAGCTGCCGGTGACCCCGGGCCTGCAGAGCACCTCGCCGCAGGGCTACACCGCCTTCATCGGCAAGCGCGAAGCGGCCGAGGCCCTCCGGCGCGACCGACGCGACCTGCAGGAGGCGCTCGTCAAGGCGCAGAGTGGCGAGATCGCCGTCGACCTCTTCCTGATGATTCCGTCGGTCAACGCGAGCACCGAGCTCAAGCAGGTGCTCTCCGATCTCGTTTCGACCGAGACGCAGATCCGCGCGGCGCGCGCGCTCAACTGCACCGACATCAACACCACCTGCGGCGGGGCGGCCCCCGGGCAGGCCGGCGCGGTGCCCCAGAGCTACAACGTTCCGGCGCTCTTGGCGCGCGCGCGCGAGCTGCGCACGGGGACGCTGCCGAAGTATGTCGAGTCGGTGGTCCGCCGCCTCGACGGCGACATCGCCCGGCTCGACGCGGAAGTGGCGAACGCGGGGAAGCAGCTGCAGGGGATTCCGAGCACCACGATCGAGGAGAATCGCCTCAAGCGGGAACTCGAGATCGCCGACCAGACCTACAAGCAGCTGACCGGGCGCTCCGAGAACGCCCGCCTCCGCGAGGCGAGCGCGCTCTCCGACCTCTCGATCTACAACCCGGCCGTGGCGCCGTTGCTCCCGGAGAAGAACCGGAAGTCGGTGATCATCGCGATGGGCCTCTTCGGTGGCCTCGCCGCCGGCCTCGGCCTCGCCTTCCTGCTCGACCTGACGGACAAGCGCGTGCGCTACGCCGACCAGATCACCTCGGGCCTCGGCCTCACGATCCTCGGCGTGGTGCCGGAGATCCGGCGCGCCAAGGGCGAGACGCCGTCGGCGGAAGAGGCGGCGCAGGTGATCGAGGCGTTCCGGACCATCCGGCTGAACCTCTCGCACACGATGGGCGAAGGCCGCGGCGTCCTGACGATTTCGTCGCCGTCGCCGGGTGACGGCAAGTCGCTCGTGGCCTCGAACCTGGCGCTTTCGTTCGCGGAGTCCGGCTACCGGACGCTGCTGATCGACGGCGACACGCGCCGTGGCGAGCTGCACCGGACCTTCGGCCAGGAGCGCCGCCCGGGCCTGCTCGATCACCTCACCGGCGAGCTCTCGGCGGCCGACCTGCTGCGCAAGACGTCGCACCCGATGCTCACGCTGATCACGGCCGGCTCGCGGAAGCGGAACGGCCCGGAACTCCTCGGCGGCGCGCTGATGCGCGAGCTGCTCGGTGACATGCGCGAGAAGTTCGACGTCGTCATCGTCGACTCCCCGCCGCTCGGTGCCGGCATCGACCCGTTCGTCCTCGCCACGCTCACCGGCAACATGATCCTGGTGATGCGCTCGGGCGCGACGGAGCGCGACCTCGCCGAGGCGAAGCTGCAGATCGTCGACCAGCTGCCGATCCGCCTGATCGGCGCGGTCCTCAACGATGTCCGCTCGAGTGCCTCGGAGTACAAGTACTACTCCTACAGCTACGGATACGGCGCGACGGACGAGGGCGAGGATATCGGGAAGCTGCCGGCGACGACGAATTAGTCGTAAGTCGTGAGTCGTGAGTCCTGAGGTGGAATGGGAAAAGGGTGAAATGGTCGCCGATGTCGGCTCCGTTTCACCCTTCGCTCTTTGCCCCACACATCTCAGGACTCAGGACTCACAACTCACAACTGTGTCAGGTCACGCCGCCATCGCCGGACTCAACTGCTCCAGCAGATCGACGCCGTCGGCCGGCAACGCCTCGTAGGCCGTGGTGATCACCGTGGCGGGCACATCGAGCGTGCCGTCGGCGAGCGAGTCGCGGAAGATCGAGGCGAAGCGTTCGACGAGCCGTTCCGCTCCCTTCTCGGAGGCGCCCGGCGCGACGACCGCGAAGCGATCGTGGGCGATCCGGCCAAAGGCGTCGGCGGCCCGGCCCTGACGGCGGAGGCCGGAGCCGAGGTTGGAGGCCTGGATCGGATCGAGGCGGCGGGGGATTTCCCAGACCACGCAGCTGACGTCGCGCTGGTGCCGCCGCGCCTCGCCGAGCAATTCCGTGGCCCGGCGGGTGAGCCCCGGCCGGGTGTAGAGACCGCTTTCGGCATCGATGAGGGCGTCGCGCCGGAGCTGGCGCACCTCGCCGTAGGCCGCGCAATAGACGGCAAGCTTGTGGAGCAACGCCTCGGCGTCGAGGGGCTGCCCGTAGAATTCCCAGGCCCCCGCCTCGTACGCGGCCATCCGCTGCTGGCGGCCCGAGGGGCCAGCCGTGGTGATCAGGATCGGGAGCGAGGCGCCGAAGGACTGCTCCGCGCGGAGGCGGCGGCAGACCTCGGTCCCCGTGAAGTCGGGGAGCTGCTGGTCGAGAATCACGAGGTCCGGATCGAGGCGGTCGGCCATCGCCAGCGTCTCGGCCGCCGTGTGCGCGCGGTGGGTGCGATACCCGTTGGCGACCAGGATGCTCTCGACGGCGCGGGCCGTCCACTCCTGGTCGTTGGCGATCAGCACCACCGGCGATTGCCTGGCAATCGGCGCACGATCAAGGCTCAAGTGCCGCATCCTCGGTGGGGGCCGGTGGCCTAGCCGAATGTTGCGAACATGCAACAAGTCGTGGCAAACCGTCACGATTCTGTGGTACACGTCCCCCAGGAACTGGCCAGGGGGACATTGTGTAAGCCAATAGCAGGCAACGACTTAGACAAATACGGCCGCAGCGATGCCCCGCCCGGGGGCGGACTCCGCTGCCTTTCCCTGCAATGTCTTTGCCGAAGGGAGTTGGTACCTTCCACGAGGCGCCCGGGGTATGGCGGTCGTCCGACAGCGTCGCCGCCCGCCGGGTGCCGCGTCGGCGCCTTGGCCGGGAACTTGCTCTGTCCTCTTGTGACCGGTTGGGGCGTCTCCCGACCGCAGGCACAAGCCGGGCGTTCTCGTGACGTCGGCGGCCCGGCTCGGACCTCAATTCAGGGAGCGCAACGTGCGCAAGTGGACGGTACTTCACGCAATCCTCGGGACCGCCTTGGTGGCCGGCCTTGCCACCCCGGCGCATGCTCAGCAGGGCACCACCACCACCGTTCCGGTGATCGTCAACGCCGAGCGGGCGATGGTGACCCGTGCCGAGCTCGAGGCGGCGTTGAAGGAGATCGAGCAGAATCTCACCGGCGGCGGCTACAGTGCGGTGATGCGCACCGCCAAGCAGGCCCAGGCCGAGGCGATCCGCGAGCGGCTGGCGCAGGGCGACCTGCGCGTCGGTGACCTGGTTCGCCTCGACGTGGCCGAGCTCCCGTTGATCTCGAACCTCTATCAGGTCTCGACCGCCCGCACGATCTCCCTCCCTGGTCCGGTCGAGATCTCGGTGGCCGGCCTGCTGCGCTCCGAGCTCCAGGACTACATGACCACCCAGCTCAAGAAGCTGGTGCGCGACCCGACCGTCCGCGTGGTGCCGACGATCCGGATCTCGATCTTTGGCGCCGTTGGCAAGCCGGGCTTCGTGACGCCCCCGGCCACGACGCTCCTGAGCGACGTGATCCAGCAGTTCGCCGGCGGTCCGGCCAACAACGTTCGCTGGGAGAAGTCGAAGATCATGCGCGGCAAGAAGGTGGTGGTCGATGGGCCGGAGTTCCGCGACGCCGTCAACACGGCGACCACGATCGACCAGCTGAACCTGCAGGCTGGCGACGTGATCGACGTCGCCGCGAAGCCGACGGGCGGGACGTTCGTCCGGATTCTCGGCGCCCTGAGCGCGGCGACTTCCGTCATCTGGCTCGGCATTCAGATCTTCTGATTCGCAATGGCCGGCACTTCCCCTCGCCTTATGGCTCACGTGGACGATCCGCGACTCGACTCGCCCGACACTGACTCCGACGCGCTCACCGGCGCGACGGCGGGGTCGCTCTGGCGGGACGAGCGGCTGATCCGGGCACTGAACGTGACGGTGGCCACGATCGGCCTGATCGTGACCCTGCCGCTCTGGCTGCTGATCGGTCTCGCGATCCGGCTCACCTCGCGCGGGCCGGTCTTCTACAGCCAGACCCGCGTCGGCCTCGATGCGCGCGCCCTGCGCCCGCATCACCATGATTCGCGTCGGCGCGAAGACATCGGCGGGCGGCCGTTCACGATCTGGAAGTTCCGCACGATGACCGTCGACGCCGAGCGCCACGGGCAGGCGGTCTGGGCCAAGGCCAACGACCAGCGCGTGACCGCGATCGGCAGCTTCCTGCGCTCGTGCCGTCTCGACGAGTTGCCGCAGCTGCTGAACGTGATCAAGGGCGACATGAACCTGGTGGGGCCGCGCCCCGAGCGGCCGCAGCTCTTCTCCGAACTGCGTGAGCAGATCCCGAACTACCATCATCGGCAGCGCGTGCGGCCGGGGATCACCGGCCACGCGCAGGTCCACCTCCAGTACGACACCTCGGTCGAGGACGTCAAGCGGAAGGTGGAGCACGACCTCGAGTACATCGCGACCCGCAGCGTCTGGCAGGACCTGGTGATCATGCTGAAGACGATCCCGGTGATGCTCTTCCGGAAGGGTGGATGGTAGCTCCGACCGTCGACGTCGCGACCCGGCCGCTGGCCGACGTGGCGCGCGGGGACTGGACCGTGCGGCGCGCGCTGCCGTGGCTCCTCGCCGCGGCGGCGTTTGTCGTGCTGTTCGCCGACCCCGCACGGGGCCTCGCGCGCGACTGGTGGACGGACCCGGATGCGGGCCACGGCCTGCTGCTGACGCCGGTGGCGCTCTGGCTGGCGTGGAAGGCCGGCAGCCGGGCCGACGCGACCCCGTCGCCGACCTGGGGCACCCTGCTGCTCCTCGGCGCCGTCCTGCTTCGAGCCCTCGGGTCGCTCGCCGCCGAGTTCTTCACGCAGCGCTTCTCGATCTGGCTCGCCCTCGTCGGCCTCACCGTCTTCGTCTTCGGCTGGCGCCAGGTGCGGCACTGGTGGCTGCCGTTCGCACTGCTGCTGCTGTCGATCCCGCTCCCCGCGCTGATCACCAACAAGCTGGCGATCCCGCTCCAGTTCCGCGCCTCGCAGTACGGCACCATGCTGATCAAGATGCGGCACATTCCGGTCGTGGTGACCGGCAACGTGATCCAGATCGCCGGGCAGGAACCGGGCGAGACGTTCCGGCTCTTCGTGGCCGAGGCGTGCAGCGGCCTTCGCTCGCTGACCGCGTTGCTCGCGCTCGGCGTGATGATCGGCGGGATGTACCTGCGGACGGTCAGCGCGCGCGTCCTGCTGCTGTTGATGGCGATCCCGGTCGCCGTCGCGGTCAACGCGGTGCGGATCTTCCTGACCGCCTTCCTGATGTACTTCGTCGACCCCGAACTCGGCCGCGGCTTCATGCATGAGAGCCAGGGCTGGGCGCTGTTCGTGGTGTCGTTCGCCGCCATCGGCCTGCTCGGCACGATCGTCGGCGCGGTCGAGCGGTTCCTGCTGCGCCGGAGGGTCGCCCATGCGTGAGTGGCAACGGTGGACGCCCGGCGCGCTGCTGGCGGTCGGCTGCCTCCTCAACGCGACGCTGCTGGCGCGTCGCGCCACGTCGACGCCGACGGTCGCCCCGATCACGTCGGTGGCCGTCACCTCGCTCGGCGTGAAGGGCACCGACATTCCGATCAGCCCCGAGGAACAGCGGGTGGCGGGGATGACGTCGTTCATCCTGCGCGGTTACGCGCCGCCGAACCAGCCGGAGTACTCGATCTTCGTCTCGTACTACGACGAGCAGCGTCAGGGGAAGAGCATTCACTCCCCGAAGAACTGCCTCCCCGGCGCCGGGTGGGAGCCGGTCGAGTCGAAGGCGGTGGTGCTCGAGACCTCGGCCGGCCCGGTGACCGTGAACCGCTGGCTGCTGGTTCGCGAGGGGAAGTCGGCGATCGTCTACTACTGGTACCAGGGGCGTGGTCGCGTGGCCCATGATGAATTCCGCGTCAAGTACGACCTGCTGCGGGATGCCGCCGTGCACGGGCGGACCGAGGAGGCGCTGGTGCGGATCTTCGTGCAGGTCGACTCGCGAGACGTCCAGGCGGCCGACGCCGTCGCGCGCGCCGCGGCGATGCCGCTCGTCGCGGACGTGAATCGCATCCTGCCGCCGCTCTGAGGCGGGTGGTGGGTCGGCCGCGCGTCCTCCTCGTCTCGTATCACTTTCCGCCCGTGGGCGGGGCCGGGGTGCAACGCCCCGCGAAGTTCGCGCGCTACCTCCCCGAATTCGGCTGGGATGTCTCGGTGCTGCAGGCGGCCAACCCGTCGGTTCCGCTGCTCGACCCCTCGCTACTGGCCGACCTTCCCCCCGATCTCGTGATCGCGACGGCGCGCACGCTCGAGCCGTCGTACGCCGCCAAACAGGCGACCGGCGTCGCGGGCGCCGCACCGGGCGCAGCGACTCGTCCTTCGCTCCTCCGGCGCGTGGCCGGCACGCTCCTGCAGCCCGATCCGCAGATCCTCTGGTATCCCGACGCGATGCGCGAGGGCCGCGCCCTGCTGCGCCGCCTGCCGCACGACGCGATCCTCGCCACCGCGCCGAGCTACTCGAACCTGCTGGTCGGCGCGCGACTCGCCCGCTGGAGCGGACTCCCGCTCGTGAGCGACTTCCGCGACGAGTGGGACATCAGCAGCACCTATTGGGAGAACGCCGCGCAGGGCGCCCTGGTGATGGGCGTGCAACAGCGGATGCAGCGCGCCGTCCTGCGCCGGAGCCGGGCCATCATCGCCACGACGCAGGCGAGCACCGCCCGGCTCGCCGAACGGGCACACGAGGCGGGGTCCACGGCCTCCGCGCACTGCATCTACAACGGCTGGGACGCCCACGACCTCGACGCGGCGGCGGGTGTCGCGCCGGCGGCGCCGTCGCCACCCGGGAAGGTGCGCCTCGTCTACACCGGCACGCTCTGGAACCTGACCTCGATCGCCCCGGTGGTCGATGCGATCCGCCAGCTCTCCGTCGATGCGCCGGCGCTGCTGCCGCGACTCGAGCTCGTCGTCGTCGGGCGGAAGACACCGGAACAGCAGGCCCTCCTCGCCCCGCTCCCGGCGCTGGGCGTGACCTTCGCCGACGTCCCCTATTGCGATCACGCCGTGGCGCTGGCGACGATGCAGTCGGCCGACGCGCTGCTCCTGCTGCTCAGCGACCTGCCGGGCGCCGAGCGCGTCGCCCCGGCGAAGGTGTTCGAGTACCTGGCGGTCCGGCGGCCGATCCTGGCGGTGATGCCCGAAGGCGAGATCGCCTCACTGGTCCGTGGCGCGCAGGCCGGGGGGCACTACCTTCCGACCGATGTGGCGGGCATTGCGGCGTGGATTCGTCGATTGCTGGAGGAGTCCCCGCCGGCACCGCCGGCTGCCGAGGCCGCGGCGCGCTTCGAACGCCGCCAACTCGCCGGACAGCTCGCCGAGCTGCTCACCGCCGTGACCGCCGGAGGGGGATCGTGATCTTTCTCGAGGATCTCCGCTGCAAGGCCGAGTGGTGCTATGGCGACACACGGCCGGCGACGCTGCTGAAGGCGCTGCTGACCGACGGCACCTTCGCGATGGCGTGCTATCGGCTGATGGCCTGGTCGCATCGGCACCACCTCGCGCCGCTGACGATGATCTGCAACAAGGTGAATGCGGTGTTCGGGCAATGCATCATCGGCCGCGGCGCGACGTTCGGCCCGGGCTTCGTGCTGATCCACTCGCAGGGGGTCGTGATCAACGGCGCCGTGCGCGGCGGCTCGCGCGTGTACGTCGAACACCAGGTGACGATCGGCGCGGAGAAGGACCAGTCGCCGGTGCTCGGCGATCGCGTCTTCCTCGGCGCGGGCGCCAAGATCGTCGGCCCGGTCACGATCGGGAGCGACGTGCGGGTCGGCGCAAACGCCGTGGTGGTGCGGGATGTCCCGCCCGGCGTCACCGTCGGTGGCGTCCCGGCGCGGATCCTCCGGACGCACGACGGGGAGGCGTCGACCGACGCCTCCCCGTAGTCACTGCTGGCCCGCCGCGGTCAGCCCTGACCGACGACCAGCCCCTGCCCTTCCTTCCGCTCCGTGGTCCGCTCCTTGACGCTCGCCTTCCAGCCGGACCATCCCATGTAGGCGAGGACCAGGAAGAAGAGCCCGCCGAAGAGCCCGGTCTTCATCGTGGCGAGGTCGAAGGTCGCCTTCCGATCGATGGGCACCAGCCGCCGCATCTCGATGAAATCCAGCCCGAAGAACGGCAGCAGCAGGATCGCCACCAGGGCGCAGACGAGCGCCGCGACGGAGGCCGCTCGGACGGCGACCCGATGCCCCGCGAGCGTGCCCAGACCGGCGATCGATGCCAGAAGCAGGGCAAGCTGCGGCAGCGCGGCGAGGAAGGTGCCGAAGACCTGGAAACGCCAGCGCACCTCGCCGGTCGCCAGCGGGATCGCCGGGACCATGGCATCGGCCAGCGGGGAGAGTGCGGCGACCGCCAGCACCGCGATGACGGCGGCAATCACCGCTTGAGCGCGGGCGGAGAGCGGCGTGGGAGCAGACATCATGCAACGGCCTCTGGCGGTTGGAGGAGCAATACGGCCGACCGGCGTTCCGGAGCCAGCGCGTGCCTATCTTGAAGGCTACCTGCACGGGTGTCAGCAAGTCACGGGCCGAGGCCGCCGAGTGCCCGTTCCACCGTGGCAAGCGTCCCCGTCATTGGCTCACAACTTGCTCCTCCACCCCCACGATGGCAACCCGACGAACCCCACTCCCCGCGGCCGCAGAACCCCAGTTTGGCCGCCCGATGCGCCCGCGCAGGCGGTCATGACGACCTCGCGACTGGACGTCTCGATCTGGCGCGCCGGCATTCGAGCCTATGAACAGGGGTTCAAGCGTCGGCCGGTCTTCCGCTACTGGGCGGAGCTGGAGGCGTCGCAGTGGTGGCCCCGGGAGCGCCTCGAGGCGCTCCAGTTCGAACGGCTGCAGGCGCTGCTGCGTCACGCCGCGGCTCACTGCCCCTGGTATGGCGAGGAGTGGGCACGGCTCGGGCTCGATCCCGCCACCGTCCGGTCACCCGCCGACTTCCACCGCTGGCCTGTGCTGGACCGCGAGACGATCCGCCTGCACCGGATGGCGATGCGGAGCCGGACGGCATCGACGGTCATCACCAAGGCGACCGGCGGCTCGAGCGGCGTGCCGCTGCAATTCGATCTCGACCCCGACAGCAACGAGCGCCGCATGGCCGCGTGGCACCGCGGTTACGGGTGGGCCGGAGCCGCGCCCGGCACCCGGCAGTGGTACCTCTGGGGGGCACCACCGCGGGCAGCCGGGGCACGCCGCCGCCGGAAGCTCCAGTTGTACGATGCGCTCTATCGCCGCAGGACCGAGAGCAGCTTCGACCTGACCGAGTCCGAGGTGCCACGACTGCTCGCCTCGCTGGCCGCGAGCCGCCCCGATGCGATCGTCGGCTACACCGGCGCCCTCTACACCTTTGCCCGCCTCCTCGAGGCACGCGGCCTGGTGCCCTTTGCGCCGAACGCGATCGTGGTCGGTGCCGAGAAGCTGCACGGCTTCCAGCGCACGGTGCTCGAGCGCGTCTTCCGCGCGCCGGTGTTCGAGACCTACGGATCGCGCGAGTTCATGCTGATGGGGGCGGAGTGCTCGGCGCATCAGGGGCTCCACCTCACGACGGAGAATCTCCTGCTCGAGATCCTCGACGACGCCGGGCAACCGGTGGCGGCGGGCAGCGAGGGCAACGTCGTGGTGACGGACCTCACGAATCGCGGCATGCCGTTCATCCGCTACGCCAACGGCGACCGTGCTGTCCTCCGCGCCGAGCCCTGCACCTGCGGGCGAGGACTGCCGATGCTCGCGGCCGTGGTGGGTCGCCAGCTCGACGTCCTGCAGACCCCGGACGGTGGCCGACTCCCCGGGGAGTTCTTCCCGCACCTGCTGAAGGAGCTCCCGGCAGTCCAGCGGTTCCAGGTGATCCAGGAGCGACTGAGCCACGTCCAGCTGCGCCTCGTCGCGCCGGCCTGGAGTGCCGACGACGATGCCTGGATTCGCCGCGAACTCGCGGCCGTCGCGCCCTCGCTCGTCCTCGACATCGACCTCGTCCCAGACATTCCCCTGACCGCGGCCGGCAAGCTCCAGGTGGTGATCAACCGCCTCGCGTCCCGACCTGAGGCCCCGTGAGCAAGCCCTTTCCGTCCGAGACATCCCCCGAGGATCTCCTCGGCTCGATTCGCGCCGCCACCTCGGCGGCGCCGACGCCCCGTCGCGGCCTCGCCGGCTTCTCGCTGTCGACCGCCGGGCGCGGCGAGTTGGCGCTCGCGCCGTTCGTCGGGATCTACCTCGGCTACGCCGTGGTGCGACTCCCCGAGGTCTTCGCCGCCTTCGAGATTCCGAAGGGGCCGATGATCATGATGCTGGTGTTCGTCGCGATGCTGGCGCTGGCCATCCCGCCGGATGCGTGGAAGCAGATCTGGGAGCGCTCGCTGCCGTTCCGGCTCGTCACCGCACTGCTCGGGATCGTCGTCGTGACGATGCCCCTCGGCATCTGGCCGATGGGGTCGTTCGATTTTCTCCGGCAGCGCTACCTGATCTCGTTCGTGGTGTTCCTGACCTGCCTGGTCCTCCTCCGCGATCGACGGGCGCTGCGCATCGCCGCGGCCGTCTTCGTCCTCTCGGTCACCGCCGTGTCGGCGAACGTGCTCGACACCTACGACCCGAATGCCCTGATCCTCAACGAGGATGGCGACCCGATCGACCCCGCCGTGCTCGCCGCACGCCCCGAGCTTCGGCGTCTGGCGACCGTCGGCATCGGCCTGGACAGCAACGACTTCGGCGCGATCGTGGTCTCGGCCTTCCCGCTCGCGCTGTGGCTGTCGGTCGGCTCGTTCTGGCGACGGCTCTTCTGGACCGGCGCGGCCGGCGTGATGGTGATGGCGGTCGTCCCGACGCAGTCGCGCGGCTCGATGCTGGGGATGCTGGCGGCCTCCGCGGTGGTGATCGGGGCCGGCGCGCGCGGCTGGCGACGATTGTTGAGCATGGGGCTGGTGGCGGTCGCGGTGGGAGGCTTCGTCTACATGGCCGTGAAGAGCGGCGCGGGTGATCGCTTCTCCGATTTCGGCGGCGATGACTACAACCTCAGCAACGACGGCCGGATCTTCTTCTGGAAGCAGGGGATGGTCTGGATGATCAAGCGGCCGTGGGGCTACGGCATCGCGAACTTTCCGACCTATTTCGGCATGCTGAATCAGCAGGATCGCGCCGCGCACTCCTCGTGGGTGCAGATCGGCATGGAGCTCGGCGTGGCCGGGTTGATCACGTTCGTGGCGCTCTGCGCGACGCTCGTGGCCGGCCTGCGGCGGATGGCGAAGGCTGCCCACGCCGCGCGCTCGCTGCGCGCGGATGCCGAGGAGCACGAGGTGCAGGCCGGACACATGCTGGCGATGCTCACCGGCGTGCTGGTGACCGGCTCGTTCCTCTCCAACGCCTACTACCCGATGATGTACATGGCGCTCGGCCTGGCCGCCGCGACGCTGCTCAGCTCGCCGTTCGACGTCCCGCCGCCTGCCGCGACGCCCTCGGAGTCCGCCCCGCTGAAGGGCGGCCGACGCCGCCGCGTGCTGTCGTCGCCGGACGCCGCCCTGCCCCCTGTTCCCTGAGCATGCGCATTCTCCTCGTCACCAGCGTCTATCCGACGCCGTACGGCCCGCACAAGGGAACCTTCAACGCCGCCCTCGTCACCGGCCTGCACCTCGCGGGCGATGACGTGCGGGTCGTGGCGCCCATTCCCTGGACCGATCGCCTGCGGCGCCGCGCCGTCGGGCCGACGGCCGAGGGCGTGAGCCATCCGCTCTGGTGGTATCCGCCGAAAGTCGGGCACCACTCCCATCACCGCTGGATGCGCCGCACCGTGCTCCCCGCCGCGAAGGCGATGACCGAGGAGTGGCAGCCGGACCTGGTGCTCGGCTACTGGACCCATCCGGACGGCACCGTGGCGCTCGACGTGGCGCGCAGCCTCGGCGTCCCCGGCGTGCTCCTCGTCGGTGGATCGGACATCCTCGTGCTGACCGCCAAGCCGAAGCGTCGCGCGATCATCGTGCAGACGCTGCTCGCAGCGGATCGCGTCCTCGCGGTCGGTGCGCCGCTGCGAGACAGCGTCGTCGATCTCGGCATTCCGGCCGAGCGCGTCGATGCGTTCGCGCGCGGGGTCGACCGGCAGCGCTTCGCACCGACCGACGGCCTCGCGGCCCGCCGCCGCCTCGGCCTCCCGGTGGACCGTCCGATTGCGCTCTGGGTGGGCCGCATGGTCCCGGTGAAGGGGCTCGATGTGCTGCTGGCGGCATGGTCGCTGATCCACCGCGGCAAGACGGCGCCGCTGCTCGTGCTCGCCGGCGATGGCGAGCAGCGCGGCGCGCTCGCCCAGATCGCCGCCGACTATGGCGACTCGGTGCGATTCGTCGGCAGCGTCGGCCACGCCGCGCTGCGCGACTGGTACGCGGCAGCCAACGTCGTGGTGCTGCCGTCCCGCTCGGAAGGAGTGCCGAACGTGCTGATCGAGAGTCTCGCGTGCGGGACGCCGTTCGTGGCCTCGGCCGTCGGCGCCATCCCGCACCTGCTGGAACCCAACTCGCGAACCGTCCCCCCGGGTGACGTCCCCGCGCTCGCCGCCGCGCTCGAGGATGCCCTGCAGGGGCCGCCGCTGAGTCGTCGCGCCGATTCCCGACACATCCCCGATCGCCAGGAAGCAGTCGCCAGCCTGCGCGAGATCCTGCAGCGGACCGTCACGCACGCCACCGGAGCGCTGTCATGAGATTGCCTCGCGAGGCGCAGCGTTGGCTGCCGGGATGGTGGGCGGCGCGCCGGCGGAATGCCGCGCATCGTTTCGACGCCGCGCGCCCGGTCACCGTGCGGCTGATGTTCGCCGATCACTACGAGCCGTACTGGGGCAAGGCGAGTGACGCGGTGGCGACCTCACGCGTCGACGCCTGGCTCGAGGCCTGGCCACGGATCGCGGAGTCGCATCCTGATGACAGCGGGCGGCCGGCGCAGTGGACCTTCTTCTATCCCGAGGAGGAATACCGCGCGGACCTGCTCGAGGGGCTCGCAGGACTGACGCGTCGGGGTCTCGGTGATGTCGAGGTCCACCTGCACCACGACGGCGAGAGCGAGCAGGCCTTCCTCGACCGGATGACCGGCTTCCTCACGACGCTGCGCGGGGCACACGGCCTGTTGCATGACTGGCAGGGACGTCCCGGCTTCGCGTTCATCCACGGGAACTGGGCACTCGACAATTCGCGCCCGGATGGCCGCTGGTGCGGGCTGAACAACGAGCTGACGCTACTGCGCCAGCTGGGCTGCTATGCCGACTTCACGATGCCCTCGGCGCCGGACCCGTGCCAGACCTCGCTCGTGAACGCGATCTACTGGGCCGTGGACGACCCGGTCCGTCCGAAATCGCATGACACCGGGCCGCTGGTGACTCCCGGCGCCACCCCGCCGAAGGATGCGCTCCTCTGCGTGCAGGGGCCGCTGACGATGCGACCGCATCCGCGCTGGCGCATCCTCCCCTCGCTCGAGGTGGGCGAGCTTGCCGGCTATGCCCGCCCGGGCGCGGATCGCGCCGACTGCTGGCTGGATGCCGCGCCGCGCATCGGCAACGAGGTGTTCGTGAAGCTCTTTGCCCACGGCGCGATCGAGAAGAACGCCCGACCGATGCTCGGCGGCGACCTCGACACCACGCTCCGCCAGGTGCGAGCCGCCTGTGCCCGGCGGGGATGGCGGTTGGCCCATGCGACCGCGTGGGAGATGTTCAACGCGATCGAGGCAGCGCGCCTCGCTCCCGCCGTGGGCTGATCACCGGACGCACGACATCGCAAGTGCAGAGGGCCGCCGATCAGTCATGATCGGCGGCCCTCTGCGCATCCTCCCTCGGCGTGGTGCTACGGTCGCGGTCGGACCGGCGCGATCGGCAGCGACTGCAGCTTCGCCACCTGGGCCGGTGAGAGGCGGATCCGGTCGCGGTCGACCCAGGCGAGGAAGTCGCCGAGATCGAAGTAGCCGTTCCGGTTCCCTTCCGCGTCGAGCAGCTGCCGCTGGTCGGTGTTCAGCTGCCCGCCGCGCACCAGCTCATCCACCGCGAGGCCGACGGCCGGCAATTCAACCGTCACGACCTCGAGCGAGTCGACGAAGACGGCCTCCAACCCGGGCGAACCGACCAGTTGCACCCGCACGGAATCGACGGTGATGCCCGGACCGGGGCCGGCACTGCGGCGCTCCCAGTAGACGTAGTCGCCGAGCCGGCCGACTGGCGAGAGGACGGCGAGGCCGGTCCCGCTGATCACCGCGGTCCACTGATCGCTCTGCCCCTCGATCACTTCACCCTCGACCAGCGCCGAGTCCCGCGTCGAAGCGAAGGCGCTCGCCCGACCGGCCTGGGCGAGGTAGCGCGACTTCTTCCCCTGCGGCCGCACCGCGATCGTCGAGGAGGTCGGCGCCGTGACGACGACGGTATCGATGAGCCGCGCCGTGGCGGAACCCGCCGTCACCGTGATGGTGTCGACGTAGGTGCCGGCGGCGAGCGAGCCGGTGTTGCGATTCCACGCCACCGTGCCGCTGCCCGTGCCGTTCCCCGTGGTGAACGCGGTATAGCTCCGACGCTTGGTCGCGACCCAGCTGGTCGACGCGGCGTTGGTGCCGGCGAGCGTGACGCTCCCCGTGCCGCTGGCGGCCGTGTTGCCGCGCGTGACCGTGGTTCGGCGGCCACCGGGCGAGAGCGCGACGGTCACCGGCACCGGGGCGGCGGTGACCTCGAGGGTGTCGATCACGCTCTGCGGGGCGAGCCCCGCGACCGTGACGGTGATGGTGTCGACGTAGGTACCGGCGACGAGCCCGGCAGTGTTCCGGCTCCACGCCACGCTGCCGCTGCCAGTCCCGGCCGCCGTGGTGAGCGTGGTCCAGCTCTTCCGCTTCGTGGCCGACCAGCTCGTGGCAGCGGCGTTGTCACCGCTCAGCGTCACCGCCGCGTTGTCGCCGGCCGCCGACGCTCCGGCGGTCACCGACGTCCGGCGCGAGGCCGGGCTCACGGCGAGCGCGAGCGGCACCGGCGCCGCGGTGATCCGCAGCGTGTCGATCACGCTCTGCGGGGCGAGCCCCGCGACCGTGACGGTGATGGTGTCGACGTAGGTGCCGGCCGTGAGGCCGCTCGTGCTGCGGCTCCAGGCGGCGGTCCCGTTGCCGGTGCCGCTAGCCGTGGTCAGCGTCGTCCAGCTCTTCCGCTTCGTCGCGCTCCAGGCGGCGGTGACGGCGTTGTCGCCGGTGAGCGTGACGGTGGCGTTGTCGCCTGGCGCCGAGGTGCCGACCTGGGCCGCCGCATTGCGCGAGGCAGGGCTCACGGACAGCGCCAGTGGCACCGGCGCCGCCGTGATGCGCAGCGTGTCGATCACGCTCTGCGGGGCGAGCCCCGCGGCCGTGACGGTGATGGTGTCGACGTAGGTACCGGCCGTGAGGCCGCTGGTGCTGCGGCTCCAGGCGGCGGTGCCGCTGCCGGTGCCGCTAGCCGTGGTCAGCGTCGTCCAGCTCTTCCGCTTCGTCGCGGTCCAGCCGGTGGTCGACGCGTTGTCGCCGGTGAGCGTGACGGCCGCGTTGTCACCCGGCGCCGAGGTGCCGACCTGGGCGGCCGCGTTGCGCGAGGCCGGGCTCACGGCGAGCGCGAGCGGCACCGGCGCCGCCGTGATCCGCAGCGTGTCGATCACGCTCTGCGCGGCGAGCCCCGCGACCGTGACGGTGATGGTGTCGACGTAGGTGCCGGCGGCAAGCCCGCTGGTGCTGCGATTCCAGGCCACCGTCCCGCTGCCGGTGCCGCTGCCCGTGGTCAGCGTCGTCCAGCTCTTCCGCTTCGTCGCGGTCCAGCCGGTGGTCGACGCGTTGTCGCCGGTGAGGGCGACGGCCGCGTTGCCGTTGGGCGCGGCGGTGCCGACCTGGGCCGACACGTTGCGCGAGGCCGGGCTCACGGACAACGCCAGCGGTACCGGCGCCGCGGTGATGCTCAGTGTGTCGATCACGCTCTGCGGGGCGAGCCCCGCCACCGTGACGGTGATGGTGTCGACGTAGGTGCCGGCCGCAAGGCCGCTGGTGCTGCGGTTCCAGGCCACCGTCCCGCTGCCGGTGCCGCTGCCCGTGGTCAGCGTCGTCCAGCTCTTCCGCTTCGTCGCGGTCCAGCCGGTGGTCGACGCGTTGTCGCCGGTGAGTGTGACGGCGGCGTTGCCGTTGGGTGCGGCGTTACCGACCTGGGCCGAGACGTTGCGCGAGGCCGGGCTCACGGACAGTGCCAGCGGCACCGGCGCCGCCGTGATCCGCAGCGTGTCGATGATGCTCTGCGAGGCCACGCCCGTGGCCGCCACGGTGATGGTGTCGACGTAGGTGCCGGCGGCGAGGCCGGTGGTGCTGCGATTCCACGCCACGGTCCCGCTGCCGGTGCCGCTGCCCGTCGTGAGCGTCGTCCAGCTCTTCCGCTTGGTCGCCGTCCACGCCGTGGTGGAGGAGTTGTCACCACTCAGGGTGATCGACGCGCTGCTTCCGGTCGCGGCCGTGCCGGCCGTGGCCGTCGTGCTCCGGAAGAGCGGCGACACGGTCATCGTGAGCGGCACCGGCGCCGCCGTGATTCGCAGCGTGTCGATGATGCTCTGCGAGGCCACGCCCGTGGCCGCCACGGTGATGGTGTCGACGTAGGTTCCGGCGGCGAGGCCGGTGGTGCTGCGATTCCATGCGACGGTCCCGCTGCCGGTCCCGCTGCCCGTGGTCAGCGTCGTCCAGCTCTTCCGCTTCGTCGCGGTCCAGCCGGTGGTCGACGAGTTGTCACCGCTCAGCGTGATCGCGGCACTGCTCCCCGTCGCGGCGCCGCCCGCCGTCGCCGTCGTGCTCCGGAACAGCGGCGATACCGTCATGCTCAGCGGCACCGGCGGCGGCGATCCGCCACCGAGGGAATTCTGTGCGCGCACCAGGCCGTAGCCGGTGTTGTTGTCGAAACCGCCCGCGTCGACATCGAGCGCGCCGTCCCGCAGCTTCTGCCGCAGTCCGTCGAGCGTCAACCCCGGCTGCGCGGCGAGGAGGAGGGCCGCGACGCCGACGACGTGCGGCGTCGCCATCGACGTGCCGCTCTTCCCGCCATAGCTGCCGCCGGGCATGGTCGAATTGATGTTCACGCCCGGAGCGGCAAAGCCGACTTCGGGGCCGAACGAGGACCACGACGCGCGGAGGTTCTGGTCATCGAGGGCCGCCACCGCAATCGCGCTGGGGGCCGCCGCCGGATAGAGCACCGCGCCACCGTTGTTGCCCGCCGCCGCGATCAGGAAGGTCCCCTGATCGGCCGCTGCGGCGATGGCGGCGTTGTAGGAGCCCGAACTCGACCCGCCGATCGAGACGTTCACGAGGCGGATGCCCTGCGACACCGCCCAGTTCAGCCCGGCGATCTGGTTGGAGGTGTAGGCCAGGCACGACCCGCTGACATCCTGGAACACCTTGATGGCGTACAGCTGCGCATCAGGCGCCACGCCCACCACGCCGGTCCCGTTGTTCCGCGCGGCGATCGTGCCGGCAATGTGGGTCCCGTGGCCGTTGCAGATGCCGAGGTTGTCGCTGTAGTCGCTCGCCACGCGGGTCACCGCGTTGTAGCCGCCGACCACGGTGAGGTCGGGGTGCCCGGTGTCGATGCCCGAGTCCATCACGGCGACCTTCACCCCGGCGCCAGTGTTCCCCGCCGCCCAGGCTTCCGGACCGGTCACCCGGGAGACGCCCCAGGGAATCGCATCGACGCCCCGACGCGGGGGCTCCCGGAGCGCAGCCCAACGGTCACCCGACGCGAGCGCCGTGGCCGCGTCGGCCGGGCTCCAGAGCCGGTCCTCCTCGACCATCGCCACATTCGGATCGCTCGCGAGCCGGGTCGCTTCGGCCGCGCTCACTTCGGCAAACAGCATCCCTGCAAACGGCGCCCGCCCCGTTTCCCGGAGGCTCGGCAGGTCGCGGTCGAGGCGCGCCGAAATCTGGGAGAGTTCCGTGGACGTGACTGGCGGCGAACCCGGCGCCCGAAGCGCGGCCTCCCCCGACGAGGGGCGCAGCGTGATGATGACGCGGCGCGGCGTCCCCTGACCGGGCAAGGCCGTGATGGCCAGGACCAGCAGGAGCGACGCGAGGCGCAGGACGTGTGTTGGGCGATTCATGGTCAAGTTCACTCCAGCCTGGATCCGACGGGGGAGTCCCCCAGCGCGGACCCTCGGGAAGCCAAGGGGACCGCTTTCTCAGTGACCAAGTATCGGGCAAGATTGCTGCCAACTGAAATCCAGCAATGACAATGGTTAGGAGGTCGATAGTCAGTCAGCACTGTACATAAATTTGACGTTTTTCGACTCGTTGGCGCGGCAACCGGGGCATCTGGTGACACCCCACGCTGCCCCCCCCCGGCAAAGGGCCGGCATACACCCGGGCCCGTGCGCCGGGTAGATTGCCGGGCGCGCCCCCTCGACCGCCTGTTCGACCTGACCCTCCAGCCCCCGAGCCCGTGGCCGCCCCCCTTTCCGACACCCCCCTGGTGACCGTCGTCATCCCGATGCGCAACGAGGCACGCGGCATCGCGGCCTGCCTGGAGTCGGTGCTCGCGAATCGCCTCCCTGGCGATGCCGCGTGGGAGCTGTTGGTGCTCGACGGGGAGAGCAACGACGGCTCGGCCGCCATCGTCGACGCGATCGCCGAGCGCGACTCGAGGGTCCGACGAATTGCGAACCCGAAACGCCTGCAGGCCCCGGCGTTCAACCTCGGGCTCGCCGCCGCACGCGGCCGCTATCTGGTGCGCATGGACGCCCACTCCCTCTACGATCCGGACTACCTCGCCGAGTCGGTCCGGCTGTTGGAGGAGACGGGCGCGGGGAATGTCGGCGGCGTGCAGCGGGCCACCGGGACGAACTGGTTCGCGCGGGCTGTCGCCGCCGCGGTGTCGTCGAAATTCGCGGCCGGCGACGCCGCCTATCGCAACGCGACCACCGCGCAGTGGAGCGACACCGTGTATCTCGGTGCGTGGCGCACCGAGACGCTGCGTGCCCTGGGCGGGATGCGCGAAGACTGGGCGGTGAACGAGGACTACGAGATGAACGTCCGCCTGCGCGCCACCGGCGCTCGGGTCTATCTCTCGCCCACGATCCGCTCGACCTACTTCGTTCGGTCGTCGCTGCCCAAGCTCGTGCGCCAGTATCTCCGCTACGGGTACTGGAAGGTCCGGACGCTGGTGAAGCACCCGGGATCGCTGCGCTGGCGGCAACTCGTCGCGCCGGCCTTCGTGGTCTCGTTGCTGCTCACGCCACTCACCGTGGGACTCCTCGGCCCGCTCGGCGCCGCCCATCTCGCGCTGTACCTGGCGGCCAATCTCGCCGCCAGCGCCGCGACCGCCGCGCAGGCGGGGTGGCAGTATTTCCCCATCCTGCCGCTGATCTTCCTCACCATCCACTGCAGCTGGGGGAGCGGCTTCCTCCTCGGCTGCCTGGTCTGGCCCTTCAGGCGACATGACTGAGCGGGGCGGCAGGCGGATCGCACGGGGACTGGCCTGGGCCAGCGCGACGGCAATGTGCGGTGCGTGGCTGCTGGTCGGCGTGCTCGGCGATCGCGTCTGGTGGGCGCTGCCGTTCCTGTACGGCCCTCGGTGGGCGGCCGGCCTCCTCTTCGTCGGTCTGCTGCCCGCGCTCCTCGTGGCGCGGCGCGCTGCGCTGCTCCCCGGCTTCCTGATGGCGGGGATCTTCGTGTTCGGCCTCCTCGACGTGCGCCTCGGCCTCGGACGCCTCGAACCGGCAGAGGCCGTCGTCCTGCGTGTCCTGGAGATCAACGCCGGTTCCGGCAGCCCCACGCTCCATCCCACCGCAGCGCTGATCCTCGCCGAGGCCACGCGTGTCGAGGCCGATATCGTGGCCGTGGCCGAGTGCAGTGCAGCGCTGTCCGACGGGATCGCGGCCGCCGGCTGGGAAGTTCGCCGCGGCGTGAGCTCGGTCTGCATCGCGAGTCACTTCCCGGTACTCAGCTGGGAGGAGCGCGACCCGATGGACTTCTGGAAGCAGAGCGGCTCAGGGGCAATCGCTCGGGCCACGCTCGCGACGCCGGCTGGGGTGGTGCGCGTCGGGGTGGTCCACCTCGAGACGCCGCGTGACGCCCTCGACAATTTCGGCGACCTCTCCACGATCCCGACGCTCGGTCCCGTGACGCGCCAGAACACGGAGCAACGCGAGCTCGAATCGCGCGTCGCACGCGAGTGGATCTTTCGGGGGGAGGCGTTGCCGACGATCGTGGCGGGGGACTTCAATCTGCCGATCGAAAGCGCGATCTATCGACGGCACTGGTCGGGGTTGCGGAATGCCTTCTCTCGCGGCGGCCTCGGCATCGGCAACACCAAGCGCACGCGGCGCTGGGGAATCCGGATCGATCACATCCTCACGACCGACGACTTCGTGACCCACCACGCGCGCATCGGCCGGGACGTCGGGTCGGATCACCGCCCCGTCTCGGCCGAACTCTCGCTGCCGAAGGCTCAGCGGACCAGCGCGGCCCGGTAGCTCGCGACGTCCTGGAGCTGGTAGCTGCTGCGCGCGGCGGCGGCGACCACCCAGGCCCGATACTCGGCGGCCTTGGCGATGTCGTGGACAAAGACGCGAGCGACCGTCCCGGTGGTCACGGCGCCGGTCACGATGACCTGGGCCTGGGCTTGACCGGGGAGGGCGCTGGTGAGTCCGTCATAGCCCAGCGCCTGCACGCTGTCGATGGCGGGGCCGCTGACGGCAAACTGCACGGCGCCATCGTTGGCATTCGGAGTCGTCAATTCGAGGGTCAACACCCCGGCGACAGCCTGGGCGGGCGGCGTGATCGGTGTGGTCGGCCCAGTCGGGCTCTCACCACCACAGGCCGCAAGGAGGAGCGCCGCGACCGCGGCGAGCGTCCGGGGGCGTACGTGGTTGCTGGCCATCCGTCGAGCGAGCTTGAACGTGTACGTCATGGCGAGAGCCCTGGTTAGTGCACCCCTCGCAGGGGGTCCTCCCGATCTCGGGAGCGGTAGCGGTCTCGCTGGCGGCTGGGCGGGCATGGCACCCACGTCTCGTGGTGCGGTAGCTCCCTGGCTCTGCGACCCCGGATTTCCCCGAGTGTGCTCTGAGCAGCGTCGGCAAGCAGTATCGGCACATCGAATGTGCTGTTGAAATACCTAGCAATAGGTGGACCACAATTTCTGGCCCGGTTGTTGTAATACAATTGGATGATTTACAACGACTTAGCCAATGCCATCGACGACGGCATGACCAATTTTCGGACGATCAATGTTTAAATATTTGACATTGAATTGCTGTCCCGGGCGCGATCGCCGCATCCCGAGGCTGGCCAACGGCAGGGAGGCAGCGTGTCGGGACCTGCGATAACAGCGGTCATGCCGGCGTACCACGCGGCGCCTTTCGTCGCGGAGGCCGTGGCGTCGCTCCTTGGGCAGACGACGCCACCGGCGGAGGTCATCGTCGTGGACGACGGCTCGACCGACGACACGGCGGCGGTCGCCGAGCAGGCCGGTGCCCGGGTGATTCGCCAGCCCAACGGCGGGCCGGCCGCCGCACGCAACACCGGCATCCGGGCCGCGACGACCGAATGGGTCGCGCTGCTCGACGCCGACGACATCGCGCGGCCGACGCGTCTCGCGCAGCAGGCCCAACGCCTGACGGACCCGGCCGTCGCCGTGGTCTTTGCCGCCCACGATGTGCAGGGGAAGGTCCCGCCGACCCCACCGGCGCGCATCAACTTCGACGTGCTCTGGACGCGGAACTGGATCCCCACCTCGACCGTGGTGCTCCGCCGGGCGGCGTGGGAGTCCGTCGGCGGCTTCGACGAGGCGCGGGACTTGATCGGGGTCGAGGACTACAACTTCTGGCTGCGGCTGGCGCACGCCGGCTGGGGCTTCGCGCGCGTCGACGAGGTCCTGGTCGACTACCGCCCCACACCCGCGTCACTCACGGCCCAGACACGACGCTTCGCCGCTGCCGAGCTGACCAACGCGCGGCGCACCGCCGAGCGCCTGCAGCTGTCGGCCGATCGCCTGCGCCGAAAGGAGCACGCGCTCTATCTCGAGTACGGCCTGGAGCTCTTTCATGTCCGCGACCTGGCGTTGGCGCGCGAGTACCTCGGCGAAGCGGCGCGTCGCGGGCCGATCGGGATGGGAGCGCAGTTGCGCCGGCTCGCGTCATTCCTGCCGCTCGGGCCGCGGCCGTCCGCGTGAGCACCCGACTTCGGATCGCGGTGGCGTCCAGTGGCCTCGGGCACATCGCGCGCGGGATCGAGACGTGGGCCGATGATCTCGGCGCGGCGCTCGCGCGGCGCGGCCACGATGTCCGGCTCTATCAGGGCGGCGGCTCGCCGCCGCCGTACGGCGAGGTGCTCGACAACCTCCCCCGCGAATCGGCGGGCAATGCCCGCTGGGCGGCGCGGCTGCCGGTCGCCATGAGCTGGCGTCTCGGCCTCGATGCCGGGTACCCGCTGGAACAGTCGACCTTCGCCTGGTCGCTCGCGCGTGCGCTGCGGCGACGCCCGGCCGACATCCTGCACGTGCAGGACCCCCTGCTCGCGTTGCGGATGGAGCAGCTCCGGCGCGCCGGGGCACTGGGCACGCGCACCATCCTCGCGCACGGCACGGAAGAGCCGCCGGCCTTCCTCTCGCGCTTCCGCTACCTGCAGCACCTCTCGCCGACGCAACTCGAGCGCTGCCGCGCCGCGGGGGCCTGGCAGCCGACCTGGACGGCGATCGGCAATTTCGTCGATGTCGATCGCTTCCACCCGGGCGACGCGGCGGCGGTGCGCGCGGAGCTGCAGATTCCCGCCGACGCACGGATCGTCCTCACGCTGGCCGCAATCAAGCGCACGCACAAGCGCGTCGACTGGCTGGTCGAGACGATGGCCGCGCTGCGCGCACGTCACCCCGACGTCCCCTTCGTGCTGGTCGTGGCCGGTGGGCGCGAACCCGATACCGATGCGATCGTTGCCGAAGGGACCGCGCTGCTCGGGGAGCATGTGCGCTTCCTGGTGCGGCATCCCCGCACCCGGATTCCCGACCTCTGCCGCGCCGCGGACGTCTTCGTGCTCGCGTCACTGTTCGAGATGATGCCGATCGCCCTGCTCGAAGCGGCCGCGTCCGGGCTGCCCTGCATCGTCCACGACGAACCCACCCTCCGCTGGATGACCGGCGCGGGTGGCGTGCCCACCGCCATGGACGACCGGGAGGCGGTGATCACTGCCGTCCGTCAGCTGCTGACCGATCCGGTGCGTCGCGCGACCCTCGCCACGGCCGCGCGTGCGCACGCCGTCGCCGACTTTTCAGAGGCGTCGATCGTGCAACGCTATCTGGCCTACTACGACACCGTGATGGCCGACCGGCCATGAGTCACGGAGGGCGGGGCGACCGCGCCGGCGCCGGACTCCTGGTGCTCGTGTCGCTCGCGGTGATCGCCCTGACCACGCTCCGCGCCAATCCGTCACAACTGGACCGCGTCGCCGAGACGGCGTGGACCTGCCTCGTCTGCGGCGACGCCGGCACCACCGATGTCCTCCTCAACCTGCTGCTCTTCGCCCCGCTGGGGGTGGGCCTCCGCTGGCGAGGGTGGAGCGGCGGGCGCGCCGTGCTGGCGATCTGCCTGCTCACGCTCGCCATCGAGGGGACGCAGGCGTTCGCGCTCGCGGGGCGCGATGCGACGATCAGTGACGTCCTGGCGAACAGCCTCGGCGGCGCGATCGGCTGGTGGGGGTGGCCGCGACTCGTCGGCTGGAGCAGATCCCGCGGTCGCCGAGGCGCGGCGGGGCGCGGCGGTGATTGCGGCGGCGAGCACCCTCGCCTGGCTCGGCACGGGGTGGGGACTGCATCCGGACGGTTCGCCGGCGCGGCCATGGGTGGGCCAACCGCTGCACCAGTCGGCGCGGGCACGACCCCTTCCCCGGCACGCTGCAGCGGGTGGCGCTCAACGGGATCGATGTCCCCAACGACCCGCTATCGCGCACTCCCGACCTGAACGATTCGCTCGTTCTTGAGATCGCCCTGACTCGGCACGACACGACGCCGCCGGGCCGTCCCGTCTCGCTGCTCCGGATCGTTGACGCGCGTGGCCGACCTCAGCTCGCCTTGACGCAACGTGGCGAAGCGCTGCTCGCGACGGTGCGTGCGCGCGCCTCGGCCTGGCGGGTACGGACCCCGACCTGGCGCGTCGAGGACGCGATGGTGATGCCCGGCGATGTGCCGTGGCGGCTGCAGTGGGCGTGGCACGCCGACCGGATCGAGTTGCAGGCGGGCCCCGCCGACGGTCCGGTGACCCGACGCCGCACGATCCCGATTTCAATCGGCCTGGGCTGGGCCTTCGTCCATCCCTTTGCCGCGCCGATCGGCTCCCCGCTCGCACATGCATGGACCGCGATCTGGCTGGCGCTCTGGGGACTGCCGCTCGGATGGTGCCTGGGGTGGTTGCGGCGCACGGAGACACTGCTCGGTGTCGCGCTCATGCTCGCGGCATACCTCGGTGCCTCGGCGGCGACCGGATTGCCGATTCAGGGATGGGAGGCGGGGATGCTGGGGGCGTCGATGGCAGCGGGGATCGCGGCGGGGAATGCGAGAAACGTGAAGCGTGCAGCGAGACGCGAGGAGCATGGCTCAGCCGTGTGATCGCTCCGCCACCACTCGCTTCTCGCTTCTCGCGTCTCGCTTCTCGTACAACGCCGCATACCCCGCACACGTCGCCTCAATATCGAATTCGCGCAGGGCGCGCTCCCGTCCCGCGCTCCCCATCGCCGCCGCTTCGGCTGGATGGTCAAGCAGGTATTCCACGCGCTCGAGGAAGCGGGTCGGTTCGCCGACCGGCACGACGAAGCCGTTCTCGCCGTCGAGGACGACATCGGCGCTGCCACCGACGTCGGTCGTGACGATGGGGCGCGCGGCCGCGGCCGCCTCGATCAGGGCCAGCGACATCCCCTCGCTGAGCGAGGTCATGACGAAGACGTCGAAGGCCGCGAGCCATCGGGCCACGTCCGACCGCCGGCCGGGAAGTCGCACGACCGCCTCGAGCGAGAGGTCGCGCACCATCGCGCGAAGCGCCCCCTCCTCCTCGCCGGCGCCGACGATCACGAACACCACGTCGTCGCGGTGCGCGCGAGCCTGCTGTGCCATGCGCACCATGCTCGGGAGGTCCTTCGCCGCCGTGAGACGACAGACCGTGCCGACCAGTCGCGTGGTGGGCGACACGCCCAGTTCGCGTCGGACATCGGCGTACCCGTCGGCGTCCAGCACCTGGTACGGCGCCATGTCGACGCCGTTGTAGACCACGACCGCCTTCCGACGCGGCACCAGCCCCTTCCCGACCGAGAAGTCGAGCGCCCGGTGGCAGACGAACGCGACGCGGTGCAGGAAGAGCACCGAGGCGCGGTAGATCTGCTCGCGCCGGTGATCATACGGCATGTCGGCCATGCCGTGGCGCGTGTTCAGCACCATCGGCACGCCGGCGAGTCGACCGGCGAGCCCGCCGTACAGGCTGGCGACATTGTTGTGGGTGTGGATGACGTCGAAGCCGCTGGCGCGGAAGCGCGCCCGCATGCGCCAGACCAGCGGGAGATCCGCGCCGGGCCGCTTCCCCAGCGCGGTGACGCCGATGCCGACGCGCGTCAGCTCCGCCGCGAGCAGTCCCGCCTCGGCGGCGATGCAGAACACCTCGACGACGTCCCCGCGGGCCTGTTGTCGCTTGGCGAGGTCCACGATCAATCGCTCCATCCCGCCGACCGACAGGTCGAAGACGACATGGGCAATCTTCATCCGCGAGGCGCTCGCGTGCTCGTCCAGGCCTCCAGGTACGTGGCGCGGATCGCATCGGTCCCGAGCCATGCCTGAATCGGCAGCGGGAAGCCCATCTTCGGGCGATCGACGATGCTGGTCGGGAGATAGCGCCGCGCGACGGCCTTGAGCAGGCGTTTGACGTCGCGGAAGGAGAGCTGGTGCCGCGTCGGGAGATTCAGGCCGAACTCGATCAGGCGATCGTCGAGGTAGGGCACCCGCATCTCGAGCCCCACCGCCATCGACATCCGGTCGGTGCGGCGCAGGATCGAGGGGAGGTAGTCCACCAGGTCCTTGGCGATGAAGGCCTTGAGCTCCCGCTCCTGCGCCGACGGGATGAAGGCGTAGGCGTCGAGGAACGCCTTGGTGCCCTCGAAGCGGTGGCGCAGCCAGGGCGGTGCGTCAGCGCCCACGCCGCGCGACCAGTCGAAGCGGCGCACGTCCTCCTGGGTGAAGAGGTCGTGCGACGCACCGAGCACCGCTTTCGCGAACGGAATCGACTCGACCACCATCCGCTTCTTGTAGGCCTTGTACCGGTGGTACCCGCCGAACAGCTCGTCGGCCCCCTCGCCGCTCAGCAGCACCGAGAGCCCCTGGCTCCGGGCCTGTTCGGAGAGGAGGAAGATGCCAACCGAATTCGGGTGCATCAGCGGCAGGTCTTCCGCCACGACACACGCACGGTAGTGCCGCAGGTAGCTCTCGCGGTCGAGCGTGACCTGGTGCAGCGTGAGCCCGAGGTGCTTCGCGACCGCGACGGCGTGAGGTGATTCATCGCACCGGCTGTCGCCCACGCGCACGTTGTAGACCTGCAGGTCGGGATGGTACTGCCGCGCGATGGCGGTGACGAGCGACGAGTCGATCCCTCCGGAACAGATGGTGCCGATCGGTGCGTCCGAGACGAGCTGGTCACGCACCACGTCGTTGAGGAGGGTATCCAGTTCCTGGACCAGGGTCGCCTCACTGGCGACGGCCATCCGGCGATACCGGTCGGGGTGGATCGCGTCGGTGAGTCGCACGTACGGCGTGGTCGTCAACGCCCCCGTGGCGAGGTCCACCTCGACGACCGAACCGGGCGGCACCGCCACCACTTCGCGATAGAAGCTCTCGCGGACGATGTCCTGGCCGGCGAGGTAGTCGGCCACGGCCGCATCGTCGACGGTCAGCGTCGTGCCCGCGAGCTGCTCGAACGGCTTCAGCTCCGACGAGAAGAGGAGGCGGCCGTCCTGCTGGAGATAGTACAGCGGCTTGATGCCAAGGCGATCACGCACCAGGTAGAGCCTGTGCGCGACGCGATCGTGCAGGCCGAAGGCGAAGATGCCGTTGAATTCCGCCAGGCAGCCGACGCCGTCCCGCTCGAAGGCGTGGAGGACGACCTCGGTGTCGGAGTCGCTGACGAACGTCTCGCCGGCCTGCTCGAGCCGCCCGCGCACCGCGCGGAAATTGTAGATCTCGCCGTTGTAGACCATCAGGTAGCGCCCGCTCGGCGAGGCCATCGGCTGGTGGCCGCGCGGCGACAGGTCGAGAATCGCCAGGCGCAGGTGGCCGAGCGCGATCTCGGCGTCGACCGCCGACCCCCGGTCATCGGGGCCGCGGTGCCCGATCGCCTCGTTCATCCGGTCGATCGTCGCCTGATCGCCGAAGGTGCAACCGTTGATGCCACACATGAAAGTTGTCGTTCCTGGCCGAGGGTGATCGTCGACGACGGACTGGACGAGGGGCTCAGTTCCCCAGCGTCAGATCCGATCCATTCCGCGGCTTGATGGTCCAGGTCCCGTCGCCGCGGGGCACCAGCACGCCGCGCACGGTGATCGACCGACCCGCGGTGAAGATGTTGGCCGGGGCCTGCAGCAGCTGGTCGAAGAGCGCGGTCGCGCGGTCGGCATCGTCGGCCGCCTCGCTGAAGGTCACGCGGAGGTCGGGGGCCACGGTGGCCGTGTCCACGACCTTCGCGTTGGTCACCTGCACCAGCGCGGCATCGAGCGTCCCGCCCTTCGCGGTCCGGGCCTCGGCGACGGTCACCAGCCGCGGCACCGGCACCGGGCGCGGCGCGAAGGACTGCACCCGCCCACCGAGGAGGACCGGTCGGCCGATCGAGGTTCCGGTGGTGCCGAGCACCGCCACCGAATCGCCAATGTTGTTGCCGACCCGCCCGGGCCAGTGGCGCGCCGAGGTGATGCGCAAGGCGCCGGTGGCGTCCTCGAGGAACATCGTGGAATCCCGGAATGCTTGCATCGGCGAGACGACGATGCCGCGCACCATGACGCGGCGCCCGGCCGGCAGGGCGCGGGCCGTCGCCACCGAGACCTCCTCGAAGCCGAGGCGCACCTGCCGCGAGGCGGAGGAGGAGTCGGGACGCGCCAGGATGGTGATCGACCCGGTGTCGCCGACCACCACGCGGATCGAATCGCCCAGCGTGCTGCGATCGACGGCCACGCGGTACCGGCCGATGGGAATCGAGTCGAAGATCGCCACCCCGGTCGCCGACGTAAGCACGGTCCGGATCGTGTCGGTTCCGCCGGCCGCCAGCAGGGCGACGCGCACCCCCGCAAAGGTGGTGTCGCTGGTCGTGAAGTTGCCGGTCCCGTCGCGGTCGAGGTAGAGCGAGACGCCGATGCCGCCGATCGGCAGTGCCGGGAAGGTGAGCGACTCGCCGGCATTTCCGCAGGCGACGAGGAGCAGCGGAAGCGCCGCGCGACGAAGGATCGAGAGGCGCATCATCAGTTCTCCACTCGCAGGCCGATGCGAAGCATGCGCGGTTCGCCGCGCCGGCTCAGCAGGCTGCCAAAGTTCGGGTTCACCACCACCGGGAGGACGATCCGTCCGGTGCCGTTGGTGGTGATGGTGCCGGCAGGATCGATCAGCAGCGCCGCCCGATCGACCAGACCGGTCGTCGAGGCGACCACGTTGAAGGCGTCGAGGGTCACGGCCAGGTGGCGCACGCCGCCCAGCCGGAACTGCAGGGAGAGATCGAGCGACGTGACGGCATCCTCGCGACAGCTGTTGCGCTCGGCGACGCCGGTGCCGCTCGTGCTGCGGCAGTGGGCGTTGGCAAGCACGCTGGCGAGCCCGGCAGGCGCGCCGGCAAGCGCCACCGGATCGTTGCCGCCGGCACCGTCACCATTGACGTCGACGCCGCTCCGGTAGCCTGGCGTGAACGGCAACCCCGAACGATGACGCAGGCGCGCCGCGACGGAGAGTGGCCCGTCGCTCCCCGGGCGCAGCGTCAGCGTGGCGGCCACCCGATGGGGGATGTCGAGGTCGGACCGTGCCTCGTCCCAGGTCGAGGCCGCGCCAAGCGGCGACAGTCGATCCGCGGGGTCGCTGCTCAACTGGCCGACGAGGTTGTCTTCCGTGTGCGCAAAGGTGTAGCTCGCCGCGAAGGCGAGTCCTCCGCTGAGCGGCCGTTCGAAGAGCACCGTGGCATCGTAGCTGTCGCGGTAGCCCGTCGAGGTGAGGCCGTACGCGGCGTCGAAACCGGCGAAGCGGCGATTGCTGCCAATGGCCGGGGCGACGAGGGCACCATACTGCACCAGCGTCCCCCAGATCGGGCGGCCATCACTCGCCGTGGCGAGCGGAGCGACCGGACGATTCACGTCCTCGCGACGCAGCAGGAAATCGCCGTGGCGGTAACCTCCGGTCAGCGTGAGGCGCATCCCGCCGGCGAACCGCTGCACCAGCGAGAGTTCACCCTCCGTGCTGCGCGGCTTCCGTACCGCGGGGCCGAAGAAGGCCAGCACCGGGCCGACGTTGGTCGCACCGTTCAGCAGCCCCGGCTCGGGCCAGGTCAGCACACCCTCGGCGCGATGCATGGCCACGCCGCCGCTGAACTGCGCCACTTCGGAAAGGGCCGCCACGTCGTAGCGTCCCGCCAGCCGTCCGATGGAACCGCGGAGCATGGTCCGCCCCTCGGCGCCACCAAGCCACGTGAAGCCCGCCCGCGGAGCGAAGCGATCGCCCTTCCCTTCGGCAGGCCGCACCGAGGTCAGCAACCCCGACGCCAGGCCCCACGCCGCGTTCACGGCGAAGGGCGTCGTGGGCAGCTTCTCGGTTTCCATCCGCAGCCCGCCGAAGAGCTCGAGCGTCGGCGAGAGTTGCCAGCTGTCCTGCACGAAGAACGCGGCGTCGGTGATCGCGATGTCGGGCGCGGTACTGCCCGCCACCGCCTGCTGGTACGTCCCCATCCCACCGCCGAGCCCGTCGACCACCCCGAAGGCGTAGCGACCGTAGGCCCCCGGGGTCCACTGGTAATTCACGTTCCGACGCAGCGCCGAGAGGCCGACCTTGAGCGCGTGCGACCCGGTCCGGTAGCTCACCGACTGGAGCAGTTCCACCGAGGATTCATCGAAGGTGCCGCCTCCGCTGTAGGGCGAACCGACGCTGCCGCCGTTGCTGACCAGCGTGCTCAGCGGCATCCCGGTCCCGGTCCAATCGCGATTGCTGTTCCGGAGTCCGATCCGGGTCTCACTCAGCCAGCCGTCGCCCTCGGTCGTGAGCGACGAGGCGAGCGAGAGATCCTTCGCATCGAGTCGATCACCGGCGCCGTTGGTCGCCTCGCCGGGGGCGAGGGGATTGTCCTCGGACCACGAGGCGAGTCCGGTGCGCACCGCCAGGGCAGTGCGCCGACCGAGCTGCCAGTCGAACCGTGCCTGTCCAGTGAATCCTTGCCACGAGCGTACGGTCGGAGCGGTCCACCGGGCGATCGACGCGGCACCGCCACCGGCCGCGGCCGTGATGGCGGCGGCGGCATCGGGATCCTCGAAGGGTGCTGCGCTCGGGGTGAGGAGCTTCTGGTAGTCGAATCGTGCCGACCAGGTCGCGGTGTCGCCCTTCAGGGGGCCACCGGCGGAGAAGCCGAGCTGGAACGACGACCCGGTCGAATCGGCGGGGTTGTCTGCGGCGCGCCCCCCGAGGGAGGCACTGGAGAAGGTGCCCCACGGAGCCAGGTGCAGACGGGAGCCGCCGCGGAGCGTTTGACCCGCGAGGAGTGGCCCCGGCGTGCCGCGCCATTCGCCGTCGCGGGCGAAGGTGACGAGGCTGGCTGAGCTGATGCCATCGCGGGCGAAGAGCGGCGAGGTGGCGGCGTCGGCGGGCCGACCGGCATGGCGCAGAAGCGTCTCCTCCATCCCGTCGACGATCAACCGCGTCGGGGTCTGCGTCAGGTCGCGGTCGAGGTCGGTCAGCGCCCGCTGCCGGTCCAGCCGGAGCAGCTGGTCGCCGGCGAAGATCCGGCCGTTCGAGCTCCCGCGGAGGGTCACCTTGGCCACCTGCTCGTCAACCGAGGTCATCGGTGGCGGGCGACGCGTCAGCCGGGCCGACAGCTCGGACACCGCGCCGGCCTCGACCATCAGGTCGCGGAGACGGAGCGGCTGGTAGCCCAGCTGTTCGACCAACAGCGCGTAGCGGCCGGGGGGAGGGCGGTGAAGTCCCCCCGCCCCGCGCGATTCCCGTCCGCGGTGCGGAACGCGACACCATCCCGCTCCAGGGTGAGGAGCGGTTCGCGGATTGCCGCGCCCTGATTGTCGGTCACGGTGACCCGGATCGATCCGGCCGTGAGGGACTGTGCGGCGGCCGGAAGTGGCGCTGACAGGGCGAAGGCGGCCGTCAGGGCCGATCCAAGGCCGGCATGGCGCATCCATCGGAGGGACAGGGTCATGGCAATCCCGGTGCGGGCTGAAGGGGACGCCGGGGCGCTCCGCCCCGGCCAACCGACCCGCAGAGTGCAGGAGCGGTGCCAAAGTCGTCGGGGTGGTACATTATGACACACCGTGTCCCGCCTCTCCTTCCGCGCCCGCCTGTTCATCGCCCTGCTGGTCGTGAGCGCCCTTCCGGTGGCGGTCATGACCGGGGGCGTCGTCGTGGCGCTGGAGGCGGTCTCCAACACCGTCGGCGGCGACGCCGTGGAGTCGGTCGGCCGCTCCGCGAAGGCGATGTACACCTCCTTCAACGGCATTCGCGGCATCGGCATCCCGACCGAGACCCGGGCGGCCGTGGAAAACCATCTGGTCGTGGTCGACTCGCTCGTCACCAAGACGCGCCAGATGGGCGGACTCGGTCGGCTCTTCCCGGTCTGGCTCCGCGGCGCGCTGATCCTGGTGGCGCTCGGCCTCCTCGCCCTCGCCGCCGGCTTCGTGCGCACCCTCTCCCGGCAGTTGGCCGGGCCGCTCGACGAGATCGTCGACTGGACCGGCCGCATCCGGCGCCGGCAGCCCCTGCCGGCCGACCGCAGCGACGGCGGCATTCCGGAATTCGCGGTCCTGCGGGGTGCGCTGCGTGACCTCGCCCAGGGACTCGAACAGGCGCGCGTGGCCGAGCTCGAGGCCGAGCGGCTCCGCGCCTTCGGCGAGGTGGCGCGGCGCGTCGCACACGAGATGAAGAATCCCCTCACGCCGATCCGCCTCGCCGTCTCGCAGCTGCGCCGCACCGCCCCACCCGAGATGCATGAATCGCTCGAAGTGATCGCCGCCGAATCGGCGCGCCTTGAGGCGATGGCGCGCGAGTTCGCCGAACTCGGGCGCCTGCCGGAGGGGGTCTCGGCGCCGGTGGACTTGTACGAACTGCTCGACGACCTGATGCGCAGCACGCTGCCGACGGCGATGGAGCGGCAGCTCGACGTCACGGGGGAGCTGCGCCCGATCGAGGGCTACTACGACCCGCTGCGCCGCGCCTTTGCCAACCTGCTGCGCAACGCGGTCGAGGCGTGTGGCGGACGCGGCAAGGTGACCGTCTCCATGCGCCGCACCGCCGACGGCGGGCAGGAGATCCTGCTCCGCGACACCGGTCCCGGCGTCCCCGAGGAGAAGCGCGAGCTGATCTTTCAGCCCTACTACACCGACAAGGGCGACGGCACCGGGCTGGGACTCGCCATCGTGCGGCAGACGATCGAACAGCACCACGGCACCATCTCGGTGGCCAACTCGCCGGCCGGCGGCGCCACCTTCCTCATCCGGTTCGCCCCATGACGACACGCGTCCTGATCATCGACGACGAGACCAACATCCGCCGCATGGTGGGTGCGCTGCTCAAGTCGGAGGGCTTCGAGGTGGCCGACGCCCCCAACGGCAATGCCGGGCTGCTGGCCCTGCCGGAGGTGAAGCCCGACCTGATCCTGCTCGACCTGATGATGCCGCCGGGGCCGGATGGTCTCGCGACGCTCGAGCAGATCCGCACCACCGACGCCGACATTCCGGTGATCATGATGAGCGGGAAGGCGCAGCTCGCCGACGCGGTGCGCGCGGTGCAGATGGGCGCGTTCCAGTTCCTCGAGAAGCCGCTGGCCCCGGAGTCGCTGCTGGTCGCGGTGCGCTCCGCCGAGGCGCTGATGCGGACGCAGGCGGAGAACCGTGCCCTCCGCGCCGCGCTCGGGCCCCAGCCGACGCTGGTGGGCGATTCTCCCGAGATCGCCCACGTGCGCGAACTGATCATGCAGGTCGCACCGACCGAGGCCCGCGTCCTCGTGCTTGGCGAGTCGGGCACCGGCAAGGAGCTGGTCGCGAACGCCATCCATCGGCATTCGCCGCGGGCGCGCGGACCGTTCATCTCGGTGAACTGCGCCGCGATCCCGCGCGACCTGGTCGAGAGCGAGATGTTCGGCCACGAGCGCGGCGCCTTCACCGGCGCGACCGACCGGCGCATCGGCCGCTTCGAACTCGCCGATGGCGGCACGCTCTTCCTCGACGAGGTCGGCGACCTCCAGCTCGACGCGCAGGCCAAGTTGCTGCGCGTCCTCGAGAGCGGCGAGATCCAGCGGATCGGCGGCGAGAAGACGCTGCGCGTCGACATCCGCGTCGTGGCCGCGACGAATCGCCGCCTCGAGGAGGCGGTCGCCGCCGGCAATTTCCGCGAAGACCTCTACTTCCGGCTCAACGTCTTCCCGATCGAGCTGCCGCCGCTGCGCGAGCGTCTCGGCGACCTCGGCGCGCTGGTCGAGCATCTCGCCGCGCGCCTGCGTCCGCGCCGTCCGCCGCGCTTCTCGCCCGGCGTGATCACGGCACTCGAGGCGCATGCCTGGCCCGGCAACATTCGCGAGCTCGCCAACATCGTGGAGCGGCTGAGCATCATCGGGGGCGACGAGGTGACCGCGGAGATGGTGCCGCGCGCGCTCCGCGTGACCGTGCCCGCAGCGAGCCTCGCGCCGGGAGAGCCGCCGATGCGGCTCGTGGACGACGGACGCGGCCTGACCGACCGACTCGACGACTTCGAACGCGACCTGATCAACGCCGCCCTGACGAGCGGGACCGGCAACATCGCCGAAGCGGCGCGCCTGCTGAAGACTGACCGAGGCAACCTGTATCGCCGGATGCGCCGTCTGGGCATCCGCGGAGGGAACGACGGATGACCCCCACTCGTCTGGTGACCCTGGGCGTGCTGCTGCTCGCCCCACCCCTCGCGGCGCAGGACCCCGTCGGGATCGATTTCTCCCGACCGGCAAGCACCGACCCGAAGGTCCGAGAGATCCCCGACTCGGTGCTCGACCGGGCCATGGCGCAGTACAACGCGCCGGGCACCACGCGCATCAGCGGGACGGTGGAACTGCCGGCGGGCAATGTCTGGCGCGGGCCCCAGGCGCTCTTCCGCGGACAGTTGCGCATCGACGGTCGCGTCGAGGGCGACGTTCTCGTCGTCAACGGCGACGTCCGCATCACGGCGAGCGGAGTCGTCACCGGCGGCGTGACCGTTCTGGGCGGCCGGCTCCTGGTCGACGCCGGCGGCACCGTCGGCGGCGCGCAGGTGGAGTACCCCGCGACGGCGCGACTGACGCTCACCGTCGACGGCCGCCTGATGCGACAGGCCGGGCGCCGCGCCCTCAGCGACTACACCTCGGCGTCGCGCACCTTCGTCTGGCGCGGCTTCCGCACCACGCTCCGCGCCGAGCCCGGCAGCTACAACCGCAACGAGGGTTTCCCCCTCGAGTTCGGGCCGTCCATCAGCTGGGACCGCGACGAGCGGACGGAACTCACCTTCAATCTGACCGGCATCCTCCGGACCGCCTCCGATCCGACCGAGAGCCGCGGCACGCTCGGCTGGCGCGGCTCGCTCGCCGCGAAGCGCGCCGGGGCGCATCCGCTCACGATCGGGCTGCGCGCCGGGTCGGTGATCGCGCCGGTCGCCGACCGTCCCTACCAGACGCTGGAGTCGGGCCTCGGCGCCTTCTTCCTGCGGCGCGATTTCCGTGACTGGTACGCCCAGAAGTCGATCGGGATCTTCGCCGACCTGACGCTCAGTCCGACGCTGCTCGCGAGCGCCTCGATCGACCAGAGCCGCGAACGCAGCGTGAGTGCGGTGGACGCGTTCTCGGTGCTTCGCAGCGGCGAGGCGTGGCGGCCCAATCCGCTGATCGATGATGGCAAGTACACGACCTGGGCCGCGGGGCTCACCTACGACACGCGCGACGATCGTCGCCGCCCGACGAGTGGCTGGTACCTGCGCAGCGACCTCCGCTACGTCACGAGCGGCGAGTTGACGCCGGTCTCGCTCCCGGTCGAAATCCGTACCGCGATGCCGACGACCAACTACGACGCCCTCGAGATGGACCTCGACGTCCGTCGTTACCAGCGGCTCGGACCGGAGCAGAGCCTGCACGTCCGCCTCACCGGCGGCGGGTGGCTGGCTGGCAACCGGCTGACGATTCAGCGCCGGCGCGCGATGAACGGCGGCGATCCGCTCGCGGGCTACGGCTTCCGCGCCGTCAACTGCGACCGGCGGCGTCGGCCCGACCCGGCGCTTCCGGCGCTCTGCGACCGGCAGTTGGCGGTGCAGGTCGAGTATCGCCGCACGATCGACGTCAACCTGAGCACGCGCGTCGGCAACACGACGATCGGACTGCAACGCCCCGACCTCGTGCTCTTCGGCGACGCCGGCTCGGCGTGGCTCGCCGGCCCGCAAGCGGGCCGGGTGCCGAGCGGGCGGATCCAGTCGATCGCGGAGTGGCGCTCGGACATCGGCATCGGGATCGACGCGGGGAGCTTCGGCCTCTATCTGGCGAAGGCGCTCCCCGACAACGACCCGATCCGCCTGAGCATCCGCTTCACGCGCCGCTTCTGACCGTGTCCGTGCGTCGGCTCCTCGCGCTCGCCGTGCTCCTGCTCGGTGCCGCCTCGGCGGTGCCGGCGCAGAGCGTGCGCGTGGAGGCGACCCTCGAGGCCGCGACCAACAAGCCGCGCGTCCGGGTAATCAACCTCTTCGACGACGAACAGTGGAAGGAGGCGATCGCGGCCTCCTACCCGATCCGCCTCAACTACCAGCTCGACCTCTGGCGCGCTCGCCCCTTGTGGGCGGAGAACCTCACCACGCGGAAGTGGGCCTTCGTGATCTCACGGCAGGCGGTCCTCGACGTCTACACCCTGACCACGATCGTGCCGGGCCAGGAGCCGCGCATCGAGCGCTTCGCCTCGCTCGACGACCTCCGCATGCGCGTGGAATTGCCCGTGCCGATCTCGGGCGTCGGGCCGACCCGGGGCGGGACGTTCTGGTATTCGCTGAAGCTCGGCATCTCGACGCTCAGCGCGAACGAGTTCGACGACTTCCAGCATTATCTGCAGGGGAGTTCAGGCGGGGGGGGCGGCGGCGGGATCGCCTCGACGCTGCTGCGCTGGGCGCTGCCGAAGGAGTCGGTGGTGGCCGAGACGCCGCGCTTCGTGATCGGCGGCCGCTAGCCGGACGTCAGCCGCGCGGCAGGATCGCGGCGAGCGCCTGGTCGCCGTAGAAGAGGCGGATGTACTTCATCTGCTTGCTGGTAAGCCGACGGATCGCCCAGGAGAGATGGACGAAGTGCGGCTCGGTCGGCGGGTGGAGCGGCACCATCCCGATCTCGGCGGGCAGGTGGCTTCCCTTCTTGGTGTTGCAGCTGCTGCAGGCCGTCACGACGTTGTCCCAGGCGTTCGTCCCCCCGCGCGACTGCGGTACCACGTGGTCGCGCGTCAGGCATTCGCGCGTGCGCAGCTGATGCTGCGTGCGCGCGCAGTACTGGCACGTGTAGTGGTCGCGAGCGAAGAGGAAGGTGTTGGTGACTTGGCGGCGGAAACGGCGGGGGACGTGCACGAAGCGGACGAGGCGGATGATGGCCGGGCGCGGCATTTGGAGCCGCGCACTTCGTATCAGCTCGTCGCCATCGGCCTCCACGATCTCGGCCTTTCCCTCGATGACAAGTCGAAGCGCCCGACGGGTGGGAACCATCGTGAGCGGTTCAAAGGAGGCATTGAGAGCAAGACAGCGCACCGATTCGGCTCCGCTGAAGGCGACAGGTACGGATACCCGGTTCCCGCGAGGAGTTCAAGGGGCGGCGCGGCCGACCCCATGCACGGCCCGTCCGCCGAGCCAGGTGCCGAGGACGTCGGCCGGTCCGCCCCGGAGGACGGCGTGTTCGACATCCCCCTCCGGCGGCACGCGCACGGCCACCACGTCGGCCCACTTCCCCACCGTGAGCGACCCCGTACCGGCGGCGAGCCGGATCGCTTCGGCGCCTCCGAGGGTCACCGCTCGGAGCGTGTCGCGCGTGGTCCACCCCGCCAGCATGCCCGCCTCGCGAGCCTCCGCCAGCAGGTCGAGCGGCGCGACGCTCACCTCGGAATCGGTCCCGATCCCGATCCGCAGCTTCCGGTCGACGTAGCGGCGGAGCGGCGGGTCGACGAGGTGATGCCGGCGATTGGACCGTGGGCAGGTGGCGACCGCGCTGCCGTGGCGCTGCAGGATGTCGGCGTCGGCGTCGTCGACGTTGATCGCGTGAATGCACAGCGTCCGGTCGGACCAGACGCCGTGCGTCGCCATCCACGCCACCGGCGAGATCGCCTCGAGGGTGGGGCGCGGCACGCCGCGCGCCGTGAAGGCGTCGGCGAAGATTCCGGTGAAGTCGGCCAGCAGCGCGCTCTCCCCGGGTGGCTCGGCGGTGTGCACCGCGATCGGCACGCCGTGGGCGCGCGCCAGTTCGCACGACGCCCGGTAGAGCGGCCCGCTGACCGTGTAGGGCGCATGTGGCGAGACGCCGAGGTGAACGCGGCCGGTCGCCTGATGCGCGAGACGGTCGAGGTCCTTCGAGAACGCCTTCATCGCCCCGGCACACTCGTCCGGATGCGCCCCGAAGACCTCGTGGTGGGCGATCCCGCTCGCGCCGAGATCCTTCAGCGCGGCGATGACCTGGCCCGTCGAGCCAGTATCGCACACCGTCGTGACGCCCGACGCCCAGCAGGCACGGATCCCCGCCTGCGCCTGCAGGAAGAACTCCTCCTCGTGACGCGCCGCCTTGATCTTGATGACGTGGAGGATCCACTCCCAGAAGTCCGCCTCCTCGACCATCCCGGCAAAGCCGGTGAGTTCGAGGTGGGTGTGGGTGTTCACGAGGCCGGGGAGCAGCGCGGCGTCGGAGATCGTCAGCTGCTGGGCGCGTTCCGGCACGGGGACCATCGCCGCCGGACCGACGGCGACGATCTTCCCGGCGTCATCGATCAGCAGCGCGCCGTCGGCCACGGGCGGACCGTCGATCGGCAGCAACCACGGTGCGGCGAGGCGCAGCATCAGTGCGGCCCGCCTCCCGGACGGAAGGGCGAGTGCAGCGGGCAGAACTCCTTCGGCTCCTGGCCCTGCGCGAAGGTGCGGACTTCGCGGACATCATCCGGACAGAACGGCGTGGCGCGGAGTCCGTTGGTCTTGTCGATCTCCATCGTCACGGTGCGCACCTCGGGCGCCGTCCAGTCGCCCGGCGCCTTCCGGCGCTGATAGATCTCCAGCATCATCTGCGTCCAGGCCGGCGCGGCGAGCTTGCCGCCCTGCGCCCCGGGAATGATCCACTGCGGCGAGTCGAAGCCCATCCAGACGCCGGCCACCAGGTCCTTCGTGAAGCCGATGTACCAGACGTCGCGGTAGTCGTTCGTCGTGCCGGTCTTGCCGCCCGACGGAATGGTGAAGCCGGCGCGGTAGACGGCGCTGTTGGCCGTCCCGTTGGTCACCACGCCGCGGAGCGCCCCCGCCAGCGTGAACGCGGTGGCGTCATCGAGCACGGTGGAGCGCTTGGTCTTCTCCTGGTAGAGGATCTTCCCCTTCTTGTCCTCGACCCGGAGGATCGCGATCGGCGTGACCCGTTCGCCGAGGTTCGCGAAGGTGGTATAGGCGGAGATCATCTCGATCGGCCGCACGTCGGCCGAACCGAGCACCATCGCCGGCACCCGCGCGACGCGCCCGGTGATCCCGAACTTGCGCGCCTCGTCGTAGACCGCGTTGACGCCGACCTTGAGCCCGACCTTGACCGCGATGCTGTTGGTCGACTGCCAGATCGCCTGTCGCAGCGTCATGTTGGTGTTGCTGAACTTGCCGTCGTAGTTCTTCGGCTCCCAGTTCGGCTGGTCGGGAATCGGCACCGAGATCGGTGCATCGAGCTCGGTGTCCTCGAGCGTGAGCCCCGCCTCGAGCGCCGCCGCATAGACGATCGGCTTGAAGGTCGACCCCGGCTGCCGCTCCGCCTGCACGATCCGGTTGAATTTCGAATCGGTGAAGTCGCGCCCCCCCACCATCGCGAGGATCTGCCCGGTCTGCGCCTCGAGCACCAGCGCGCCCCCCTGCAGGTAGGGCGTGCTGCGCAACTCGGGGGCGTCGGCCGCGCGCGCGTCGTGGAACTCGCGGTAGCTCTTGTGCGGGAACTTCCCGAACTGGTCGGCCTCGATCCGCTGCATCTGCGTCTCGAGCGCCTGCTCGGCCGCCATCTGCGCATTGAGGTCGAGCGTCGTGTAGATGCGATAGCCGCCGGTATAGAGCTCCTCGCCGAACTTGGCGAGCAGCTGCTGGCGCACGTAGTCGACGAAGTACTCGGCGAAGATCGAGTTGTCCGGTCGCGCCGAGAGCGAGAGCGGATACGACTTCCAGCTCTCGGCTTCCTCGGCGGAGAGCTTCCCCTCGTCGTGGAGCAGCCCGATGATCGTGTTGCGCCGACCGACGGCCGCCCTGGGGTACTTGCGCGGGTTGTAGCCGTCGGGCGCCTTCGGCAGCGCGGCGAGCATCGCCGCTTCGGCGACGTTGAGCTCCGACGCCGACTTGCCGAAGTAGCGCTGCGAGGCGGCCTGCACGCCGGCCGAGCGCGACCCGAGGTTGATCTGGTTCAGGTAGAGTTCGAGGATCTTCTCCTTCGAGTAGCGTGACTCGATCGCGAGCGCGAGCTTCGCCTCGCGGATCTTCCGGACCACGCCGGCCACGCCGCGCCGCTGGCGTCGATCGACGTCCTCGGGCCAGAGGTTGCCGACCAGCTGCATCGTGATGGTCGAGAAGCCCGAGGCCACCTTGGCGTGCAGGATGTTGGTCTTCACGGCGCCGAAAAAGCGGAGCCAGTCGATGCCGTGGTGCTGGTAGAAGCGCTTGTCCTCGACGGCCAGGAACGCCTCGGGGATGATCGGCGCCATCTCCTTGAGCGAGACGACGGTCCGGCGCTGGGTGCCGAGTTCGGTGATCAGGCGGCCGTCGGCGGCGAAGACCTTGGAGGTCTGGTCGGCGTCGTAGGCCTCGAGGGTGTTGATGTCGGGGCAGGCGTCGTTGGCGCAGGCGCGGGTCCAGGCGCCGACGAGGGCGGCCAGACAGAAGACGCCCCCCACCAGGACGACGGCGAGGAGGCGGCGCTTGAGCGAGGCCTGCCGCCACCAGCGACGGACGGGTCCGGGGGATTTGGCCATGGGGTGGAAGGTATCCGGGTCAGGGGGGTGATCGCATCCCGGGGGGACGACGTTTGACCCTCCCCCCGCACCGCCCCATCTTGCCCGCATGACCGATCTTCTGACGACGCTCACCGCCCGCGGCATGGTGCACGATGCCACGCCGGACCTCGGCCCGCGCCTCGCGCAGGGCCCGATCACCGGTTACGTCGGCTTCGATCCGACCGCCGACTCCCTGCACGTCGGCAACCTGGTGCCGGTCATGGCCCTCGCCTGGCTGCAGCGGCTCGGCGGGCGCCCGGTCGTCCTCGTCGGCGGGGGCACCGGCCTGGTCGGCGACCCCTCCGGGAAGCGCACCGAACGGCCGATGCTCAGTGAGGAACAGACGGCGAGCAACGCCGCCGCCATCCGGAGCCAGCTGGCGCAGTTCCTCACCTTCGGCGAGGGGCCGACCGACGCCCGGATGCGCAACAACGCCGACTGGCTCCGGCCGCTCGGGTTGCTCGAGTTCCTGCGCGACGCCGGCAAGCACTTCACCATCAGCTACATGCTCCAGAAGGACAGCGTGAAGAGCCGGATGGAGAGCGGCATCTCGTTCACCGAGTTCACGTACATGCTGGTGCAGGCGTACGACTTTGCCCACCTGGCGCGCACCGAGGGGTGCGAACTGCAGCTCGGCGGCAGCGACCAGTGGGGCAACATCACCGCCGGGATCGAACTCGGGGCGCGCCGCGACGACCAGAAGCTCCATGGGCTCACGCTGCCGCTGCTGACCACGGCGAGCGGGGCGAAGTTCGGGAAGAGCGAAGCCGGCAATGTCTGGCTCGATCCCGCGAAGACGTCGCCGTACGCCTTCCACCAGTTCTGGCTGCAGGTCGAGGATGCGGACGTCGAACGACTGTTGCGCTTCTTCACCTTCCTGGCGCTCGAGGAAATCGAGGCGGTGATGGTGGCGCATCAGGCCGACCCCGGAAAGCGGGTCGCACAGCGCCGGCTCGCCGATGACGTGACGGCCCGGATCCATGGCAGCACCAGCGTGGCACGCGTCACGGCGGCGGCCGCAATCCTCTTCGGTGGGGGCGACCTCGCCGCAGCGGACGCCGATACGCTGGCGATGGTCGCCAGCGCGGTCCCCGGCACGACGACACCGCGCGCGACGCTGATGGCGGGGTGGCCGGTGGCTGATGCACTGGTGGGTTGCGGCCTCGCCGCCTCGAAGGGCGAGGCCCGCCGGGGGCTCGAGGCCGGCGGCTTCTCGATCAATGGTGTGGTCGTCGATCACACGCGCGTCGTCACCGACGCGGATGTCCTGGCAGGCGGCGTGATCCTCCTCCGCAAGGGGAAGCGCAGCTGGGCGGCGGTACGAATGGAGGGGTGACCATGGCGGCTGGACGACGGTGGGCGAGCGCGGCGATGGGATGGTGTCTCATCGCCGCGTCCTGTGCCGGCGATGGCGGCGACGGCGGCACGCCGATCGTGACGCCGCCCCCGCCACCGGCGGTCCCGCTCGCGTTGAGCGTGTCGCCCGCCGGGCAGCGCACCACGGTGCAGGCCGGCGGGGTCGCGGCACCGGGTGCCGTGACCGTCACGCTGAGCGGCGACGGGGCCGCCACGGCCGGCTGGAACGCCGCCGCCCGCACCGGCCGCACCGTCGTCGAGGGCGGTTCAGGCGCGGGCTCGGGGCTGCTCCGCTGGCAGCGGCAGACGGCGACCCTCGCGGTGGGCATCTGGGTCGACACGATCCAGGTGAACACGCTCGATGGCCAACACCACGCCACCGTGATCGACACCGTGGTGGTGACGGCCGCCCCCGTGCCGCTGTCGATCGCGCTGACACCGACCTCGCGCCGGGTCAGCCTCACCGAGGGCGACGCGGCCCCGAGCGATTCGGCCCTGATCGCGATCACCGGCACCGGCGCGGAGACCACGACGTGGCAGGTGGCCGCGCGGCGTCCCTGGACGCATCTCACCGTGGCGAGCGGCAGCGGCAGCGCGGTCCTGCGCTGGACCCGGAGCGCGCCGCTGCCTGCCGCCGGGATCTGGGTCGACACGATCACCGTGACGCCCTCGACCGGCACCGCAGTGCGGCTGCTCGATTCGCTGGTCGTGCTGGCCCCACCCCCGCCACCACCACCACCACCGCCACCACCGCCGCCGCCACCACCTCCGCCACCGCCGCCGCCCACCGCGGTGCGCCCTGACCTCGGGCTCAACGGCTCGTTCCATGGTCGGCGGCTGCTGCCCGACGACGATCTCTGGAATCGTCCGGTCGACACGGCGCAGGTCGACCCCAACTCCGCGGCCATCCTCGGGGCCATCGGCCTCACGAAGGGGCTGCACCCGGACTTCGGCGCCGACTACGGCGGTGGTCCGTTCGGGATCCCCTACGTGGTGGTCGCCGACGCGACGGCGCGGAGCAGCGTGCTGTTCGACTACGCCGACGAGAGCGACGTGGGCCCGTACCCAATCCCCGCCAACCCGGTGATCGAACCGGGCGACCGTCACCTCCTGATGGTGACCCAGGACGAGTTCAAGCTCTACGAGCTCTTCTTCGTGAACGGCGGCCCCGGGGCGTGGAGCGCCGGCTCGGGGGCGATCTGGGACCTGACCAACGGCACCACGCGCCCAGCCGGGTGGACCTCGGCCGATGCGGCGGGGCTGCCGATCCTCCCGGGACTGGTGCGGTATGACGAGGTCGTCGAGCAGGGCGCCATCGAGCACGCCCTCCGCTTCACCGTGGCCCTGACCCGACGTGCCTACGTGGCACCGGCCCGGCATTGGGCGTCCAGCAGCACCAGTCCGCTGCGGGCGCCGATGGGGATGCGGGTGCGCCTCAAGGCGAGCTACGACATCTCGGGCTTTCCGCCGCATGCCCAGGTGATCCTGCGCGCCCTCAAGCGCTACGGGATGATCGTGGCCGACAACGGCAGCGACTTCTTCCTCTCCGGGACGGCGGATGCCCGGTGGAACGATGCCGTCAACAACACCCTCAAGCAGGTCAAGGTCGGCGACTTCGAGGTGGTTCGGATGGTGGGGGTGGTCGGCCCGTAAGTGGTGGTGGCACACAACCTGCCAGATTCCGGGCCGTGTTCACCATCGGCTACTACGACGACAGCGCGGGGCATGGCGGCACCACTCAGTACCTCGTGGAGCTCCTGTCCGCCCTCGACCGCCGGCGCTTTCGCCCGGTGGTCTTCTCGCCCTCGCCGGCATCCTGGCACGACGGGGTGCGCGAGCTCGGCGCGGAGGTTGTAACCGGCCCACCCGGCCCCCGCCCCCCATCGACTGCCGCCCCGCACGACCCCGCGATGCCGATCCGGCCCGTCGCCGCCGTGCGCCCGTCCGCGATCGCCGCGCTGCGGCGCACGGTCGGTTGGCACCGCGGCCTCCGGCGGGAGATCGCGTCGCTGGCCGCCCTCTTCCGCCGCCACCCCGTCGACCTGCTGCACTCCAACAACGTCGGCGAAGAGGTCGCGCCGATCGCAGCCAGGGCCGCCGCGCTTCGCCGCGTGGTGGGCACGCTGCACGTCGATCCCAGCTATGACCTCCTGGGCGCCCATGACGCGCCGCGGCATCGCACGCTCCAGCGCCGGTCGCTGGCGGCACTGGACCTTGCGATCGCCGTCTCCGCGAGCACCGCCGCCATGTGGCGCGCCCATCTCGGGCTGCGCCCCGACGACCCGCCGCCGATGGTGGTGATCCCGAACGGCATCCGCATCGCGCGGCTGGTCCGCCGGCAGGACACCGCCGCCGCCAAGGCCGCCCTCGGCATCCCGGCCACCGACCTGGTGATCGGCAGCGTCGGGCGGCTCGACTATGCCAAGGGCTACGCCGACCTGCTCGAGGCGCTGCCGGCAGTGCTCGCGGCGGTCCCCCAGGCGCGGCTCGTCCACGCCGGCCGAGGCCCCCTGGACGAAGCCCTCCAGCGTGAGGCCGAGCGGCTGGGGATCGCCGATCGGATCACCTGGCTCGGCTTCCGGGCCGACGTTCGGGACCTGCTTGAGGCCGCGGAAGTGTATGTTCAGCCGTCGTGGTGCGAGGCGCAGGGACTCGGCGTCCTCGAAGCCGCGGCGCTGGAGGTGCCGGTCGTGGCCGCTGCGGTAGGCGGCCTGCCGGAGACCCTGGCCGACGGAGAGGCAGGGTGGCTGGTGCGCCCCCGAGACCCGGCGGCGCTTGCCGCCAGCCTGGTCGACGCCCTGCAGCATCCCGATCGCCGACGCCATCACGCCGCCGCCCTGCTGACGCGACTGCACCAGCACTACACCCAGGATCACATGGTGACCAACACGATGGCGCAGTATGACCGCCTGCTCGCGGAGGCTGCGTGAGCACGCGACGGGCCGACGGGATCGGCACGATCGTGCGCGACCTCTGGGCGTCGCGCGAATTGGTCGACCAACTGGTGCGCCGCGACGTCCGGCTGCGCTACCGGCAGGCCGTCATGGGCTTCGCCTGGGCGCTGCTGATGCCGGCACTCACGATCGCCGCCGGCATGGTGATCAAGGGCGCCCTCGCGCGGAGCGGCGGCGCCGCCCCTTCGCTCGCCGGCATCGCCCTCAAGTCCTGGGCCTGGGCCTTCTTCGCCGGCGCGATGAACTTCGCGACGATGTCGCTGCTCTCGAATATCTCGCTCGTCACCAAGATCTGGTTCCCGCGCGAGGTGTTGCCGGTCGGTGCCGTGCTCGCGCAGTGCGTCGACTCGTTCGTCGGGCTCGTGATCCTCGCCCTGATTGCGCCACTGCTGGGGATGACGCTCGGCTGGTCGATCCTCTGGCTGCCGCTGCTGCTCCTGCTGTTGCTCGCCTTCACCACCGGCCTCGCCTTCCTCTTCGCCTGCGCCAACATCTTCTTCCGCGACGTCAAGTACATCCTCCAGGTGCTGCTGACCTTCGGGATCTTCTTCACGCCGGTGCTGATGGAACCGTCGCAGATGGGCCGCTACGCCGAGGCGGTCATGCTCAATCCGCTCTCGCCGATCCTCGAGGGACTGCGGCTCGCCGTCACGGCCGGGCACAACCTGTTGACGCCGCTCGACATCGAGGGGGCCGTCGCGTGGCGCCCGTGGTGGCTCGCGTACTCCGCGCTCTGGTCGGTGGCGGTGCTCTGGGCCGGCCTCCGGTTCTTCCGTGGCAGCGCCGCGCGCTTCGCGGAGGCCTACTAGCATGGCCGGCCGCATCGTCTTCGACCATGTCTGGAAGCGCTTCCATCGCGGACCCGCGCATGACTCGCTCCGTGACCTGATCCCGGCGCTGACCCGACGCGCGCTCGGGCGCGGGGGCCCGACGACCGAACTGGCCGAAGGGGACTTCTGGGCCGTGCGCGACGTGGACTTCGAGGTGTTGCCGGGCCAGGCGCTCGGCATCATCGGCGGCAACGGCGCCGGCAAGAGCACCACGCTCAAGCTGCTGACCAAGATCCTGGGCCCGACGCGCGGCACGGCACGCGTCGAAGGACGCGTCGGCTCGCTGATCGAGGTCTCCGCCGGCTTCCACCCCGATCTCTCCGGGCGGGAGAACGTCTTCCTGCAAGGCGCGATCATGGGGATGCCGCAGAAGCTGATCCGGGAGCGGTTCGATGACATCGTCGACTTCTCCGGCATCAGCGCCTTCATCGACACCCCGGTCAAGCGCTATTCCAGCGGCATGAACGCCCGCCTCGGCTTCTCGATCGCCGTCCACCTCGAGCCCGACGTGCTGATCATCGACGAAGTGCTCTCCGTGGGCGACGCCCAGTTCCAGCAGCAGGCGTTCGAACGCATCACCGCGCTCGTGAAGGGGCACATCCCGGTCGTGATCGTGTCGCACCAGCTCGACCGCATCGTCGAGCTCTGCACCGAGTGCATCCTGCTCAAGCAGGGGCAGGTCGCGTTCCGCGGCGACCCGGCCCGGGCGGTGCAGGAGCACCTCCATGGCGGGGGCAGCGTGGCGACCGCGACCGACGTCGAGGCCGAGTCGATCGGTGTGGTCCTCCGCGAGCTGAGCGTCTCCAGCGATGGTCCCGTGATCTCGGGAACCCGCATGCCGATCGTGATGCGCGGCGAAGTGACCCATGCCGCGCCGCCACCGCACCTCGAACTGGAACTGGTGCTGGTGGATGCGGCCGCGAACCAACGGGTGTGGTTCGAGAACCTGCACAACCTGAAGGCGCACCCGACCAAGTCCGGTGCCTTCGAGGTGACCTTCGACCTGCAGGTGAATGTGCCGGCAGGGTTGTACCGGCTGGAAACGGTCCTCTGGCATGACCAGCGGCAACTCGTGCTCGGCCAGGGGCCGAGTCGGATGTTCCAGGTCGTCCCCGGGGCGCCGTTCCACGGCACCCATCAGCTCAATGCCACCGCGCGTCTTGACTGAGAGGCGCGTTCCTCTCATGCGAGCCACGCGATGCAACTCGGGATGCGCCACCTGGTGAAGTCACTGCTGGGGCGCGCCGGCCTCACCCTTCGGACCGTCGGTCGGGATCGACTGCTGGAAGTGCGCGGCGTGGACGCGGAACAGCGACGCGTCGACCGCACCGACTGGATGGCGACCGAGCACCTCGTCGGCCTGCTCGAGCGCTACCAGATCGAGACCGTGCTCGATGTGGGCGCCAACGAGGGGCAGTTTGGTGCGGCCCTCCGACATAGCGGGTACCACGGTCGCCTGATCTCGTTCGAACCAGCGAGTCCCACCCGGGCCCGTCTGGAGGCGCGCGCCGCTGGCGATCCCCGGTGGGAAGTCCAGGGATGCGCCCTGGGTGCCACCGACGAGACCGTCGAACTGACACTGCGTTCGGCATCCTCCCTGACGTCGCTGCTTGCGCCGGACCGGACGAGTACGCTGATCGCGCAGGAAGCGTGGCAGGCGGTCGGCACCGAGCGGGTCCCGCTCCGGCGCCTCGACACGCTGTGGGACGAACTCGGCCTGCCGCGCGACGGCCGGCGCGTCTTCCTGAAGGTCGATGCCCAGGGGTACGATGAAACCGTGCTGGCAGGAGCGGAGGGCGTGCTGGACTACCTGCGGGGGGTGCAGACCGAAGTGGCCTTCCTCGCGATCTACCAGGGCGAAGTGTCCTACCACGAACGGTTGAAGTCACTGGAACGCGCCGGCTTTGCCTTGAGCGGGCTCTTCGGCGTGGTCTGGGAACCCGGGACCGATCGCCTGGCCGAGGGCGATGCGATCCTGATCCACTTTGGGGCGCCATGAGCAGTCAGCCCGGCACGATCGGGGTCGTGATCCCGACCTACAATCGCCCAGACATGGTCCAGGTGGCGGTCGCCTCCGTCCGGGCGCAGCAGCGACCCGCGGCGCGGATTGTCGTGGTGGATGACGGTGGCACGACCCCGGTACCGGAGGCGCTCCGCACCCTCGAAGCCGCCGGGGAAGTGACGCTGCTGCGGGTCGCGAACGGCGGGACCGCGCACGCGCGGAACGCTGGCGCCGCCGGGCTCGACACCGACTATCTCCTCTTCCTCGACGACGACGACACCCTCTACCCCGAGGCGCTGGCCGGACTCGCCGGCACGCTCGATGCCCACCCGGAGGCGCCTGCAGCCACCGGCGGCGGCCGACGGCGGTTCGGCGACCTCCCGCCCCGCCCCCCGGAGTGGCCGTGCACCGCGCCCCTCGACTTCGAGGCGCTCATGCGGGGGAATGCGCTCTTCAACTCGGCGACGATGGTCCGGCGCGACGCCTTTGAGCGCGTCGGAGGATTCGAGGCCGCCATCCCGGTCGCGGAGGATTGGGACCTTTGGCTGAAGCTGGCGCAGCTCGGGCCGATCCTGCCTTCAGAGACGGTGGCGATCGAGTACTACGTCCACGGCGGGAATGCGACGCGGTCGAGCAAGGTCCCCCGCATGGCGATCCGACTGGCGATGCACTACTGGCCGCGGCTCCCCCGGGACGTGCGGCGTCGGGTCGGCCCCGCCCTCTCGTCCTATCTGGTGGGGCATTACGCCCGGGATCTGGGCTGGTACGCTCTTCGCTCTACCCGACGGGGCAAGGTCGCCGAGGCATCGCGCGAATTCAGTGCGTTGACCCAATTGACCTGGCTCGCCCTGAAATCATCCGAGGGGCGTTCCGCCATGTGGAAGGAGTTCCGCGGGACGACTCGGTAGCACCGGCATGGCCGCCCGCCCTGCCGCCCGTGATCAGCGTTGCCGTTCCACCCCCCCGTCAGATGACGTCCGCGATCAGAGGTCCGATGAGCCGCCAGCTGGCTGTCGCTGCGAAAGCCGATGACTGACGCGACGCGCCCGGTCGCCGTGGAGACGCCACGGCCGGCCGTGCAGCCTTGGCCGCCGGCCGCATTGGCCGTCCTCGCGCTGGTTCTCGTCTCGGGGATGGCGATGATCTGGATGGCACGCACCGCGGCGCTCACGATCGGCGGCGACGACGCCATCCACATCGCGCTTGCTCGGTCGCTGGCGAGCGGACACTACCGGGACGAGTTCCTGGTCGGCGCCCCGCCCCATGCGCAGTATCCCCCAGGGATGCCCGCGTGGCTCCTGTTGATCGGCGCCGTCGCCGGCGCCGGCCTCGATGCGGCTCTCGGGGCCAACTTGCTGCTGCTCGGGCTCACGGTGCTCCTGGCGGCCGATGCAGTGCGGCGCCTCGGCTACCCGTGGCTCGCCGTGGCCGTCGCCATGGCCGTGATCTACAATCCGGCGCTCCTCGACCTGACGATTCAACTCCGCTCCGAGGCGCTGTACCTCGCCTGCTGCGCCGTCGGGTTGTGGGCCTCGTTGCGGATTCCCACCCATCGCGCGGCCGGCGTGCTCGCGCTCGTGGCCGCCCTGGCCGCCTTCCTGACGCGCAGCGTCGGCATCGCCATGATCCCGGCGGTCCTCGCGGCCATCCTGATCCATCGCGGCTGGCGACCCGCCCTGACCGGCAGCGTGGTCGCGGGTGCCGTCGTGGTCGGCTGGTTCCGCTACACGGCGTGGGCCACCGAGATCACGATCGGTCACACCTATGCCAAGGACCTCGCCGTCTTCTCCGCGCCCCACGTGGAGCGGGGCTTCCTGGTGCGGGTCCTGGCCAACGTCAAGTACTATCTCGTGCACGCCATCGCGGTTCCCTTCTCGCTCCCCGACATCCCGGGACAGCCGCTGGACAACGCCATCGTGGCCATCGTCCTCCTCTTTGCCGGCGCCCTCGGCACCTGGGTGCTGCTCCGCCGGTGGCCCGCGTTGTCGCTCTTCTTCGCCTGCTCGATCGGCGTGCTGCTGGTCTTTCCGTGGGCCTTCGCGCGCTACTTCAGCGCGCTGTATCCCTGGATCGTGATCGTCCTGCTGTTCGGGATCGCGCGCGCCGTCGGTTCGCGTCGGGGGGAGCGCGTCGCCGTCGCGGTGGGCGTGGTGCTCGGTCTCGTCGGCGGGTGGCGCCAGGCCCAGGCCGCTGCGGTGGCGCAATCCTGCCGAGCGCAGCCTCCCTACGCCGACCCGCGCTGCTACGATCCCGAGACCAGGAGCTTCGCGGCCGCCGCCAAGTTCATCACCGACAGCCTGCCCGCCGAGGCGATCATCGCGTCGACCAAACCGTCGACCGTCTGGGTTGCGACCGGGCGCCTGGCCTTTCCGCTGGAGCGGCTCCGCGACGAGGGGGATTCCCTCGCCACCCTGGCATGGCACCCCGCCACGCACATCCTGCTCACCCGCCTGATGGACTTCGAGGGGGACGAGGTCGCCCCGCTGCTCCATCGCGTGTGTGATCGCATCACGTTGCGGGGGGCATTCCCGCCGGGCACGTTGCTCCTCACGCCGCGCTCCGCGGGGGACAGCGCCCCGAACGCCTGCGCCGCCCTGGCGCACTACCTGACGGACATCACGCCGCAGTACGAAAAAGCCCCGCCCGACTGACAGCGCTCCGCCCCGGAGCGCCGGAGGCGGGCTGCGCCGGCGGGGTGGGCTGTGACAGTTCGTGTTGCATCCTCGCAACACTCACGGTGATGACCGCTCGGCTTGCTGGGGCATGCGGTCAACATTTCCCCCACCTCGATGAGAAATGGGCAGCGATTCTGGCCAGGAGTCCGGTCGGCGTCGGGCACGTGCCTTGCTATTGCTCTAAGGGACGGGCCCGGAATCGCTCGTGAGATGCAGGCAACGGGTACGCTGTCGGCAAGACGACCAACGGTGCTCCTCCCACAGAACGCCCCCCAGGAAGGTCTGTCGATGGCTCAAGGCGCTGCCCCCAATCGCACGGTCACCCCGATCCGCCCCGGCGACCGTGTCGTCGTGATCGGCGCCGGCCCCGCCGGGCTGACGGCGGCGTATCTCCTCGCCAAGGCCGGGCACCACGTCACCGTGCTCGAGGGCGACGACATGGTCGGCGGCATCTCCCGGACCGCGCAGTACCGGGGTTTCCGCTTCGACATCGGCGGCCACCGCTTCTTCACCAAGATCGAGCCGGTCCAGGCGCTCTGGGAGGAGATCCTCGGCGACGACTTCATCAGCGTGCCGCGGATGTCCCGGATCCACTACGACGGGAAGTACTTCGACTATCCGCTCAAGGCGTTCAACGCGCTCAGCGGGCTCGGGCTGATCAATGCGGTGCGCATCATGCTCAGCTATGTGCATGCCCGCTTCCGCCCCTCGCCGGTCGAGGAGAACTTCGAGCAGTGGGTCAGCAACCGGTTCGGCAAGCGCCTGTACGAGATCTTCTTCAAGACCTACACGGAAAAGGTCTGGGGCATTCCCTGCACGGAGATCCGCGCCGAATGGGCCGCGCAGCGCATCCAGGGGCTCTCCCTGGCGCGCGCGATCCTCAACGCGACCTCGCTCCAGCGACGCAACAACACCATCAAGAGCCTGATCGACGAGTTCCGCTATCCCCGCCTCGGGCCTGGCCAGATGTGGGAGGCGTGTCGCGACCGGCTGCATGAGATGGGCAGCACGGTGCTGATGGAGCACTTCGTCACGACGATCGAGACGGAGGGCGGCCGCGTGACGGGCGTGCGCGCCAACACGCCCAACGGCCCGCGCCATTTCGCGGCCGACCACGTGATCTCCACCACGGATGTCCGGTCGCTGGTGCGCGCGATCGAACCGCCGGTGCCGGCCCCCGTGCGGGCCGCGGCGGAAGGCCTCCGCTATCGCGACTTCCTGGTGGTGGCGCTCATCCTCGAGACCGAGCGGCTCTTTCCCGACAACTGGATCTACATCCATACGCCGGGCGTGCAGGTGGGGCGCATCCAGAACTTCAACAACTGGAGTGCCGCGATGGTCCCCGAGCCCGGGCGGACCTGCCTCGGCATGGAGTACTTCTGCTTCCAGGGGGACGGCCTCTGGGAATCGAGCGATGCCGACCTGATCGCGCTCGCGACCCGTGAGTTCGAGCAACTCGGCCTCGCGCCGGCGGGGCTGGTTCGCGACGGGACGGTGATCCGGATGCCGAAGGCGTACCCGATCTACGACGGCGCGTACCGCGGCCATCTCGACGACGTCCGGAGCTTCATCGACCCGATTCCGAACCTGCACACCGTCGGCCGCAACGGGATGCACAAGTACAACAACCAGGACCACTCGATGTTGACGGCGATGATGGCCGTCTGGAACATGCAGGGCGCGACGCACGACATCTGGGCGGTGAACACCGACTTCGAGTATCACGAGGAGCAGCGCCTGGAACCGCCGACGGCCGCAGCCACGGCGGCGGCCGCGGCGGCCTGATGCGCGCCATCCTCACCTACCACTCGATTGATCGGACCGGATCCGTGATCTCGGTGACGCCGGAGGATTTCGCGGCGCACGTCGAGTGGGCGGCCTCGGGGGCGGCGCGCGTCGTCTCCGTCGAGGAGTTGCTGACGCTGCCCGATTCGACCGACGCGGTCGCGCTGACCTTCGACGACGGACTGCAATCCGTCGCGACCGAGGCCGCGCCGCGACTGGCGGATCGCGGCCTCGCCGCGACGGTGTTTGTCGTCAGCGACCACGCGGGCCACGACAACCGCTGGCGCGGCGCGGGTGACGCCCGGATCCCGGCGCAGCCGGTGATCGGCTGGGACGGGCTGGGCCGGCTGGCCGAGGCGGGCTGGCGCATCGGCTCGCATACCCGGCACCACCCGATGCTCACCCGGTGCAGCGACGCCGAGCTCGAGGACGAGCTCGCAGGCTCCGCGACCATGATCGCGAAGGAGACGGGCACGCCTGCGGTCACGTTCGCCTATCCGTATGGCGACACCGATGCGCGCGTGCGCGCGGCGGTGGGTCGCCACTATCGGATCGCGTGCACGACCAGCTACCAGCCCGTCTCGACGCGGACGGATCCGCTCGATGTCCCGCGCCTCGACGCCTGGTACTTCCGCGGTCGCGCGCCGTTCCGTGACTGGGGCACGCCGCGCTTCCGACGCGCGATCGCCTGGCGCCACGCGTTGCGCCGCGCTCGCCGGATGGTGGCATGAGCACCGGTGACGCCCGCACGCCGCGGGATTTTTCCGTCATCATGCCGGCCCACCAGGCGGCGAAGCTCCTGCCCGACACGCTCGCCGCGCTGACCAGCAGCAGCCTCCCGCGTGAGCGATGGGAGCTGCTCGTCGTGGATGATGCCAGCACGGACGACACCGCGGCCGTGGCGGCGCGATGGGCCGACCAGGTGGTGCGGCTCGACGGGCCGCCGCTCGGTCCCGGCGGCGCGCGCAATGCGGCCGCCCGCCACGCACGCGGCCGCTGGCTGATCTTCGTGGACGCCGACGTGCGCGTGCACCGCGACACCCTCGAGCGCTTCGCAACGGTGGTCGCGGAGGACCCGACCCTGGTCGCCGTCTTCGGCAGCTATGACGACGCGCCCGCCGAGCGCGGCCTCCTCACGGAGTACCGCAACCTGTTGCATCGCTACGTCCATCTCCGCGGGGCGGGCGAGGCGGAGACCTTCTGGGCGGGGTGCGGTGCGATCCGCCGTGATGCCTTCGAGGCGGTCGGCGGCTTCGACACCAAGCGCTTTCCCCGCCCGCAGATCGAGGACATCGAGCTTGGCTACCGTTTGCGCGATCGTGGTGGACGGATCCAGCTCAATCCTTCGATTCAGGCGACGCACCTGAAGCGCTGGCTCCTTTGGCCGATGCTGCGCACCGATTTTCGCGATCGTGGCGTGCCCTGGATGCGCCTGCTCCTGGAGCGCCGCGGCCGGACGGCCCCCACGCTCAACACCGGGCACGCCGAACAGCTGCGCGTCGCGCTCGCCGGATTGGCCACGCTGACGATCGTCGCGAGCGCCGTCTTTCGGGCGCCGCCACTGGCTTTCGCGAGCCTCGCCCTCTGGGGACTGCTCGCGCTCGCGAACCTCGACACCTATCGCTGGTTCTCACGCGAGCGGGGACCGGCCTTCGCGATCCGCGTCGTCCCCCTCCATCTGGCGTACTATGCCAGCAACGCGGCGGCGGCGGTGGTCGGCATTCTCCAGCACCTGGGCGGGCGCCGCTCGATCTCCGGGGAACACGCATGACACGTGCTCCGCACCATGTCGCGATTCGTCACCCACTCGCGCAGTTGAATGCGTACCTCGGCCCCGACGCCGAGTGTACCTTTCCGCTTGTTCGCGCAGTCGTGACCGTCCGCAGTGGGCCCCACTCGGGGCATCCCCGCACCTCGGTCGCAGAATCTCGCCACCCTGGAGTCGTGCGATGAACTCCCACTCGGCCTATCCTGATGACCCGATCGCGCTCGCGTTTGCGCCCGCCCACAAGTCCGCGATGGGCGTCGCGGTCGGGCTCACCGCCGCTGTGGGGTGCTTCCTGCTGACCGCCATCCCCCTGGTGCGGGGTCGGCCGCCGGAGCTCGAGCTCGAACTGCTCGCAAACTACTTTTACGGCTATGACGTGAGCTGGGGCGGCGCACTGATCGGAGCGGCGTGGGCCGGATTCACGGGCTTCGTGATGGGCTGGTTCTTCGCCTTCCTGCGCAACGCCATGCTGGCTTTCAAGCTGGTCGTGTTGACCGCCCGCGCCGAACTGAGCCAGACGCGCGACTTCATGGATCACATCTGACCCGATCGGCCCCCCGGAGACCGCCACGATGCCCGAATTGACACCGGAAGAAGCACGCGACGTCCGTCGCGCGATCCTCAGACTGAACGCCCAGGCCTGGGGCACCTCCTTCGGCATGATGCTCGGCGCCGGACTCTTCATTGCCACCGTCGTGCTGGTGCTGAAGGGCGGCGACAGTGTCGGCGAACACCTCGGGCTCCTCTCGGTCTATTTCCCGGGATACCGCGTCACCTGGGGTGGGGCCTTCATCGGCTTCATCTACGCCTTCGTCGTCGGGTACGCCCTCGGACGGGTCGTCGGCACGGTCTACAACAAGCTGGTCCGCTAACAACCGCGACGCACTAGCGCAGCAGGTCGCCGACCGCGGCGACCTCGGCCGCCGTGTTGAAGAGGTGCGGGCTCAGGCGGATCGAGCCCTCGCGCAGCGAACACATCACGCCATGGGCCTGCAGCCGCTGATACGCCGCGACCACGTCGCCGCGCGGTCGCAGGCAGAGAATTCCGCAGGCATGGGGCGCCGGGGCCGACGTGACCGTGGCGCCCTGCGCCTGCGCCCAGGCAATGACCGGCGCATGCAGCGCCCGCAAGTGCTCGGCGATCGCCGGAATCCCCACCTCCAGCAGCAACCCCACCGAGGCGTTCATCGCCGCGAAGTCCTGCACCGGCAGCGTGATGAGCTCGAAGCGCCGCGCGTCGGGCCACGGCTCGGGATTGTAGGCGGTGAGGTTGGTGTAGTCGTCCGTCCCCTTGAACGCGGCCCAGCCGGCAAAGGTCGGTGGGAACTGCCCGATCAGCTCTCGGCGCACGTAGAGGAAGCCCGTCCCCCACGGCGAGAGCAGCCACTTCTGCGCGCCGCACGCCAGGAAGTCCACCGGCGTCGCCTGCACGTCGATCGGAACATGCCCCACGGCCTGGATCGCATCGACCACGAGCCACTTCCCCGTCGCCCGCGTGGCGCGCGAGAGCGCGGCGAGGTCGATCGTGTAGCCGTTGCTGAACTGGGTGAGGGACACCATCACCGCCTTCACGGCCGGGTTGCCGAGCCGCTCGTGCAGTCGCGCCTCGTCGGGCCATCCCTCCGCGGTGCGGGGAATCCGCTCGAGCACGATCCCTTCCCCGCTGCGCGCCAGCCACGGGTAGATGTTCGAGGGGAACTCGCCGTCGAACGTCAGCACCACGTCGCCCGCGCCCAGTGGCAGCGCCCGCGCCGCGACATTGAGGCCCGTCGTCGTGTTCGGCATCAAGGCGATCTCGTCCTCGGCGGCGTTGATCAGTCGTGCCGAGAGCCAGCGGGCCTCCGCGAGGATCGTGTTCAGGCGCTCCACGGGCCAGAGCCCCGGCCGTGCGCGATCGCGGTTGCACGCCGCGAGCACCGCGACGCTTCGCGACGGCATCGGCCCGACCGAGGCGCTGTTGAGGAAGATCCCCTGGCCATCGAGCGCCGCGAATTCCGTGCGTCGCAACTCCTCGAATCGACTCACCGTCCCCTCCGCATCGTCGGATCCAGCGCCTCGCGCAGCCCGTCGCCCACGAGGTTGAAGCCCAGCACCGCCACGCCCACCGCCAACCCCGGCACCACGGAGACCCACGGCGCCACGCGGATCAGGTCGCGTCCCTCGGACACCATCGCGCCCCAGCTCGGCGTCGGCGGCTGCGCCCCGAGTCCCACGAATGAGAGCGCTGCCTCTGCCATGATCGCACCGGCAATACCGAGCGTCGCCGAGATGATCACCGGGGCGCGGACGTTCGGCGCGAGGTGTCGCCACAGGATCCACCGATCCCCGGCGCCGAGTGCCTTGGCAGCCAGCACGTAGTCGCTGCGCGCGAGCAGGAGCACCTGGCCGCGCACCAGCCGCGCCATCCCCGCCCACCCCACCGCGCCCACCACGAGGAAGATCACCGGCAGCGACGGCTTCACCGCGGCAGCCACCGCGATCAGCAGCAGCAACGACGGAAACGCCAGGGTGATGTCCGCGAGCCGCATGATGAGCAGGTCCACCCAGCGACGATAGTATCCCGCGAGCAGGCCCAGCGTGAGTCCGAGCGCCACGGCGACGGCCTGCGAGATCAGGCCGACCATCAGCGAGATGCGTGCACCGTAGAGCACGCGGGAGAGGACATCCCGGCCCTGCGCATCCGCGCCGAGGAGGAACTTCCCCCCCGGCGGGGCGAGCGAGTCATTCGCGAGGTCGCCGAGCAACGGATCGTGCGGCGCCAGCCAGGGCGCGGCCGCGGCGGCGACCAGCACCATCGCGACCAGCACGACGCCGACCTTGAAGAGCGGATCGCGCCGCCACCGCTCGTGCAGCAGCACGCGAGTCGGATGCGTGCTCATCGCCGCCCGAACTCCTCCGCCAGCGCCCGCATCTCACCGATGACGCGAGGCCAGGCAAAGGCGCGCAGCACGCGGGCGCGGCCGGCCTGGCCGAGCTTGGCCGCGAGGGCCGGATCGCCAAGGAGGTGTTCCACCATGTCGGTCGCCTGCTCGGGGTCGGTCGGGTCGACCAGGACGCCGCTCTCACCCTCTGCCACGGCGTCGGCGATGCCGCCACTCCGCCCTGCAATGACCGGGAGCTCGGTGGCCGAGGCCTCGAGCAGCGAGAGGCCGAAGCCCTCGACATCGAGCCCCTCCTGCCGCGACAGGCCGAGATAGATCTCGCCGGCCGCGTACGCCGCCGGCAGCTCGTCGTCCTCGACATCGGTGCAGAGGTGCACCCGATCGGCGACGCCGAGCGTGTCGGCGAACTTGCGCAGCGTCGCCTCGTACCCGCCGCGCCCGACGACCAGGTAGTGGAGGTCCGGATGAGTTGAAGCGAGTCGAGCGACGAGTTCAATCGCGGTGTCGATCCCCTTGTGCGGCACCAGGCGCGCCACCGTCACGAGCCATCGGCCCTCGGGGAGCCCGCGTCGCGCGCGGAACGCCCGCCCTGCCTCGGCGTCGGGCCGCCACCGCGTGGGATCGGTCCCCAGCGGCACCACGCGAATGCGTCCCTCGGTCGGCAGGTCGAGCGACTCGAGCAACTGGCGACAGAGCTCTGCCGTCCACTGCGAGATCGCGACATAGACCGACGCCTTCGCGAGGATGGGGCGATAGAGATTTCGCTTGAGGCGCGACCGCGCCAGCTTCGGCCCGAGCGAGAGGAGGTCGCCACCATAGACGAGGATGCCGTATGGCAGCCCGGCGCGCTCCCACGCCCACCTCGCCGGGAACGCGGCCGGACGAATGTTGCCGACCCACGCGAAGCGCGTCCCGGGTGCCCGACCGAGCCGGGCGACCCGATGCGACCAGCGCATCAGCCCGGGCGCCGTCCGCAGGCGATTGACCGGCACGCCGACACGGTCGACCGGATTGGGGAGCCGGGCATCGATCGCCTCCGACCCGGCGGTCACCCCGGTCGAGACCGTCAGCGTCCCGGCGGGATATCCCCTGGCGAGTTCCTCCATCCAGCGCGCGATCCCCCCGCCGAGGGGCGGGAAGTCATAGGCGAGCAGAAGGTCGTGAGGCACGGTTGGGCGTCGCACAGGCCGGCGGGTTGGGGAAGCAGGAAGATAGCCACCGCGCGGGCGTTGCACTGTGAAACTCCTACCCGCGACCTCTCGTCTTGAGGCGCTCGCCGGGCAGAGAGGCTGCCCAGCGCATGGATTCAACCAGGAGAACCCCCTGATGCGTCGTCATCTGCTGTCATCGCTTGCTGCCGCGGCCCTCATGGCCACCCCCGTCGCCTCCGCCCACGCCCAGCTCGGGCTCGGCGTCATGGCCGGCGGCTCCTTCTCGAACATCTCCGGCGACTTCGTCAACGATGCCAAGTCCACCGGCACCTTTCTCGTCGGCGGCTTCCTGAACGTGAACGCCGGCGGCTTCGCGGTGCAGCCCTCGCTGATCTTCGCCCGCAAGGGCTTCAAGGGCGACCCGATCGACGGCGTCACCCCGAAGAACACCTTCGACTACCTGCAGCTCCCGCTCGTGCTGCGCATCGGGATGCCGGTCGGTTCGACGGGCCGCCTCTACATCGGCGCCGGTCCCGCGATCGGCGTGAAGGTCGGCTGCCGCCTCTCGGGCTCGGCCGATGGCGTCTCGTTCTCGACCAACTGCGACGACCTCTCGACCGACGAGGGCGGGATCGAACTGAAGTCGACCGAGTTCAGCGGCATCGGCGAGGCGGGTCTCGAGTTCGGCAAGCTCTCGATCGGCGTCCGCGCCGACCTCGGCCTGAGCAACATCTACCAGGCCACGGCGGGCTCGCTCGCGCTGCCGGCCGACATCAAGACGAAGACGATCTCGGCGGTGGTGGCGCTCCGCTTCTAGGAACGTGAACGGTGCACAACGAACGTGCCGACGTAACGAGTAAGTAGTGACCAGTGACCAGTGACCAGGGAACAGCAACTCCCTGGTTACTGGTCACTGGTTACTGGTCACTGGCTACTGGTTACTGGTCCCCACCGACCGTTCACCGTTCACCGTTCCGCTCCATCGCCCACAAGTGCGCGTACTTCAGGAACGCCGTCTGCGCACCGAGCAATGCCGTCACGAGGCCGAACCGACCGTCGAGGCAGTGGCCCGTCACGAAATACGCCTTCAGGAAACGCCAGAGCGGGCGGAGCGTCAGGTCGAGCACACCGGCACGGCGTCCTTCGGCGTAGAGCCGCTCGGCCCCCCAGCGCGCATACTGATCCATCTTGGCAAGGTGATGCGACAGGTCGCGATACGGCTCGTGCCGGAGCGTGGCGACGAGATCGCCGTGCGGCGCGGGAGCGAGGAGCCGCTCGTGCACCGCGACGTCGTCGTAGCGTGCCGTTTGGGGTGCGAGCCGCAGCACCCAATCGTTGCCCCAGCTGCCGCGGGTCTGCTCCCGACCGAGGTAGAGATTGCGGCGCCGGATGCGATACGCCCCACACGTCGGTGCCGCGAGCACGCGGCGGAGTTCGTCGGCCAGCGCCGGATCGGCCTCCTCGTCGGCATCCAGCGAGAGGACCCACGCCGTGGTGGCGGCCGCGATGCCGACGTTGCGCGCCGCACCGATCGTCACCCCCGGCGCGTGGAGCACCCGTGCGCCGGCCGCCGTGGCACGCGCCACTGTTTCATCGGTGGAACCGTTGTCGACGACGATGCACTCCGCTGCCCACGCATGCGCCGCAACGAAATCGGCGATCCGAGCGTCTTCATTGCGTACCGGCACGACGATCGTCACCGGGACGCGACTCATCCGATCACCGTGTAGTTGCGGTATTCGAACGGACGCCAGCCGGTGAGCCGTTCGAAGCCGATCGAGAGCATCGTTCGCACCACCGAGGCATCCCAGCGTGCCGGCTCGATCAGGCGCGAGTCCGCGCGTCGTGCTGCAATCCAATCGCGCACCGGCGTGGGATGCTCGCCGTCGAAGCGGCGCAGGCCAGGAAACCAGGGGAGCAGCGGGCGCTCCGGATCCTTGCGGCGCTCGGTCGGATAGATCTCGTGGTCGAGGCGTCGCTTGGCCTGCAACGCCCAGGTGGGGCGGGCCCAGCCGTAGTGGAACATCGTGACGCCGCTCCGGCGGCAGCGCACGCGCCGATCCTCGGTGCCAACGCGAAAGCCTTGCGCGTCACCATGCGAATGGCCGCCGATGCCGAGGCGGATGGCCCGCACTTCCCGGCGATACCACTGGCGACTCACGCCGATCATGTCGAAGCCGCCGTAGAAGTGGCGGTAGTCGACCACCAGCCCCTCGACGCGCGCGTCGGCGTCGGCCTGCTGGAGCTGGCGTCGGAGTTCGAGCGCGCCGCCGTCGGCGAGGACCTCGTCGGCCTGGATGTAGAGGGCCCATCGCGCCTGGCAGGCCGCCAGCGCGAGATTGGTCTGGGTGGAGAGCACGGTGGCACCTTGCGTGGTGTCCCAGACCGTGTCGAGCAGGCGGACCTTCGGTTCGTCGTGGGCCAGCCGCTCCGCGCGTTCCCGGGTATCATCCTCCGACGCGCCGACGGCGAGGACGAAGTCGTCGACGCCGGGCAGGACCGATCGCACGCTCGCCTCGAGCGGAAAATCGAGGATCGTGGCATTGCGGATGATGGAACAGCCGGCGACCAGCGCGTCGGGCATCACGCCTCTTCAGGAAGTCTCACGGACACCAGGGAAATATATCGCCGCATGCACATCGCCCTGTTGACCGACGCCCGCATCCCCGTGCGCGAGTATGGCGGCACCGAACGCGTCGTCGTCTGGCTGGCCCGCGGGCTCGCCGAGCGCGGCCACACGGTGACCCTGCTCGCACGGCCCGGCAGCACGTCGCCCCACGGCCGGGTGATCCCGGTCACGTTGCCGAAGGGGCAGGAGCGTCACTTCGATCCGCGGCCGCTGCTGCCGGCCGGCGTCGACGTCCTCCACGCGCACTTCCCCCTGCATCCGGTCGGGGACCTCCCGATCCGCTGGACCCTGCACGGCAATGCGCGCGACGGGGAGATCCTCCCGCCGGGCGGGATTGCCCTCTCCGCGGACCATGCGCGGCGTCACGACCTGCGCGAGTGGGTGCACAACGGTCTCGACCCCGATGAATACCGCTTCAGCGCCACCAAGCAGCCACGAGACCTCTTCCTCGGCCGGTTGCACACCGTGAAGGGGTGGGACTGGGCGGTGCGCGGCGCGCGGCTCGCGGGACGGTCGCTCGTGGTGGCCGGTGGATGGCGCCCGTCGATCCGGCCGGGGCTCCGCTTCGTCGGGCAGGTCGGTGGCGAGGAGAAGATGGCGCTGCTGGCGGAGTCGGCCTGCCTCTGGGTCCCGGCGCAGTGGGACGAACCCTTCGGCCTCACCACGATCGAGGCGATGGTGTCGGGCACGCCGGTCCTCGGCACCCGCCGCGGCGCACTCCCCGAAGTGATCACGCCCGAGAGCGGCGCCATGGGGAGCAGCGTCGATGAGCTCGCCGCGCTCCGGCCGACGCTCGACGCACTCGACCCGGCGGCGATCCGCCAGCACGTCCTCGATCGCTTCACGTACCGCACGATGGCGGCGCGGTACGAAGCGGTCTATTCGGGGAGCATCGGGCGGGGCTGATCGAGCAGCAGTTGCCGCATCCGGTGCATGTAGGTGTGGTCCCGCAGCGCCCGGGCCCGCGCCGCCTGGCCGAGTCGTTCCGCCTCGGCCGGGTTCTCGATCAACTCGCGGACATGGTTGCGCAGCTCGCCCGAATCGCGGAAGGGGAGGACTTCCTCGCCTGCCTCGAAGGAGCGCGCGAGGTCGCCGCGCTCATCCACCACCTGCGCCGCCCCCATCGCCGCCAACTCGAAGAGCCGCTGGTTGCAGGCCGCCTCGCGCGGGTCGCCCTCGACCGCCACGTGGTGGATGTTGACCGCGACCGTCGCGCCGGCATAGGCCCGGACGTACTCCCCGGTGCTCGTGGCCTCGCCGCGGCAATAGTCGCGCAGCGAGGTCTGCCGCCAGCCCGGCCCCCAGAGCGCCAGGCCGAATTCCACCAGCTCGCCGAGCAGGCGTTCGCGCCGCGGGGTGGCGGCGCCCGCAAAGACGACGTTGGCGCGGTACTGGTCCTTGGTGCGAATGGGGCGATAGACCGAGGGATCGGCCGCCACCGAGAGGACGTCGACGGTGCGGCCGAGGCGGTCGGCCACCTCGGCAGCGACGTCGGTGCCGACGGCGTAGATCTGGTCGTAGGGGCGCGCGAGGACGGAGGCCTCGTAGGCGGTGCGCAGGTCGTCCGGCATCCAGGTGATCCAGCGCGCACGGCTCCGGCCGCGCAGCCGGTCGACCAGCGGCTCGTCGAGCTGCGCGGACCCGAATGTCAGCACCAGGTCGGGGGCCGCTTCGTCGAGTGCGCGCTCGAGGCGGCGGGGGAGGTCGCCGACCCGCATCCGTTCGAAGATCGACGGCTTGGCGGAGAGGTCGAAGGTGGTGACGCGCAGGCCCAGCCGCTCGAGGGCGCGGCGGCGCTGCGCGGCGTGCGCGTTGGGACCGTCATCGAAATCGGCGAGCAGCAGGACGCTGCGCTCGTTGCTCACGATGCCACCTCGGCCACGGAGAACTGGAGGTCGTGCAGTCGGCGGTAGAGGCCGGGCTGCGCGTGAAGTTCGGCATGCGTGCCGGATTCCACGACCCGGCCCCCATCGAGAACGACGATCCGATCGGCCCCGCGCACCGTGGCGAGTCGATGCGCGATCACCAGGACGGTACGCCCGCCCATCAGCCGCTCGATCGCCTCCTGCACCAGCCGCTCCGATTCGGTGTCGAGCGCGGAGGTCGCCTCGTCCAGAATCAGGATCGGGGCGTCGCGGAGCAGTGCCCGCGCGATCGCGATCCGCTGCCGCTGTCCGCCGGAGAGCCGCGTGCCGCGCTCGCCCAGCACTGTCTGGTATCGGTCGGGCAGGCCGGCAATGAACTCGTGGGCGTTCGCCGCGCGCGCCGCGGCCTCGATCGCCTCGTCCGTCGCCCCCGGCTGCCCGTATGCAATGTTGGCGCGAACGGTGTCGTGCAGCAACACCGTGTCCTGGCTCACCACGGCGATCAGCGCCCGAAGCGAGGCCCGCTGCAGCCGGGGCAACGGCACGCCATCGAGCCGCAGCTCACCCTGTTGGGGATCATGGAAGCGAGGCACCAGTTCGAGCAAGGTGGTCTTCCCCGCCCCGCTCGGTCCGACCAGGGCGACGACCTCGCCCTTCCCGACACGGAGCGAGACATCCTGCAGGACGGGCTGCGCCGGATCATAGCCGAAGGTCACCCGATCGAAGACCAGGTCGGCCGTGAAGGCGGCCGGAACGCTGTCGGGCGGGTCCTGCTCGCTGGCCGGGAGGTCGAGGATCGCAAAGACGCGCTCCGCGCTGGCCTCTGCCGTAGCCAGCTGGGTCGGCACGTTGGTGATCGCCTTGATTGGCGAGAGGACGCGCAGCGCCGCGGCCAGGAAGAGCACGACGTCCTTCGAGGCGAGTTCCACCCCGGAGACGGCGGGATTGGAGCCGGCCCAGAGGATCAGCAGCACCACCGCGCCGCCGAACACTTCGCTCACCGGCGACGTCAGCAGGGCGAAGCGCTGCGTGCGGACGGCGCCTTTGCGGTAGCGATCGGCCTGTCGCGCGAAGTTGTCCGCCTCGCTCGATTCGGCGGCGAAGGCGCGGATCAGCTTCATCGCACCGAGCCGCTCGCTGACCGTCGCCGTCAATTCGCCGCGCTCGTGCGCGAACGTCCGGGCGTGGCGTTTGAGCGAGCCAAGCAGCAGCTGGACACCAACGACGAGGATCGGTGCGAACACCAGCACCATCAGCGTGAGACGCACCGAGGTGCCCAGCATCACGCCGAGCATGATCAGGATGTTGACGAGGTTCTGGAAGAACGCGGCGAGCACCGCGACGACAAGCAGCTTGACCTGATCGGCATCGTTGATGAGCCCGGTGGTGAGCTGGCCGCCGCGGGTCCGTTGGAAGACGCCGAGGTCGAGCCGGAGCAGGTGCGCAAAGAGCCGCGTCCGGAGGTCACGCACCATCCCTTCCTGCACCTTCACCGAGATGTAGGCCGAGGCGTAGTTGAAGAGGTTCTTGAGGGCGAGCGCGCAGATGAAGATCGCGACCAGCCGCGCCGTGACCACTTCGACCGGTTGGCCGTCGATCGCCGGGCCGAGCACCGTCGCCATCCAGTGCTGCAGGCGGACGTTGCCGCCGGCGAGATCGGGCGTGCCATCCGGAAAGAGCGCCCCGAAGAGCGGCTGCAGCACCACCAGCGCCGTGCCGTCGAGCACGCCGCCCAGCAGTGCCGCGGCGAAGCCGACGATCAGCGTGCCGCGATAGGGCCGCAGCAGGCCGAAGAGACGGGCCCGGACGCGCGGACGGCTCAGTTGCGCCTCGGCAGGAGGAGCGCCACCGGGAGGATCACCTCTTCCGGGGAGACGCCGCCGTGGAGGAAGGCGCCGCGATAGCGGGCCTGATACTCGCGCAGCTTGGTCGGATAGACGAAGAAGCGATCGCCGGTGGCGAGCAGCAACCGGGCGCCGATCTGCCGCTCGGGGATCCCCCACGCGGCGAGGTCCTCAACGAGAATCGCCGCCGACGGATCCTCGACACGAATGTCCTCGCCGAACTTGAAGCGCAGGTTCGCGGAGGCGTCGCGCCGGGCAAAGACGGTCGCCGGCGTGTGACAATGGATCGAGCCGTGGTCGGTGGTCAGGATCACCGGCACGCCACGGCGTTCCGCCTCCTTGAGCGCTTCGACCAGCGGCGAACGTTCGAACCAGGTGCGCGTCAGCGCGCGCAGCGCGGTGGTGTCGCGGGCAACCTCGAAGAGCGCCTCATTCTCGGTGCGGCCGTGCGTCAGCTGGTCGATGAAGTTGAAGACCAGCGCCGTCACGCCCTCCCGCGCGAGATGCCCCGAGAGTCGGCGCAGCATCGCCTCGCCATCGGCGGTGGAGAAGATCTTCTCGTAATGCACCGGCACGTTGCGGCCCATGAGTTCGCGCAGCTGTTCGACGAGCAGCTCGGCCTCGTGCGCATTGAGTGACGTCTCCTCCCGCTCGTCCCACCACGCCGGGTGCCGCGCGAAGAACTCGGAGGGATAGAGGCCCGAGAAGATCGCATTGCGACTGTAGGGCGTGGCGGTCGGAACGATCGAGAAGTAGTGATCGACCTCGACGTCGAAGTAGCGCTCGACGATCGGGCGGATCATCGCCCACTGGTCGAGTCGCAGGCAGTCGACGACCACGAGCATCACCCGGCCGTGCACTTCGAAGGTCGGTCGCAGGAACTCCGAGACGACATCGACGGAGAGTGGCGGACGATCGGTGCCGCGCTGCGCGAGCCAGCCGGGGTAGTGCGCCTCGAGGAAGCGCGCGAAGTCCATCCGCACGCTCTCCTGCAGGTTGCGGAGCGCCTCCTGCAACCCCGGCTCGTCGGCCTGCCCGAGCTTGACCTCCCACTCGGCCAGCTCGGCGACGAACTCGACCCATTCGCGCCAGGCCAGGTGCTCGCCGCGGCGGCCCTCGAGCTCGCGGAAGCGCGTGACGAAGTCGCGCGACAGGCGCTGCTGGCGGATGCGATCGCCCTCGAGGAGCCGCGTGATGACGGAGAGGACCTGCCGCGGCGAGACCGGCTTGGTGAGGTAGTCCGCGATCTCGGCGCCGATCGCGTCGCGCAGCGTCTCCGGCTCCTCCGACTTGGTGACCATCACCACCGGAATCGAGCCGTCGATCGCCCGGAGCAGCGGCACCAGCTCGAGGCCGCGCAGCCCCGGCATCTGCTCGTCGAGCAGGATCACGCCGTAGGGCTGGCGTCGGAGCAGCGCCAGCGCGTCGTCGCCGTTGGAGGCGCGCTCGACGGTGAAGCCCTGCTGCTCGAGAAACAGCACCTGCGAGTTCGAGGGTCTCGATTTCGTCGTCGATCCAGAGGATCGTGCGGGGGCGGGCCATGGAGGGAAGTTAAGGGGTGAGGGGTGAGGGGTAACCCGTAACCAGTAACCAGGGGGCACCACTGGTCGCTGGTCACCGGTCACCGGTCACCGGTCACTTACTTTCAGGCATGCCCGCCCCCCAGATCCTCCTGGTCCGCTTCTCGTCGATCGGCGACCTGCTCCTCACGACGCCGCTCATCCGGGCGCTCCGGACCCGGCATCCGACGGCGCGGCTCACGATGGTGGTCCGCGAGGACATGGCGGAGACGCTCCGCCACAACCCGCGACTGACGGAGTTGGTGACCTGGAAGCGCGGCTCGCCGCTGGGCGACCTGGCGGCCACGCTCCGCCAGACCGACTGGAGCCATCGCCTCGACCTGCACGGGTCGCTGCGGACGCTCGCGTTGCGCCAGTTGGTGGGAGGGCGGTGGCATGGCTACTCGAAGCATCGGGTGCGACGGGCCATGCTGATCCGGAGTGGCGGTGCGCGGGGCGGCATGCTGGGTCCGGTCGCCGAACGCTACTTCGAGGCGGCCGAGGGGCTCGACGTCACCCCGGACGGCGGACCAGCCGAGTTCTTCGTCACCGCCGAGGCGCAGCGGGACGCCGCGGAGTTCCTCTCCGCCAACGGCGTGGGTCGGGAACGGACGCTCATCGCCCTGGCGCCCGGCGCGGCGCATGCCACCAAACGGTGGCCACAGGAGCACTGGGAGGCGCTCGCCCGCCGGCTTCGCACGACCTGCGACCTCGTGGTCCTCGGCGGCCCCGGCGATCGGGAGGCCGCGGCCGCCATCGCCGAGGCGGGGGGAGCCGGTGCCGTGAGCGCAGCCGGCCGCTTCTCCCTGTCCGGTACCGCTGCGCTGCTCAAGCAGGCCCGGGCCATGGTCGGTGGCGATACCGGCGTCACCCACCTCGCGACCGCGGTGGGCACGCCGGCGGTGGCCCTCTACGGGCCCGGGGTGGAGGCGTTCGGCTTCTTCCCGTATCGGGCGAAGGCCACGGTCCTCCAGCGCGACCTGCCGTGTCGGCCCTGCACCCCGCACGGCGGGCCGGTGTGTCCGCTCGGCCACCATCGCTGCCTGGTCGACATCCTGCCCGAGGCGGTCGAGCGTGCGCTGCTGGCGCTCCCCAAGTGAGCGACTGGACGCCGTCGCTGCTGGCCCTGCTCGAGCTGCAGCAGCGCCTCGAACGCGGCCCGAAGCGCGAGGGGGCCTTCGCACTCTGGCTGACCGCCCGGGTGGCCCTGGATCTGGGCCTGAGCGGAGCGCCCGCCGACAAGGGGGCACGCCGGCGGGTGGTCCTCCTGGCCCAGCGTCTGGCGCCCCTGACCGTGCCGCGGCCGCTGGCCCGAGGGCTCGCCGCCGCGCTGGGCCATCTGGAGGATGCGACGCCGGCGGCCGCCCGGGTCGCCCTGGCCCAGTTGGTCGCCCCGGCCCGGGACGCCCTCGGGACGGAGGCCGCCGAGGCGGTGGCACAGGCGTTGCTCCTGCTCCCTGCTTCACGAGTCGCGAGAGCCCCTGAGTGAGCGAGCGTCCGATCCGCATCACCATCGCAGCGCAGAACATGTTCGGCGGTACCGGCGTCCACACCGCCGCGCTCGCCGACTTTCTGGCTGCGCGAGGCGATCAGGTGCGTGTCGTCCTCGCCCCGGATGAGGCCGAGAACCGCACGGGGATGCTCGTTTTGCCGAAGGACCCGCGGGTCGAGGTCGTCGGGCCGTTTCGGGGCGAGGCGGCGAGCCGGCGCCGCCAGCTGGTCGAGGGGGTGCGGGCCGGCCGACCGCAGGTGGTCTTCCACGGCAAGGGGGCGCCGACCGAGGGTGGCCTCCTCCTCGATGTGGCGATGCGTCGGGCGGCCCCGCTCGTGGTCTTCGAGCACGACGCCCCCCCGATCACGCCTCATCGCCTCGGCTGGAAAGGGTGGCGTCCCTCGGCCGGGCTGTACCAGCGGGTCCCTCGCTGGATCAACGGCTGGCGTCATCATCTGGCCAAGCGCGTCATCACCAACAGCACCTCCACCCAGGCCAAGCAGCGGCAGTTCTACGGCGGCTCGGTGGACGAAGTCGTCCCCCTGGGGATCGACCTGGGCCGGTTCAATGCCGCGGGGCCGAAGCAGGCCATCCCGGGCCAACCGCTGACGCTCGGATTGGTCGGCCGCCCGGACGTCTTCATGAAGGGGTTGGACCTCGCCTTCGCCGCGATCGCCGAGGTGGCTCGGCGTGGGGAGCCCGCCCGATGGCTCTTCCCGATCGCCACGCCCCACCGGGCCGAGATCGAGGCCCTGCTGGTCGAGACCGGGGCGGCCGGGATGGTGGAATTGGTCGATCCGCTGAGCGACGCGGAGCTGCCGGCCTTCTACCGCCGCCTCGACGGGCTGCTCGTGGCGAGTCGATTCGAAGGCGGCCCTTACACCATGCTCGAGGCGATGGCCTGCGGAACGCCGGTGATTGCCACGCCGGTGGGCCTCGTCCCCGACGTGATTGTCGACGGCGTGAGCGGCATCCGGGTCGCGGCAACCGACTCCGTCCCGGTGCTCGTCGAAGGTGTGGAGCGCTTTCTCGCGCTTTCGCCGACCACGCGCGCCGAGATGGGCGTCGCGGCCCGCGAGATCATCGCGCGCAATCACGACGCCGAACGCCATTTCGAGCGGCTGCGCACCATCCTCCACGACGCGGCCGGCGGATGAGCGGGCGGATTCCCACCGGCTACCCGGCGCTCGACCAGCGACTCGGCGGCGGACTCCGCCGCGAAGACCTGATCGTCCTCGGCGGCGATTCCGGCAGCGGGTGCAGCGCGCTCGCCCTCGGCATCGCGGTACGCGCCGCGTCGGCCGGGCACCGTGTGGCGATGTTGAGCACGGAGATGAGCGCCACCCGACTCGCGGAACGCGCGCTGGCGTTGACGGCGAAGGCGACGCTCGACGAGCTCGCCGGCGACGAGCTCCACGACGACCGCCGGGCGGAGATCGCCATCGTCGCCCTGCGGTTGCGCGACCTGCCGATCGACTTCCGGGCGCAGCCCGTCGAGGGATGGCCGATCGACCTGCGATTGGTCAGCGACGACTGGGACTTGTTGGTCGTCGATTGCCTGGAGGGACTCGAGGTCGATGGTCGGGCACCACAGGACGCCGCCGCCTTGCGCGTCGCCGCGCTCAAGCGCCTCGCGATTGGTCGGGATGCGGCCGTGATCCTCGTGGTGCACAGCAGCGACTCGCCGGCTTCACGCGCCGATCGGCGTCCGGCGGTGGGGGACTTCACGGCATCGGCCGCGCTTCGTCAGCACGCCGACCTGATCCTGGGGTTGTATCGGGAGGAGTTGTACGACGCGGACCTGGGGATCGCCGGCGCGGCGGAGGTGCGCGTGCTCAAGGACCGTCACGGCGCCGGGGGGACGGTCGACCTTTACTTCACCCCCCGGTGGCTCCGTTTCGAGGACCTCGGCGAGGACTAGGGCTGCGGCTTCGTGCCGCCGGTCGGGAGCGCGTCGGGAAGGCGCTCGACATCCTTGTCCGCGGCCGGCTTCCCCTTGGCAGCGGCCGACGTGTCCGCCGCCGCCCCCGCAATCACCACCAACGATCCTGCCGAACCATTCCGCCGCACCGAGATCCAGAGCGACGGCCCCGCCTGTTCGACATAGAACGACGTGACGCTGTCGGCCGTGGTCTCGTTGATGAGCCGGAACGGCTCCTTCCCGAGGATGCTGCGGTAATAGGCCAGCACGGAATCCACCCCGACCTCCGTGACGGCGACCACCTGCATCGCCTCCGGGCTCGACTCCCGGCTCTGGAGCGTCCCGTTGGGCGGCAGCGGGAGGTTGGGGAGCACTTCGAGGCCGGCTTGCTTGGGGGCCTCGTCGGGCTTGGCGGACTGGCAGGCCCCCAACTGGACAACCGTCAGGAGCAGGGCGAGGGCGGGAAGTGTGCGCATCCCGGAACCCTAGCGCCGGCATCCGGCGGGGGCAAGCGGGGCCGCGCGTTGCCGCCCGATGCGCCGTCGGCTATTCTCCCGGCTGCTCAGGAGGAATGCCCGATGGCTGGACACAGCAAATGGAAAACGATCAAGCGGAAGAAGGCGATCACCGATTCCCGGCGCGCCTCGTCCTGGACCAAGCTGATCCGCGAAATCACCGTGGCGGCCAAGGCTGGCGGGGGCGACCCCGGCAGCAATGCCCGCCTCCGCAAGGCCATTGACGACGCCAAGGCGGCGAACATGCCCGGCGACAACATCGATCGCGCCGTCAAGAAGGGGACCGGCGAGCTCGAGGGCGTGTCGTACGAGGAGGTCACCTACGAGGGGTACGGCGCCGGCGGCGTCGCGATCCTGATCGAGGGGTCGACCGACAACGCCAACCGGACCGTCGCCGACATCCGTCACGCCTTCTCGCGCAACAGCGGCAACCTCGGCACCAGCAACTCGGTCTCGTGGATGTTCGAGAAGAAGGGACAGATCTTCTTCCCCACCTCCGTCGGCGCGGAAGACAAGGTGATGGAGGACGCGCTCGACGCGGGCGCCAGTGACTTCGAGGTCGACGGCGAGTACTACGTCGTGAGCACCGAGCCGCATGACTTCCACGCGGTGACCGAAGCACTGGCCAAAAAGAAGTACGTCGCCGAGTCGTCGGAGCTGGCGATGGTGCCGAAGAACCTGGTGAAGCTCGAGATGGCCGAAGCACAGAAGGTGCTGAAGCTGGTCGAGCTGCTCGAGGAACTCGACGACGTCTCGAAGGTCTTCACCACGCTCGACCTCGACGCCCTGGACCTCGAGGAGGCCGGGGCCTGACCCCGGCCCGGTCGCTGACCGTGCTCGGCATCGATCCGGGCACCGCGACCCTCGGCTACGGCGTGGTCTCCGGCGGCCTGGGCACCACGCGCCTGCTCGAGTGCGGCGTCGTGCGGACCAAGGCCGCCGATGCGCTTCCGGATCGTCTCACCACCATCTTCGACGCGGTGACTGGATTGATCGCGCGACACCAGCCGGACGCCCTCGCCGTGGAGGGGATCTTCCACGGCAAGAACGCGCGCAGTGCGCTGATCCTTGGCCACGCGCGCGGCGTCGTGCTGCTCGCCGCCGCGCAGGCCGGGCTGGCCGTGGCCGAGATCTCCCCGGCGGAGGTGAAGCGCGCCACGACCGGGACCGGCGCGGCCACGAAGGCGCAGGTCGCCGCGATGGTCACCCGGTTGCTCCGGCTGGTCGAGGCACCGAAGCCCGCCGACGCCGCCGATGGGGTGGCGATCGCGCTGACCCACCTGATGCGACTCGCGCCGCGGGCGCACTTCGCGGCCGGTGCGCGATGATCGCCTCGCTGCGCGGCACCTTGGCAGTCCGCGATCCGTCGGGCATCGTCGTCGAGACCGCCGGCGGTGTCGGCTATCTCGTCGAGGTGCCGCTGGGCACCTTCGAGCGACTCCCCGCCGTCGGCGCCGAGGTGCGCCTCCTCACCGAGCTGGTGGTGCGCGAGGATGCGTGGATGCTGTTCGGCTTCGACGGCCTGATCGAACGGGCCGTCTTCCGCCGATTGATGGGGGCCGCCGGTGTCGGCGCCCGACTCGCGCTCGCGATCCTCTCGACGCTGGGCGCCGAACGGACGGTCCGCGCGGTTCGCGACAAGGACCTCGCGGTGCTGGCGTCGGTCTCCGGCATCGGCCGCAAGAAGGCCGAGCGGATCGTGCTCGAGCTCGGCGACCGAATGGACGACCTGCCGGCCGCCGCGCCCGTCCCCTCGCCCGCCGCCGATGCCGTGCGCGCCTTGGTGGCATTGGGCTATCCCGCCGCCCAGGCGGACGCCGCCGTGCGCGCGGCCGCCGACAGCGGTGGCACCCTCGAGACGGCGGCGCTGGTACGCCGCGCCCTCACCGACCTGACCCGGAAGTGACCTGATGTGGTCCACCTCGCGCCCTGCCGTCACCGCCGAATGGCTCTGCACCAGTTGCGGCGTCACCAATCGCAAGCTGGTTCCGCCCGCCACCCGCGAGACCACGGATCGCTGCATGCACTGCGGCCTGAAGCACACCGTGGTCCCGGGCGAGACGCCGACCCGCTGGCAGGCGCGGGCCGCCTGATCCGATGAGCGACCGCCTCGAGGTGACGACACCGGCCGCGCTGCCCGACGAGGGGGGCGCCGAGCAGGCGCTGCGCCCGTCGCGACTCGACGAGTTCGTCGGGCAGCCGCAGGTGCGCACCTCGCTGCAGATCGCCATCGACGCGGCCAGGAAGCGCGGCGAGGCCCTCGACCACGTCCTCTTCTTCGGCCCGCCGGGCCTCGGCAAGACCACGCTCGCGATGCTGATGGCGCGCGAGATGGGCGTGCAGTGCCGCACCACGTCGGGGCCGGTGCTCGAGAAGCCCGGCGATCTCGTCGGCCTGCTCACCGGCCTCGGCCCCGGCGACATCCTCTTCATCGATGAGATCCATCGGCTGCGCCCGCAGCTCGAGGAGTTCCTCTATCCCGCGATGGAGGACTTCCATGTCGACGTGCGGCTGAGCGACGGCCCGCACGGCCAGACGCTGCCGATGAGCATCGAGAAGTTCACGCTGGTCGGCGCGACGACTCGCTTCGGCCTGCTCACGCCGCCGATGCGCGCGCGCTTCGGCCTGGTCGAACGGCTCCACTTCTACGCCGTCGAGGACCTCGCGACGATCGTGGCGCGCTCGGCGACGGTCCTCGGCGTCACGATGGATGCGACCGGCGCCGCCGAGATCGCCCGACGCTCGCGCGGCACGCCGCGCGTCGCGAATCGCCTGTTGCGCCGCGTGCGCGACTACGCGGAGGTCCGCGCCGACGGTCGCATCACCGCCGAAGTCGCCGCCGAGGCGCTCGCCCGGCTGAACGTGGACCAGTTCGGGCTCGACGACATGGATGCGCGCATCCTCGCCGCGATCATCGAGAAGTTCGGCGGCGGTCCGGTCGGGCTCGCCACGATTGCGGCCTCGGTCGGCGAGGACACCGCGACGGTCGAGGAAGTGTACGAGCCCTACCTGCTGCAGCAGGGCTTCCTCGAGCGCACCCCGCGCGGTCGCGTCGCCACCCCGCACGCCTACCGCCGTCTCGGCCTCACGCCCCCGGCCCGCCCCGGCGACGCACAGCCGTCCCTGCTCGATGGCTGAGACGGGGTGGCGCACCGCCGATTTCGATTTCGACCTTCCCGCCGCGCAGATCGCCCAGCACCCCAGCGCCGAACGGGGGGCGTCACGGATGTTGGTCGTCGATCGTGGGGCAGGCGTCGATGCGATGCCGGACGCCGCGCCCCGAACCGCCGATTGGGTTGGGGCGGCGCACGCGTCGCCCGCGGGCCTCACCGACGCCCAATTTGCCGATCTCCTCGCGCTGATCCCCGCGGGTGACCTGCTCGTGCGCAACTCGACCAAGGTGCGCCACGCGCGCTTCCTCGGCACGCGGCCGTCTGGCCAGGGTGTCGCCGAAGTGCTGCTGATTCATCCGGCCCCGGACGACGACTGGATCGCGATGGGGAAGCCCGGCAGCGCGATGCGACCGGGCAAGCAGATCCGCCTCGGGGACGATGCCGCGATCGAGACGATCGAGGAAACGCCCGACGCGTTCCGCCGCGTGCGCTTCGTCGGATTGCGCGCCGAAGAGGCGATCGCGAAGTACGGCCGGCTGCCGTTGCCGCCCTACATCAGCCGCGACCCGACGGCGGAGGACGAGGAGCGTTATCAGACCGTCTACGCCACGCGCGAAGGGAGCGTCGCGGCACCGACGGCCGGGCTGCACTTCACGCCGTCGTTGCTGGCGGCGCTGCAGGCCAAGGGCGTGCAGACGACCGACCTCGACCTGGAAGTCGGCCCCGGCACCTTCAAGCCGGTCGAGGCCGAGCAGATCGAGGCGCACGCCATGCACAGCGAGCACTTCGAGATCCCCGTGGCGACCGCCGAGGCGATCGCCGCCTGTCGGGCGCGGGGCGGGAAGGTCTGGGCGGTCGGCACGACCGTGGTCCGGGCGCTGGAGAGTGCCGCACGCGCCGATGGCACCGTCGCCGCCGGTGCAGCAGATACGGCCATCATGATCACGCCGGGGTTCGATTTCCGCGTCGTCGATCGCCTGATCACCAATTTCCACCTCCCGCGCTCGACGCTGCTCATGCTCGTGGCGGCATTCGCGGGATACCCGGCCACGATGGCCGCCTATCGTCATGCGGTCGCCTCGGGCTACCGCTTCTACAGCTACGGCGACGCCATGTGCGTCGTGGGAGATTCCCGATGACGACACCGATCGTTCCCTCGGCCGCTTCGCAGGCGTATGTCGCCGAGACGTTGGCACTCCTCGGCGACCGTGATCCGATCGAGATCCTCGCCGAGACACCGGCGTGGCTGCTCGAGCGGCTCGGATCGCTCGACATCGAGGTCCTGCGCACGCCCGAGGGACCCGGGCTCTGGTCACTGACCCAGGTGATCGCCCACCTCGCCGACACGGAGATCGCCCAGGGATGGCGCGTCCGGTTGGTCCTGACCCAGGACACGCCGCCGCTGCACGGCTTCGACCAGGAGGCCTGGATGGCGCGCTTCGATGGCGCCAACGCCGACCCGACCGAGGCGATGCTCGCCTTCGGGACGCTGCGGTCGTGGAATCTTCCGGTCTACCAGCAGCAGAGCCCGGACGACCTGGCGCGCGTCGGCCATCACAGCGAGCGCGGACCGCAGACGTTCGACACGCTGCGTCGACTGGCGGCCGGGCACGACCTGCGGCACCGCCGACAGGTCGAGCGGATCCTCGCCAGGGTCGGCTGAGTGTTCGAGTTCACGCTCAACGGGACCGCCGGCGCCGCGCGCGCCGGCACGCTCGCCCTGCCCCACGGCACGGTGCAGACGCCGTGCTTCATGCCGGTCGGCACGCACGGCGCCGTGCGCGGGCTGCATCCGGACGAGGTCGCTGCGGCGGGCGCGCAGATCATCCTGGGCAACACTTACCACCTGCACCTGCGCCCGGGCGAGGACGTGGTGGCCCAACTCGGCGGACTGCATCGCTTCTCGACGTGGTCGAAGCCGATGCTCACCGATTCGGGCGGCTTCCAGGTCTTCTCGCTGAGTGCGATGCGCAAGCTGGACGAGCAGGGCGTCGAATTCGTCTCGCACATCGACGGCTCGAAGCGCTTCATCTCCCCCGAGAAGTCGATGGAGATCCAGTGGGCGCTCGGCGCCGACGTGATCATGGCGTTCGACCACCTGCTGCCGGGGCAGTCGAGCGCCGAGGATGCGCACGATGCCATGCAGCGCACGCTGCGCTGGCTCGACCGCTGCCGCCATCGGCATGGCGAGCTCACGGCGGGCGACCCGAACCGCCAAACGCTCTGGCCGATCGTCCAGGGGGGGACCCACGCCGACCTCCGGCATGCCTCGCTGATGGGGATCCTCGAGCGCGGCCCGTGGACCGGCGTGGCGATCGGCGGCCTCTCGGTGGGCGAGCCGAAGCCGGCGATGCACCGGGTGCTCGAGGGGCTCAATCCCCATCTGCCGGTCGATCGCCCCCGTTATCTTATGGGGGTGGGCTTTCCCGACGACCTGATCGAGGGGATCGCCCGCGGGGTGGACCTGTTCGACTGCGTGGCCGCGACCCGCAACGGGCGCCATGGCTCGGCCTGGACGGCCGACGGCAAGGTCAGCGTGCGGGGCGCGACGTTGCGCCTCGACCCGGGGCCGCTCGACGCCGACTGCGACTGCGCGGCCTGCACCCGGTTCTCGCGGGCGTACCTGCGGCACCTGTTCGTCGCCGAAGAGCAGCTCGGCCAGCGCCTGGTGTCGATACACAACATCCGCTTCCTGATCCGCCTGGCCGAGACGGCCCGCGCCCGGATCCTGGACGGCACCTTTGATTCCTGGGCCGCCGCATGGCGGTCGCGGTACTTCGCGAAAGGCGAGACGTCATGAACGGTGGCATCAACATGCTCCTGCTCCAGTTCGCGCTCATCGGACTGGTCTTCTACTTCCTGATCCTGCGCCCGCAGAGCCAGGCGCGGAAGCAGGCGGCGGAAATGCTCGCCCAGATCAAGAAGGGCGACGAGATCACCACTGCCGGCGGCATCGTCGGGAAGGTCAAGGACGTCAAGGACACGCTGCTCACGATCGAGAGCGGCACCTCGACGCTCGTCATCGAGCGCGCCCGCGTGATCCGCGTCGGCAACCAGACCGCCCCGGGCACGGTGGCGTAATGGCGGTCCTCGACATCCACCTGCTCGGCTCCCCGGTGCTGCGCGAACGCGCCACCGAGATCGCCGTCGTGGATGATGCCCTGCGCGCGTTCATCGACGACATGTTCGAGACGATGAACGTCGCCTGCGGGGTCGGACTCGCGGCCAACCAGGTCGGCAGCACGCAGCGCGTGGCGATCATCGACGCCGAAGGCCAGACCTTCGCGATGATCAACCCGCGCATCGTCAGCGCGACCGGGAAGGAGAGCAAGGAAGAGGGCTGCCTCTCGATTCCCGAGGTCTACGCCGAGGTCGTCCGGCCGGACAGCGTGGTGCTCGAGGCCATCAACGAGAAGGGCGAGCCGTTCCGGCTCGAGGCGACGGGCCTGGTGGCCCGCGCCATCCAACATGAGATCGACCACCTCGACGGGATCCTGTTCATCGACCATCTCTCCCCGCTCAAGCGGCAGATGCTCGTGAAGCGCTGGAAGAAGGAGAACGGGGGCGAGCTCACCCGGACCCCGCGCCCGGAAGAGGAGTCGGAAAAGGCGGGTTGATGCGGATCATCTTCTTCGGGACGCCGCAGTTCGCCGTCCCGAGCCTCGATGCGCTGATGGCCGCCGGCCACGACGTCGTCGCGGTCGTCACCCAGCCCGATCGCTACCGCGACGTCGGCCCCGATCGCCAGCCCGGCCCGCCGATTCGCCCCCCCGTCAAGACGCGCGCGCTCACGGCCGGGATCCCGGTGCTCCAACCGGAGCGTCCGCGTGGCGAGGAATTCCTCGAGCAACTTGCCGCCCTCCACGCCGACATCGGCGTCGTCGTCGCGTATGGCCACCTGCTCCGCCCCGAGTTGCTCTCGCTGCTGCCACTCGGCTTCGTGAACGTGCACGCCTCGCTGCTGCCGCGCTGGCGCGGCGCGGCGCCGATCCATTGGGCGGTGCTCCGCGGCGACGCCGAGACCGGCGTGGCGATCATGCGCCTCGAGCAGGGGCTCGACACCGGCGCCGTGTGGCTGCAGCGACGCACGCCGATCCTCCCCACCGACACCACCGGCATCCTCTTCGAGCGGCTCGCCGACCTCGGCGCCAAGGCGCTCGTGGAGGCACTGCCGAGGATCGCCGCGGGCGAGGCGCCGGAGCCACAGGCCACCGAGGGCGTCACCCACGCCCCCAAGATCGACCGCGGCACGGCACGGCTTCACTGGGAGGCCGACGCACTGGCCGTCTCGCACCAGATCCGTGCGATGGATCCGGCCCCCGGTGCCTGGACCACGCTGAACGGCGCCGATCTCAAGCTCTTCGGTGGCACGCCGGTGCCGGCGCCGCCGGACGAGCGCCAGCCGCCCGGCACGCTGCGCTTCCTCGCCGACGGCCCCGCGGTCGCCTGCGGCGACGGCTGGCTCCTGCTCGGCGAGGTCCAGGCCGCCGGTCGCCGCCGCATGAGCGCCGCCGCGTGGGCGACCGGCCTCCACACGCGGGAGGGGCTGCACTTCCAGTGAGGCCGCTCCCTCGCGTGCTCGCCATGGCCGACGCCCGGATCGCCGCGCGGGAGGACCTGGGCATCCGGGCCGGCGCGATCGCCGCCGCGGGCCCACTGGTGGCGCTGGTGGCGCGGCTCCCGGGCGGCTCCGCCGATGCATTGACGGCGCTCGCCGCGCGCTTCGTCGCCCTCGCCGCTCCGCCGATGGCCACGGTGCTGGTCACCGGGCGGGCCGACATCGCGCGCGCCACCGGCGCACACGGCGTGATCGCCCGCGACGGCGATCTCCCGCTCGCCGAACTGCGGCGCCTCGCGCCCGGACCGGGCTACCTTCATCTGCGCTCCGTGCATGATGTGGCCGGCGCCGAGACGGCCGTCGCCGAAGGGGCCGACGCGCTCCTCGTCGGCACCATCTGGGCGAGCGCATCGCACCCGGGTCGCCCGGGCGCCGGACTCGGCCTCATCAAGGCCACCGCCCGGCTCGGCTGTCCAGTCTTCGCGATCGGCGGCGTCACCAGCGCACGCGCGCGCGAGGCACGAGACGCCGGTGCGTGGGGCGTGGCAGCGATCGGCGCGCTGTGGGATGCGGGTGATAGCTATGAAGCGGTGTTGGAGATGGTGAACGGTGAACGGTGAACGGGGAACAGGTGAAACGTGAGAGGTGAAACGTGTCCAACCGCGCGGCTCCCGTTTCACGTCTGACGTTTCACGGCCAACGGGTGGCCGTTCACCCTTCGCCCAACGCCGAGCCTGGAGAATTCATGGAGCTAGTCATCAACGGCGACCGCCGCACCATCGTGAAGTCCAGCACCGTCGAGCAACTGCTCGCGGAGCTCGGGCTCGACGTCCGTGCGGTGGTGGTCGAGCACAATCGGGTCATCATCCGCCGTCCGGCGCTCGCGAGCACGCCGCTCGCCGAGGGGGACGTCGTGGAGATCGTTCATTTCGTGGGGGGTGGCTGAATGTTGGAGATTGCCGGCGTCACCTTCCGGTCCCGCCTCATGGTGGGCACCGGGAAGTACCGCACCAACAAGGAGATGGTGGAGGCGATTGCCGCGTCGGGCGCCGAGGTGGTCACCGTGGCGGTGCGTCGCGTGAACCTCGATCGCAACGCCGAGGAGGGGATCCTGCATCACCTCTCGCCGGAGCGCTTCTTCCTGTTGTCGAACACCGCCGGCTGCTACAGCGCCGACGAGGCGATCCGCTACGCGCGCCTCGGCCGTGAGGCCGGCTTCAACGACTTCGTGAAGCTCGAGGTGATCGGCGACCAGGCCACGCTGCTCCCCGACACGGCCGGGTTGCTGGAGGCGACCAAGGTGCTCGCCAAGGAGGGGTTCAAGGTCCTCGCCTACACCAACGACGACCTGATCACCGCGCTGCGCCTTGAAGAGGCCGGAGCGGTCGCCGTGATGCCGCTCGCCTCGCCGATCGGCTCGGGGCTCGGGCTGTTGAACCCCTACTTCATCCGCACCATCAAGAGCCGGCTCACCGTCCCGGTGATCGTCGACGCCGGCGTCGGCACGGCCTCCGATGCGTGCCTCGTGATGGAGCAGGGCGTCGACGGCATCCTGATGAACACCGCACTCGCCGAGGCAACCGACCCGGTCGGGATGTCGCACGCGATGCGGCTCGCCGTCGACGCGGGCCGCGCCGCCTATCTCGCCGGTCGGATGCCGCGCCGTGAGGTCGCCATTCCGTCCTCGCCGGTGACCGGGATGCTCGACTGACCGACCGCGGCCTCGCTCCTCGTCGCGCCGCACTCGGGATCCTCGCCGCAGTGCGGCGCGGCGTGCCGTTTGATGCGGCGCTCACCCGCGGCCTCGGCACGCTGCCCGAGGTCGACCGGCGACTCGCGCACGAACTCGCCGCCGGCGTGCTGCGCCAGGCCGACTCGCTCGACGCGCTGCTCGCGACCTTCATCAAGCGCGGTCTCAACTCGGTCGATGCGCCGTCGCTCGAAGTCCTGCGGCTCGGCGCCTACCAGTTGCGCCATCTCGATCGCGTCCCGCCGCACGCCGCCGTCGCCACGTCGGTCGACCTCGCCGGCGAAGTGGCGGGCGAGCGATTGCGCGGCTTCGTCAACGCCATCCTTCGGAAGGTCGCCGCCGTCGGCCGCGAGGTCACCGCCGATCCGGTGCGCGATGATGTCACGCGCCTCTCCGAGGCCTGGTCCCACCCGGCCTGGCTCGTGGCGCGCTGGGTCGCACGCTTCGGGGCCGACGAGACCGAGGGACTGCTGGAGTGGAACAACAGCCATCCCCCGCTCGTGGTCCAGGCCGCACGAGTCACCCAGGGCGACCTCGCGCGGCTCTTTGCGGACGCCGGGGTCGCCGCCTTCCCGGCGCCGTTCGAGGCCGGCCTCGTCGTCGACGAGACGCGGCCGACGCAGCTCCCCGGCTACGACGCCGGCGACTTCTTCGTGCAGGACCCGGCGCAGGCGATGGTGGTGCGATTCGCGGCGTTCGGTGAGGGGGCAACCATCTTCGATGCCTGTGCCGCCCCGGGTGGGAAGACGCTCGGCCTGACCCGGCATGCCGCCCGCGTGATCGCCGCCGATCTCGGTCGGCGACGGGTGCCGCGCCTGCGCGAGAACCTGCTTCGCGCCGGACTCGGACACGAGCACGTGATCATGGCCGACGCCCTGCATCCGCCGATTCGGCCGGTCATGGCCTACCTGCTCGACGCCCCCTGTCTCGGGACCGGCACCTTCGCCCGGCACCCCGATGCGCGGCTCCGGGTTCGGGAGACGGCCCTCCACCGACTCGCCCTGGAGCAGGCCCAATTGCTGGACGCCGCCGCCGACCGGGTGGCCGTGGGCGGGGTGCTAACTTACGCCACATGTTCGCTCGAGCCTGAGGAGGACGAGCTGCAGATCGAGGGGTTCCTGGCGCGGCATCCCGGCTTCCAACGGCAGCCACCACCGGCGTTTCCCGCCGAGTTGCTGACGCCGGCAGGAGACCTGCTCTTGCTGCCGCAGCGCCATGGCATGGATGGGGCGTTCGCGGCCAGGCTGGTCCGCACGGCATGAACGGCGGCTGGCGACGCCCCTCGGTCGGTCTCGGCGTGATCCTGTTCGTGGCCGCGGTGGCGGGATACTGGTCGACCTGCGTGCTCTACCCCGCGCGCCTGGTGCCTGACCGGGAGGAAGTCCCCGCGCTGCGTGGGCTCGACCAGGCCGAGGCGATGGCGCGGCTGACCGCGCAGTCGCTGCGCGGTCGGGTGGTGGACACCGTGTCGGACGGCGAGGCGCCGAGTGGCAGCGTGGCGTGGCAGTCGCCCGCCCCGGGCACCATCCTGCCGCAGGGGGCGCTGGTCCGGGTGGCGTTGAGCAGCGGACCGCCGCCGATCGCCGTCCCCGACCTCGAGGGATTCGACGTCCCCCTCGCGACCACCGTGCTCCGCGCCGCCGGGCTGACCCTCGGCGCGCTGGACACGGTGCCGGGCGGGGCCGAGATGGGGACGGTGGTGCGCACGATCCCGCCGAGCGGTGCTGCGGCACGTCTCGGCCAGTCGGTGACGCTGAGCGTGAGTCGGGGCATCCCGACCATCCCGGTGCCGAATCTCGTGGGGCTGACGCTGGAGGGCGCGCGCGACCGACTCGCGGCCATCGGGTTGACGGTCGGCACGTTGACGCAACGATTCGAGGGAACGCCCGGCACGGTCGTCGCGCAGACACCGGCCGTCGGCACACTGGTCACCAAGGGGCAGCCGATCGCGCTGTCCGTGAGCGGAGCGATGGAGTGACGATTCAGATTGCCCCGAGCGTCCTGAGTTGCGACCTGGGCCGCCTGCGCGAGCAGGTCGAGCAGGCCGAGGCCGGCGGCGCCGCCTGGTTGCACGTCGACGTGATGGACGGGCACTTCGTCCCGAACCTCACCTTCGGCGCGCCGATGATTCGCGCGCTGCGGAAGATCAGCGCGCTGCCGATCGACGTCCACCTGATGGTCGAGCACCCCGAGCAGTACCTCGCCGAGTACGCCGAGCTGGGTGCGAAGGTCTTCGCCTTCCACCCGGAATCGACGGTGCACGTCCAGCGCCACCTCGCCGCCGCCCGCGAAAAGGGGATGAAGGCGGGACTCGTGCTCAATCCCTCCACGCCGGTCTCCCTGCTCGAGGAAGTCATCGACGACCTCGACCTCGTGCTGATCATGTCGGTCAATCCCGGCTTCGGCGGGCAGGGCTATCTCCCGGCCTCCACGGGGAAGATCCGGCGCGTGCGCGAGCTGCTCGACCGCCATGGCCGACAGGACGTGGTGCTCGAAGTGGACGGCGGCATCACCGTCAAGACGATCCGCGCTGCGGTGCAGGCCGGTGCCGACACCTTCGTCGCCGGTACGGCAGTCTTCGGACAGCCAGACATCGGCGAGGCGGTGCGCGCATTGCTTCGCGCCGCCGACGGGGAGGTGGGATGATGAACCGCCAATGGTTTGCGGTGATCGGCATCGTCGCCGCCATCGGCGTCGGAGCGACGCTGATGGTGCGCAACGCCCCGCCGCGCATCGAGGTGGGCGCGACCGCGCCGGACTTCACGGTGACCAACCTGGCGACCAACAAGCCGGTGTCGCTCCATGCCGAATACCGCGGCAAGGTCACGCTGGTGAACATCTGGGCCACGTGGTGCGGGCCCTGCCGCGAGGAGATCCCTGCGCTCGACTCGCTCTATCGGGCACTCCAGCCGAAGGGGCTGCGGATCGCAGCCGTGTCGGTGGACAAGGGCTCCGCGGCCGACGTCAAGAAGTTCATGGATGAGTTCCATGTGACCTTCGACGTGCTGCAGGATCCCGAGGGCGCCATCCAGGAACTCTACCAGTCGCCGAAGGTGCCGCAGAGCTACCTGATCGCGCGCGACGGCCGCTTTGTCCGCATCGTGTACGGCTCGCACCCGTGGGCCTCCCCGGGCAACCGGAAGATCATCGAACAACTCCTCAGCGAGCCGGCGGGCGGCACGGAGTGAGCGCTTCCACGACGCGCACCTGGGCGTCGGTGCTTCTCGTGGCCGGCGGGCTCGGGCTCGGCGCCTGGGCGCTGACCCGCTACGCCGCGCCGGCCGAGGGCGCCCACGTCGGCGACCGCGCGCCGGACTTTCGCGTCGAGCGCGTCGGACAGGGCGATTCGATCGGCCTCCGCACCGCGTACGCCGGCAAGGTCGTGCTCGTGAACCTCTGGGCCACCTGGTGCGGCCCCTGTCGCAAGGAGATGCCCTCGATGCAGGCCGCCTACGAGGCCTACCAGGCGCGCGGCTTCCGGATCGCGGCGGTCTCCCTCGATGAGGGCGATGCCGCCCCGGTGCGCGCCTTCGCCACCGACCTCGGCCTCACCTTCGACCTGCTGCAGGACCGCAGCAACCGGAGCCAGGAGCTGTTCCAGGCCCTCGGCCTCCCGCACAGCGTGCTGATCGGTCGCGATGGCCGCGTGAAGTGGGTCGCACTCGGCGCCGAGGAGTGGACCTCGGCCGAGAATCGCGCGCGCATCGAAGCGCTGCTCGCCGAGGGGGAGTAGCATGCGCGTCCTCGCGCTCGAAACCTCCTGCGACGAAACCTCGGCCGCCGTCGTGCAGCGCGAAGGCGGGGTCACGACGCTGGCGGGACTGGCGATTCTCTCCCAGGATGTGCATCGGATTTTCGGCGGCGTGGTTCCGGAACTCGCTTCGCGCGCGCACCTCGCCATGCTGGGGCCGGTGGTCGACCAAGCCCTCGCCGAGGCCGGCATCACGTTGCAGGAGATCGACGGGATTGCCGTCACGTCGGGTCCGGGGCTCCTTGGCGCCTTGCTGGTGGGGGTGACTTGGGCCAAGACGGTCGCGTGGCGCGAGGGATTGCCGCTCGTTGGCGTGCATCACATGGAGGGGCACCTCTTCGCACCCACGCTGGAAGATCCGATGGCGTCGCCCCCATTCACCGCATTGCTCGTGAGCGGCGGGCACACGCTGCTGCTCGACGTGCCGGCATGGGGCGAGTACCACCAGATCGGCGAAACGCGTGATGACGCGGCCGGCGAGGCCTTCGACAAGGTCGGGGCGCTGCTCGGGCTGGACTATCCCGCTGGCGCCGCGATCGAGAAGCTGGCCGCGACCGGCGATCCGACGCGCTTCACCTTTCCGCGCCCGCTCCTCAAGGGTGTCGCGCATGCCGATCGCTTCGCCTTCTCGTTCAGCGGCCTCAAGACGGCGGTGTTGCGGGCCGTGCAGCAGAGCCCTGACCTCGACGCCGATCGCGCCCACATTGCGCGCGGGTTCCAGGATGCCGCGATCGAGGTCCTGGTGAGCAAGACCGTCGCGGCGGCCAAGGAGTTCGGCCGCGAGCTGATCGTGCTCGGCGGCGGGGTCGCCTGCAATCGCACGCTGGCCGACGCGCTGCGTCGCGCAACCGACGGCATCGCCCATGTGTCGGTCGCCTCGCCGCGACTCAACACCGACAACGCCGCGATGATCGGGGCGGCCGGGGCCTGGCGCCTGGTGGCCGGCGAACGGCACCACTACGACATCGAGGCGCGCGACACCTTCCCCCTCCCGGGACTCATCCCCCCGGTCGGAGCCATGCCATGACCAACGCCTATCCGCTGAAGTTCATGATCGGCTCCTTCGAAGTCACCGGCTTCGGGCTGATGATGATGCTCGCCTTCCTGACCGCCGCATGGGTCGCGGATCAGGAGGGACGGCGACTGGGCTTCAAGGCCGACTATGCGGGCGACATCGTGATGGGCGCGGTGGTCGGCGGCATCATCGGCGCGAAGCTCTGGTACGTCGCCCTGTTCGGCGCGGGCTCCCTGTTCGAACGCGGCGGGCTCGTCTGGTACGGCGGCTTCGTCGGCGGCACGCTGGGCGTGATCTTCATGGGCTGGTGGCGCAAGGTGCCGATCCGCTGGACGATGCACCTCGTCGCACCGGCGCTCGCGGCCGGGTATGCCGTCGGCCGTGTCGGCTGCTACGTCGTCGGCGACGACTACGGCCGACCGACCTCCCTGCCGTGGGCGGTGGCGTTCCCTGACGGCGCGCCGGCCACTCGAGCCTCGACCTTGGCAGCGCAGTTCGGCGTGACCCTGCCCCCGGGCACCGCCCCCGACGCGATCCTCGCCGTCCATCCGACGCAGCTGTACGAGGTGACGTTGATGCTGATCGCCTTCGCGCTGCTCTGGCGCTGGCGGTTGTCGCCGCGCGGGACGGGGTGGCTGTTCGGTGCCTATCTCGTCTTCGCGGGTTTCGAGCGCTTCCTCGTCGAGATTCTCCGCGCCAAGGACGATCGCATCTTCGGCGTCTTCACCATCGCGCAATTGACCTCGATCGTCCTGATCGTCAGTGGCAGCGCGGTGATTGCGACATTGAGCAAAAAGGGGACAATCGCACCCGGAATTTGGCTCGAAAAGGGAGCGCAAAACACGTGATTTCCGCGCTATTGACAGCTTTCCCGAAGATGCGTAACGTGTGTCCACGATGGCGTTGCAACTGACGCCGCACCGAGAAAGTCCTAGGGCGAAGAAGGGTGAAGCGAACACATCTGTTCGTCTTCGTATACTCAGGGGGCGCTCTAGGACCTCCCAAACAGAACCGCCCGGCCGAGTTGGCCGGGCGGTTTTGTTTGGGAGTCATGAGTCGGGAGTTCTGAGTCATGAGAGTGTCCCACCGGACCCCTCTCACGACTCAGGACTCAGGACTCACGACTTTTCGACTGCCGACTCCACCACCGTCTGCTTCAACCGCGCCACTTCCCCGCGAATCGCCGCGAGGTCGCCTTCCATCCGTTCCAGCGACCGCAGCATCTCCTTCTCGACCCCCGGACCGTCAGCGACACTGCCGCGCATCGGGTCGGGCTGCGGGGGCGCCGGCGCCGCAGCGGCCTCCGCAAAGCGCGCGGCATCGCGCGGGCGCTGCACGAGGAAGACCCAGGCCAGGGCGACCACGGCGAGCAGCGCGAGCAGGCCCTGCGCGACCATCGACTCCACGGTCGGGTAGATGCCGAGCGCGGGGAGGCGCGGCCAGCCGATGAGGATCGTCGTCGGCAGCGTGTCACCGGCCTGCAGCTCGGCCACGGCCTTGCCGGCGAAGACGAAGGCGGTGTAGTACAGGAATGCCGAGGTCACCGCGAAGAACGGCTTGAGGGGGAGCCGCACGCCGTAGCGATTGATCGCCACGTAGACGATCGCGAGGACCAACGCGCCGACGCCGATCCCCAGCGCCACCGGGACGAAGGCCCCGGTGCCGCCCGAGAGGAAGAGCGCCTTGTAGAAGAGCACCGTCTCGAAGCCCTCGCGATAGACCGCGAGGAAGGCTGCCGACGCGAGGGCGAACGCCGACCCGCCCGACACCGCCTCCTGCATCCGGTCCTTCACGAAGGCATTCCACTTCTGCAGCTCCATCTTCGACAGCAGCCAGTAGCTGACGTAGAAGAGCACGCCGACCGCCGTCACCATCGTGAGCCCTTCGAGGGTCTCCTGGTGACTCGGCGAAAGCGCGAACACCGTCTCGAGGAGCACCGCCGTCAGCAGCGACAGCGCGACCGCGGCGCCGACGCCGATGTGGATGTCCCGACGGCGGTGACCGGCCCCGACGCGCGAGAGGAACGCCATCAGCGCGCCGATGACGAGGATCGCCTCGAGACCTTCGCGCAGCATGATCATCAGTGACTGGACGAAGAGATTGGTCGGCGAGACCTCGTCGCTGATGGTGCGCTCTGCCTGCTCGAGTTCGGCGGCGAGGCCGCGCGACAAGCCGTCCAGCTCCTCCGCCGTCGCCCCGCCGCCGGCGCGCGACCGCAGCGTGGCGAAGGAGGTTTCCAGCTTGGTGGCCAGCGCGGGCTCGCGGCTCCGGATCGCGCGCTCGACCTTCTCGAAGGCGAGATACGCGTCGAACGCGGCGCTGACCGCTTCGGCATGCTGGCCGCCCTTCGCCAGCGTGGCCGATTCGATGACCTTCGCCCGGACCGTCGCGAAGACGGCGGCGATCACCGACGTCTCGTTCTCCGCCGATTCATAGTGCCGCACCGCGGCGAGCTGCGTCGGCGTGGCGCCGCTGCCGAGCGCGGCGAGGATCTCGGCGTCCGTCAACTTCGCCACGACGCCAAAGGTGCGGAGCGCCTCGGGGACCTCGCCCTGCGGCGCCACCTGACGCAGCGTGGAGGCATACGCGGCGAGCGCCCAGCGATCCTCGAGCGGGAGGCGCGCCTCGAAGGCCGGCATCGCGGTGCCGTTCACGCCCATCGTGATGCGCTGGTAGTAGGAGATCGCCGTCGCGGAGGCGAGGCGGGCCGGGTCGGCGAGGCTCGGCGGAGGCGGCGTCAGCGCGCGCCCGGCCGGACCGTCGCCCCGTCCGAGCTCGCCGTGGCACGCGGCACATTCGCGCTTGAAGAGATCACGTCCGCGCGCCAGCGACGGGGACCGCTCCGGAATCTCGATCAGGACCACTTGCAGGCGGCTCGCCAGCGCGTCGGTCAGGCCGTGCACCGCGATGTCGAGTGAATCGGGGGCGGCTGTCCGCTGCACCATCGCGAGCGCCTGCTCGAGCGCGGACACCGTCGGGGCCACGGCCGACGTCGGCAGCAACTTGGCGGTGCGGATCGCCTCGGTCAGGAAGAGCCGAGCCTCCTCGACCTCCGCCGCGGCCACGATCTTCCCGCCCACCACGCCAATGCGGTATTCCTGGGCGGCCAGTTGCGCCGAGGCCGCGACGCGCCGAGCGACCACGGCCGAATCGGTGGCCGGGCCAGTGGGGAGCGCGAGGAGGAGGACCGCATAGATGAGATTCATTCTCAAACGCTTTGAAAGAGTCGCAAGAAAGTAGAGCGCGGCGGTCGGAATGGGAAGGGAGGACCACCAACGATGGCATCCCTACGAATGAGGTGAAACGTGAAAAGTGAAACGGCGGGTCGCGCCGGCGCCCGTTTCACGTCTCACGCTTCACGTTTCACCCTTCCAGAATCGCCACCGCCGCCGCGACGTCGCGGCTATGACTCAGGGAGAGGTGCACCGTGACCTGATGCGGCGCGATGAGGTCGGCCGCGCGTCCGGTCAGCACCGCCTCGGGGCGGCCATCGGGGAGGCGGCGAACGCCAATCTCCCGCCAGCCGACCGTGCGGGCGCCAGGCAGGACCTGGAGCGCCTTGTACACCGCCTCCTTGGCCGCCAGACGCGCCGCGAAGGCGGGGGCCGGGTCACCGAGGCTGTCGAGGTAGCCGCGCTCCTCAGCAGTCAATGTGCGGGCGAGGATCCGTTCGCCGTGGCGAGCCAGCAGGGCCCTGGCGCGCGGCAATTCCACCACGTCGAGCCCCAGGCCGATCACGGCCACGGCAGGCTCCAGAAGGCGGCGTGGACGGGGCGGAACCACTCTGGTGGGGTGAGCTGCCCACCCAGCCAGGCCGACATCACCGTCAGCCCGATGGCCAGCCCGCCGACCAGGGCCAGCAGCGGTGCGAGCGGACGCCGCCACCCCGCGAGGATCGCGGCTCGCTGCCGCCACCGCTGCAACTCGCTGGCGGCGAGAGCGTCGGCCGCCTCCCACGCAGCCTCCAACGCCGCGCCGCGCGTCCGGCGGCTCAGCGGGTCGTCGCCTTCGCCCGCGAGCCGCTCGAGCGGGATGGCGCACGCCAGCAGCCGGTTGAGCAGTGCCTCGCCGGCATCGGCATCGGGCAGCTGCGCCCGCAGGCGCGCAGCCGGATACCTGGTCTCGCGCGCCGCGTCCTCCATCCACCGCCCCGCGCGCTCCAGCACGACGTCGCGGACCGCGGCCGCCGCTTCCGCGAAGGCGGCTTCCCACGCCGCGTGATCGAGCCGGCCCGCCGCCGCGAGCGAGAGCAGTCGGTCGAGCATCGTCAACCGCACCGCGTCGAACGGCGCGGTCGAGGGTGGCAGCGCGATCCGTCCGAGGTCCGCCGACAGCGGGGTGGTCAGAAGATCGCTCCCAGCACCGCCTCGGTGTCGGCGAGCGTGTCGAACGCGGCGTACGCCCCGGCCGCGAGGAGTTCGTCGCGGGAGTACGCCCCGGTGGCGACCCCGATCGCGCGGGCGCCGATCGAGTTGCCGCAGGTGACGTCGGCCGGCGTGTCGCCGAGGATCACCACCTCCGGCCCGCTGGGCACCCGGCCGAAGTGTGCCTCGGCGCGCTGTGCCGCGATCGGCGGCAAGTCGGGCCGATGCGCGCTGTCCGAGCCGTAGGCGCCCAGCGAAAAACGTTCGAGCGCGAGCCCGGCGGCGCCGAGCTTGAGGGCCGCGCCGCGGACGATGTTGCCGGTGAGCAAACCGACCACGGCCGTCGGCCGCTCGGCCAGCGCGTCGAGCAGCGGCACGATCCCCGGCAGCGGTTGCACCCGATCCGCGCGCAGGGCCACCTCGCGCTCGAGGTGACCGACATACCGGTCGAGGATCTCGCGGGTGCGCTCCGGCGTCGCCCGCTCCGGCACGCCGGCGGCCGCGTAGAGCTCGCCGACGATCTGCGGATCGGTCTTGCCGTCGAAGCGCACCTGGTCGAAGAAGGCGAGGTCCGCGAACTCCTCGGCGAAGGCGGCCTGGATCGCATGGCGGCCGGCCGAGGCGCTGAGGAGCAGCGTGCCGTCGATGTCGAAGAGGACGAGCCGGCGCATCAGGTCAGTCGCCGCACGGCGACGAGCCGTTCGCGGAGCGGCGCCGCGCGGCTCCCCTCGGTGAACGGCTCGCGGGTGACGCGACCCGTCGCGACGGTGCTGTGGACGATGGCGTCGTCGCCCGCCTGGATCGCGACGTGCGTGATCGCCTCGCTGTCGGCCCCCCGGAAGAAGAGGAGGTCGTCGGCGCGGCGATCGGCGAGTTCGATGCGCTGGCCCATCTCGACCTGCTGCCGCGCATCGCGCGGGAGCGGCACGCCGCGGGCGAGGAAGGTGGTCTGCACCAGGCCGGAGCAGTCGATCCCCGACGCGGTGACGCCGCCCCAGAGGTAGGGTGCGCCGGCGAACTCGCGCCACGCCCAGGTCGACGGCGCCTGTGCCAGCCCTTCGAGGATCACGTCGCCGTACGGGCGCACCGAACCACCGAGGATCTCGGCGACATCGCCGTCGGGGAGTCGGACGCGCGAGCTCCCCTCGAGCAGCAGCCGTGCGCGATGCGGGGCGCGAATCGCCATCCCGGTGCTGTCGCGGAGCAACGCCCCCTCAGACCAGGCCGCCGTCGAGAGCCAGGCTTCGACATCGCCCATCTGGAGCTGGCGCACGTAGCCCTCGTGCACCCAGCCGTCGTAGGCATCGAGGATGGTCCGGATCTGCAGCATGGCGCCGCGATGGTCGATCACCTCCGCGCCCTCGCCGAGCACGAGCTGCGTCACCTGTTCGGCCGCGAGCGACGGAGCGGCGAGCACCGGCACCACGGCGGCCGTGGCCAGCAGCGCCTTCACGAGCTCTTGGCCTTCGCCACGCAGTCACGACAGAGCGTCACGCCGCGGATGGTGCAGACGAGGCAGACGAAGGTGCCGCACGACTCGCACGGATAGCCTTCGGAGGCGCGCTCCTCCCGCCCGCAGGCGCGGCAGAGCATCGCATCCTTCTCGCGAAGGGTCGGGCGCGGCTGCGTGGTCGCCATCAATGGGGGATCGCGTAGCGCTTGATCTTGGCGATCAGCGTGGCGCGCGAAATACCGAGTTCGGCGGCCGCCCGGGTGCGGTTGCCGCCGTGATGCTTGAGCGTGCGATCGATGTGCATCCGTTCGACCTCCTCCATCGTCAGCGGATTGTGCCGCCGATCGAAGGGACCTCCCTTGGCCCGGAACTCCCCGGGCAGATGTTCGGCACCGATGGACTCCGCCCCGCGTGCCAGGAGCATCGCGCGTTCGATCACGTTGTGCAGCTCCTGGGTGTTGCCGGGCCAGGCATGCCCGAGGAGCCGTTCGAGCGCATCGTCGGTCAGGCGCGTCGGCGATCCCGGAGCGGCCCGCGCCAGGTCGCGCAGGTCGCGTCGGATCAGGCCAAGCAGGTCCTCGCGCGTCCGCTCGCGCAGCGGCGGGACCACCAGGGGCATCACGTTCAGCCGGTAGTACAGATCCTCGCGCAGGCGTCCGGAGCTGAGCAACAGCGCCGGAGGGTGGGCCGTCGCCGCGATGACCCGGACGTCCACCGGAATCTCGCGGGTGCCCCCGACCCGGCGGAAGGCATGCTGTTCGAGCACGCCGACGAGCGTCGTCTGCAGCGGCCCCGGCAGGTCGCCGACCTCCTGCAGGTAGAGCGTGCCGCCATCGGCGATCTCGAGCATCCCCTGGCGCCGCTCCCCTGCACCGGCGTCGCTTCCCTCGCGGCCGACCAGGAGGGTCTCGAGCCACTCCGGATCGCCGGCGCCATCGGCGAGTTCGATGAACGGCTCGGTGGCGCGTGGCGAGGCGTCATGGAGCAACCGGGCGATCCGCGCCTTCTCCGTCCCCGGCTCACCCTGGATCAGGACCGGCGTGCGGTCGCTGCGCGCCAGCAGGGTCAGCTGGCGCGCCACTTCCTTCATCATCGGCGAGGAGCCCAGCGCGTCGAAGCCCTCGACCGCGGCGCCCTGTCCGATCAGGCTGCGGTTCACCCGGCGCAGTCGCCCCTTTTCGGCGGCACGCTCGCAAGTGGCCAAGAGGTGCTCCCCCTCGGCCGGCTTCACCAGGAAGTTCTCGGCCCCGCTCCGCATCGCCGCCACGGCGGCCGCCACGTCGTTGTCGCCCGTGAGGAGCACCACCGCCGTGTCGCGCCCGCGCAGCTGCTCCAGCACCTCGAGCCCGTCCATGCCCGGCAGGTTCAGGTCGAGGAGAACGACATCGGGGAGCGACCGGGCGAACGTCTCCAGGCCTGCCTCGCCGGTCAGCTCACGATAGACGTCCCATCCCCGCTGCTCGAAGAAGGCTCCGATGGTGCGGAGGATGAAGACGTCGTCGTCGATGAGCAGGATCGAGTTGGGCATCCACGGACATCCGGAAATGGTGAGCTTCGGCGGAATCGATCATCGATCATCGATGATCGATCATCGATGGCCCCGCCCTTCCACTGACAATATCACCCCGCCCGGCTTTCCGCTGGCAGCATGACCGCGATGGCCCCGGGCACGACGGTGGCGGTGAACGGGGTCTCGCCCCCGCCCTCGCCGTCCATCTGGACCGGCTGCTCCCCCTCCAGCGCCCGCACGGAGATCTCCCGGCCGCGCGCGTAGCCGACGAAGACATCCTTGCCGAAGGTCCCCTCCGCGTCCCGCAGGAGGTCCCAGACAGCCCGGACCGATCCGCCGAACCGGTTGGCCTGGAAGACGACCAGGTCGAGGTAGCCGTCATGCGGCGAGATGCCCGCCCCAAGTTTGACGAGCGGCGGGATCACCTCGCCACAGTTCGCCACCATCAGCATCGCCGCATCGAGTTGTTGCTCGACCCCGTCGACCGTCACCAGGAACGGGACGCTGCGGATCTCCGGGATGATGCGCAGCGTGGTGGCCACATACGCCATCATCCCCCACTTGTGCTTCATCGCCGATTCCGTCTCCACCATCACCCGCGCATCGACGCCGGCGCCGCACGCGACCGCGAAGTAGTGCACCCCGTCGGGGCGCTCCATCCGCCCGAGGTCGAGCCGCGTCGGCACGCCGCGCACCATCGCCTCGGCGGCCTTCACCGGATTGGTGGGGAGTCGAAGATTGCCGGCGAGGAGGTTGCCGGTGCCGCCGGGAAGCAGCCCGAGCGCGACGTCGGTGCCGACCAGCGCGGCCGCCGCCTGCATCGTGGTGCCGTCGCCACCGAAGACGGCGACGACATCGACGCCCTGCGCCACGCCGTATTCCGCCAGCCGGCGCGCGTCGCCCGGCCCGCCGGTCGCGAGGACTTCGACCTCCCACCCTGCCCCGGTCATCACCCCTTCGATCCGCCGGACGGCGAGGGCAGCGGTGCGCGCGGCGTTCGGATTGGCGATCAGGATGGCCTTGGTCACAATCAGTATTCCCGTTCCCAGAGCAGGTCCGTGCCGAACTGGTAGCGGCGCGGCAACAGCGTGCTCGCCGTGGTGGCCTGGCAGGTGCCGACCGGTTCCGCCGACGCCTTGAGGCGGAACTCGCGCGTCAGGCGGTATTCGAGCGACGCGCCGAGGTTGTTGCGCGAGAAGACCGGGCTGTTCGACCCGCCCCCCGTGCAGAAGCCGGCATTGAAGGTGGCGAAGAAGCGTCGCGAGAGCTGGAACCCCGCGAGCAGCTGCGTCAGGCTCGGCCCCTGCTGCCCCTGCTGCAACAGCCCCGACCGGACTTCAAGCAGGTCGATGCCAAGGCCCGTCTCCGTCACCAGGCGCGACAATTCGCCGGTGAACGCGCCGAAGACCAGCGAGCGCGCGGTCGACGTGACCAGTGCCGATTCGTTGCCACCGAGTCGGCCCTGTGGCTGCCCGAACATCAGGAACGAGATGAGGTCGCGATCAGGGAGGTTCCGCCCCGGCGACGACAGCGTGAGCCGCGGCACCTGGATGCTCCCCTCGATGTGGGCCACGATCGGGACATCCTCACCGTCCACCGTATGAACGATGTGGCGCGCCTGCAGGTCGAGTTCGGCGTTGAGGTCGGGCGAGCCGAAATAGCTCACCGTCCCGCTTTCGACCGTGAAGTCGCGCGCCGGCAGATAGGGGACCTTGAGCGTGTAGGTCCCGCGCGGTGCGGTGAAGGTGCCGGCGAGCCGGTACTGCTTGCGGACCTTGTCGACCGTGACCGAGCCCTCGAGCAGGACGTTGGCCTCGCTCGACCGCAGCCACACTTCGGTCCCGAGCCGGAAGCGCAGCCCCTCGATCCGGAGCGAATCGAGGAAGCGATTCTGGAACGCCGCGCCCAGCCGCTGGCGTCGCAGCGCGAGCGTGTCGACGAGGTCGAGGTAGGCCGGATCCTCGAGATCGACGATGTCCTTGGTGACCAGGTCGGCGAAGTACAGCACGCTCCCCGAGAGCGTCCCGATGCCGCGGAGCACCGGATGGGTCAGCGGCCCGCGCAGGGTGATGTCGAGGTCCTCGGCGCGCAGCTTGAGGTAGTTCGGAACGTTCATCGCGAGGAAGCCGCGTGCCCCGAACTTGAGGTCGAGCACCGGACTCGTCAGCTGCTCGAACCGGACGCTGCCCGTCGTGCGCAGCGTGCCGCCGTCGCCACCCATCGAGAGCGAGTCGAGCAGGAGCGAGTCGCCGCTGAAGCGCGCCCGGCCCTCGATGTTGTCGTAGGTGGTGCCGAGCGACGGGAGGAGCATCCGGCCGTTCCGGATCGCCAGGCTCCCTCCGAGGCGCGGAGCGGCCCACGTGCCGCTGCCCTGCAGGTCGAGTTGGAGCGTGCCGGTGGCGTTCCGGATGTTCGGCGTGAACGCCTCGAAGACGGCGAGGTCGACCGAGTCGGCACGCGCCGTGATGGCGATCGGCCCGGCGAGCTTTCGCTCGGCACGCGCGGCCAGCGCCATGTCGAACGGCAGGGCGAGGTCGACGTCGAGCACGGCGTCGCCAGTGCGCCAGAAGGTGAGGTGCGAGCGCAGCATCCGCGACTCGTAGTCGAACGCCGCACGGACCATCGGCGCCCGCACGGCCCCCAGCACGGGGCCGGTGACCGCGGCGCTGCCCCGCATCGTCGGCGCGTTGCGCGTCCCGCCGAGGCGAAGGTCGAGCGTGGCCAGGCCGGCGACCGCCGAGGTGTCGCCCTGCATCAGGCCGACGAGGTCGGCGAGTTCGATCCCGACGGCGCTCGCGGTCATCGTCCCTGGCGCGGTGCCGGGGAAGGTGCCGGAGAGGGTGATCGAGCCGCTGCCGTCGCGGGTCCGCAGCGCGAGCGTATCGTCGAGCGTGGCGAGGCCGTCGGCGAGGCGGAACTGGGTCGGCCGTGCAAGGCGCCACTGCTGCCGCGGGAAGGAGAGCGCCAGCGAATCCAGCGCGATCCGCTGCCGCAGCGAATCGCCCTGCCAGGCACCGGCCGCGGCGAGTTGCAGGCCGTTCAACTGCCCCTCGCCCGCGAAGGTCAACGAATCCGCGCGCCCGCGCAGGCGCACGCCGATGGCCCGGCCGAGCAGCGTCGCCGTGCCGACGGAGTCCGCCGTCAACGTGAGCGAGAGCCCCTTGGCACCGAGCGAGTCGGCGGTGATATCGGCAGCCACGACTCCCGCACGCCACTGATCGAGCACCACGTCCTCGGCGTCGAGGCGGCCAACGACCGCCGCGCGATCGAGCGAGCCGTGCAGGTCGAGCGCGATCCGCGCGAGGCCGTCGAGCGTGCGCGGCGCCAGCGTGTCCCGGACGATTCCTGTCGCCGCGCGCAGCAGCGAGTCGAACGGCTGCAACGTCGCCGCCCACGCCTCGAGGTGCAGCGACCCCGAGTCGGGAACCGCCCACCCCAGTGTCCCGCGCGCCACCAGCTGTCCCTCGGGCCACCGCACCTGCGCGCTGTCGACCTGCAACATCCCGGCACTCGCCCCGAGCCGCAGCGTCGCCTCCTCGAACGTCAATCCGCCGACCCGTGACCGGTCGAGGTCCAGCGCGACCGTGCCCTCGGGGGGCACCAGCGAATCGATGGTGCCACGCACGTGCATGCGACCGTTCAGCGCGGTCGAGCCGCCGCGCCCGAGCAGCGCATCGAGGTCGACCCGCGTGAAGGTCAGGTCGAGCGAATCGGCACCCCAGCGCGGGGCCAGCGCCGTGATCCGCCCGAGCGCGCGCACGGTGCCGAGATCGCCGGTCACGTCGGCATCCACGTTCAGCGACGCAAGCGTGCCACTGGTGATCACGCGGCCGGTCAGCCCGCCGAACGGCGTGAGCGACGGATAGCCGGTGCGCAGCGCATCGAACGAGAGGCGGTCGAACGTGGCGTCCATCTCGACCCCGAGCACGTCGCGCCGGGTGTCGAGGCGCACCGCGCCGAGGAGCCGCGACATCGCCTGATTCGGGGCCATGTGCTCGGCGAGCCCGTCGAAGCGCGCGTTCTGCCACGGGCCGTTCAACCGCCCCACGAGATGGAGCTGCCCCGGCAGCAGCATCGCCGGCACCACGCGGCGCACCGTGCCGAGCGCGACCGATGCGTCGAGGAGCTGGAAGCCCTCGAACACCGCCCCTTCGGCGCCGCCGAAGTGGATGAGGCCATCAGGACGGAAGGTCGAGATCGGCTGTCCCGTCACCAGGCCGTCGGTGAAGCGCAGGTCGCCCGCGACGCGCATCGCGTCGAGGAAGCCGTCGAGGCGGAGGCGCCCATCCAGCATGCCGGCGAACGGCAGCGTGTCGAGGTAGGGACGCATCACCTCGAGCGGCGTGTGCGTCAGCTGCAGGTCGAGGTCGCGGAAACCGAGACCGCGCTTGGTGTCGACGACTGCCACCATCCGGCCGACCGCCCGGGTGACACCATGTCCCAGCGCGAGGTCGTCGAGGCGATACTCGGTCTGCGTATTGCTCGTGGAGAGCGCGACCGCCTTGCCGCGCCCCTGCCACGAGGGGAAGTCGGGCGAGATCCACCGCAGATCGTCGAGGTCGACGGTGTCGGCGGCGAGCGTCCAGTCGAAGAGGACGGTGTCCTGCGGCCACCGCACTGCGCCGCCACCCTGCACCACGCTGCCTGGCATCGAAGCGCGATCCAGCCGAAAGCGGAGCGAGTCGCCTGCAGTGAGGATCTCGCCCTCGAGCGCGGTGATCGTCAGCTTCGGATCGGAGAGGCGTCCCTGCAACGAGGCGATCTTCACGAGGATCGGGTCGCGCGCGGGCGTCGAGATGCGGACCAGCGGCACCCGCGCGTCGAGCGCGTCGAGTCCGTACACGCGCACGGGACCGTCGGGGCTCTCCTCGACGCGAGGCTGCGCCGGCGCCGTCGCGTGGCGCGACATCGGCAGCTTCGGCGGGTGCGGCGTGGTGGGGACGTCCACGCGGATGGTGCCGCCGTGGATCACCAGGTCGTGCAGTTCGACCGTCGGCGAGGTGCCGCCGGGTGTCCCCGGCTTGCTGCGGAACACTTCCTCGTAGTTCCAACGCTCGCGCCGCATCCGGATCAGGTGGATCACCGGACGCTCCACGCGCACTTCGTGGAACACCAGCCGCCCGGCGAGCAGCTCGGGGAGCGTGTAGCGCACTTCCAGTCGCTCCGCCGAAAAGACGAGCCCTCCGGCAGAATCGTGCACCGCCACGCGCTCGAGGACGGCGTGCCCGAGGAGCGTGCCACGGATCCCGCCCACATCGACCCGCCCTGCCACCCGGCCCGAGATCACCGACGTCACAACCCGCGCGAGCAGGCGCTGGCCCGGCGGCGACCAGAGCACGGCCGCGGCCGTCCCGAGCAGCCCGCCGACGAGCACCAGCAGCGGCCAGACGAAGCCGGCGGTCAGGAAGAGGCGGACCCGACGCATCAGAACGCCTGGCCCACCGAGAAGTGGAGGGTGTAGCCCCGCTCACGCTTCCGGACGAAGTCGGTGCGAATGACTCGCAGGTCGCCCGACGGCGTGGTTGTGTACACCGTCCCCGCTTCCAGCTCGTAGCGGTTGAACCCCATGTCGAAGCGAATTGGCCCGAGCGGCGACGCGAACCGGACGCCCACGCCCGGCGTCATCCGCCACCGCGCGGTCCCGGACTGGTCCCAGACCGAGCCGACGTCGGCGAACGCGGCGAAGCGCATCCGCTGGCTGAAGATCGGGGAGGGGAGCCGCAGCTCGAGGTTCGCGACGACCACGCGACTGCCACCGGTGGCGGAGATCCGCGCCTCTGACTCCGGAAAGGTGTCGTCCGGGCGCACCGAATCCGCGGGCACCACATAGACGACCGGTCCGAGCTCGTTGCGGTCGTAGCCGCGCACGTCGTTCGGGCCACCGGCATAGAAGCGCTGCTCCGGCGGGACGAAGTTGCCGCTCCCGGTGCTGAAGTCCGACTTCGGCGAGAAGACCGCGCCCACGCGAACGTGCCCCGCGAGCGTGACGCTCCGCGTGAGCGGCACGAAGCCGGACGCGTCCCCCACGATCCGCGTGAACTGCTGCTGCGATGACGACCCGATCAGCTTCGACGAGACCGTCGCCTCCGTCGTCAGGATCGAGCCGCGCGTCGGATCGAGCAGGTTGTTGACGCGCACCCGCTCCGCCGAGAGGCCGATCGTGGCCAGCACCCGTCGCTGCTGCAACTGGGCGATGTCGGCGGCGGCGCACGCATTGAAGAAGGCACAGAACGAGGCGGGATTCGCCTTCGTGAAGCCGTACGAGAGCCGGTACGAGAGCGTCAGCGGAATCCGTGCCGCCGTCTCGCGCGTGACCGAGAGTCCGGTACCGACCTCCTCGCGCAGGAACACCTTGTACTCGCTGCGACGCTCGGCGAAGAGCGACAGCGTCACGGTGTTGTCCGGCGAGAGAAAACCGTTCCGGCGCAGCGAGGCATCGAGTCCGTAGTTCGCCAGCCGCGACCCGACCGAGTCGTCGCGGAGCGGCGAGCAGATCGAGTTGCGCGCCCCGAAGTCGAGCGGGTCGCCGACGCCGATCTTGGAGAGGCGGCCGCTGATGTCGAGCAACTTGCCGCCGCCGAGGAAGTTCCGCGCCGTCCAGCCGAGGCTGGTGCGGAAGCAGTCATTGGTGGCGAAACCGACCCCCGCCCGTGCCCGGTGCGCCCGTCCCTCGGCCACCGTCACGCGGAGCGGCACGATCGTGTCCCCGAGCGAGAACTGGAGCGTGTCGACGCCGACGTCGACAACGCGAAAGAGCTCGGAGGCGTAGAGCGCGCGCTGCGACCGGAAGAGATCGTTGTAGCGATAGCGCGTGCCGGGGCGGGCCGAGACCAGCGAGGCAATGAAGCCCGAGTCGACCCGCACCTGCCCGGTGACCGTCACCGGCCCGAAGACGGCGAGCGGTCCTGGGCTGAACTCGAGCGTGGCCTGCGCCACGTGGCCGTCGACATCCTCCCCGAACCGCCCGGGCGGAGCCGAGGCGCTCGGGTAGCCCAGGTCCTGCAGTCGGGCGAGGATCGTGTCGCGTGCGGCGGCGAGCGTGAAGCGCGAGAAGACGTCGCCGACCGCGATCGGGAGGTCACGCACGAGGCGGGCGCGATCGGGGACGCTGTCGAGCCCGAGCAACGCCAGCGAGGTGAGTCGCAGCGGCTCGCCTTCGGTGATCGTGATCTTGATGTAGACGTCGACCGGCGTCCGTTGCACCAGCGTGTCCAGCACCACGTCGCGGTAGCCGGCACGCCGATAGAGCGCGCGCAGTCGCTCGACGTCACGACGGAATTCCTGTTCGTTGAAGGTGCGCTTGGTGCCGAGGCCGGTCCACCGCACCAGCGACTTGGTCGCGAAGAAAGAGGAATTCGTCGTGCTGATCGCGGCGGCCAGCGTGACGTCATCCAGCGCCTTGTTCCCCGCGAAATCGAGGCGGCGCACGACGAGGGCAGCCTCCTGCGCCGCGAGGCCTCCGCCGACCGGGGCTAGGGCGAGCGCAAGCGCCAGCGCCCACCGCCCGAAGGCGGGGGTCCGAGGACCGCCGGAGCGCGACATTGACCGCATTTCCTAAATCTGGTTAGTTGAAGGGGTTACGCCAACATTCCCGCGCCAGATCGGAGCCTGATGCCCCGCGCCATCGCCCCGCTCCTTGCCCTGCTGCTGGTCTCCTGCGGCAGCGGCATCCCCCCCGGGCTGACGTACTACTGGACCGCCGATCCCCGCTCCCTCGACCCGGCGCTCTCCACCGACGTGCCCACGGGTGAGGCGGTGGCGCTCCTTTTCGACAACCTGACGCAGTTCGATCCCGACGGCCGCCTCGTCCCGGGGCTCGCCACGTCGTGGTGGCCCTCCCCCGATGGCCGGACCTGGACCTTCCGCCTCCGGCCCGGCGTGCGCTTCCACGACGGCCGCCCCGTCGACCGCACTGCGATCATCGCCTCGTTCCATCGTGCACTCCGGATGCGCAAGGAAGGCGGCCGCATCTGGCCGCTGCTCCCGATTCTCGGCGCTGCCGCCGTCGCCGATTCGGGCGCGGCCACGCTCGCCGGCCTCGCCGCGGTCGACGACTCCACCATCGCCTTCACCCTCGGCGAGCCGCTCAACATCTTCCCGAAGCTGCTCGCCATGCCGGTGGCCGCGATCGTCCCGACCCCGACCACCGAGGACTTCGGTGAGTCGCCGGTCGGCAGCGGTCCCTGGCGCTTCGTGAGCTGGTCGCACGATGACCTCCTGGTCTTTGCCCGCAACGATGACTGGTGGGGCGGCCCGGCCGCGAGCGACACGCTGCGCGTGCGGATCATCCCCGAGACATTCACCCAGGGCGCCGAGTTCGAGTCGAAGCGCCTCTCCGTGGTCGAGATTCCGGTCAGCGAGACCGCCGTCTGGGAGGCCGCCACCGATCGGGTCCTGCAACGCCGCGCCGCGATGCGTGCCGTCTACATCGCGATCAACACCACGCGCGGGCCGCTGGCCGACGTGCGCGTGCGCCGCGCCCTCAACTACGCCGTCAACGTCCCGGCGATTCTCGACCGGGTCATGCACGGCCGCGGCGTCCTCGCCGCCGGGAGCATTCCCCCGGGCCTCGACGGCTACGACAGCACCCGCACCCGCTACGCCTTCGATCAGGCCAAGGCCCGAACGCTGCTGGCTGAGGCGGGGCATGCCACCGGCCTCACGCTGCAGCTCTGGCGCTCGCCGCGGGCGGAGTTCGCGCGCATCGCGCAGGCGGTCCAGGCCGACCTCGGCCGCGTCGGCGTGAAGGTCGAGATCGTCGAACGCGATGCCTCCACCGCGCGCGCCGCCGCGCGGAAGGGCGAGGCCGACCTCTTTCTCTCGGATTGGTGGGCGGACTACCCCGATGGTGAGAACTTCACCTTTCCGCTCTTCCATTCCAGCAACGCCGGGACCGGCGGGAACTACGCCTTCCTGAAGCGACCGGCCCTCGATTCGATGCTGGTGGCCGCTCGCGGAACGCCCGACTCGACCGCCAAGGCCGGGCTGCTGCGAACCATCGATGCCGCCGTCTTCGACGAGGCGCCCTGGATCTTCTGCTGGTTCCCCACCGACCTCTGGGCCCGCCAACCCTCCATCGTCGGATGGAGTTACCCGGTGGTCTTCACCGGGCAGCGTTGGGCCACGGTGCGGGAGGACCGGTGATCCGCTACATCCTGCTCCGGCTCGCGCTGCTGGTGCCGACCCTGCTGGGTGTGCTGGCGGTGACGTTTGCCCTGCTCTATCTCGCACCGGGCGATCCGGTGGCCGCGATCGTCGGCGAACGCGCCGATGCCGCCGCCGTCGCGCGCGCACGCGCCGAGCTTCGACTCGACGACCCGATCGCCGTCCGCTTTGGCCGCTACGTCGCCGGCGTGGCCCGCGGCGACCTGGGCCGCAGCTACATCACCCGCCGTCCGATCGTCCGCGAGTTGCGTCAGCGCTTTCCGGCCACGCTCAAGCTCGCCTGCGCCGCGATGCTGATCGCCGTGACGCTGGGTCTCGCGGTGGGGATCTGGGGTGCGGTCCGACCGGGCTCCTGGGGCGATCGGCTCGCGACCCTCGGCGCCTATCTCGGGATCTCGTTTCCGGTGTACTGGGTCGGGCTGCTGCTGATCCTCGGCTTTGCCGTGACGCTGCGCTGGTTCCCGCCGTCGGGGTACGGTGGCCTGCTCTTTCTCGTGCTGCCGGCCGTCACCCTGGGCATGCGCTCGATCGCCTTCCTGGCGCGGATGACCCGCTCCGCGATGCGCGAGGTGCTCACCTCGGAGCTGGTCCGCACCGCCCGCGCCAAGGGACTCCCCGCCCACACCGTGATCCTCCGCCACGCTCTCGGCAACGCGATGTTGCCGATTATCACCGTCGTGGGGCTCGACTTCGGTTCCTACCTCACCGGGTCGATCCTCACCGAGACGATCTTCTCGTGGCCAGGCGTGGGGCGCTACATCCTCACCGCCATCGACAAGCGCGACCTCCCGGCCATCCAGGGCGGTATTCTCTTTCTGTCGCTCGTGTTCGTGCTGGTCAACCTGATCACCGACCTCTGTTACGCCGCCGCCGACCCCCGAGTCGCCCATGACCGTTCGTAGTCGCCTCCTCCTCGTTGCCATGCTCGCGGCGAGCGCCCCGCTCCCGGCGCAGTCGCTCACCAAGCGCCTCGACGCGCGACTCGACGGCCCGGGCCTCGATCGCCTCCTCTGGGGCGTGGCCGTGACCGACCTCGACGGTCACCTCCTCTATGGCCGCAACGCCGACCGGCTCTTCATCCCCGCGAGCAACACCAAGCTCGTCGTGGCGACGGTCGCGGCCGCGCTGTTCGACCCGGGCTTCACGGTGGCGACCTCGCTCTACGGCACCGGCCCGGTGATCGATGGCGTGCTGCAGGGGGACCTCGTCCTCTACGGCCGCGGAGACCCGACGTTCTCGCGACGTTGCTACGACGTCGATGAAAGCGTCGCGGGGGTGTGCGACACCGATCCGGCGGCGAAGATGGTCGAGCTCGCGCGGCAGCTTCGGGCGCGCGGCGTGCGGAGCATTGCGGGGGATCTGGTCGGCGACGGCTCCTACTTCGAACCGACCGTGGTCCATCCCTCCTGGGAGGGTTACGACCTCAACTGGTGGTATGCGGCGCCGGTGTCGGGGCTCGGCTTCAACGACAACAGCGTCGACTTCCGGATCACCGCCGGCGACACCGTCGGCATCCCGCCACGGGTCACGATGAGCCCGGAGATCGGCGTCGGGCGACTCGAGCTGCGGGCCGAGACCGGTCCGAAGGGAAGCCGGAGCACCTTCGACATCCTGCGGAGCGAGGACGGTGGCGGCTGGATCGCCTCGGGGGCGATTCCGGCCGGGGCCGCTGCGCGCACCGAGAACGCCGCCGTGGTCGACGCGAATCGCTTCGCGGCGCTGGCGCTGCGCCGCGAGCTCGCGGCCGAAGGGATCATCGTGCGCGGTGCGACGCGCTCGACGACCGACTCGCTCTCCTACCGTCACGCCCGCAGTGCACCGGCGCTGGCCGAGGTGCGCTCGCGGCCGGTGTCGGACTGGATCTTCCCGATCCTGAATTCGTCGCAGAACTGGTTCGCCGAGATGCTGCTGAAGCAGGTCGGGAAGCAGTTCGGCAACGCCGGGTCGTGGGAAGAGGGACGGCGCGTCACCCGCCGTTTCCTGATCGACTCGATGAAGGTCGATTCCACCGAGATCGCGGTGGAGGACGGCTCCGGGCTCGCGGCGAACAACCTGATCGCCCCGCGCGCCTTCACCACGATGCTGAGCTACATCCGCAAGCATCCGCGCTACGAGGTCATCGCCTCCGCGCTCCCGCAGAGCGGGGCGGCCGGGTCGCTGCGCCGACGCTTCATCGGCACGCCGCTCGAGGGGCGGGTCCGCGCCAAGAGCGGCACCATTTCGCGGGTCAACACCCTCAGCGGCTTCGTCGAGCGGAGCGACGGCCGCGTGCTGGTCTTCTCGATTCAGGCGAATCATCACACCCTGGGCAGCACCCGGATGATTGCCGCGATCGACAGCATCGTCGTCGAGCTCGGGAAGCCGCTGGGCAAGTAGCACGGCAGGGCGCGGGGAGTGGCGCCGGCGATTCGATTATCGTTCGGACATGTCCACTCCCTTGCTGCCCCGCGTCGCCATCATCGGCGCCGGTCCGTCGGGCTTCTACGCCGCCGAAGCGCTCCAGAAGGCCCACCCGGGCATCGCCATCGATCTCTACGACCGCCTGCCGACGCCGTTCGGGCTGGTGCGCGGCGGGGTCGCCCCGGACCATCCCAAGATCAAGTCGGTCACCAAGGTCTTCGAGCGGATCGCCAGCCAGCCCGGCTTCCGCTTTCTCGGCCACGTCGAGGTCGGCAGCGACGTGACGGTCGCCGAGTTGCGCGAACACTACGACGCGGTGATCGCCACCTTCGGCGCACGCACCGATCGACCACTCGGCATCCCGGGGGAACACCTCGCCGGCTCGCACGCCGCGACCGAGCTCGTGGGCTGGTACAACGGCCATCCGGATTACGCCGACCTGCCGTTCGACCTCACCCAGTCGGCCGCCGCCGTGATCGGCATCGGCAACGTCGCGATGGACGTCACGCGCATCCTCGCGAAGTCGCCGGACACGCTGGCCACGACCGACCTCGCGGCCCACGCGCTCGAGGCGTTGCGAACCTCCGCCATCCGCACGATCCACGTGATCGCGCGACGCGGCGCGGCGCAGGCCGCGTGCACCACCCCCGAACTGCGCGAGCTGGGCGAACTCGAGGGCGTCAACGTCGTGGTGCCGCGCGAGTATCTCGACCTCGACCCGGCGAGCGAAGCCCTGCTCGCAGCGGCCGAGGACCGCACCGCCGAGAAGAACCTCGCCGTCCTCCGCGAATGGGCCGAGCGCGAACCCACCGGTGCCCCGATCCAGATCCATTTTCACTTCGTCACCTCGCCGGTGGCCCTGCTCGGCGAGCACCGGGTCGAGGGGATGGTGGTGGAGCGGAACCGACTCGAGGCCGACGGACAGGGCGGCGTGCGCGCCGTCCCCACCGGTGAGCAGCGGACCCTCGGCCTCGGCCTGGTCTTCCGCTCGGTCGGCTACCGCGGTGTGGCGCTCGAGGGCTTCCCGTTCGACGAGCGGCGCGGGACGATCCCCAATCAGGGCGGCCGCGTGACGGTCGCCCCGGGGAGCAGCGAGACGATCCCCGGGCTCTACGTGGCGGGGTGGATCAAGCGCGGGCCGCAAGGCGTGATCGGCACCAACAAGTCGTGCGCCGCGGAGACCGTGGCGCAGCTCGTCGCCGATCTCGAGCACGGCACACTGCCGCGCAAGGGCGGCACCGCCGAGGCCGTTGATGCGATCCTGGCGAGTCGCGGGGTGCGGGTCACTGACTGGGCCGCCTGGCAGCGTCTCGATGCCGCCGAGCAGGCGCGCGGAGCGCCGGCCGGGCGGCCGAGGGAGAAGATTGTCTCGATCGAGGAAATGTTGGACGTCATCGGGGTATAATCCGGCATGACCCTCAAGATCTACACCCGCACGGGCGACTCCGGCGAAACCGGCCTCTTCGGCGGCGGACGCGTCCTCAAGGACCACCCCCGCGTCTGCGCCTACGGTGACGTCGACGAACTCAACTCGGCGATCGGCGTCGTCCGGTGCACGGCGCCGCTGGAGTTCCACGACGCCCTGCTCGAGACCGTCCAGCGCGACCTCTTCGCGATCGGCGGGCACCTCGCGACGCCGGACCCCGAGCGGGTCCGGAAGGCACTCGAGAAGGCGGAGCTCTCGCCCTCGCGCGTCGACCTCTTCGAACAGGCGATGGACGAGGCCGACAAGGAACTGCCGGCGCTCACCGCGTTCGTCCTCCCCGCCGGCACGCCGAAGGCCGCCGCACTCCACTTGGCGCGGACGATCTGTCGCCGCGCCGAGCGGAGCGTCGTCCATCTCGGCATCACGGCCGACGTGCCGGAGCTGTTCGTCGTCTACCTCAATCGCCTCTCCGACCTGCTCTTCACCATGGCGCGCCAGGCGAACCACCAGGCCGGCGTCGGAGACGTGACCTGGTAAAGCTCACGACGGTCGAGCACCGTGCCGGGAGCTACCCGGTGCTGGTCGGCGCGGGCGCCTTCGGGCAGGTCCGCGCCCTCCTCGATGCGACCTACCCCGGCCACCACGCCGTCGTCATCGCCGATGCCACGGTGGCCGCCCTGCTCCCGTCGCCGCTGCCAGGAACGCTGCAGCTGACCTTCCCGAGCGGCGAGGCTTCGAAGAGCCGCGCCGAGTGGGGACGACTCACCGACGAACTGCTGTCGCGGCGCCTCGGGCGGGACACGGTGCTCGTCTCGTTCGGTGGCGGCGTGACGTCCGACCTCGTCGGCTTCGTCGCCGCCACCTATCTCCGCGGCGTGCCATGGCTCGCCGTGGCGACCAGCACGCTCGCGATGATCGACGCCTCGGTCGGCGGGAAGACCGGGATCGATACGCCGGCCGGGAAGAACCTCGTCGGCGCCTTCCATCCGCCGGTCGCGGTCTGCTGCGACCCGACGTTGCTGCGCACGCTCCCCGATCGCGCCTTCCGCGAGGGACTCGCCGAAGCGGTCAAGCACGCGCTGATCACGGATGCCGCCTACGGGCAGTGGATCGAGGGCGAGCGCGACGCGATCGCGCGACGGGACCTCGACGCCCTCACGACGTTGATCAACCGGAGCGTGGCGATCAAGGCAGAGGTCGTGATGGAGGACGAACTCGAGAGCGGTCGCCGCGCGACGCTCAACGCCGGGCACACGATCGCCCACGCCCTTGAGCAGGCCAGCCACTACGCGCTGCCCCACGGCGAGGCCGTCGCGATCGGGCTGGTGCTCGAGAGCCGCCTCGGCGAGGCCATGGGAATCACCGCCCCCGGCACCTCCGACCGCGCCGCGGCCTGGCTCCGTGCGGTGGGATTGCCGGTCGCCCCGCCGCCCGGCCTCCCGCGCGACATCATCATGGCCGCCATGCAGGGCGACAAGAAGAACCGCCGCGGCGCCGTCCACGCCGCGCTGCTCGCCGAGCCGGGCCGCATGGCCGCGATCGGCGGCGAATGGACGCAGGCGCTGGATCTGCGGTTGTTGGCGGAGCTGCTGCACTAGCGGGTGAACGGTGAACGGTGAACGCTGTGATGAAACGTGAGACGTGAAACGTGGCCTGCGAGCGGGCACCCGTTTCACGTTTGACGTTTCACCTTCCCCGGCCCCGTTCACCGTTTACCGTTTACCCACAATCCCCCCTCCCCTCACCACCCCGCAGCCCCTTTCACGCCAACGACTTCCCCCGTTCCTGCACACTCGTGTGGAAGACCTCGATGTGGACGATGTGCACGAATCCCGCAACTGCAACAACTGTAAGTTGTTGCAATGTCTATATTTACAGGCTCTTGACACCCCTTCCGAACACCCCATCTTGCCTGCGTAGCTTTCGAACACCTCCCGAGAAAATTTGACAGTTCGTCCCTCGCCGAATGGGTCTCCCATGCCGCGTCGTGCCGCTCCTGTGCCATCCCGCGCCCGCGTCTCGCTGAGTGCTGCCGAGTCGTTCGAGCAGTACCTGCGCGACATCAAGGACCTCCCGATGATCACGGACATCCAGGAGGAACGGGCGTTGGCGCGGAAGGCGCGCGAGGGCGACGACATCGCGATCGAGCGACTGGTCACGGCGAACCTCCGCTTCGTGATCGCGTTCGTGAAGCGCTATCAGGGTCACGGCCTCGAGCTAGGCGACCTGGTGGCGATCGGCAACGAGGGACTGCTCCGCGCCGTCCGCAAGTTCGATCCGGATCGCGGCGTGAAGTTCATCTCGTACGCGGTGTGGTGGGTGCGGCAGGCGGTGCTGAAGGCGCTCGCCGAACAGACGCGCTCGGTGCGCTTTCCACTCAACCAGAACACGGCCGTCGTGCGCTTCGCCAAGGCCCAGGGGCTGCTCGCACAGGAGCTCGGCCGGACGCCGACCGACGAGGAGCTCTCGACTGCGCTGATGATGCCGCTCGATGACGTGCGCGATGCGCGGCGGCTCTTCGTGACCGAGGTCTCGCTCGATGCCCCGGTCGAGAGCGGCGACTCCCGCGCCGCGACCCTCGGCGAACGACTTCCCCTCGGCGAGAATGGCGAGATCGAGACGCGGACCGACGAGATCCTTCGCCGCGACTTCATCGACCGGATCTTCCGCCGCTACCTCACCCCGCGCGAACGTCGCATCCTCTCGCTCTACTACGGGCTCGACCCCACCGAAGAAGCCCGGACCCTCGAGGAAATTGGCGCCGCGCTCGGCGTCACCCGCGAGCGGATCCGCCAGTTGCGCGAGCGCGCCTTCGCCAAGTTGCGCGAGTGTCCCGAGGTCCGGCACCTGGGAGAGTTCCGCGCCGCCTGAGGGGCCCCCCGCCCCGTCTATCTTCCGGGGATGACCGCTGCCCCCGCACGACCTCCCGCCGAACCCCGCCGGGAGTCCGCATGAGCAAGACCCGCCTCGACCGCATCGCCGCGACCATCGGCGCCGATGCCGTGCGCGCCAATGGCGACGGACGGCTCGTCGCCACTCCCACCTCGACCGAGGCGATGGCCGGCATTCTCGGGCTCGCCCACGACGAGTCGTGGCTCGTGGCGATCGAAGGGGGCGGCTCCTGGCGCACCGACGCCCCGCCAGCCGACCTGACCATTTCGACTCGCGGCCTCGACGACGGCCTCAGCATCGAGCAGACGGAAGACGCAGCGAGCGTCCAGACCGGCGTCTCGCTCGACGTCCTGCGGCACAGCCTGCGGGATCGCCACGGCTGGGTCGCGCTCGATCCCCCCGGACGCACCGACCGCACCATCGGCTCCATCCTCGCGACCGCCACCGCCGGCCCGTTGCGTGCCGGCTTCGGCCCGGTGCGCGATCAGGTGCTCGCCCTCACGATCGCCAGTGGCGACGGCCGCGTGGTGCGGCTGGCGCGCGACGGCGACGGCCACGCTGACGCCGGCGATGCGGCTCCACCTCGGCGGCTTCGGCGGATTCGGGATCATCACCGAGGCCACGCTTCGCGTCCAGCCGATTCCCGATGCCGACGTGACCTGGGTCGCCCTCGGCACCCGCGACCGACTGAGCGCTGCGGCGCGCGAACTCGGCGATCACGCGATCGCCGCGGCCGCTGCGGAGCTGATGTCACCGGCACTCGCCTCGGAATCCGAGTGGCTGCTCGCCGTCCGCCTGATGGGGAGTCGCGACGAGGTGCAGGCCGAGGGACATCGGCTCAACGCCGTGGCAAACCTGCAATGGCACGAACTGCCGCCGGAGCGGCGTGTGCTGCTCTGGAATGGCTCGTCCCGCGGGCTGTCCAGCGTGCCGGTCACCTTTCGCCTTGGTGTCCTCCCGGAAGGGATCGACGAGGCGATCGACGCGGTCGTCTCGCTGCTCGGCGAAGGGATGCTCAGTGCCGGCGCGCTCGCGGGATCGATCCGCTGGAGCGGGCATGCCGAGGCCGACCGGCTGCGGGCGGTGCGCGGGCATTTCGCCGCGCGCGAGGTGCCGTTGACCCTGGAGCGCGGGCCCTGGGCGCTCCGGCGCGCGGTCGGTCACTTCGGTGCGTATCGCGAGGGGATCGGCGGGCCGATCGCGCGGCTGCGCGAACGCCACGATCCCCGCAGCATCCTGGTGACGGGCATCAGCGGCGAGGTGCGCCCATGAAGGGCGTCTGCTTCGACTTCAACGGCGTGATCGTCGACGACGAACGCCACCACTGCGCCGCATTGCTCGAGGTCCTCGCCGAATGGGGCCTCGCGGTGGACGAGTCCACCTACTATCGCGAGTACCTCGGCTACGACGACCGCGGCTGCTTCGTGCATGCCTGGCGCGCCGCCAATCGCACCCTCGACACGCGGATGCTCGATCACCTCATTGCGGCGAAGGGAACGATCTACCAGCGGCTCATTGCGGCCGATCTCACCCTCGTGCCCGGCGTGGGGCCGTTCGTGCGGTCGCTGCACACCGAGGGGGTGCGGCTGGCGATCGTCTCGGCCGCTCGCCGCGAGGAGATCATCCACGTGCTCACCATCGCGGGACTCGTCGACTGTTTCGTCGGGATTGTGGCTGCAGAGGACGTCACGCGGACAAAGCCCGATCCCGAGGGGTACCTCAAGGGATTGGCGCTGCTCGGCCTCCCGACCAGCGCCTGCGTGGTGGTCGAGGACTCGGTGCCGGGCCTCCGCGCCGCGCGCGCCGCCGGGATGCCGGTGGCGATGCTCACCACCTCGCACTCCCGGGCAGAGCTCGAGCGGGAGCAGCCGGCGTCGATCTGGGCCGACTTTCTCGACCACCAGCCGTTGGAGTTGCCATGGTTGCCGACGTCTTCCTGAGCGCCGAGGAGGCGCGCGCCCTCGTCGAGGGTCACCACGCCATCGACGTCCCGCACGCGATCTTCCGCCTCGAGGGTCCCGGCGCGATCAGCTGCCTGCAGGGAATGCTGACCAACGACGTCGCGAAGATGGTACCCGATGGCCTCATCTGGGGCGCCATCCTCACGCCCAAGGGGATGATCATCAGTGACGCGTGGGTGCGGCGCGACGGGGAGGCCGCGTGGGTGCTCGTCCCCGCGCCGATGGGCGAGGCGATCCGGGCGCTCTTCACGCGGACGATTCCGCCCCGCCTTGCCAAGGTGACCGAAGTGACCGGGCTCACCACGCTGCGCTGGCTGGTTGGCGCGGACGCCGCCGTGCCGGACGGGGTTGGCCTGGTTCGTCCCTCCGGCGTCGCCCCATTCCGGGCGCTGATCATGAGTCCGGAGGCCGCGTCGGTGGTCGATGGCCGGCTCGCCGAGTCAGGGTGGCTCGCTGCCCCGCCGACCTGGTGCCACGCGGCGCGCCTGCTCGCCGGCTGGCCGGCCGTTGGGCACGAGATCGACGAGAAGACGCTGCCCCAGGAGGTGCGCTTCGACGAGCTCGGCGGCGTGCGCTACGACAAGGGCTGCTATACCGGGCAGGAGACGGTCGCGCGACTCCACTTCCGGGGCCACGCGAACCGCGTGCTGCGCGGTCTCCTCTGGGAGAGCGAGGCGCTGCCGAGCGGCCCGGAGGTGGTGGCCGACGGGCGGGCGGTCGGTTCGATCCGCACCCTGGGGCGATTCGGCCATCGGGCGCTGGCCCTGGCCCTCCTTCGTCGCGAAGTGGAACCGGGGGCGGAGGTGCTGGCGGGTGGGGTGCCGGCCTCGGTGATCGACCTGCCCGAGTGGGGCGAGGCGCTGCGCGCCGGCTAGAAAGCACAACGCCCCGGGCATCTGCCCGGGGCGTCGTGGGTGCATCGGTCGGGGACCAGCTTACTTGCCGCCCTTCTTGGCAGCAGCAGCCGTGCTATCCGCGACGCGGATGCTGTCGGCCACACGCACGCTGTCAGCCATCTTGGCCGCTTCGGCCGCCGCCGCCGCCGCCGTGCTGTCCGCCACACGGACGCTGTCGGCCACACGGGCCGAATCCGCCGCCGCCTGCTCCGCCGCCTTGTTGCCGCACGCCGCCAGAGCAATCACCGCAGCCGCCATCACGAACTTCCGCATTGCTTCTCCTTGTGAGTTGAAAGTGGTCACCGGGCCGGTTCCGAGAATCGGCCGCTTCCCCCGATGCACCGTGCAACAAGTTAGGGGCCGTCCGGCAAGTGTCAAGACAGCTAACTTCCGACGGTGTAGAAACTTCCCCGGTATTTCGGCCGCCGGGGGGCTCCCCCCCCCCGGGGTGAGGGACCCTTCCGCCCCGTTCGCCGTACTACCCTGTGACCGTTCCCATCCCCGTTTCCGGAGCACTGATGACCCCGTTGCCGACCACCCTGGGGGCGTTGCGCGCGAGCCGCTGGGCCGAGGCGCCGCTCCGCGGTCGCTCGGTGCGCGATGAGTTGCGCACCAACCTGCTGGCCGCACTCGCGCGCGGGGGTCCGCTCTTCCCGGGAATCGTCGGCTACGACGACACGATCGTTCCGCAGCTGGTGAACGCCCTCCTCGCGCGGCACGACTTCATCCTGCTCGGCACGCGCGGTCAGGCGAAGACGCGCCTGCTGCGCGCGCTGGTGCAGTTCCTCGACGAGGTCGTCCCGGTCGTCGCCGGCAGCGAAGTGAACGACGATCCGTTCGCCCCGATCTCGAAGTACGCGCGTGACCTGATCGCCGAAGGCGGCGACGAGACGCCGATCGGCTGGCTGCCGCGCGAGCAGCGGTACGTCGAGAAGCTCGCGACGCCCGACGTGACGATCGCCGACATCATCGGCGACCTCGATCCGATCAAAGCCGCGCGGGGCGGGCATTTGCTGGGCGACGAGATCACCATGCACTTCGGCCTGCTGCCGCGCGCCAATCGCGGGCATGTTCGCGATCAACGAGCTGCCGGACCTCTCCGGCAAGATCCAGGTCGGCCTCTTCAACATCATGCAGGAAGGGGACGTCCAGATCAAAGGGTATCCGGTGCGCCTCTCGCTCGACGTGGTGATGGCCTTCACCGCGAACCCCGAAGACTACACCGCGCGCGGCAAGATCATCACGCCGCTCAAGGACCGGATCGGCTCCGAGATCCGCACGCACTACCCGCGGGCCGTCGAACAGGGGATGGCGATCACCGCGCAGGAGGCGTGGCTCGCGCGCACCGACGGGCGCGTCACGGTGCCGGAGTTCATCGCGGAAACCGTGGAGCAGGTCGCATTCGCCGCGCGCGAGGACGCCCGCGTCGATCGTCGCTCCGGCGTCTCGCAGCGGCTCCCGATCTCGCTGCTCGAGGTCGTGGTGAGCAACGCCGAGCGTCGCGCGATCGCCACCGGGGCGGCCCGCACCGTGACCCGCGTGAGCGACATCTACGCGGGGATTCCGGCGATCACCGGCAAGGTCGAGCTGGAGTACGAGGGGGAAATGCAGGGAGCCGAGTCGGTGGCACGAGAGCTGATTCGGCGCGCCGCCGGGATGGTCTTCACCGAGCGCGCCTTCGAGGCCGACGTCGAGCCGATCGTCGCCTGGTTCGAGCAGGGTGGCGCCCTCAAGATCGGCGTCGACGAGCCCACGGCGACCTGCCTGGCGGCCTTCGGCCTGGTCGAGGGCCTCCTCCCGCTGGTCTATGAGACCGGCTTCGCCTCCCCGGCCGACCAGGAAACCGCGGTCGCCGCCTGCGAGCTGGTGCTCGAAGCCCTGGCCGCCCACCAGCGGATCGCGCGGAGCGAGGAGCACGGCTGGCAGCGGGTGCGGCCGAGTCGGCGGAAGGGCGGGCAGCACGGCATGGACGGATTGGCGTGACCGATGATCGATGATCGATCATCGATGATCGATCATCGGTTCTCTCGTTTCACCGCTGCAACAATCAATGCCGCACTCCCCTCGATCCCCACCAGTTCCGTGTTGATCGTGAGATGGTAATGGTGCGGGTCGGTCCAGTCGCGATTGTAGTACTGCTTGTGATACCGGGCGCGATGCGCGTCGACATCGCGGACCCGCTTCTGCGCTTCTTCAAGTGGGATGGCGAGCCGCTCGGCGACGACGCCGGCGCGGTAGCTTGCCGACGCCACCAGCTTGACGTGCAGCACGCCGTCGCGCTGGCCGACCACCGCCACCGCCGCCCGGCCCACGAGCACGGCATGGTCCTGGGCCGCCTCGGCGACGACCTGTTCGGTCAGCCGGACCAGGCGGGCCTCCTCCTGCTCCGGCAATTCGGCGGTCGATGGCCCCAGCACCTCGGGGGTCGCGACCGTCAGGACCCGCGCGAGCCGTTCGACGAACGTCGGGCCGCGTTCCTGCTTCTCGCTCACCTCGTCGGCGCTCATTCCGGCGCGGGCTGCGACCTCCTCGACGAGCTGGTTGTCGACCAGTCGCCAGTCGAGGTCTGCGGCCACGCGGCGAGCCACGGATGACCCGCACGCCCCGTATTCCCGCGAGATCGTGATCAGCATCCTTCCTCCCTGCCGTCCCAGAGACGGCGTGACAGCCACGCGGTGCCCAGCAACGCCGCGCCCCCGCTCAATCCGATGCTCCACGCGGCGCCCAGATGCTCCGCGACCCATCCGGCCTGGAAGGCGCCGAGCGGAGCGAGCCCGAGCACCACGAAGGAATACACCGCCATCACCCGGCCGCGCAGTTCGTTCGGCGCCGCCAGCTGCAGCGACGTCGCCGTCGCGATCCCCTGCGTCGCCATCGCCGCCCCGGCGACCGCCAGCAGCGTGAGCGAGAGGAACGCCTCGCGGCTCAGCGCCAGCAGGATCACCGCGATGCTCAGCGTGGCGGCGCCGATGACCGCGGCCCGGGGCCGCGGCAGCCTCGTCCCGACCCCGCCGATCAGCACCGCCCCCGCCACGGCCCCGACGCCGACCGCCGCCGTCAGCGCACCGTACCCGCGCGCGCCGACATGCAGCACCTCGCGCGCGTAGACGGCGAGGATCGGGATGAACGAGCCACTCAGCACCGTGAGCAACACCATCTGCCAGGAGAGCGCGGCCAGCACCGGCCGCGACTGGATGAAGCGGACCCCGGTGAAGACCGAGGGACGAGCCGACGGCGGCTTCGGGATGTGCGGCGTGCGGATGCGGGAGAGCCCGACCAGCACCGCGACGTAACTCAACGCGTTGAGGGCGAATGCGGCCCCGGGCCCGGCGATCGCGACGACGATCCCGGCGATCGCGGGGCCGATGACGCGCGCGAGGTTGTAGGTCGTCGAGTTGACGGCCGCCGCCGAGACCAGGTCCTCGGACGGCACCAGCTCGACCAGAAAGGCCTGGCGGGCCGGCACCTCGAACGCCGTGGCCAGGCCGAAGAGCACGGCCAGCCCCCAGATCCACTCGACGGTCACCTGGTGGGTCAGCGTGAGCGCGGCCAGCGCCGCCGCCTCGACCAGCATCACCGTCTGCAGCGCCATGATGAAGCGCCGCTTGTCCACCCGGTCCGCCACCACCCCGCCGTAGAGCGTGAAGAAGAGGATCGGCAACGTGGCAAGTGTCGAGGTCAGCCCGACGGCGAAGGCGGACCGGGTGAGCTCGAGGACCAGCCACCCCTGGGCGATCGACTGCATCCAGGTCCCGACGAGCGAAATCCCCTGGCCCCCCAGGAAGCGCCGGAAGTCGGGATGGCGCACCGCCCGGAACGGTCCGGTGAAGAGGACGGCACCGAGATCCCGGAAGCGGGTGCGAAGGGCGAGGGGCATGAACGGAAACTAACCCCCGGGGTATACTCCCCTATGCGCTACACCACCTACACCAAGTACGTCGCCGGCCTCGCCGAGCAGGTCAACCTGCAGGCGCTGCTCGACCAGCTCGGGGACTTCCTCCTCGAGTCCGGCTTCGCCGGCACGCCCTGGTGGGGCGAACCCGGCGACGAGGATGGGGAGCGCACCCTCGACGACCTCCGGAACGCGATCCTCAAGGCGTTGATCGAGTCGGGGCAGCTGACCCCCGACATGCTCACGCTGCTCAAGGATGGCACCACCGGCGACGCGGCCAAGGACGAGGAGGTGCAGGCCGAGCTCGCGAAGCTGCTCGACCGCATCGTCCAGCGGCTCGCCGAAGAGGGATACCTCAACATGACCAACCAGGCGGGCCAGGCGATCCCGCCGGATCAGCTCCCGGGCGGCGAGGCGCGCGCCGCCGCCCGCACCGTCAAGTTCGACCTCAAGGAGAAGGGCGCCGACTTCCTCGGCTACCGGACGCTGCGCGCCCTGCTCGGCGCGCTCGGCCGCTCCGCGATCGGCGCACACGAGACGCCGCACCTCGCCACCTCGGTCGAGAGCGAGTCGGCCAGCAAGGTCTACGAATTCGGCGACGTCATGAACCTCGATGCCGCCGCGACGCTGACCTCCGCGATCGCACGCCACGGCCTCAAGATGCCGCTCGAGCTCGACTACGCCAACCTGCACGTGACCCAGGCGGACTATCGCTCGTCGGCCGCGACCGTGCTGATGCTCGACTGCTCGCACTCGATGGTGCTCTACGGCGAGGATCGCTTCACGCCGGCGAAGAAGGTGGCGCTCGCGCTCACGCACCTGATCCGGCACCAGTTCCCCGGTGACGTGATCAAGGTGGTGCTCTTCCACGACACCGCCGAGGAGATTCCGCCGGGTGCGCTGGCGAGCGTGAAGGTGGGCCCCTATCACACCAACACCGCCGCAGGGCTGCAACTCGCCCGCCGCATCCTGGCCGGGCAGCGACAGGAGATGAAGCAGATCGTGATGATCACCGACGGAAAGCCGTCGGCGATGACGCTCCCCGATGGTCGGGTCTACGTCAACTCCGGCGGCCTCGATCCCTCGATCCTGAAGGCGACGTACGCCGAGGTGTCGGCGTGCCGCCGCAGCAACATCATGATCAACACCTTCATGCTCGCCCGCGACCACTACCTGGTCGAATTCGTCAAGCAGGTCTCGCGCATCTGCCGCGGGAAGGCCTACTTCGCCTCGCCGATGACGCTCGGTCAGTTCCTGCTGATGGACTTCCTCAAGGGGAAGACGCGCCGCGTCGGCTGAGCCTCAGCGGAAGCGCACCGTCTTCAGCTTCTTCCCCTGCGGTTGCATCGCCCCTTCATCCACGCTGTTGATCAACGCCAGCTCCTCCGCGGTCGCGGCGCCGCCGCTCTCGCCGGCGAGCGCCGACATCGTCATCGGGCGCGACAGTGTGATCACCCGCAGTTCCCGCACCCGCTTGAAGGTCATGTTGGCGGGCGTCGCCGCGAAGGAGCCGATCGCGTTCTTGATCGGTCCGCCCAGCTGCGGCCACGACGCGGCGAGCGACATCCCGAGGAACTGCCAGACCGCGCCCCGGTAGGTGATGTAGGCCACGCGGCCCATCAGCTGCTGCCCGTCCTGCGTCGTCGCCGAGAAGTCGGCCCACAGGGTCGGGAATCCGCCGATCTGCGCCTGCTGGACGGCGTTCGTGGTGACGCCCTGCTGCGCCTGCCACGCCTGCATCGCCGCGGCAGCCGTCGCCTGCGGCGCCTGGCTCAACTGCAGTTGCCCTGCGCCGTTCGGCTCGGCGCCGATCACCTGCGTCGCCTGGTTGATCCCCTGCCATCCGGTCGGGAGGTCGAACTGGAAGAGCAGCGACGGATGGAGGTAGCGCACGCCCTCGAAGTACCCCTGTCGAGGATCCTGACCGAAGACGAGATGGTCGAGGTGATCGAGGAACCGGTCGCGGCCCGTGACCAGCTTGGCGTAGTTGCTGACGGTGTCGGCCCACGACTGCGTGGCGGCGACGCGGTTGCCCGGGTCGGGGTGGGTCGAGAGGAAGCCGGGAATGCGCCCGGCATTGCCGCTTGCCTCGCTCACGCGTTGCAGCGTCATGAAGGTCTTCGGCATCTCGCGCACGTCATAGCCCTGCGCGAGCGAGTAGCGATGCCCGAGCCCGTCGGACTGGCTCTCCTGGTCGCGGCCGAACTTGAGAAAGAGGATGCCGAGGCCGGAGCTGCCGACCTGGGCGATCCGCTCATCCTTCGCGAGGATGGCGGCGCCGAGGATGCCGATCGTGCCGACCTGCTGCCGCGAGATCGCCGCGACGGTGTGCTTCGCGGTGACGTGGCCGATTTCGTGACCGACCACGCCGGCGAGCTCGGCCTCGCTGTTCAGGTAGGCGAGGATGCCGCGCGTGATGAAGATGAAGCCGCCCGGCGCGGCGAAGGCGTTCACCATCGGGTCGTCGATCAGGTGGAACTCCCACGGCAACGCCGGCCGCTCGCTGGCCGCCGCCATCTTCTTGCCGACGCGGGCGACGTACGCCTCAAGCGCGGTGTCGGGATAGAAGCCGGTCTCGGCGCGGGCCCGGGCGAGCTCGCCCTTCCCCATCTCGATCTCCTGCGACTCCGAGACGAGGGAGAGCTGGCGCTTGCCGGTGACGGGATTCGTGGCGCATCCGGCGACGAGCAGGATGGCGAGCAACAAGGGGGTCCGGGGCATTCGCTCCTCGGGGAGTCGGGGACGTATCATTCACGCCTGATGACGACGACCAACAAGGATACTACACGCACGGCATGGACCGGCTGGACCCCGGCGCAGGGCTTTCCGCTGCCCAGCGGCCCGGGCCCGGACGACCGTGTCTCCTTCGTGCTGCGCCTCGGCCGCTCGCTCCACACCTCGGGCTACGCGGCCAACCGCCTCGAAGAGGCGCTCGAGCTCACGTCCGACCGGCTCGGGCTGCAGGCGCAGTTCTTCTCGATGCCGACCTCGATCATGGTCTCCTTCGGACCGCAGGACGACCAGCGAACCTTCCTGATCCGGGTCGAGCCCGGCGAGTCGAATCTCGGCAAGCTCGCTCGGACGGATGAGGTGACCCGCGAGGTCCTCAACGGCCAGTTGACGCCGCTCGAGGGCTCGCGCCGGCTCGAGGCGATCGAGCTCGCTCCGCCGCCGTACCCGATCTGGCTCACGACCGCCGCCTTCGCGATCGCCTCGGGGAGCTCGGCCCGCTTTCTCGGCGGCGGCTGGCACGAGATGGCGGCGGGCCTCGGCATCGGGCTCGCGATCGGCCTGCTCTCGCTGGTGACCTCGCGCATCGCCGGCCTGAACCGGGTCTTCGAGCCGGTCGCGGCGCTCACCGCCTCGCTGCTTGCCGCGACGGTCGCATGGGCCGGCTTCCCGATCTCGGTCTTTATCGCGACACTGGCCGGCGTGATCGTGCTGATCCCCGGGCTGATGCTGACCACCGCGATGACGGAAATTTCCACCCGTCATCTCGCCTCGGGCACCTCGCGCCTCATGGGGGCGATCGTCCTCCTCCTCGGCATCACCTTCGGCATCGCACTCGGCAGCAAGATGGCGGTGCTGGCGCTCGGTCGCATCAGCTCGACCAGGATCACGCCGCTCCCCGAATGGACCCTCTTCGTGGCGGTGGTCGTCTCGGCGCTCGCGTTCATCGTGCTGCTCAAGGCCGAGCGCCGCGACGCGCCGTGGATCGTCGCGGCCGGCGGGCTCGCGATCGTCGGTGCGCGGTTCGGTGGCGACACCCTCGGCCCCGAACTCGGCGCCTTCGTCGGCGCCCTCGCCGTCGGCATCGGCGCCAACTGGTACGCGCGCCTCACCAACCGCTCCTCGCAGATCGTCCTCGTCCCCGGCCTGCTGATGCTCGTCCCGGGCAGCATCGGCCTGCGCTCGCTCACCTCGCTCCTCGACAAGGACGTCATCGTCGGCGTCGAAGGAGCCTTCCGGATGGTGCTGGTCGCGGTGTCGCTGGTGGCGGGGATCCTGATTGCGCAGATCGTGAGTCCGAAGCGGAAGTTGTTGGGGTAGGGGGGAGTCGTGAGTCCTGAGTCCTGAGTCCTGAGAGGAACAACGAGATGGCCGGCTCCCCGAGAGGAGACCGGCCATTCGACTTCTCACGACTCAGGACCCACGACTCACGACTACTTCGGCTCCACCCCACGATACGCCCCAATCACCGCCATCTCCCCTTCCTTCCCCGGCTTCGAATTCCCGTGCTCCATGCCGAGCACACCGGTGTAGCCCTTCTGCTTGAGGTGGGCAAAGATGCGGGCGTAGTTGATCTCGCCGGTGCCCGGCTCGCGGCGCCCCGGATTGTCCCCGATCTGCACGTACGCGACCTCGTCCCAGGCGCGATCGAAATTGGGGATCAGGTTCCCCTCGGTGATCTGCTGGTGGTAGATGTCGAAGAGGATCTTGCACGACGGCGAATTCACCGCGCGGCAGATCTGGTATGCCTGCGGCACCCGCGTCAGGAAGAGCGACGGATGGTCGCGGCGGTTGAGCGGCTCGAGCACCATCACGAGACCGTGGGGTTCGAGCAGGGCGGCCGCCTTGCGCAGCACCTCGACGCCATTGGCGGCCTGGTACTCGGGCTCGAGCCGCGGCGCGACCTCACCCATGACCACCGTCATCCACTTCGCGTTGACCCGCTTCGCCACCTCGATCGAGGCGCGGATGTCGGCGAGGAACGATTCGGTGAAGCCCTCGTCGCCTCCCGCGAAGGTCACCTTGCCGAAGGCGGTCCCCGGATTGGCGACGAAGACGCCCATCGTCATCCCGAGCCGCGCCATCTCCTTCCCGATCCGGTCCTGCTCCTCGACCGAACGGCCGCGCATCCCGTTGTCCTCGAGCGCCCGGAAGCCGCGCTCGTGCATCCAGCGCAGCTGGGCGACGACATCGTCGCCCGCGTTCGCCGCGAACATCCCGAAGTGCGGGGCGAACTTCACCGAGAAGGCGGGGTCGGCGGAGCGCATCGATGCCTGCAGCGGCCGGCCGGTCGTCAGCGCCGCGGCGCCCGCCGCGACGCCGGCCGCGACAAAGTCTCGCCGCTCCATTTCACCACCCCTCGTTGAAGGTGCGCGACAACGTGGTCTGCCCCGGCATCGGCACCGGCGGCACCACCAGCGAGCCCAGCGCGAACGGCTTCGGCATCAGGTCGAGCTTGGCGGCCATGAGCTGCGTCCAGGTGACGTCCTTGCCGGTGTACGCCGCCTCGCGCCCCATGATCGCCGTCAGCGTGCTCTCGGCGATCCGGCGGCCCTCGTTGAGCGGCGTGCCGGCGCGGATCGAGGCGACCAGGTCGCGGTGTTCCTCGACGTACGGATTCAGCCCTTCGGCAACCGCGGGATGCGACCAGGTGCTCCCGCCCGCCGTGATCTTGTTGTAGGCGTTGGAATTGCCCTTGGTCCCGAGGATGCGCTCGCCGACCTGCGACGAGGTGCCGTCCTGCTGGCGGCACATCGACATCAGGCGGACGCCGTTCGGGTACTCGTACTCGACGGCAAAGTGATCGTAGATGTGACCGTACTCGGCGCCAGTGCGGGCCTGGCGGCCACCCATCGCGGTCGCCTTGATCGGCAACGCGCCGATCACCCAGTTGGCGACGTCGAGGTTGTGGACGTGCTGCTCGACGATGTGGTCGCCGGAGAGCCAGGTGAAGTAGAGCCAGTTGCGCAGCTGCCACTCGGTGTCGCTCCACTCCGGCTTGCGCGCGAAGTTCCAGAGCGAGCCCTGGTTCCAGTAGACCTGCGCCGCGACGATGTCGCCGATCGCGCCGTCGTGGATCCGCTTGATCGTCTCGATGTAGCGCGGGTCGTGGCGTCGCTGCGTGCCGCAGACGATCGCGAGATGCTTCGACGCGGCAGCCTCCGACGACTTGAGCACCGACATCGCGCCGGTCACGTCGACGCAGACCGGCTTCTCCATGAAGACGTGCTTGCCGGCGGCGATGGCCGCCTCGAGGTGGATCGGCCGAAACGCCGGCGGCGTCGCGAGGATCACAAGGTCGACGTCGGTCGCCAGCACCTGCTTGTAGGCGTCGACGCCGGTGAACGTCTTCTCGGGCGACACCTTGTACTTCGCGGCGAAGCCGGGGTTCTCGGCGGCGACCTTCCCGAACTGGTCGCGCGCGGCGGCCAGGCGGTCGGGGAAGATGTCGCCCATCGCCACGAGGCTCACGTTCTCGCTGGCGGTGAGGGCATCGCGCACGGCGCCCGTGCCGCGACCGCCGCAGCCGATCACGCCGATCCGGATCGGGTCGGCATCGGGCACGCCGATCGCGAAGGCGCGGCGCGGCAGTGCAAGGGCTCCCGCGGCGGCCGCGGCGGCAGAGGCAACGAAGTCACGACGGTCGATGGTCACGGGATCCTCACGATGCGGAAGCCTACGAACGTGCCGTCGGACAACCACCAACGGCTCTTGGGAATCTGCGGGTCGGTCGAGTTCCAGCTGGGGGCCTGCAGGTCGCGCGGACGGCCGGCCACCGTGGTCGCCGGCTGCCGCCAGGTGCCGCCGCGCAGCACCGGCGTGCCGTCGTTCCCGGTCACCCACTCGCCGGCATTGCCGAGCAGGTCAAAGAGGCCGAGGGCGTCGGCCGCGCGGGTGGCGACGGGATGCGTCCCGGCCTCCGCATTCTCGGCCACCCACGCGAGCTCCTGCACGCGCGCGGTGGAGAGCGGGGCCTTGCCGAGCGCGAGCTCGGCCGCGCGCAGCCACTGCGCGTCGGTGGCCAGCGCGTACCGGTGCCCGGTCTTCTGGCTGAGCCACTCGGTATAGCGGACGGCGGTGTAGTAGGTCATCGAGAGCGCGGCATAGCCGGCGTGCCCGAAGCCGTGGTCCGGCGCGCCATACGGCCGCGACGGCCGCGTGGTCGCGTCGATGTTGTTCCGCTCGGCGCGCGCGATGTCGAGTCGGAAGGCGAAGATGTCGAACGCATCCCACGTCACCTCGGTGCGCCCGATCCAGAACGCCGGCACCGTCACCTTCGTCGGACCATTGGGGCCGGGCACCAGTACCTCGCCGCCGCTCACCGGCACCATCTCGAAGGTGACCAGCGATCCGGGAATCGAGTCGGTGTAGGGACGGAGCGGCGCCTGGGCCCCGAGGGGAAGCGCAAGGAGGAGCGAGCACGCACCGCGTGCCACGAACGAGGCTAGCTTCATCAGATATGCACGCGAGGATGCGAGGGAGAGTCGGGGTCGCGATCGTCCTGATCGCGATCTTGAAATTGCACGGGGCGCCCGCCGTTGCACAGGGGGCCAGCCACGAGTATCGCCAGCTCCACCTCGGCATGGAGGTGCGACTGGTCCTCCACGCCGATCAGGCGACCGCCGATGCCGCCGCCCGCGCGGCCTACGCCCGGATTGCCGAGCTGGAGCAGCTCCTGAGCGACTGGCGCCCCGGCAGCGAGGTTCGCCAGCTGACGGAGCGGCCGGGGGAGTGGGTCCCGGTCTCGGCCGAGTTGTTCGAGGTCACGGCCCGCGCCCTGGCGATGAGCCGCGCCAGCGGCGGCGCGTTCGATCCCACCGTCGGGCCGATCGTGGCGCTCTGGCGCGAGGCGCGGCGCACCGGCCTGGCCCCGGCGGACTCCGCGGTCCGCCGCGCTCGTGAGGCGACCGGCTGGCGCCGGGTCGCGCTCGATTCGACCCGGCGCCGCGTCCGCGTCGGCCGCGCCGGGATGCGACTCGACCTCGGCGGCATCGCCAAGGGGTGGATCCTGGGCGAGGCCCGCACCACGCTCCGCGTCCATGGCGTCAATGCGGTGCTGCTCGAAGCCGGCGGCGACCTGCTGCTCGGCGACGCCCCCCCCGGTCGGCCCGGCTGGGAGGTGTCGGTCCCCACCCCACACGGCGATTCGACGCTCGTGCTCCACGATGTCGCCATCTCGACGTCGGGCCCGTCGGCCCAGCATGTGCTGATCGGCGGCGTCGCCTACTCGCACGTCATCGATCCGCGCAGCGGACGACCACTCACCTCTGATTTCGAGACGACGGTGCTGCACCCCGATCCCGCGACCGCTGATGCCCTCTCCACCACGATCACCGTCCTTGGCCCCGGCCCCGGCACCGCGCTGGCCCGTCGCCTCGGCGCCACCGTCGTGCGTCGACGCTAACGCCGTCCCTCGGCGATCACCGCGACCTCACCCACGGCGACGAGGGGTCGTCCGTTTCCCCCACCCACGCCGATCAGCAGTCCGGGAATGCCGGTCGAGTACGCCCTCCACTGCCGACCGTCCCATCGCCATGTCCCACCAGCCTCGCCGAAGACGAGGATATCAGGCCCATCGCCGATGATGGCGCGCAGCGCGCCGGTCGTCGGTGCGGGCAGCAGCGTCCACCGTGACCCGTTCCACTGCAGCACCACCCCGGCCTCGCCCGCGACCCAGACGTCGCGCGACGAGCGCCCCCAGACGCCGCGCAACAACGTGGTGACCGGCGTGGCGAGTCGATGCCACGACGAGCCGTTCCATCGCAGCACCGTGCCGCTGTCGCCCACCGCCCAGAGGTCGATCCACTCGCGACCCCAGACCTGGCGCAGGAAGCCGCCGGTCCCCGTCGCCGTCGCTCGCCACCCCGCACCGTCGCTCGCGAGCGCCGTCCCCTCCGCGCCGACGATCATCGCGCGGCCGCCCGCACCCCACCAGACACTCCGCAGCAGTCCGCCGAACGGCGACGCTTCGCGCTGCCAACTGCCTCCGGCACGCCGCAGGATCGTGCCGCTGTCGCCCACCACGAGCAGTTCCGACGTGCTCGGTCCGTCGAGGCCGTAGAGCGAGGTGGACGTCGGCAGCGTGACGCGCTGCCACTGGCCCGCAACCCGCTCGTAGGCCAGGCCGCCCAGCCCGACCGCGAGCCCGCCGCCATCGGGGGAGACGTGCACCGCGAAGAGGACGCCCCCGGAATGCCGCACTTCCCATCCGTCACGATCATCCAGTACTTCGCCAAACCACCCCGCCGCAAATTGCCGCCCGCCGGCGAAGGCGAGTGCGCGCAGGTTCTCGCCTGGTCCGCGCACAGGGGCGAGTGACCACTGCTCCCCGTCGCCGCGCAGGATGCGCCCGCCGTCGCCGACGATCGTGAAGTCGCCGTTCCCCACGGCCTGGACCCGGAACAGGGTGACGGGCGTCGGCGACGCGACCTGCCGCCACACACCGTCGGCATCGCGCAGCAGGATGGTGCCGAGTGCGCCAACCGCGACCACGCGCCCCGCCCCATCGCCCGCCACACCGAAGAGCGGCAGCGACGTCGGCGTCGCGACGCGCTGCCAGCCGCCGTTCGTGCAGCACTCGACCACGGTGCCGTTGTTGCCGACCGCCACCAACGACTCCTCCGACTGGCCCCAGAGGCTCCAGAGCTCGGTGGTGGTCGGCACGGACATCTGCTGCCATCCGCTGGCGGTGTGTCGCACGATCCGGCCGCCGGTGCCCACCACCCAATACCGCTCGCGATCGAGGCCCCACACCCCCAGCAACTGCACGCCGGCCAGCATCGTGTCCACGGCCCACTGACCACCTTCCCGCCTGAGCACCGAGCCACCATCGCCCACGGCCAGCAGGTGATCGGCGTCGCTCCCCCAGAGACCGGCAATGGTCTCGGTCGTGCCGGTCTGCTCCGCGCGAAACTGCTGGCCGTCCCAAGCCAGCACCACGCCGCCCTGCCCCCCGAACCACGCACGCGTCGGTGAGGCCGCCCACGCGCTGAGGAAGGAGGTGTTGGTCTCGCCGCGCGCCACCACGTCCATCGCGACGAGTGGCGTCTCCCCGCTAGTCGGCAGCGTCGGCTCGGCGAGGCACGCCCCGAGCAGCAACGTCACGAGCGGCAGCAGCGGTTGCCGCATTCAGCGCAGTCCGAGCAGCGTCAGGATGTGTGCGCGCTGCGCATCATACAGCGCGGCCCCGACCGCCGTCGCCACCAGCGCCGCGGAGACGCGGATCATGGAATGCCACGGGGCGACGGCGAGTTCCAGCACGACAACCGCCAGCGTCGCGGCGACCAGCGGCCACGCCACGAGTCGGCGCAATGGCTCGAGGCGACGACCGCGGGACTCTGCGATCAGGTAACCCAGCAGCGTGAAGGCCGCCGCCTGGGCAATCACGCGCAACAGCGACTCACGCGCCGCCTCGCCGCCCCCCGCGACCGCAACCGACCCCGCCTGGCGGGAGACGCCGATCAGCAGCACTCCCAGCAGCGGCAGCACGGCGCGCACGACTTGCGGTTCAAGGCGACGCTCGCGACGCAGGGCGAAGCGCCAGAGGGGCCCGCCGAGGGCGGCGACGACGAACGCCATGCCGACGCCGACGCCGGCCAGTCGCGGAGCGACCCGCATCGCCGGCACCGCCGCCACCGTCATCCAGATCGTGGTCATGGCAATCGGCAGCACGGCGCCTTGTCCAGCCGAACGACCGACCGTCGCGACGGCGGTGATCGCCAGCGCGCCCGCCGCGCCGATCGGCACCAGCAACCAGAGCCGATCCGGGGCACTGCCGCTGCTGAGCCCCACGAGCCAGGCCAGTGGCCAGAGCAGATAGACCAGCCCCATCATCGGCTGGTCGAGCCAGAGCCGCGTGACCAGCGTCGTCGACGCCACGCGGCGCGACAGCGCCACCGAGATCGCCGCGCCGAGCCAGGCCCCGGTCCCGTTGGCGAGGACGTCGCTCAGCGTGGTGTAGCGCGGTGCCAGGAAAAGCTGCGCCAATTCGATGCAGGCGCCGAGCAGCAGGCCGAAGCCGAGCCCGGCGAGAATCCGCCCGCCCCGGGTGCGATGCCAGAGCACCCCGAGCGGAACGAAGAGGACGACGTTCAGGATCACGTCGGTCGCCCAGCCGCCGTCGGTCACGATCAGGGCGGCCGTGAAGCGCGCCGGGACCGCGAACTGGAATGGCGCCAGGGTGATCACCGCGACGACGACGGCGAGATAGCCGAGGAAGAGGGTGCCGAGACGACGGCCGGTGGCTTCGGAGGAGGGCGACAAGCCCCGAATATCAGGGAGGCCGGGAGGGGGGGCAACGCGCCCCCTTGCGGAGGGCGAAATCAATGTGATATCATATTGGTGTCACCCTAACTGGATGGCTCCATGATTCGTGAAATTCCGCGCCAAGCCCTCAACGGCATCCTCGCCCTCCTCCTCCTGGCGGTCGCCACCCTCGGCGCCGCCGCCATGGTCATCACCGGGGCAAAGCAGGAGGACCCGGTGCAGGCCCTCTCCGGCGCACTCGCCGTGATCGTGGTCGTGATTCTCTGGGCCGGCCTCCTCTCGGTCCAGCCCAATCAGGCTCGCGTCCTCACCCTCTTCGGCGAGTACAAGGGCACCGTCAAGACGCCGGGGCTGTGGTGGGTGAATCCCTTCATGGTGAAGAAGGCGATCTCGCTCCGGATCCACAATTTCGAGACGGCGAAGCTGAAGGTGAACGACCTCGACTCCAACCCGATCGAGATCGGTGCCGTCGTGGTGTGGCAGGTGGTCGACTCGGCCGAGGCGATGTTCGAGGTCGAGAACTACGAGGACTACGTGCGGGTCCAGAGCGAGTCGGCGGTGCGGACGCTCGCGACGCAGTACCCGTACGACGCGCACAAGCCCGACGTGATCTCGCTGAGCCACAACGCCGCCGACATCGCCGAGCAGCTCGCGGCGGAAGTGCAGAACCGGCTCGCGAAGGCGGGGATGAAGGTGCTCGAGGCGCGCATCACGCACCTCGCGTATGCGCCGGAGATCGCCGGCGCGATGCTGCGGCGCCAGCAGGCGAGCGCGGTGATCGCGGCGCGCGAGAAGATCGTCGAGGGCGCCGTGTCGATGGTCGACATGGCACTCCGGCTCCTCGAGGAGCGCGCGGTCGTCACGCTCGATCCCGAGCGGAAGGCGGCGATGGTCTCCAACCTGCTGGTGACGCTCTGTGCCGAGCAGCCGATGCAGCCGGTCGTGAACACCGGCACGATCTACTAGGCCGCCTGCCGATGAGCGAGCGCAAGACGTTCCTGGTCCGGCTCGACCCGAGCCTGCACGCCGCCCTCCAGCGGTGGGCCGCGGACGACCTGCGCTCGCTCAACGGGCAGATCGAGTTTCGTCCTCCGTAGAGCTCTGGAGACGTCGGGGCGGCCGGTCCCCGTAGTTTCCCCGATTTCCGACCAAAAGAATCGTGATTAGCATGGAGAGCTACGCCAGACCCTGACCGACCCCGCATCTGGACGACGATCATGACGCCTCCGCACGCCACGACCGCCGCCGCGCCAGCGCCCCCTGCTGGAGCCTCCCCCCCACCCCATCCGAACTGGCTCAAGGACGATCTCGGCGCCGCCGTGGTCGTCTTCCTCGTGGCGCTCCCGCTTTGCCTTGGCGTCGCGCTCGCCTCCGGGGCACCCCTCTTCGCCGGCATCATCGCGGGCGTGATCGGTGGCCTGGTGGTGGCGCCGCTCTCCGGGTCGCAGCTGATGGTCAGCGGCCCCGCCGCCGGCCTCACCGCCATCGTGCTCTCCGCGATCGGGACCCTGGGAGGCTTCGAGCCGTTCCTGCTGGCGGTCGTGATCGCCGGTGCCCTGCAGGTCGGCCTCGGCCTCGTCGGCGCCGGGCGTGATCTCGTACTACTTCCCCTCGTCGGTGATCAAGGGGATGCTCGCCGCGATCGGCATCATCCTGATCCTCAAGCAGGTGCCGCACGCCGTCGGCTACGATGCCGACGCGATGGGCGACGAGAGCTACCGCCAGGCCAACGAACAGACGACGCTGAGCGCGCTGCTCGAGGTGCCACAGCTGCTCGAGTGGGGGGCGGTGCTGATCGCCGTCGTGTCGCTCGCCCTGCTGATCCTCTGGGAGCGCCCTGGGCTCAAGGCGCTGACGTTCTTTCCCGGCCCGCTCGCCGTGGTGCTCTCCGGCGTCGGCATCAACAGCGTGCTCGTCGCGCTCGGCTCGCCGCTGGCCCTCGGCACCTCCCACCTTGTGCAGCTCCCCGCCTTCGGGCGAACTCGCCGGACAGCTCACCTTCCCGAGCTGGAGCGCGATCGGCGACCCGGCGATCTGGCGCGTCGCGGTGACGCTCGCGATCGTCGCCTCGCTCGAGACGCTGCTCTCGATGGAGGCGACCGACAAGATCGATCCGCTCAAGCGGCAGTCGCCGCCCAACAAGGAGCTGATCGCCCAGGGCGTCGGCAACTCGGTGAGCGGCCTGCTCGGCGGACTCCCGGTCACCGGCGTGATCGTGCGGTCGTCGGCCAACATCGACGCCGGCGCCAAGACGAAGCGCTCCGCGATCGCCCACTCGGTCCTGCTGCTGGTGGCGGTGATGGCAATCCCCGGCCTGCTCAGCCGCATCCCGCTGGCGGCGCTGGCGACCATCCTCGTCTACACCGGCTACAAGCTGGCGCATCCACGGCTCTTCCGCGCCGCCTGGGCGACGGGGCGCGAGCACTTCATCCCGCTGGTCGTGACGGTGATCGCGATCCTCTTCACCGACCTGCTGGTCGGCATCGCCATCGGCCTCGCGGTCGGCGCCTTCTTCATCCTGCGCGCGCACGCGTATGCCCCGGCACTCCGCAAGGTCTCGATGGACGGCGCCGTACTCACGCGCTACGTGCTGCCGGACCAGGTGACCTTCCTCGCGAAGGCCAGCCTCGCGGAGTTCCTGCAGAAGGTGCCGCCGGGCAGCCGCCTCGAGATCGACGGTCGCCGCGCGCAGCGCGTCGACTACGACATCGCGGAGCTGCTGCAGGACTTCCGCGCCACCGCCGCCGCCAACGACATCGACTATCGACTGGTGGGGCTGCCCGAAGTGCGCAGCACGCCGGCCCACTCGCACTGATTCCGGGAGCCTCGCCCATGGAAGCGTTCGACAAGATGCTGGAGTTCAATCGCCGCTGGGCCGCCGACATGGTGGCGCAGGACAGCGGCTACTTCACCCGCCACGCCGCGGGGCAGACGCCGCACACCCTCTTCATCGGCTGCTCCGATTCGCGCGTGCAGACCAACACGCTGACCGGGACCGAACAGGGCGAGATGTTCGTCCACCGCAACATCGCCAACCAGGTCTACGGCTCGGACCTGAACGTCCTCTCCGCCGTGGACTACGCCGTCGACGTGCTCGACGTGAAGCACATCATCGTCTGTGGTCACTATGGTTGCGGTGGCGTGCGCGCGGCCGCGGCCGCGGAGTCGCCGACCCACGGGCTGACCGACCACTGGCTGTCGCAGCTGCGGACCATCAAGCGTCTCCACAAGGACGAGCTCGACGCCTGCGGCGAAGGGGAGGCCCGCCTCGACCGGCTGGCCGAGCTCAACGTGCTCGAGCAGGTGCACAACCTGGCGGCGACGCCGGTGATCCGGGACTCCTGGGCGCGCGGCCGCCGGCCGGTCCTCCACGGCATCGTGTACGACATCCGGACCGGCCTGCTGAAGGAGCTGGCCACCCGGATCGACGGCGTGGACCGGATCGAGAGCATCTTCGGCACCACCGGCTGACACGGGGAGGCCACGGGGACGATTGGCCGCGTCGGCATCGGGCACTAGTTTCCAGCTGGCGCTGCCCGTGTCGGGGCGCAGAAGACCATCACCTTTTGACCCGGTCATGCCCATGCGATCGATCCTTGCCCTTCCGCTGCTCGCTGTTGCCCTCGTGGCCTGCGGCGACAAGTCGCCCCAGCCGTCCAGCGAGACCCCCGATTCGACCACCGCGGCGGCGCCGGAAATCAAGATGCCGCACGTGATGGCCTTCGATGCGGGCCACGCGCTCGACTCCCTCGGCGCCCTCGTCGGCGGTGTCACCGCGCGGTTCAACGCCGGCGACACCATCTTCGTCTCCGTCCGCACGCAGTACGCGGCGCCGGGCGCCAAGGTCGAGGCGGTGCTGCTGCAGGGAAAGACCAAGGTGGCCACGGACCAGGGCGTGGCCGGCGATCCCGATGCCACCAGTGGCGTCGCGATCCTGCCGTTCCGCTTCGCCAGCAGCAAGCCGTGGCCGAAGGGGAGCTACCAGATCGAGATCCTCCTCGACGGCGTTTCGCAGGGACTCAAGCCGCTCGAGATCGAATAGCCTTGCAGGCGCAGCATCCGGCAACGCAACGGGCCGCCCAGTGGGCGGCCCGTTGTGCATCCCTCGCGTTGCGCCCGGTCAGGCGTCGAGCGGCGGGACCGCCGGATGGACCGAGGTGATCAGGTGCGCCTGCAGTGCCCCGGACGGGCACTTCGCCACCGCGGCGATCACGTCCTGGGCACTCGCCGCCTCGGGGTGCACCCAACGCGCCCGCGACACGTCGAAGACGGCCGGGAGGGTGCGGAGGCAGACGCCCGAGTGCTGGCACACCTTCGGGTCGAAGGTCACGCGGACATCGCCACTTTCGTACACCTGCAGCCGGTCTCGACTCATACCACCTCCGGGGGTCTCGAGGGTGCCACGGAAAGTAGCGCCACGCCCCGCGCCGGGGGCAAGGGGGTCGGAAATTGATCGTCCATTTCTCGGTGGCGCCGGCCTCGCGTTGGCGGTAGACTGGCTGCCATGATGCACACCGCCCCCCTCCCTGCCCGACGGACCATGATGCGCGCCGTCACTACCCGTGATCCGGCGTGGGACGGCCTCTTCATCGTGGCCGTGCGCACCACCGGGATCGCCTGCCGGCCCGTCTGCCCCTCGCGTCCGGCGCTCCCGGAGAACCGCGAGTTCTTCCCGACGCTCGCGGCGGCCGAGGCGGCCGGATACCGCCCTTGCCGGCGCTGCCACCCCGGGCGCCCCGCGCCGACCCCGCCGTGGCTGCCCCGCCTGGAAGCCGCGGTCGCGTCGGCCGGCGAGGACCGCCTCTCGGATCAGGCGCTTCGGCAGCTCGACCTCGACCCCGTGGTGGTGCGGCGCTACTTCCGCCGCACGCACGGCATGACGTTCCACGCCTGGGCGCGCACCCAACGCGTCGCCAAGGCCCGGCACCGACTCCGCGGAGGCGCCATGCTCGACGAAGTGATCCTCACCTCCGGCTACGCCTCGCACAGCGGCTTCCGCGACGCCTTTGCCCGGATCTTCGGCATGCCGCCAGGCCGCGCCCGGAGCGGCGAGGCGATGGTGGCCACCACCTTCGACTCACCCGTGGGACCCCTGGTCGCCGCCGCAACCGACCAGGGGGTCATCCTGCTCGAGTTCGGCGACCTCGCCCGCCTCGAGGAGCAGGCCACCCGCCTGCGCCGGCGCTTCGACGGCCCACTCGTCGTCGGTGAACATCCGCACCTCAGCCGCCTCGGCACCGAGCTCGACGAATACTTCGCCGGCACCCGGCACGACTTCACCGTCCCGCTCGTGGTGCGCGGCACGCCGTTCGAGGAGCGCGTCTGGAATGCCCTGCTGCGAATCCCCTACGGCGTCACCTGCTCCTATGCCGATGTCGCGGCGGAGATCGGCTCGCCCAACGCCACGCGCGCCGTCGGCAGCGCCAACGGACGCAACCGGATCGCGATCGTGATCCCCTGCCACCGTGTGGTGAACGCCGACGGCAAGCTCGGCGGCTATGGTGGGGGGTTGTGGCGGAAGAAGCGGTTGCTGGAGCTGGAAGCGGGGTGAGTCGTGAGTCGTGAGCCCTGAGTCCTGAGAGAGATCCTTCGACTGCGTCCGCTTCGCGGACTACGCTCTGGATGACACCCCTCAAGACCCAGGACTCACGACTCAGGACTCAGGACTCAGGACAGCCCCTCAATCCTCCCATCCGCCGCCACCCGCATCCCCTCGGCGGCCGGCACCTTCGACAACCCCGGCATCGTCATGATGTCGCCGGTCTTGCAGACCACGAAGCCGGCGCCGGCCGATCCCCACACTTCGTTGACCGTGATGCGGAACCCCTTCGGCGTGCCGAGGCGGGTGGCATCGTCGGTGAGCGAGTACTGGGTCTTCGCCATGCACACCGGGGTGTCGCCCATGCCGATCGACTCGAGGTAGTCGATCTGCCGCGAGGCGGCCGGGGTGAAGTCGATGCCATCGGCGCCGTACACCTTCTGCGCGATCGTCTCGGCCTTGGTGCGGATCGGCAGCGCGGTGTCATAGATCGGCTTGAAGTTCGCCGTGCCGCCGTCGAGGAGCTTCTGCACTTCGCGGGCGAGATCCTCGCCACCGGCGCCGCCCTCGGCCCAGACGTTCGTGTAGGCGACGCGTACGCCAATCGTCTCGGCGTACGCCGTCACCATCGCGATTTCGGCCGGGGTGTCGGTGAGGAAGCGATTGATCGCGACCACGACCGGCACGCCGAACTGCTGCACGTTGCGGACATGGTGCCGCAGATGGGGCAGCCCCGCCTCGAGTGCCGTGAGGTTCTCTGTCGTCAGGGCCGTCTTCGGAACCCCGCCCTGCATCTTGAGCGAGCGGATCGTCGCCACCAGCACGGCGGCCTCGGGCTTGAGCCCGCCTGCGCGGCACTTGATATCGAAGAACTTCTCCGCACCGAGGTCCGAGCCGAAACCCGCTTCGGTCACGACCACGTCGCCGAGCGCCAGCGCGGCCCGCGTCGCCGCGAGGCTGTTGCAGCCGTGGGCGATATTGCCGAACGGACCGGCATGCACCAGCGCGGGCCCGCCCTCCAGCGTCTGGACCAGGTTCGGGCGCAACGCCTCCTTGAGGAGGAGCGTCATCGCACCGGTCGCCTTGAGGTCGCGGGCGCGGACCGGCGTGCGATTGCTCCCCGCCGTCGAGCCGACGATGATGCGGCCCAGGCGCTCCTGCAGGTCCTCGAGGTCGGTGGCGAGCGCCAGGACCGCCATGATCTCGCTCGCGGGGATGATCACCCAGCGTTCCTCGCGGACGACGCCCTCGGCCGGACCGCCGAGGCCGATGATCGTGCGCCGCAGCGCGCGGTCGTTCATGTCGATCGTGCGCGGCCAGGTGATCCGGCGCGGATCGAGCCCCGTCGGGTTCCCCTGCTGCAGCGAGTTGTCCATCATCGCCGAGAGCAGCGCGTGCGCCGAGGAGATCGCGTGGAAGTCGCCGGTGAAGTGGAGGTTGATGTCCTCCATCGGCAGCACCTGCGAATAGCCACCGCCGGCCGCGCCACCCTTCACGCCGAACACCGGCCCGAGGCTCGGCTCGCGGATCGCGAGCACGGCATTGGTGCCGAGCCGCCGGAACGCCTGGGCCAGGCCGACGCTCACGGTGCTCTTCCCTTCGCCGCTCGGCGTCGGCGAGATCGCCGTCACGAGCACGAGCTTCCCGCGTGCCGGCCGCATCGCCAGCTCGAGCGGCAGCTTCGCCTTGTACTTGCCGTATTGGTCGATGTCGTCGGGGGAGAGGCCGAGGTCGGCCGCGATGGCGGTGATGGGACGGAGCGTGGCGCTCTGGGCGATTTCGATGTCGGACGGGACGACCTTGGCGGTCACGAGCGGTCTCTCGGTGGTGTGGGATTGGGAAAGGTCTCCGCGCCCACATCCTCGGCGCGGGGGTGGAGACAGGCAAAATCCTTCTCGATCAGCAGGTGGCAGGGCCCCGTCGGCGTCGGCTGGATCGCCTCGATCGCGACCGCCTCGCTGCCGGCCCAGGCCGCCGCCTCATGACGCGGCACGGCGACCTCGAGGCAGCCCTCGACAAACCTCGCCGTGACGGGGCCGCCGTCCATGACCGCGAGCGCATAGCGGAACGTGTTCCCATCGGGCAGCGCGGTGTGCGACTCGAGGCGCTCGCCGCGGCCCACGGCATCGACCTCCGGCCGGGTGAGTCGGAGTCGCACGGCCGAGTCGCGCAACCGGAGCTTCACGGCACACCCCCGCGCCCCGCGAGCAGGGTGTCGGCGCGGGCGAGGTCGGACTCGGTGTTGATGTTGAGGAAGGCGTCGGCCTCGGCCGCGCAGTCGAGGATCACGGTGTTCAGCGCGTCGCTCCAGCCGCGCACCGATCGCCCGTCGGCCGCCAGGTAATCGCGGAGCGAATCACGCACGGCGGTCGGCACCAGCAGGAAGAGGCGCTGCAGCTGGTTGCCGTCGTGCGGAATCGCCGCGTCGGCGTCACTCCGCTGGAGCGCCTCACCGAGTCGACGCACCAGGGTGCCACCGAGCAGCGGGGCGTCTCCCGGACAGCAGAAGGCGTAGGGCGTCGAGACGTGCTCGAGCGCCGTGAGCAGGCCACCGAGCGGTCCGAGTCCCGGCAGGTGGTCGGGCAGTACCTGATCGCCCCAGGCGGCGTGCGCCTCGAGCTCGTGGTTCGCGCTGATCATCACCGTGCCCACCTGGGGTGCCAGCCGGGCACGCACGTGCGCCACCAGCGGTGCTCCGCCGGCAACCAGCAACGACTTGGTGACGCCGCCCATCCGTCGAGCGTCGCCACCGGCGAGGATCACTCCGGTGATCTCCTCGGCAGGGATCACGCGGCGCGCCCGGCGTCGAGTCGTTGCGCGGCCTGGGCGACGAGCGGATGCAGGGGCGGCGTGCCCGCGGCCTCGATGGCGGCGAGTTGCGCGCGCATCGAGGGCGTCCAGAAGCCGCGAATGTGGTCGGCGACCCCGGCGACCGCTTCCTCGACGGGATACGGCTCGAAGAACTGGGCGATCTGCGTGGACATGCGGACCAGGTCAGCGTTCTGCATCGGCGGACTCCATCGGGAAGCGCACCACCTGTCGACCCGGGCCGGCACAGGCCAGCGGCACGCCGAGCGTCGCCGAGGTGGTGAGGGCCAGCGTCGTGGGGGCGGAGATCGTGGCGAGCAGGAGCGCCCGGGCAACCGCGGCCTTCGCCACCAGCTCCACGCTGCAGCGCGACGTCATCGCCACGAAACCGGGTTCGCCGAGCCGCCCCTGCCGGGCCAGCGCCCCGACCAGCTTGTCGAGCGCGTTGTGCCGCCCCACGTCCTCGCGGACGAGCAGCACGGCGCCATCGGGCGAACACCACGCCGCGGCATGCACCGAGCGCGTGGCGGCATTCACGGGCTGGAGATCGGGCAGTGCAGCCCACGCCGCCATGACCGCCGCGTCGGTGATCACCTGCGTCGCCACGAGCGGCGCGGCACCGGCCAGGCCGGTGCGGAAGTCGGCCAGCGACTCGAGGCCGCAGATGCCGCAGCCGGTCGCGCCCGCCACGCTGCGGGCGCGCACCGGCCGGAGCGGCGTCGGCACGTCGACGTCGACGGTCCAGTCACCGTCGGCCTGCGCGATGCGCAGCCCGTGGACCCCGGCCGCATCGGCGACCAGCCGCTCCGTGAGCGCGAGGCCGACCGCGAGGTCGTCGAGGTCACTCGGGGAGGCGAGCATCACCGTCCACGGCGCGCCGTTCAGGCGCAGTTCGACCGGCACCTCCACCGCGATCCCCCACTCGTGCGGCTCGGCGGCGCCCGCCACGTACACCGGCCGCCGCTCGAACGCGGAGGCGAGCGCGTCGGTCATGCCAGCGCCTCGGTGGCAGGCCGCACCAGCGACTGCACGCCGATCGGCTGCACCTCGACCGCCGTGACCTTGTACTCGGGGCAGTTGGTGGCCCAGTCGGAGTACTCGGTGGTGATCACGTTCGCCGCGAGCTCGGGATAGTGGAAGGTGGTGTACACGACTCCGGGCGGAACGCGGTCGGTGACGTGCGCCTCCAGCAGGATCTCTCCCATCCGGCTCGCGAGCTCGATCGTGTCGCGGTCGAGAATGCCGCGCATCTCGGCGTCGGCCGGGTGGATCTCGAGGACGTCCCGCGGATGCCACGCCACGTTGCCGGTCCGCCGCGTCGCCGTGCCGACGTTGTACTGCGACAGCACGCGGCCGGTGGTGAGCAGGAGCGGGAAGCGCCGCGTGGCGCGCTCCTCCGTCGGCACGAATTGGGTGATCAGGAAGCGTCCGCTGCCGCGCACGAACCGCTCGGCGTGCATCACCGGCGTCCCCATCGGCGTCGCGGTGGTACAGGGCCACTGGACGCTCCCCACCTCGTCGAGATAGGCGAACGACACGCCCGCAAAGGCCGGCGTGAGCGCCGCGATCTCGTCCATGATCTGCGCGGCCGAGTCGTAGTGCATCGGATAGCCCATCGCCGTCGCGAGCCGGCAGACGACCTCCCACTCCGCCAGCCCGGTCTTCGACGGCATGGCCGGTCGGACCCGGTTGATGCGACGCTCCGCGTTCGTGAAGGTGCCGTCCTTCTCGAGGAACGCCGTGCCGGGGAGGAAGACGTGCGCGAACTTCGCCGTCTCGTTCAGGAAGAGATCCTGCACGATCAGGCAATCGAGCGAGGCAAGCGCCGCAGTGACATTGGTGGTGTCGGGATCGGACTGGGCGATGTCCTCGCCCTGCACGAAGAGCCCGCGGAACTGCCCGCTGACCGCGGCTGCGAGCATGTTCGGGATGCGGAAGCCGGGCTCGGGATCGAGCGACACGTCCCACGCCGCCTCGAAGCTCCCGCGCACCGTCGAGTCGGAGATGTGCCGGTAGCCGGGCAGCTCGTGCGGGAACGACCCCATGTCGCAGGCGCCCTGCACGTTGTTCTGGCCGCGAAGCGGATTGACGCCGACGCCCTCGCGCCCGATCTGCCCGCACGCCATCGCGAGGTTCGCGATTCCCATCACCATCGTGCTGCCCTGGCTGTGCTCCGTGACGCCGAGGCCGTAGTAGATCGCGCCGTTCGGCGCCGTCGCGTAGAGCCGCGCCGCGGCCCGCACCTCGGCCGCCGGCACGCCGGTGATCGCCTCGGTGGCCTCCGGCGACTGCTCGGCGCGGGCGATGAACTCGCGCCACTGCCCGAACGACGCCGCGTCGCACCGCTCGGCCACGAAGGCCTCGTCCACCAGCCCCTCGGTCACCACCACGTGGGCCAGCGCATTGATCAGGGCGACGTTCGTCCCCGGACGCAGCTGGAGGTGGTGCGTCGCCGCGACGTGCGGGCTCCGGACCAGGTCGATCCGGCGCGGATCGGCGACGATCAGCTTCGCCCCCTCGCGCAGCCGCTTCTTCATCCGCGAGCCGAAGACCGGATGCGCGTCGGTCGGGTTGGCGCCGATCACCATGATCACGTCGGCCGATTCAACCGACCGGAAATCCTGCGTCCCGGCGGAGGTGCCGAAGGTCTGCTTCAACCCGTAGCCGGTCGGCGAGTGACAGACTCGCGCGCAGGTGTCGATGTTGTTGTTGGTGAACGCGGCGCGGACCATCTTCTGCACCACGTACACTTCCTCGTTGGTGCAGCGCGACGACGAGATGCCGCCGATCGCGCCGCGGCCGTGCTCCGCCTGGATCGCCCGCAGCCGCGAGGCGGCGAATGCGATCGCCTCGTCGAACGATGCGACCCGCCAGGGGTCGGTGGTCTTCTCGCGGATCAGCGGGGTCGTGACCCGGTCGCTGTGCGAGGCGTAGCCCCACGCAAAACGCCCCTTCACGCACGAATGCCCCTCGTTGGCCCCGCCATCCATGTCGGGGACCATCCGGACCACGTCGTTCCCCTTCATCTCGGCGTTGAACGAGCAGCCGACGCCGCAGTAGGCACAGGTCGTCTTGACCGTCCGCTCCGGCTGGCCGTGCTCGATCACCGTCTTCTCGACCAGCGTCGCGGTCGGGCACGCCTGCACACAGGCGCCGCACGAGACGCACTCCGAGGCGAGGAAGGTCTCGTTCATCCCGGCGCTCACCGTCGACCCGAAGCCGCGGCCGTCGATCGTCAGCGCGAAGGTGCCCTGGATCTCCTCGCAGGCACGGACGCACCGCGAGCAGACGATGCACTTGGCGGGATCGAACGAGAAGTACGGATTGGAGTTGTCGGGCGTGGCCCCGAGGTGGTTCGCCCCCTCCATCCCGTAGCGGACCTCGCGCAGCCCGACCGCGCCGGCCATGTCCTGGAGCTCGCAGTCGCCATTCGCCGCGCAGGTCAGGCAGTCGAGCGGATGGTCCGAGATGTAGAGCTCCATCACGCTGCGCCGCACGCGGGCCAGCTGCTCCGTCTGCGTGCGGACCACCATCCCCTCGGCCACCGGCGTGGTGCACGAGGCGGGGAGGCCGCGCCGCCCCTCGACCTGCACGAGGCAGAGTCGGCAGGAGCCGAACGACTCCAGCGAATCGGTGGCGCAGAGCTTCGGCACCGCGATGCCGGCCTCGCGGGCGGCGCGCATGATCGAGGTCCCGACCGGGGCCTCCACTGCGATGCCGTCAATGGTGAGCTGCACGCGCGCCGTGCCGTCGACCGGCGGCGTGCCGAGATCGAGGCGGGGAGGAGTCGAGGCGATCATCGGGCAACGGCCTCCGCCGGGAGGGGGAAGTCACTGGCGAAGTGCGTCAGTGCACTGCGAACCGGCATCGGGGTGAGACCACCAAGGGCGCAGAGCGACCCGAGCTCCAGCGCCTCGCACAGATCATGGAGCACCGCCAGCTGCCGCGCCGGCTGCTCGCCGCGCCGCAGTCGCTGGATCACCTCGACGCCGCGCGTGGAGCCGATCCGGCACGGCGTGCACTTGCCGCAGGATTCGTCGGCACAGAACTGCATCGCGAACTCGGCCTGCTCCGCCATGTCGACCGTGTCGTCGAAGACGACGATGCCGCCGTGACCCAGCATTGCGCCGATGTCGGCGTACGCCTCATACGTCAGCGGCACCTCCCACTGCGACGCCGGGAGATACGCGCCGAGCGGGCCACCGACCTGCACCGCCTTCAGTGGACGCCCGCTGCGCGACCCGCCGCCGAACTGACCGAGCATGCGGTCGAGCGACACACCGAACGGCAGCTCCACCAACCCGCCACGCGCGACGTTGCCGCCAAGCTGGAAGGGCATGGTGCCGCACGAGCGGCCCTGCCCGAAGGCGGCATAACGATCGCCGCCCTCGGCGAGGATCGTCGTGGCCGCCGCGAGTGTGAGCACGTTGTGCACCAGGGTCGGATCGGCAAAGAGCCCGCGGATGGCAGGGAGCGGCGGCTTCGGGCGGACCGTGCCGCGCTTCCCCTCGAGGCTCTCGAGCAGCGCCGTCTCCTCGCCGCAGATGTAGGCCCCCGCGCCGAGGAAGAGCTGGATGTCGAACGGCCGACCGGGCCCGAAGGCATCGGGGCCCAGCATCCCGCCCTCGCGCGCCGCGTGCAGCACCTCGTCGAGCAGCACGCGCGTCCGCGGATACTCCGAGCGGAGATAGATCACGCCATGGGTCGCGCCCACCGCGAGCGCGGCGATCGCCATCCCTTCGACCAGCTGGAAGGGATCGGCCTCCATCAGCAGCCGGTCGGCGAAGGTGCCGGAATCACCTTCGTCCGCGTTGCAGACGATGTGCTTCTGCTCACCCGACGCGTCGTGCACCGTCTGCCACTTGATCCCGGCGGGGAAGGCGGCGCCGCCACGGCCCCGCAATCCCGACGCCGTGATCTCCTCGATGATCTGCCGCGGCGTCATCACCAGCGCCTTCGCGAGGCCCGTCCCGCCGCCATGCGCGCGGTACTCGGCCAGCGAGCGCGGATCGATCACCCCCGCCCGGGCGAAGGTCAGCCGCTGCTGGTCGGCGAGGAACGGGATCGCCTCCACCAGGCCGACGGAGGCGGGATGAGCGGCCGTCGGGAGACCGCCCCCATCGAAGAGCGAGGCGACAGTCTCGGCCGTGATCGGACCGAAGCCATGGCGGCCCGCCGGCGTCTCGATCTCCACCAGCGGCTCGAGCCAGTAGAGCCCGCGCGAGCCGGTGCGCACGACCGTCGCGTCGAGCCCGCGCGAGGCGATCTCGGCGGCGATGGCGTCGGCCACCTCGTCGGCGCCCAGCGACCACGCGGTCGTGTCGCCCGGCACGAAGACGCGCGTCGTCATGGCGCGACCTCCGCGCGGAGCGGTGCCGTGAGCGCATCGAAGCGTTCGGCGGTCACGCGGCCATAGACGCGGTCATCGACGCGGATGGTCGGACCGGCCGCGCAGTTGCCAAAGCAATAGGCCGGCTCCAACTGGAGCCGGCCGTCCGCCGTGGCTTCGTGAAAATCGACACCGCAGCGCGACTTGGCATGATTCGCGAGCTCACGGCACCCGACGGCCTGACAGGCCTCCGCCATGCAGAGCTGGACCACGTGATCCGCGGTCGGTTCCTCATGGAAGTCGTGGTAGAACGAGACCACCCCCTGCACCTCGGCACGCGACAGATTCAGCGCGTGCGCGATCAGGCGGATGGCATCCTTGGGGATGTGGCCGAGGCAGCCCTGCACCTCGTGCAGGAGCGGCAACAGGGCACCGGGCGCAGGCGTCACCTGGATGAGCAGGTCACGCACCGTCTCGAGGTCGCGTTCGGCATCCCGCGGGGCTCCACTGCGGTCGTCCATCGCTGGCTCCTGTTGGACTGGCTAGCCCGTGAAGTCTAATCCTGCGCCTCCCCGCCCGTCAGTCGCGAGGTGGCTCCGGTTGGCGGCTTCCCCGGCCGGAGACCACCGCCCCGACCCCCATGCCGATGACCCCCGCCAGGCGGACGGCGCGGGCAATGGCATCGGCGCGGTGCAGGACCCCCCAGTTGGCCAGGAGGAAGGCCCAGTCGTGCTCCCCACCCCCCACGAGCGGCAGCTCCTGCACCGGCGCGTCGGCGATGTATCGCGCGATGTACAGGAAGTTCTGCCCCAGCCACCAGACACCTGCCCCGGCCCCGGCGGCATCACCGCGGCGCGAGAACGACCATGCAAACAACGCCGGGATGATCAGCTGGAAGAGCGTGCCCCCGAGGGCCGTGATCACCTCGCCACCCCACGCAAAGACGAGGTGCCCGGTTTCATGGATCGGGAGGTTCACGTTGTCGAGGAAGTGCCAGGCCGACGCCGTGGCGATCATGTACACGGTGCCCACTGCCAGCAGCCAGGGGACGGCACGCCGCCACGCCAGCGCGTCAGGCATCGCTCACCGTCCGAGCACGCCGCTGATCATCTTCGCCCCGGCAACGGTCAGCACGAGCGCGAGCACCACCCGCAACACCGGGAGCGGCAACTTCCGGCTGCCGAGTGTCGCCCCGACGCCACCGCCGACCACCACCGCGCCGATCCAGAGCGGCAGCGCTGGCGGCAGGACATCACCGAGCGGCAACTGCCCGAGGAGCCCGGCCGCCGAGTTCACCAGGATGAAGGCCACCGACGTCGCCGCAGTGGTGCGCATGTCGGCCCACCCGCAGAAGAGCAGCAACGGCGAGAGAAAGATCCCGCCGCCGACGCCGGTCAGCCCCGAGAGGAGCCCGAGGCCGGCACCGGCGAGCATGGCGATCCACGGTGGGGGCGGCGCGATCGTCTCGCGCACGGTGGTGCGTGTCAGCACCAGGCGCAGCGCCGACAGCAGCAACACGCTCCCGACGATGACGCCGTACACCGACTCCGGCAGGGTGAGGCGTCCGCCGACGAGTGCCATCGGAATCGAGGTGATGGCGAATGGCCAGAAGAGCGACCAGCGGAAGTGGCCGGCCCTGGTGAACTGGACCGTGCCGATGGTGGCGACGACGAGGTTGAGGAGGAGGGCCGTCGGCCGCATCGTTGCGGCCGGCGTCCCCAGCAACGCCATGACGGCAAGGTATCCCGAGGCCCCCGCATGCCCGACCGCGCTGTACGCCAGCGCGGCCAGGGCAAGGAGGAGCGCCGCAATCACGGCGCAGGCGGACGCGGCGTCGGCGCCGCCGGCTTGCCGCCTTCATGCCAGCTCGGCGTCGGGCCATCGGCCAGGTGGCGAACGGCCTGCGCGCCCGCCTTGATCACCGCCGTCATGTGGTCGAAGTCGAACGCATCGGCCTCGTCCGACGGACGGTGATAGTCGGTGTGGAGGTTGAAGGTCGAGAGCGTGTGCGCCACGATCCCCATCCGCGCAAAGGCGTAGTTGTCGCTGCGCTGGAAGAAGTTCTGGCTCGGGCGCGGATCGGGCACGATCGCGATCCCGTTCGCCTTGAGCATGTCACCCATCGTCGAGCGCTCGTAGCCGGTGAGCCACGCCTTCCCCGGCCCGCCAGCGAGCGAATCCGGCCGGCCGATCATCTCGATCTCGAAGCCCGCCACCATCGTCTTGAGCGGAAACGGCGGGTTCGCAATGAAGTAGTTGGTGCCCAGCAGCCCCATCTCCTCGCCAGTCATCGTGGCGAAGACCACGGTCCGCTTCGGCGCCTTCCCCTGCTTCAGCGTCCGAGCGATCTCGAGCACGGCGGTGGTTCCCGACGCATCGTCATCGGCGCCGTTGTAGATCGAGTCGCCGTTGACGCCGGGGCCGCGGATGCCGAGGTGATCGAAGTGGGCCATCACGAGGATCACTTCGTTCTTGAGCTTCGGGTCGCTGCCCGGGATCACGCCGACGACGTTGTGCCCGGTGCGGCGCGCCGCGGCCGGCATCGTGTCCCACACCGCCATCGACGGCAGCATCGTGAGCCGCGGCACCGCGGCACCGGGATTGGTCGGCACGCGATAGGTGGTGACCTGCGTCGGCGGCGTGCCACCGGCCGGCGCGGGCGCGGCCCCCGGCGCGGGCGTCGGCGCGCCGACGCACTTCCAGAGCGGCGTCGCGACCGAATCGCCGTTGAGCTTGAAGGTCCCGGCCTGGCAGCCGGCGGGCGGCCGCACGCCGCCGGGACGGTTCGCGACCAGCATCGCCATCGGCACGCGCTGGAAGAAGCCGTCATCGCCCATCGGCTTGAGGCCGATCTTCTTCATCTCCGACGCGATGAAGCGCGCCGCGCGCTCCTCGCCCGGCGTCGCCGTCCCGCGCCCCTCCATCGAGTCGTGCGCCAGCGTGCGCAGGATCCGCTCCACGTTCGCCCGATCCGCACGGTTCGGCTTTGCCGGCGCCTGCGCCGACAACGACGCCGAAGCACACACCAGTAGGACTGCCACCATCACACGTCGCATGACTCTTCTCCGAGAAATCGATGATCGATCATCGACGATCGATGATCGATACGCCCCCTTACCCCTTACCCCTTACCCCTCACCCCTCACCAATCTTCGACATCGACGATCGATGATCGATCATCGACCATCGATCATCGCGCACTGATCATCCCCACCGCCGTGATCTCGACCCGACACCCCGGCTTCAAGTCCGCCCCACCGACGATCGCACGGGCCGGACGATGCGCACCGAACATCTTTGCGCAGACCGCGTTCACCGCCGGCCAGTCCTCGCGCGAGGTGACGAAGACGGTGAGCATGAGCACGCGGTCGAGTCCGCTGCCGGCCGCCTCGAGCACGGCGGCGACGTTCTGCAGCGTCCGCTCCGCCTGCACCGTCGTGTTGCCGTCGACCACGGCGCCCGTCGCAGGATCGATCGGCAGCTGCCCCGACACGTACACCACGCCGGCATGCACCATCCCCTGCACGTAGTGTCCTGCCGGCGTCGGCGCGCCGCTCGTCTCGACCGGGCGCATCATCGGTCCGCCGCCCGGTAGCGTGCGAGAATGGCGCGCACGGAGTCGACCGGGATCGCCTCGACGGTGCGTCCCTTCGAGGTCACCGACGTGGCGCGGAGGAGCGAGTTGTAGATCGCCTCCTCGGTCGCCTCGATCACCGCCTCGAAGAGCGGCGAGACGGCGTCGTCCTGCAACGCGCGCAGCGTCCGTGGCGCGGCCTCTGACGCGCGGCGGCGCACCTCGGGCGACGTCGAGAAGGCGATCGCGTAGTCCCCCGAGCCATTCGAGGCATCCGAGCCGGTGCGGGCCAGTCCGAACATCGCGCGCGCCGCCAGCCGCTCGAGCTGCCGCTCCGAGAGCGGCGCATCGGTCGCGACGATGATCACGATCGATCCGTCCCCGCGCTCGGACATCGTCTGCGTCCGATACGAGTAGCGGCCGAGCGCCTTCCCCACCGGAGCGCCCAGGATCTGCAACACGCCACCGAAGTTGCTCTGCACCAGCACGCCGACCGTGTAGCCACCGAGCGAGGCCGGGAGCTTCCGCGACGATGTCCCGATCCCGCCCTTCCACCCGAAGGCGATCGTCCCCGCACCAGCGCCGACGCTTCCCTCGGCCACCTCGCCGCTGGTCGCGCCCTCGAGGGCCGCCACCACATGCGCCGCCTTGATCGGCCGGCTCCGGATCGCGTTGAGCCCGCCGTCGTTCGTCTCCGCCACGACCGGATTGATCGAGCGGACCGAGGCCATTCCCGGTCGTGCCAGCTGCCACGCCACCATCGCGTCGGCGGCCTGCCAGACGCAGAGTGTGCAGGTGAGGAGGATCGGCGTCTCGAGTTCGCCAAGTTCGCGCAGCTGCGTCACCCCGAGCAGCTTGCCGAAACCGTTGCCGACATGAAGGCCCGCAGGCACCCGCTCGCGAAAGAGGTCACCGCCGTGCGGCAAGATCGCGGTGACGCCGGTCCGGATCGAATCGCCCTCGAGCACGGTGGTCTGCCCGACCAGGACGCCGGCGACGTCCGTGATGGCATTGAGCGGGCCGGGCCGGAAGATCCCCGGTGCGATGCCGAGCGTGCGGGCGCGCGGACGCGCCGGCTCCTGCGCGACCAGCGCAGCAGGAACCAGCGCCAGCAACAGCAATGCCCTCATTCCAGCGCGCCTCCGCCCGCACCGACCAGGACGCCGATGCCGACGCTGGCGAGCGCCGCGACACCGAGCACCGGCGTGGCCGTGGACATCAGCACCAGCGGCGCGGCGATGCAGAGCCCGACGAGTCCGCCGATCGTCCCGCCCCGACGTCGCTCTTCCATGAACCAGCGGCGATCGATCAGGAACGACATCGCGTAGAGGACGGAGAGCGTCCCGACCACCGTCGCGGCGAGGAAGGCCACCTTCCGGTTGGCGAGGCCACCAAGAAACCACCCTGCCGCGGCGCCCGCGGAGGTGATGAACCAGGTGATGAGGATCACGCGAAGGTATCGCATCGAGCGGTCGTGGCCGTGGAGAAGGGAATAGCCTCCAAGATGCACTCCGCCCGCACGTAAAACGAGGGCGACCCGGTGACGGGCCGCCCTCGGGACTACCGTTTCGCCAGGAATCAGCTGCGACCGCTGCCGGCGCCGAGCGCGAACAGCGGGGTCGCACCGGCTCCCCCGATCCACATCCACACCGGGCTCGGCACCACGAGCAGGTTCATCACGATGCCCACCGTGAACAGCACCGCGAAGGTCATCACCACCCACTCCTGCTTCCCGATGGCAATCGCCACCCGACCCCCGGCGTAGGCGCCCAGAAGCCAGCCGCTGAGCACCAGGAACATCCCCAGCCATGGGAGCTCGCCCGTTTCCAGGGCGGCACGAAGCTGGATGGGGTCTGCCGACTCCATCCCAGCCTGATAGGGCATCAGCTGATGGGTAAGTGTTTCAATCAGGCACACAATCGCGACCGCGACCACGATCGAGAGGACGATCGCACTCAGGGGACTGCCAGACTTGGGGGGCATAAGGGACTCCACGGCGGCGAGATACCGGGGTATCGGCCGATGCCCACCGATCCTAAAGGCCCCCTACCGGAGCAGCGGGCCGAGCAGCGCGACGACGCCGATCACCACGACGATCCCCACCAGGTCGAGGATCAGGCCGGCGCGCATCATCCGGGAGAGCGGGATCATCCCGCTGCCGTAGACGATGGCGTTGCAGGGCGTGGAGACCGGCAGCATGAAGCCGAGGGACGACCCCAGCGTGGCCCCGAGGGCCGGGAGCAGCGGATCGACCCCGGAAGAGTTCGCGATCGCGATGATGACTGGCACGACCATGTTGGCCGCCGCGGTGTTCGACGTCGTTTCCGAGAGCAGGGTGGCGACGATGGTGCCCATCACCAGGAGCCCCATCTCGCCGGCATTGGGGATCCATCCGGTGACGCCGCGCCCGAGCGCCTCGGCGAGCCCCGTCTGAAAGGCGAGCGTCCCGAGCGCAAAGCCGCCGCCGTAGAGCAGCACGACTCCCCAATCAATCTTCGACGCCTCGGGCCAGGTCAGGGCGCGCTGCCCCGGCGCTCCCGGAAGCAGGAAGAGCAGCGTCGCGCCGAGGAGCGCCGCGACCCCTTCCGGCAGCGCGGTCTGGACCGCGAGCGTCAGCGGGGCTCGCTCGCCCAGAGCGATCGCCAGGACCCCGGGCGTGATCCAGAGCACCACGGTGACCAGGAACGCCCAGAGCACCGACCGCTCCCCCGGCCGCCACGGCCCGAGCCCGGCGAGGCCGTCGCGCGCGACACTCGCGCCGCCCGGTAGCACCGCCACGCCCGACGGTGAGAGCGCCCGGAGCGTCAGAAACAGCACCACGAAGAGCATCGCCACCGTCGGCACGCCGAGCAGCATCCATGAAAAGAAGGGGATCTGCACGCCGAGTTCGCTGCGGATGAAGCCGAGTCCGATCACGTTCGGCGGGGTGCCGACCGGTGTCATCAGCCCGCCGATCGAGGCGGCGAACGAGGTCATCAACATCAGGCCGCTGGCCCATCGCGGATCGAGCGCGAGCTCCCCCGACTGTTGCCGGAGGTAGAGCACGCGGAGGATCGACATCCCGATCCCGAACATCATCGCGGTCGTGGCGGTGTTCGAGATCCACCCCGAGATCAGCGCGGTGATCAGCCCGAACGCGAGGAGCAGACGCGACGGACTCGCGCCGACCCAGGGACGCGACAGCACGGTGAACGCCACGCGCCGGTCGAGGCCGTGATGAAAGATCCCCTGCGAGAGGATGAACGACCCGATGAAGAGGAACATCAGCGGGTCGGCAAAAGGAGCGAACACGGCCTTCGCCGGCGCCACCCCGAGGATCACGCAGGCAGAGGCGCCGAGCAGCGCCGTCACCGGCATCGGGATCGATTCGGTGATCCAGAGCACCACCACCGCGACCATCACCGACGCGAGGCGATGGGCCTCGGGGCTCAGGGTGGGGAGGTCGAGCAGGGCGATCGCGATCGCCGCCGCCGGCGCCAGCACGAATCCCACCCGCCCCCGCCACGCCTCGAAGCGCTCCTCGGCAGGCGAGAGCGTCCCGAGCAGCGGGGGGGTGTCGGGCATGGGGGCTCCGGAAGGGGACGATGATCGATGATCGATCATCGATGATCGATCGGTTGCTGGGGAAGGCCCCCAATATCCCCTCGAACTCCCAAACTCGCCAAGCCTCCATCGATCATCGACCACCGATTATCGATCATCGATCATCGACCATCCATCATCGACCATTGAAACAATCTGCAACGTCCACCCGTCAACGTTCCAAAAGGCACCACCACCACCCCAATTGGAGTTTCCGATGCGCGCCCTCTCCCTGACCCTCGCCACGGCCATGGCCGTGACCATTGCCACCCCCGGCCAGGCCCAGTTGGGCGGGCTGGTCAAGAAGGCCAAGGCCGCCGCCGGGGTCGACAAGCCGGCCGCCGTCGCCAAGGTCGAGTCGGCCCCGGTCGGGCCGGTGAAGGTGAAGCCGGCCGACCGGATCGACGAAGCCTCCCTGGTCCTCTTCGCCAAGGCGCTGACGGCCGAAAAGAACTGGCTGGAGGAGCGCGCCCGGATCCGCACCACCCTCAAGTCGCCGGCCGAGTATCGCCGCTGCTCCGAGATGGCGCTGGCGCCGACGACGCCCGAGGCAAAGAAGATGATGCAGGCCTACATGGATGCGATGGCCTCGAAGGACAACGACGGCAGCGCCGAGTACATGACCAAGATCGCGAACGGGATGAAGGCCGAGCAGGACCGGATCGTCCAGGGGAAGTGCGGTTACGATCCGTCGCAGTACCCGGAGGAGCCGGGCCCCGGCGCGCTCTACCGTCCCTCCGAGCACGAAGCGGCGAAGCAGGTCGGCCTCGACCAGAAGCGCTACGCGATGCTGAAGGAGCGCATCACGCCGTTCTGCACCTTCGACGCAGCCGCGCGCGGCAACGGCGACGTGCGCATCCCGGGCATCGGCACCGGCGTCTACTTCGTCTACGAGGCGGCCGAAGCGGAGCTCCTCGCGCCGCGTTGTCAGCAGCTGCTCGCCGGGATGAAGGCGGTCTCCTGATGCCCCTCGGCACGGCGCGCCTCGCCCTCGCCCTGCTCGCGCTGCCGCTCGGCCCGCGCGTGCCCTCGCCCGGCGTGAGCTGGACGGTGGCGCGCGACGGGATCGAGCGCATCGAGTTTGCGATGGCGGAGCGCGGCGTGCTGCAGGCGGTGCAGGTGATCGCCCTGCGACTCGATCCGACCCGCGTGCGCCTCGACCTGATGGCACGCACGCGCTACGCCGGCCTGCGCGGCGCGTGGACCGTGGATTCGCTCCCCACCGAGGCGGTGCTCGCGCTCAACGCCGGCCAGTTCCGCGAGGGATCGCCCTGGGGCTGGCTGGTGCAGGACGGTGTCGAACGACAGGCGCCGGGCAGCGGCAGCGTCGCGATGGCGGTGGTCTTCGACGAGGGCGCGGTTCGGCTGCTCACGCCGGGCGAGATCCCCGCGGCGCGCGGCACGGTGCGCGCGGCGATCCAGTCGTATCCGATGTTGCTGGTCGACGGCGTGATGCCGCCGCCGCTCCGCGCGAGCGGACGCGGCGTCGACCTCGATCACCGCGACACGCGCCTCGCGATCGGCACCGACACCGAGGGGCGCGTGCTGATCGTCCTCACCCGCTTCCGCGGGGCAGGTTCGGCCGGCGCCACCCTTCCCTTCGGCCCGACCATCCCCGAACTCGCGCGGCTGATGCGCCAGCTCGGCGCCACCCGCGCGGTCGGCCTCGACGGCGGTCTCTCGAGTCAGCTCGCCCTGCGCGAGCACGACATGACGATCCGGCAGTGGAGCAACTGGCGGATGGTGCCGTTGGGGATTGTGGGGGTGCCGGTGAATGGAGCGGGGGTGAACGGTGAACGGTGAACGGGGCGCGGCCGATGACCGTGTGGCGTGAAACGTAGAAGGTGAAACGGGTGCCAGATTCGGCTCCGTTTCACCTTTCACGTTTTACGTCACACGTCCTTCACCGTTCACCGTTCACCGTTCACCCTCTACCGAAACGTCTCACACCGCCTCGGATCCCCACTCTCCAGCCCCCGCTTGAACCACGTCATCCGCTGCTCCGATGAGCCGTGGGTCCAGCTTTCCTGATTCACGCTGCCGCCGCCCATCCGCTGGATCCGGTCGTCGCCGACGGCCGAGGCGGCGCCGAGTCCCTCTTCCACGTCGCCGCGCTCGAGCCGTCCCTGCTGCGCCGCGGTGTGCGCCCAGACGCCGGCATAGCAGTCGGCCTGCAGCTCGAGCTTCACCGAGAGCGCGTTCGCCTGGTCGGGGCTCCGCTGCTGCGCGCGCCGCATCGCCTCCTCGGTGCCGAGGAGCTTCTGCACATGGTGACCGATCTCGTGCGCGAGGACATACACCTCGGCGAAGTCGCCCGGCGCGCCGAAGCGCGTCGCGAGTTCCTGGTAGAAGCCGAGGTCGATGTAGACCTTCTCGTCGCCGGGGCAGTAGAACGGGCCAGTCGCCGACTGGGCCGCGCCGCAGGGCGAGGTGGTGCGGTCGCGGAAGAGCACCAACTTGGCATCGCGGTACTCGGCGCCCATCGTCGGCAGCAAGCGTGCCCAGAGCGCCTGGGTGCTGTCGAGCGCCGCGCCGATGAAGAGCACCTTCTCTTCCTCAGCCGGGTCGGTGATCGGCGCCTCCACTCCGGGCGCCGCCGTTCCGCCATCGAGCGCGCCGATGACTGCCAGCGGATTCTGCTTGGTGATCAGCGAGAAGATCACCACCAGCACGACGCCACCAATCCCGAGGCCGCCGATGCCGCCAGGGATCATGCCGCCGCCGCCACCACGGCGATCCTCGAGATTCTGCGAACGACCGGAGGCGGACCAGCGCATGAGTGGAAGCTCGGGTGAGGGGAGATTGGAAGGTAAGGGGTGAACGGTGAACGGTGAACAACGTGAAAGGTGAAAGGTGAAAGGTGAAACGGCATCCGACCGGGGCACCCGTTTCACGTTTCACGTCTCACCTCCGACCCCGTTCACCGTTCACCCTCCAGCCCCATCAACCTCCGATACCTCCCATCCTTCGCCAGCGCGGCGAAGTCCTGCCGCACCTCATGCTGCACCCAGTGGAAATTGTTCACGCCCACGTGCAGCGCGGTGCTGAGCTTGGCGATCGCCTCGTCGGGATCGCCGCGGAGGGCGGCGAGTCGCGCCTCGAAGACCAGGTATTCGCCGTCGACGTGGCCGGCGCTCGGGCCCGGTCCGAGGCGGCGGGCTGCGAGGGCCCAGTCGCCACGACGCGCGGCGAGCGTGGCGAGCTGCCCGCGGGCGAGCAGGCGCGAGGGGCCCTTGGCATCGACGACCACAAACCAGTGCTCCGCCGACTTCCATTCGCCGAGGCCCAGGTAGGCCTGGGCGAGCCAGAGCTGGTGGGCCCGGTTGGTGGGATCGTTCTGCAGCCGCTCCTGCAGCCACGCCACCGCCTGCCGGAAGCGGGCGAGCGAGTCGCCTCGCTGGTGCGCGGCCAGCTCCTCGCCGGCGACGACGTACATCGCGCCCTGGGACCAGTAGACATCGGGATCGAGCGTCGCCGCCGCTCCAAGGAGCGAGTCGAGCGCCGCCTCGCGCCCCATCGCGGCCAGCGCGCGGGCCTCGATCACCCAGTTGACGCGCTGGTCCGGATGCCGCGCCCGCATGGTCTGGGCGTACTCGCGCTCGCGGGCGTGGTCGCCGAGCAGGTGCGCCGCGTAGGCGCGTTGGCTCCAGTAGGTCGGCCAGTCGCGCATCGCCCCGCGATCGGGATTGAGCGTGCCGAGCACCGAGTCGGCCTCGCGCGGCCGATTCAGCTGGAGCAGCACGAACGCTTCGTTGTATCCCGCGCGGGACGACGGCGCGAGGCGCGCCGCGAGCTGGATCTTCGGCAGCGCCTCGCTGCGGTCGCCGGTGAGATAGGCGGCCAGATAGTCGGCGAGCGCGGCGTGATAGCCGCTGAGCCGGTTCCGCCGCTGCTGGACCAGGCCGAGCAGCGAGTCGCCCCGTGCCCCGTTGCCGTCATTCACCGCGGCGAAGGTGGCATAGAGCAGCGCGGGGACGAAGGTGCTGTCGAGCGACCAGGCCTCGAGCAGCGAGGCCTCCGCGTCGGCATAGGCGTAGCGATTGAACTCCGCCATGCCGCGATCAAAGGCACGGTACGCCTCCCACGTCGGCGGATGGGCCGCGAGGTCGACCTCCGACGGCACCCGCTCGTCGAGCGCGACGGCGAGTGCTCCCATCACGCGGTCGCGCAGTTCGCGCACCGCCGACGCCGCCGAGTCGCGCGCCACGATCACCGGGGGAATCGCCGCGACGAGTTGTCCGCTCCGCATGTCGGTGATGCTGACCTGGAAGCGAAGCGAATCGCCGGTGCGGTAGTAGCTCCCGCTGACGACGACGGCCGCCCCGGTCTCCTCGCGGACCGTTGCCGCGAGATCCGCGGCTCCGCTCTTGGCGTGCTGTTCCGCGGCCAGGAGGATGCTCGGCCACGGCACCACCGTGAGCAGCCCGGCCTCGTGCAGCCCCTGCGTGACCCAGTCGCCGGCGAGCCGCCCCCACCCCGCGAGGGTGCTGTCCCCGGTCTCGTTGGTGAGCGGCGTCACCGCGATCGGCCCGACGAGGGCGGCCGCCGCCGGAGGATCGCGACGCGCCATCACCGCGGCGAACACGACCGCCCCCACGGCCAGCAGTGGCAGCAACCGGCGTCTCCACGAGCGCTCCTGCACCGGGGCCACCAGGCCATCGAGCGCGGCGACCAGTGAGCTCGCCGTGGCGGGCCGCTCGGCGGGATCGATCGCGAGGCAGGCCTCGACCAGCGCCACCAGCGAGCGCGGCAACTCCGGACGACGCTCGGCGAGTGGCGTCGCCGTCCGCGCGCCGGTCAGGATCTCGCGCGCAAGCAGCCCCCACGCATAGAGATCGGCGCGATGATCGACTGGCTGCCCGGCCGCCTGCTCAGGCGCCATGTAGCCCGGCGTCCCGATCGCGAAGCCCGGATGCGTGACGCGGGCGCTCTCGACATCGGCCTCGAGCTTGGCGACACCGAAGTCGAGCAGGTACGCGTGCGCGCCGACCGACAAGACGTTCTCGGGCTTGAGGTCGCGATGGATCACGCCGGCGGCATGCGCGTGGGCGAGCGCGTCGGCGATGTCGCGCAGCAGGCCGACCGCCTCCGTGAGGGGCAACGCGCCATCACGCGCGAGCCGTTCGCGCAGCGTCTCGCCGCCGAGGTACGGCATCACGTAGAAGAGGAGGCCGTCGACCTCGCCCGAATCGAGCAGCGGGAGAATGTGCGGATGCGAGAGCCGCGCCGTGATCCGCACTTCCTCGAGAAAGCGCGTCGGCCCGATCGCCGCCGCCAGGCCGGGCTGCAGGACCTTCAGCACCACGTTGCGATCGTGCTTGCTCTCGTGCGCGAGGAAGACGGCCGCGGTGCCACCGACGCCGAGCGTCTCGCCGAGGGTGTAGCGGCGGCCAAGTGCCGCCGCGAGGCGATCATGGAAGTCCGCGGCGGCGAGCGGCGCGAGGTTCCGATCGAGCGGTCCGGTGCGGGCATGCGCGGCGACCATCGCCACGAGCTGGCGGCCGAGCTCGGGGTCGTCCGGGCAGGCGCGCGCGACCCACGCCGCGCGCTCCGACTCGGGCATGTCGAGCGCGGCGTCGAACAGCGCCGAGAGCCGGGTCCAGCGATCGTCCGGCATGGTCACTCGGCGGGACCGCCGTCGGCGAGCTGCATGTGCAGCCAGGCGCGCGCCTTCAACCAGTCGCGCTGGATCGTCCGCGTCGTGACCCCGAGCGTCGAGGCCACCTCGGCTTCGCCAAGCCCCGCGAAGAAGCGCAACTCGACCACGCGGGCGAGTCGCTCGTCCTTTTCGGCGAGTCGCGTGAGTGCATCGTCGACCGCGATCAGGTCGTCGAGGGGCAGCGCGAAGCCGAGACGATCGTCGGCGATGGTGATATCGGCCGGTGCAACGGCCCGCTTCGCGGCGCGGCGTCGCCGAGCGTGATCCACCAGGACCTGGCGCATCGCGCGGGCGGCGAGCGCGAGGTAGTGCGCGCGATCGACCACGGCCGGCGCGGCGGTGCCGGCCAGCTTGAACCACGCCTCGTGGACCAGTGCGGTGGGCTGGAGCGTGTGTCCCGGGGCCTCACGACGCAGCAGGCGGTCGGCCACGACGCGGAGTTCCGCGTACAGCCGCAAGAAGAGGTCGCCATCGCCGGTGGGGGTGCCGGTCATTGCGCGTGCTCCGCCGAAGGATCGAGACTCGGAAATATACCGTGCGGACACGGTCCCGGTGTCAGCGCGCATCGCCCTCGCCCAGAAAATCCGCGACCTCCGCCCAGAGTGCCGGCACGAGGCCGAGGCGGAAGAACCCCCAGTGGCCCAGCGCGTCCAGCCCCAGCTCCCTGGGGTGCAGATGCCGGCGCCGCACCGCGGCCCGAGGGTACGCGCGGACCAGCGCCTCCACCGCGGCGGGCGGGGCAAGGCGGTCATCGCTGAAGGAGTAGACCAGCAGCGGAAGCCGGAGGGCGGCGTGCCCGCTCCACGTCCCGAGGTGCTCGCGCCGACGACCCCAGGCGGCCCAGTCGTGAGCAACCCCGCGTGGAAGGTCTTCGCCGAGGCCGAACCACGACGACGGAAAGCGCCCCAGGGTGGAGGCGAACATCGGCATCGCGACGTGCCAGAGCGGCCGCAGCAAGAACTGCTCGCGCAGCGGCCAGTGCCCGACCCAGCCGTGCTGCGCCGCGACGAGCACCGCGCGCGACACGCGATCGGCATTGGCCGCGAGCCCCAGCGCTTGGCCACCGAACGAATGGCCGACGAGATACACCGGTGCGCCATTGTCGCGTCGGGCCGCCCAACCGATCGCGGCCGTGAGGTCGCTCGTCCCCCACGCCCGCATCGTCAGTCGACGATCACGCGGGCCGCACTCGTGACGCGAGTCTCCCGTGCCACGCCAGTCCCAGGTCAGGACCTCGAACCCCTGACTCGCGAGAAACTCGGCGAAGGCGCCGTAGTAGCGCATCCGCACGCCGGTGGCCGGCGCGATCACCACCACGCCGCGCAACGCGCTGCGAGCCCGGTACCGCGTGGCAGCGAGCGGGTACCCGTCCTCGGTCACCAGCGTGAGCGGCGCGACGGCCGCGCCGAGCGACGTGCCAAAGTCGTGACTCATCGCCTACGGCTTCCGCGCCGTGACATACAGCACCTCGCTGCGCACCCAGCCGATCGCCCGCTCGGTCAGGGTCGCCAGGGTGTCGCGCCGCACCCGCTCCTGCGCGTCGGGAGTCAGTCGATCGATCGCCGACCGGTAGTCGGAGCCGAGCACCAGCATCCACCACGCCTCGGGGGTCGGAATCGGGTGGCTCCCCGCCTCGACATCGATCGAAGGCTCGGGGAGTCCGGCCGCCGCGAAGGTCGCCCGGACCGCCGCACAGGTCGAGAGTCGATCCCACGGCCACCAGGGATCGGGCGAGACCCCCTCCCGCTGCAGCGCCTCCATCAGGATTTGGTGCCCCGGCGCAAACGGCTCGCGACCGAGCACGGCAATGGCGAGCGTGCCGCCGCTCCGCAGCGTCGCCCAGAGCGCCTGCACCCCCTCGGCAAGGTTGGGGACCAGGTGGAGCGCCAGCCCGCAGAGCGCCACGTCCTGCGAACCATCCGGGACGGGGGGCGTCCGCAGGTCGTCGCGGATGAAACGCAGGTGGCGCAGCCGGTGGGCGCGCGCCCGGGCCCGCCCGATCGCCAGCAGCCGCGGCGAGAGGTCGAGCGCCACGACGGTTCCCTCGGGGCCGACCCGCTGCGCGGCGGGGATCGCCGAGGCGCCGCTGCCGCACCCGGCATCGAGCACCCGCATTCCCGGCCGCACGCCGGCTCGGGCCACCAGCTGGCGGCCGACCCGCGACCAGAGACTGTTGGCCGGATGGTCATGATGATCCGCGGCATGGTCGTACGACCGCGCGACCCGGATGATGGACTCGAAGGACTGCACAACGCGCTCCCCAATGGTGTCTGGAGGGGATGCGCAGGGGAGGGGCGGGGGGCGACATCGGGGACGGAGGGTGAACGGTGAACGGTGAACGGGTCGCGGCCGATGGCCGCGAGGGGTGAAACGTCAGAGGTGAAACGGGTGCCAATTTCGGCTCCGTTTCACCTTTCACGCTTCACGTTTCACCTCGTTCACCGTGCACGATTCGTCCGTCCTACCGCGGCACCTTGAAAATCCTTCCCCACCTGGTCGCCGTGAAGAACGGGAACGGCCGATAGCTCGTCCCGTCCCACGAGTAGTAGATGATCAGCGGGGTGCCGCGGACGTTCTTGCGGGGGACGAAGCCCCAGAAGCGCGAGTCGCGCGAACCGTCGCGGTTGTCGCCCATCATCCAGAGGGAGTCCTTCGGCACCAGCAACGGACCCCACTCGTGGATGTCGGGGAGGTACTTGTCGGGCTCGGGGCCGATGTAGTGCGACACCTGCAGGTCACGCATCTCCTGGCGGGTGCGCGGGTCGAGCGTCCAGGTCGGGTTGGTCTGCTGGATGTAGGGCTCCTCCAGCGCCTTCCCGTTGCGGTAGAGCACGCCCTGCTTCATCTGCAGCGTGTCGCCCCCCACGCCGATCAGTCGCTTCACGAGGATCGAGTCCTCGATCGGCGACATGAAGACGACGATGTTCCCGGCCTTCGGCTCGCGGATCGCCGGCGTCCGCACGTCGAGGAGCGGGATCTTCGCGCCGAAGAGGAACTTGTTGACGAAGAGGACGTCGCCGACCATCAGCGTCGTCTCCATGCTGGGCGACGGGATGAAGTACGCCTGCACGACGAAGGTGCTCAGCACGAGCCAGATGCCGAACGCCCACGCCGCCGCCTTGATCCAATCCAGCAGTGACTTCCCCGCCCCGCCTTTCGCCACGACCCCTCCCCCGTGCCTGATCTGCCCCGGCGCATCCGCGCCACGCATGGTGGAGGATGCCCCCGTCGCGCGTCAGGCTCAAGGGGCGGAGGTCATCTCGCCCGAGGCGTTTCGCAGCCGCGACGCCCACTTGGCCCGGAGCTTCGCCACCTTCGGGGCGATCACCGCGGCGCAGTACGGCTGGGCCGGATGCCGCCGGAAGTACTGCTGATGGTAGGCCTCCGCCGGCCAGAAGGTGTCGAGCGGAGTCACCTCGGTCACGATCGGCCGCGGAAAGACCGCGTCGGCCTCGAGCTCCGCCATCAGCGCCTCGGCCACCGCCTGCTGCTCCGCATCGTGCGTGTAGATCGCCGATCGGTACTGCGTCCCGCTGTCCGGCCCCTGCCGATTCAGCGTCGTGGGATCGTGGATCGTGAAGAAGATCTCGAGCAGGTCGTGGTAGCCGATGACGGCCGGATCGAAGTCGAGCTGGACCACCTCGGCATGACCGGTGATCCCGGCGCACACCGCCTCGTACGACGGCGACGGCACGTGGCCGCCCGCGTAGCCGGAGACGACCGACCGCACGCCCGCCACGCGCTCGAAGACCGCCTCGAGACACCAGAAACAGCCGCCACCCAGGGTCGCCAACGCCATGCTCACTCCTCGCCGTGCATCACGGCATATCGAAATCCCAGGCCGCCACCCGGCCCGGTCCGAACCGCAACCGCGAATGCTGCCCCAGCCGATAGATCGGATTCGCCGGCACGGCCCGCGTCAGGTAGAACTCCAGCCGGCGCAATCCTGGCTGGTTCCACGCCGGCACGAAGCGGAAACGCACGCCGTCGGCCAGCATCACCACCAATCCTTCACCTTCATCGGCCACCTGGGCGCCACCGGTCCGCAACTCGCTCCGCAGGCGACGGATCTCCTCGACCGGAATCGCCAGCGTCGCCCCGGTGATCTCGGAGAAGAGGCGCTCCGTCGCGAAGTGCGGCCGCAGCGCGCGCACCCGATCCTGCAGGTCGATCGGCAGCGAGTCCCATTCGGCGAGCCGACGATAGAGCAGCGGGTGATAGGCATCGAGCTCCACGCCGAGCATCGCGCCCTCGCCACCGGACACCGCCCAGCGCAGGTACCACGGTGCCGCGCGCTGTCCGTCGGGCCGCTCCACCGTCGCACTGTCGAACACCACGCCGTTGCGGCGCCATGCCGCCACAAGCCGCGGTACCGCACCGGCGTCATCGGTCGTGAGCCCCAGCTCGATCGACGCAGGCCCCGCGCCGCGCACGATCTCGAGCCAGTTGCGCCGCCCCGTGAGGAGGTGGCGGACGACCGCCCCTCCAGCCGCTTCGACGCGCACCGAGTCGAAGGCGGAGAACTGCTCGCGCAGGAACCGCGACTCGTGCACGTCCTTCCAGGTGGCCGAATCGAGGCCAACCCGGAGGTGGTGCAACGCCAGCGACGGAGCGCTTTGTGCCCCGAGCGCCATCGGCGCCAGCAGCAACGTGAGCAGTACGCCAGCACGACTCCGTCGGTTCCCTGTCACGGTGCCTCGGCCAGCAGCGCCCGGAGGTCGAATGGGTCGAGCGTCATCACCAGCTCGCCGTGCTCGTCGCGCGGCCACTCCGCCATCGGCCGATCGCGATACAACTCGACCCCGTTGCCGTCAGGATCGCGCAGGTAGATCGCCTCGCTGACGCCGTGATCGGACGCCCCCTCGAGCGGGATCCCGGCGGCCATCACCCGGCGCAGCGCGTCGGCCAGCGTCGCCCGATCGGGGTAGAGGATCGCGACATGGTAGAGCCCGGTGCTGCGCGGCCCCGGCGGCGAGCCGCCGCGACTCTCCCAGGTGTTGAGGCCGAGGTGGTGGTGGTACCCGCCCGCCGAGAGAAAGACGGCCGACTGGCCCATTCGCTGCTGGACCTCGAAGCCGAGGACGTCGCGCCAGAAACCGAGCGCGCGCTCGATGTCCGCGACTTTCAGGTGGACGTGGCCAATTGAGACGCGGGGGTCGATGGGAGTCATGATGGAATGGTATATTGGGGGCAGGTAAGTCGTTAGTTGCTGGGCGAGAAGCGAGATGCGAGAAGCGAGAAGCGTGAGGCTCTCTCACGGTACGTTCCACGTTTCACCGCACTCCGTTCACGCTCCACGCTTTTCCCTCTCGCTTCTCGCTTCTCGCTTCTCGCTTCTCGCCCCCAATCCGTCGAGCTCCCATGTCCGCCCTCATCATCCCCGCCGTCCTGCTGGCCTCGCTGTTCGCCGCGCCGCTTGCCGCCCAGACGCCGGCGATGCCCGCCGGGCACCAGCACACCCCCGGGATGACGCATCCGGGCACGGTGCTGCCGACCGAGGCGGGGCAGGATGCCTTCGCCGCGATCGCCGAGGTCGTGAAGCTGCTCGACGACGACCCGATGACCGACTGGTCGAAGGTCGACCTCGAGGCGCTCCGTCGCCACCTGACCAACATGAACGTGGTGACGCTGCGCTCGTCGGTGCAGCGCGTCCAGGTCGCCGGCGGGTTGAGCATGGAAGTGACCGGCGACGCTGCCACCGCGCAGTCGATCCAGCGAATGGTCGTGAACCACGCCAAGATGCTCGATGCGATGCCCGACCTCGCCGCCAGCACGACGGTGATCCCCGGCGGCGTCCGCTTCGTGGTGACCGCGGAGCGGAGCGACGACGCGCGCACGGTGGCGCGGATCCGCGGCCTCGGCTTCGCCGGCCTGCTCACCCTCGGCAATCACCACGTCGAACATCACCTGCAGATTGCCAAGGGCGAGGGTGGCGCCCACACGCACTAGGCGCCTGCGGGTTCAGCGCCGCGTGATGCGATAGATGCCGACGATGCTGGTGCCATCGTCGGCATTGTCAATTGGAAAGAGGACAAGATCCTTGCCGAGGAAGCCGAGCGGCGCCCCCTTGCCGGTCACGGTGCCGAGGTAGCGACCTTCGGCATCGAAGACATCGGTCGCCGGCGTTTCGCCCTCGAAGGTGTAGCGCTGCACCCAGAGCCCGCCGTCCGGCGCCACCACGACGTACTTCACCAGGGGGATTGTCGGCGCGACGCCGAGCTTCTCCGCGACCTCCTCGCTCGGCGTCACGCACGAGCGCCCGCCGGAGAACATCACCTTCATTCCCTCGGGGTAGAGTCGCGCGGCGTCGGCCTTCGTGGCCGGCGTCGGCGTGATCGCCCGCCGCACGCTGCGCACCAGGCGAGCTCCCTCGCGCACGTTCACGACGTAGGTCGTCTGCGGGGTCGTGGCGAACTGGCCATTACCCATCCCCCACGCCAGCTGCCCCGTGAACAGCGGCGGAATCGACAGCCCCACGCACGAGAGCATCACCATCTTCGGCGCCGGGCCGTTCGTCGAGTCGAGGACCACCACGCCACTCGGCGTGGTCACTTCGAGTCGGGTGGAGCGGTGGGTCGAGTCGGTGACCTGGACCAGCGCGATCATCGTGTCGCCCGCCATCCGCGGAACGCCGAACGGAAAGCCGTGCTCGGCGCTCCACTTCGTCTCGGGGAGTGGCGTGCCATCGGGCGCCCAGTGCACCAGCGCCATCTTGTCGTAGTCGAAGGCGAGCAGGCGGCCATCGCGGCTCATCGTGATGCCGGACGGTGAGGCGATCTCGCCGGGGCCGCCGCCCTTGGCACCGACCGACCGCAGCCAGCTGCCCGTCGAATCGAAGAGTTGGATCCGGTTGGTGTTCTCCCAGTCGAGCACCGCGATGGTCGCGCGACCGTCGGTCGAGACGCCGCCGATAGAGGCCCGCGTGAACGAGGCCACCCCGCTGTCGGCACCGCCGATGCGACGCACCTCGGTGAAGCTCCACGGCAGCGCGCTGTCGGCAGCCGGTCCGGTGACAATGGCGACGCCGGCGGAGTCGGTGGTGGTCGAGAGGGAGGGCGCGTCCTTCGCGCCACCGCAGGCGGCGAGGAGCAGCAGCGCGGCGAGCGCCGCGGGGCGGGATGGGTTCACGAGGGCTCCGAGAGGGGGGACGTGCCAGTTGATGCCCCACGCGCGGGAAACGTTGCGCTCAGGTCGCCTCGGCGCGCCCCCGGGCAAGGAAGGCGACCAGCGCCGCGGCGAGCCGCTCGAGACGAGCGTCGGTGAGGTCCCGATCGACGTCGAGCCGTTCACCCGCGACGGCCCACTCGATATCGATCCAGCGGGAAATCAGCGAGGCACCCGCGGCACGCGCGCATTCGATGAAGAGCACCCGTTCCTCACCTTCCCACACGAGGCGCAGGCGGACGTCACCGAGGCCATACTCCGCCGACGCGCTCGCCTCGCTCCCTTCGGAGTATTCGCGCGCCATGCAGCGGAAGCCGTGCGCCTCGAAGAGCGGCCCGAGATAGAGCGAGGCCCGGGTGAACGGCTCCGACGGCGTGTGCGTCGGCCGCGGCGACTGCGTGTCGGGCGAATCAGCCACGCTCGGCCCGCGGGAAGCGCCGCATCCAGCGCGCCACCGCCACCAGGTAGGTGCGCAGGAACTCGCGCGTCGCGTCGTCGGTGAGCTTCCCCTCGGCGTCGAACTTCTTCTGCGCCGTCGCCATCAGCACCTGCGGGAACGGCATCGCCGGCGCGTTCAGCGTCGCGAGCGTCTGGCGCAGGATCGCCTGGGCGCGCGTGGTGCCGATGGTGCCGTCGGAGGCGCCGAGGATCGCGGTGGGGACCTCGAAGAGCCCGTGCGGCATCGGCCCGCGCGAGAGCCAGTCGATCGCGTTCTTGAGCCCGCCCGGGATCGAGTGGTTGTACTCCGGCGTGCAGATGAGCAGGCCGTCCGACGCACGGATCCGCTGCTGCAGCGCACGCACCTCGGCCGGCGGCACGCCGTCGATCTCGAGGTCGGTGTTGAGCACGGGGAGATGCCCCCACTCCAGCACCTCGATCGTCATCCCCTCGGGGGCCAGCGGCGGCAGCGCCGCGAGGAGGGAACGATTGAAGGACCCCTTGCGAAGGGAGCCACAGAGGGCGACGAGGTGCAGCGCATCAGCCATGGGGGAACTCGGCGAAGTGAGAGAGCGGCCCGCGGTCAGCGGGCCATGTCGGGCAACGGCGTGAGGCGCGATTCGATCTCGGCGCGGCGCGACTCGAAGAACGGCGGCAGGATCAGGTGATGGCCCAGCTCTTCGAGCGGCCCATCGACCGTGAACCCCGGACCCTTCGTCGCGAGCTCGTAGAGCACGCCGCTCGGCTCGCGAAAGTAGATCGATCGGAAGTAATGACGATCGATCACCGGCGTCGAGGACACCCCGCCCATGGCGAGCCGCTCGACCCAGAGCTCGTGCTCGGCCGGTTCGGTCGACCAGGCGACGTGATGCACGGTCCCCGCGCCCGGGCGGCTTGCCTCCATTGGAGGATTCTCGAAGGTGATCCAGCCGGTGCGCGACGGCCCCGTCATGCGCCACTCCTGCTCACCGACCGGCTCCGCCCCCATCACCGCCTCGAGCACGCGACGGCTCCCTGCGACGCGGCCACCATACGCGCGCACGCCGTCGAAGCCCTGCAGCGCCATCGCCGACGGAATCTCGGGATGGTTCGCCACCAGCGGCGCGTCGGGGACGCTCGTGACCACGAGCTGCAGCCGCAGTCCCTCGGGATCGGCAAAGTCGAGCACGTCGCCACTCCGCGTGGCGGCGATCCCTTCGGCCGCGAGTCGCGCCACCCAGAAGTCGATCGCCGCGGCGGAACCGACGCGGAAGACGATCTGGTACACCATCCCCGCGCCGGCGCGGCCCGGGAGTGCGCCCGGATACTCGAAGAACGTCAGGTCCGAACCCGGCGACCCGACATGATCGGCGTAGAAGAGGTGATAGACGTAGGGATCGTCCTGGTTCACCGACTTCGCGACCAGGCGCATGCCGAGGACGCGCGTGTAGAAATCGAGATTGGCGGGTGCATCGCCGGTGATGCACGAGATGTGATGGATGCCATCGAGTCGCATGTACTACCTCCTTGCGATGCTGTACGCCACGCGTCGGGGGAAAAGTTCCGCGAGCGCTATCGCTTCTTCTTCGGCGCGCGCGCCGCCGCCTCGCGCGCGAGGTCGACCCAGGGCCGCAGTCCCTCGAGATCCTCGAGCAGGTCGCCGGGGACGGCAAAGTAGTTCATCGCCGCGCCGTCCTCCCCGAAGGGGCGGAACGGTGGCCACCCGGCCGCCTCGTAGCGGGCCACCGAGAGCTTGTCGCCCTTCAGGTAGAGCTGCTCGTCGTCGAGCAGGGCAAAGGTCCCCTCGGCGGTCCGGAAGGAGAGCCCCCCGAACATCGCCCGCGAGCGGACCGAGGGGGCCACGCGGCCCAGTTGTTCCAGAATGAACGCTCCAAAACCGGGATCCACCGCCATTTTCACCCCCCCACGGCCTGTCGGCCGCCGCGGATTGACATCCGCGGCTGAAAACCGTTCACCGTTCACTGTTCACCCCGCGGCCTGACGGCCGCGGCTGGAAAGCTACATCCTTCACCAGCAAACCATCCCGCCACCCCCCTCCCCGTTCCGCTCCCCCTATTGCGCAAACCGCTCCCGGGCAGTTCATTTCCTCCGTTGGCCTCCGTTCCCGCTGGGAAAGGACAGGTCTCGCGGGGTCATCTGACCCCGGGCCACACGGATCGGACGGCGAGTGCCGCTCTTTCCGGAGACCGACCCCGCCGCGAGGGGATGATCGCGAACCTGTAGTCGGTCAGCACGGCATAGCCCGGACTCCGATTACACCATCCAGGAGTAGGGCAATGCGTGTCACCGGCACCGTGAAGTGGTTCAACGACGCGAAGGGCTTCGGGTTCATCACCCCCGAGAATGGCGAAAAGGATTGCTTCGTCCATCACTCGGCCATCCAGGCCCAGGGCTTCAAGTCGCTCGCCGAAGGCGAGCGCGTCGAGTTCGACATCGTGCAGGGCCAGAAGGGCCCGGCGGCTGAGAACGTCGTGAAGCTCGGCCGCTAAGGCCAAGCGTCGGGGCTTTCGAGCCACGACACCGGAAGGCCCCCAGCATCTGATGCTGGGGGCCTTCTTGTATCCATCACCCTCGCGCGCTCAGCTCGCGACCATGTAGCTGCACCCCGCCTGCTGCGCCCGCATCACCGCGAAGACGCCCGACGGCTGCAGGATCACGCCCGGGATCAGTCCCTCGAGCGCCTTGGTGCGCGCCTCGTCCTGCTTCAGCTTGTGCTTCTCCGCCACCATCCCGACCATCTGCCCGAACGCCATGTTGCAGCCGAGGATGATCCCGCCGCTCTTGAGGAAGGCCTCGAGCGTGTAGCCCGCCCACTGCGGCGGCGTGTCGGCCGGCGCCACGCGGAACGGATTGACCTCGGTCCACTTCTTGGTCTTCTGGTCCTTGATCTTCTCGACCTTGCCGAGCTTGTACTCCGCCCAGAAGGCGTCGTTCATCACCATCGCGATGGCGGCATGGCGGATCACCAGCACCGACGACAACTCCTCGATCGGCGTGCCGTAGATCGTCTTGTAGTTCTCGCGCCAGATGATCGCACGGAACATCCCCGCCCCGTCATGGATGTCCGGCGAGTCGAACACGGCCTTCGCCTTCCCCTTCACGCGGTCCACCCAGGAGACATCCCAGTCCCCGGCGATGGGCACGAGATGCTCCGGCGGGGTCGCCGTGGCGTGCAGCGGGACGCCGTTCGCCGCCGCGACCGCGCCGACGCCGAGAGTGGAGAGGAAGTCGCGACGGGAGAAGGGCATCTGGGGGCTCCGTGAATGGTTGAAATTCAGTTATCTGGGAAGTGAGTCCTGAGTCCTGAGTCGTGAGAGGATCGCCTCTCGGGACTCAGGACTCGCGACTCACGACTACTTCGGCAGTCTCCCCGGCGTCGCCGGCGCGCCAATCCGATCCAGCTCCGCATCCACCGCCGGCAGTTCCGTGACCAGTATCGGCTTCAGCTTGGCATACTCGATCGCGAAGGCGGCCGAGGCGATGTCGTACTGCTGGCGGTTGCTGCCGGTCGGCGCCTGCGAGCCGCTCGGGAAGGCGCCGCCCGCGTGGGTGCGGATCGAGACCGGCACCTGCTCGCCGCGCGCCGAGTTGACTTCGTCGCCGTTGATCTCGCGCAGGATCTTCTGCAGCTGATCGTCGAGCGACTTGACCCGGGTGCGCAGCGCGGCCGGAGCCGCCGGCATCTGGTCGAGCACGCGGATGATCGCCGCGAGCTTGGTTCGCGCCGTGGTGGCCGCATCCGAGGCCTGGCTGATGTCGCTCGAGAGCTGCGACGCCTTCCTCCGGAAGGCGAGGTTCGCCTCGCGATCAGCCAGCGTCAGCGTCGACGCCGGGTCGGCCAGCACGTTGAAGGTGACCGGCGTCGAGCTCGGCGCAAAGACACCGCGCTCACGCTTTCCGATCACCACGGTGTACTGCCCGGGCGGCACCGTCGTGAGCCCCGCCGCGCCGCCGCCGCCCCGACCACCGCCGCCCGCTGCGCCGCCACCAGCACCCGCCGGTGCCGGCGCCGGATCGGCCGGCGTCTCGAGCGAGCCGCGCAGGTCCCAGGTCCAACGCTGCATCCCCTTCGCACCGCCGATGTTCGCGAGGCGCCAGACGCGACCCTTCGCGTCGGTGATCTGCGCAGCCATCGTGACCGGCTCCTCGGCCGCCTCGGCGAGGAAGTCGGCCGGCGTCGGGTAGACGATCGGCTTGTTCGCCTTCTCGGCCGCCTTCTGCGCCTCGATGCGCTTGTCTTTCAGCGACTTCCAGACCTGCTCCTTCAGCGTGTACACCACCGTCGCACCGATCTCCGGATTGGCCGCCCCGTAGAACGACTCCCCGAGCGACGCCTTCCCGCCCCCGCCGAACTGGCCGCGGCGCAGGGTGGCGACGGCATCGGCCACCGGGAAGACATGCACCGGCTTGTCGAGCAGCGCCGGGTCGAGCGTCCGGAGCAGCGAGTAGTCATCGATCACATAGATGGAGCGGCCGAACGTCCCGAACACCACGGCGTTGTCGCGCCGCTGGATCGCGATGTCGCGCACCATGATCGTCGGCAGCCCGGGCACCTTGAGCCACTTCTGCCCGCCATCGAAGGTGACGTAGGCGCCGAACTCGGTCCCGGCAAAGAGGATCTTCGGATTGACGTGATCCTCGGCAATGGCATAGACCCCGCCGCGCTTCGGCAGGTCCCCGGCGATCGACGTCCAGCTCTTGCCGGCGTCGGAGGTGCGGAGCAGGTACGGCGCGAAGTCGCCGTTCTGGTGGTTGTCGATCGCGGCGAAGGCGGTCCCGGCGTCGTGCACCGAGGCGATCAGCCGCTGGACGTAGGCGTTACTCGGCACGCCCGGGATCGAATCGACCTTCCGCCACGCCGCGCCACCGTTCTCCGACACCTGGATCAGGCCGTCGTCGCTGCCGACGTACAGCAGCCCTTCCTGCTTCGGCGACTCGGCGATCTGGGAGATGTTGCTGTAGAAGGCGGTGCTCTGGTGCTTGGCGACCGCTTCCGGCCCCCAGACCTTCCCCATCACGGGGAGGGCGTCACGGTTGACCTGGCGGGTGAGGTCGCCCGAGACCGGCGTCCAGCTGTCGCCGCGGTCGTCGCTCTTGTAGAGCCGTTGCGACGCGGTGTAGAGCCGGCTGCTCTTGAACGGCGAGATGATGATCGGCGTGTCCCAGTTCCAGCGCGACGGTGCCTCGCCCCGCAGCTCGCGCGGGCGGATGCCGACCGCCTCGCCGGTCCGGTGGTCGTAGCGCACCATCCCGCCGTTCTGCGACTCGGAGTAGATCGTGTTCGGATCGGTCGGGTCGATGCGCGAGACGAAGCCGTCGCCGCCGGTGGTGATGAACCAGTCCGAGTGCATGATCCCGTGATTGCTCTTCGTCGCGATCGGCGCGCAGAACGAGGCGTTGTCCTGCGTCCCGCCGCAGACGCGGAACGGCGTCGAGTTGTCGACGTCGATGTCGTACATCTGGGCGATCGGCAGGTTGCCGAAGAAGGTCCAGTTCTCGCCGCCGTCGCGGCTCTCGTAGAGCCCGCCGTCGTTGCCGTTCAGCAGGTGCTCGCCGTTGGCCGGGTCGACCCAGACGGCGTGGTTGTCGACGTGCTTCGACTTCTCGCCGACGCCGCGCCAGGTGGCGCCGCCATCGTCGGAGACCTGCGTCCCGACGTCCATCGAATAGACGCGGTCGACCTTGTGCGGATCGGCCACCAGCACGGCGTAGTACATCGGCTGCGCCGTGTACGTGCTCCGGCGCTCCCAGGTAAGCCCGCCGTCCTGCGAGCGGAAGATGCCGTTGGCACCCTCGGCCGCCTCGACCGTGGCGTAGACCACGTCCGGGTTCACCGGCGAGACGGCGAGGCCGATCTTGCCGAGGTTCCCGCTGGGAATGCCGCTCGAGATCTTGCGCCACGTCTTGCCGCCGTCGGTGGAGCGCTGGATCAAGCTCTCCGGGCCGCCGTTGATCAGCGTCCAGTAGTGCCGCCGCCGTTGCCACGTCGCCGCAATCAAGACGTCGGGGTTGCGCGGGTCGAGCACCACGTCGGTGACGCCGGTCTGCGGGCTCACCGTGATGATCGACGTCCAGGTCTTGCCGCCGTCGGTGGTCTTGTAGAGGCCGCGATCGCCACCGTCGGCCCAGAGCGGACCCTGCGCCGCGACGTACACCACGTCGGAGTTGCGCGGATCGACCACGATCTTGGCGATGTGCTCCGACTTCTCGAGCCCCATCCGCTTGAACGACTTCCCGCCGTCCTCCGACCGGTAGACGCCGTCGCCGTAGCTCACGCTGCGCTGCGACTGGCTCTCGCCGGTGCCGACCCAGACCACCTCGGGGTTGCGCGGGTCGAGCACCACGGTGCCGATCGAGTAGGAGCCGTAGCGATCGAAGATCGGCGAGAAGGTCGCCCCGCCGTTCTCGGTCTTCCAGACGCCGCCCGAGGAGGCGCCGATGTACCAGATCGCCGGATTCTTGGGATGCACCACGATGCTGCTCACCCGGCCGCCGACAAACGCCGGACCGATCAGCCGCGGCTTGAGGATCGACCCCAGCGCCGCCGCAAAGGGATGCGGCTTGGTGGCGGCGGTATCGGCCTTTGCCCCCTTGCTGGTATCCGGCTTGGCCGACTTGACGCTATCGGCCTTCGCCTTCGGCGTCGCGGGACGCTGCGCCTGGAGCGGCGAAACAAGAGCGAACATGAACAAGGGGAGCACAAACCTGGGCAGACGCACAACACACCTCGATCAAAGTGGTGACATCATTGTCAAACGGCGTTATCGATCATCGATCATCGATGATCGATCATCGATCGACTATCTCCTGCGGCGTGGCGCTCCAAACAACGCCCCCATCAAACTCCTGGTGATCGTCCCGACCACCGTCCTCGTCAGCGGCGACTTGAGCACCTGCTCCGCCATCGTCGGCGGCTCCTTCGGGGCGCGGCCGCTCCGCGTCGGCACCGCGATCGGTGCATTCGCCGCCGCCTCGGCCGCCTCGCGCGCCAGATCGGCCGCCCGCTCCGCGAGCAGCTCGCGCGCGCTCTCGCGGTCAATCGGAGGTGGCGTAGTGGCGCACCTGCTTCGAGCCGGCGAGCCGTGTCGCCATCTCGTCCGGCGTCAACGGCGCCATCCGGGCGGCGGGCGGGATCAGCCGCGTCGCGAACGGCGGCGTCGGCGCGCCGCGCGTCGTTAGCGTGGTGATCAGCGCCTCGCCGGTGCCGAGCGTGGTGAGGATCGCCTGGACATCGTAGAAGTCGGTCTTCGGGAAGGTGCGGGCCGCCGCGCGGAGCGCCTTCTCGTCGTCGGGGGTGAAGGCGCGCAGCGCGTGCTGCACCCGGTTGCCGAGCTGCGCGAGGATGTCCGCGGGGACGTCCTTCGGGCTCTGCGTCACGAAGAAGACGCCGACGCCCTTGGAGCGGACCAGCCGCACCACCTGCTCCACCTGGTCGGTGAACGCCTTGCTCGCGCCATCAAACAACAAGTGTGCTTCGTCGAAGAAGAAGACCAGCTTCGGCTTGTCGAGGTCGCCCACTTCGGGGAGCGTGGCGTAGAGGCGCGCGAGCATCCACATCATGAATGTCGAGAAGAGCGCCGGCTTCTGCTGCACGTCCTGCAGCTCGAGGATGCTCACCAGGCCGCGGCCGTCCGCTTCCACCGAGAGAAGGTCCTGCAGGTCGAACTCCGGCTCGCCGAAGAACGCCTCGGCCCCCTGCTGCTCGAGCTCAACCATCTCGCGGAGCAGCACGCCGACCGTCTGCTTCGACATCCCGCCGTAATCGGCGAGTTCCTTGGCGCCGTCGCCGGTCAGGTACTGGAGCACCGCGCGGAGGTCGGTGAAGTCGAGCAGCAGCAGCTGCTTGTCGTCGCAGTACTTGAAGACCAGCGAAAGCACCGAGCTCTGGGTCTCGTTGAGGCCGAGCACCTTGGCGAGGAGCAGCGGGCCGAACGAAGACACCGTGGCGCGGAGCTGGGCGCCGTGGGCACCGGTGAGCGAGAGAAACTCGACCGGAAAGCCGCTCGCCTTCCACGCAAAGCCGGTGTCGGTGGCGCGCTGGGTGACGCGAGAGCTCGCCTCGCCCGGCATCGCGACGCCGGAAACGTCGCCCTTGATGTCGGCGAGGAAGACCGGGACGCCGGCCGCCGAGAGCTGCTCGGCCATCAGCTGGAGGGTCTTGGTCTTGCCGGTGCCGGTGGCGCCGGCGATCAGCCCGTGCCGATTCATCATCGGCAGCGGGATGGTCACCAGCGGTTCGGGGTGGCACTCTCCCTCGTGGAGGACGGCGCCGAGGGTGATGGTCGGGCCGGTGGTCGGGAAGGCGGCCCGGGCGGCGTCGAGAACCTTGGAATCCATGCGGGTGCTCCATCGGAAGGGCGAGCGGGACGCGCCAAAGGTCGCGCCGAACGCCGTACCGGGGCAACCGCCCGGGGGTCAGGGGACGAGGCCGATCCCGTCGGGGCCCGCCCCGGTCGCCATCCAGCGGGTCAGCGTGGCCGTCCGCAGGTCCACCTCGGCCACCTGCCCGACGCCGTTCATGGTGATCCAGGCGCGGTCGCCCTTGGGGGAGACGATCAGCCCGAACGGCCCCGCGTTGCCGCCGCCGGGGGCGACGACGTCAATCTTCGCCTCCTTGGCGCGGGTCGCGGCGTTGATGAACCAGACCTCGTTGCTCATCGGGTTGGTGATGATCGCCTGGCGGCTGTCCGGCGTGAAGGCGATCCGGTACGGGAAGCCCGAGGTCTGCACCGAGTCGACCACGGCGCGCTTCGCCAGGTCCACCACATAGACCTTGCCGGTGGTGTTGCTCCCCATCCAGACCATCTTGCCGTCGGGTGAGGCGGCGATCGCCTCGGTCATGGTGCCGACCTTCACCACGGCGGGCGGCGTATCGCCGGCGAGGTCGACGATCGACAGCGTCCCCGGGGTGATGTTGGCCACATAGGCGGTCTTGCTGTCGGGTGAGAGCGCCACCATGTGCCCCAGCATCTGGCCGGTCGGTTCCTCGCGCACGATCGTCCCCGTCACCACGTCGACCAGCACCAGCGCGCCGCTCCGTTCGGCGGTCACCACCAGGGTGCGGTGGTCCGGCAGGAACGCGGCACCGTGCGGACGTACGTGGGTGCCGAAGGTGATCGTCCGCGCCACCTTCCGCGCGGCCACGTCGATCACCGTCAGCGTGGTGCCGCCCGGCCCGGCGGCGCCGTAGTCGGTCGCCACCGCCCACTTCCCGTCGCGCGACACGGCCACCTCGTGGGGGGCATTGCCGGTCGGCAGCGTCGCCACCGTCTTCCCGTCGGCCAGCGTGATGATCGAGGCGGTGCTCTCGTTCTTGTTGGTGATGACGAGAGACTGGGACGATGCCCCGACGGCCGGGAGGATCAGAAGCGCGAGGGCGAGGGATGAGCGCATGGCGGGACTCGGCGGTGAGGGGGTGAGACGTGAAAGGTGAAACGTGGCCGACGCGGAAATCGTTTCACGTCTCACGTCTCACGTTTTACCTCCGGTCACAGGTCACAGGTCACAGGTCACGGCTTGTTCAGCCGCATCCTCGTAAACGGATACCCCCCACACCCCGTCTTCGGCGTGGCGCGGTTCGCGGGCGGCGTCGCCTCGGCGGCGGCGCGGGTCGGCGCGTCGTAGGCGGTCAGGCACCATGCCCAGGCGTACGGCGCCATCCCCGTGAGCGGCATCCAGTCGATCCGGCTCCAGCGCCCCTTCTCGGCGGAGTTGGACGAATCGTTCTGGGCAATCAAGTACCGCCCGGCCGCGTCCCAGCGGACGATGCGATAGCGATTGCGGCTGCCGTGCTGCCAGAGCGAGTCGCCGATGACGTGGCGGGTGCCGTAGTCATCGACGAACGCGCCGACCAGCATCGCGGGCGCGCCCACCGGCGCCGGGGCGAGCGGCGGGGCTGAGTGGCAGGCGGAGAGGAGAGCGAAGAGGAGGAACGTGATTCGTTTTAAGGCCACGGCGGGCCTAGCAACGGAAGAATGCATCTCAGAATATAGCGCTGAGACTCACTTCGTTCAGTCGTGAAGGGTCAATTCTGGGGCAACGACGGGCGCCCGAGCTGAGTTGGCCCGGGCACCCGCAATCGCGATGAGACTAGTCCACCACTGCCGTTTAACGCTGTCTGAGTTGGCGGCGAGCGGGGACCTGGCTCACTCGTCCACGCGTCTGGAGCAGGTGAACTCTCCACTACAATATCCGCCGGCGGCCGGAGTACCCAGCTTGCATGCGTCAGCCCCCGTCGTCGCGGGGGACTTCTCGCATCCGGTGACCACCGTGAAATTCGAATTCCAATTGCACTGGCAGCACCAGGACTTGGTCTGAGCACAAGGTTCGGGCGGATCTTCCTGATCAGCCCGCGCGGCGGAGGGGTTCGCTCCGATAAACGCCGCGACAAGTAGCGTCACGACAGCGGCACTCTTGAAAAGAGATTCCATCGAACTGGTCATCGCGCCCCCCTGATGTGGATTGTGGCCTGCGCCCTTCGGTGTGCTCACCTTCACTGCCCTGCGCGGATCGTGGGTGGTGCTACCATCGACGCTGTCGGGATGCTCAACAGCGCTCGTTGCAATGCGGCCTCATTGCTTGGGTCAATCGCCCCCGTCACCACGGCACGCACTTGACCGCTTCGTACTAGGATCGTCAATGGCGTCGCGAATGGATGGATCTTGTCAAGCAACCCGCCGACCGGGTTCATCACGATCGGGATTCTCGATTGATGGGAACGCCTGAAGTGGAGCAGGTCAGACCGCGACGTGTCCAATCCAACCAACCTCACTCGCCCCGGTGCGCGCTTGCTGAGTCTCTCCAGAACCGGAAGAACCTCGGAACATGCGCGACATGAAGCGCGGACATAGACGTACATCCCGTCCTCCGGCTCCTCGATCACCTGGTCCGCGGGTTCTTCGACACTGCTCGCACGGAGAAAGGGGCGGCCCCAGTCGGTCTTGTTGTAGGTCGCCACCAGCGCAGAGTGTTCCACTTCCCCAACGCTCGCTCGTCGCAATGCCTCATTGCTCCGTTCGACCAGGACCGCGGTTGCCCTTTGGGCAGACGCCAGCCGCAGGCTTAGTCCTAAGACCGCGACTACCAGCATCCCGGAGAGGAGGCGGGACGTCCCCCAACCCCTGAACCGCGATCGAGTCGGTGCCTGTCGAGCGCTCCAGGAATCGGTCATTTCAGCCTCCTACCGGGGAACCAATTCATAAACTCGTAACCGTGGACGCTCGCTATTGGGATCGTTGAACGCCCAGAACTTTCCCCATGCGATCCCCGCCCCAATCAGGTATTCGCCTAGGGCAGGATCGTCACTGCTGAACAGCAATCGACCATTCTTCGCACGAATTTCCACCAGACCGGGCTCTACAGGCGCATTTACAGGTGCATCGGAGTGCGTTCGACTCATCCGTAACATCACACTCGAATCGCTACACACTGGGTCGAGGGAATATCCAGCGGCGACGATTCGCTCGCCGACGCCCCTCGGTCCTGCCCAAGCCAATGGTGTAAGCGATCGCCAGAGCACCTGACCTGAGAGTTCCGCTCCGATCCCCTCAAACTCGTATTGCCCAGCAATTGCGATCAGCGGAGCAGTGTCTGGCGCAATCACGCAAGCCCAGACGGAATGTGGAAAGGCTGCCTTCGAGGCGATGACAGCGGCTGGCTGCCTCATGAACGAGTTCACCACCCTCCGGGCGTTCCGATCAATGACTGCGACCTGACCGCTATCCTTCCACATGGTTCTGATGACACCCAGAAGCAAGGTGTCGTTCACCCGCTGCACCCCGCTCGGATCAACTCGGGCCGTGCCCCACAGCTGATCCAGCGGAACACGCCCGATGAGGGTGCCGCTCGGTGAGATCGCCGTCGCACTCTTCAGAGCCCCGTCGATGACGAAGAGAGTGTCACCCTCGAAGTAGAGCGAATGAATTGCCTTGAACTCTCCTGGCCCTTCGCCACACCTACCGAATCGGTAGACCAGGTCGCCTGTCGCGACGTCAAGGATCGTGACCCGACACTCACTTGCCTCTTCGAGCGCGAGTCTCCCCGTTCTGCTGATCGCCCGAGTTCCCTTGTAATCGCCCAGCACACCCTCCCCGAGAGTGTGTGAGAAGCGCAACTGTTGGCTTGGCGGAGCGTGCTCTCGATCAGCGACCGCAGGAACTTCTGGTCGGAGCGACCAGTCACGAGGTGCTTCGCATCCAGCGGCGACGATCGCGACCACCACCAAAGCGGCAAAACGTGGCATTTGTCGCCTAGGCGAATTGTGAACGGCATGAAAAGACGGGAGGATTCAACAATGGTGCATCGGCCAGACAATACTCACCTAGGCCAAAATTTCGCTCTGCCCGATTGCGGTGGCAAGCGGAGAATGATGTCCGCTCCCAAACTGCTTTGGTGACAACGTTACGATTGTTGTTAGGCACTGCGCCGCACTGTGTCTCGCGGCAACTCAATCCGTCTGTATCCAGAGCGCCGTGTCGCAAGCTCAAGGATTGCTTCCCACGCGGCCATCGCAACCAGGCCGCGCCAAGTCAGGCCCAACCACTTCTGGGCCCAATCCGACACTGTCTTCCTAGTCGTCTCGCGGTTACGAGCGAGCTGTTCCAGAGGGCACACGTTGTTGCATGCATCTGCGTGCAGCTGAGTCAGCATGAAGAGCGCTCGCCATTGCGGCGGCCCAAATCTCCCCAGTGAGCCCAACAGTCGAGCCTCGTTCCGCGTGAGTGGCGTTCCGCGGAGCGACTTCTCAAGCGGAGCCTCGATCGCAGGAGAATGTCGTCTCCCACAGTGCCTCGTGAACCGATCGACGGTCGGTGCCCCCCGGGTTCGGATGGCGGATCGGATCTCCCCCGCGTCCATTCTGGAACCCAGGGTTAGGGGTAGCGTTGCCAGATGCAAACCGTTCGCGATGCCGTCGAGGAGGGCGGGCACGAGCCGAGTACTGGTGGCGCCGATGAGGACGGGGAGCCACGGAAATCGGTTACCGTGATCGACCGCCGACGCGACGTGCTCCAGCTGATCCGGCCCATGTGGCACCACGATGATGCTGTCAAGCGGGTACTCGGCCGCCACGCTCGAAACGAACGGCATGAGCGACAGCTCACCAGGCCGGAGGATCAAGCGCGTCATACGATCACCCCCGCACGACTTGGCGCGGGGCGCGAACTACCTGACACGGGCATCGGGCGTCGGGCGTCGGGCGTCGGGCGTCGGGCGTCGGGCGTCGGGCGTCGGGCGTCGGGCGTCGGGCGTCGGGCGTCGGGCCGCAAGGTAGGCGCTTGGTGCATGCGAGGTACACTCGAGCGAGGGAGTGAGGGTGAGACTGCCACTCCGAGTGTATCCGGGTCAGATTGAGTCGGGGAGTCCGGCGTTTGTTCGGGTAGAGGTTCTTTTCGCATTCGGAGGAGCGGCGCCGTCGGAATCAGGTAATTGTCCCTAGCTCACCGGCACCCCCCACTTCACCAGCACGCTCGCTCCACTCTTCCCCCGCGCAATTCCCCACGCGGCGTCGCCGGCGAACGAGATGCGGCCTATGCCGAGGCGCTCGAATGCGAGTTCGCCCAGGTATGTGCCGTCGACAGCGACCGCGCTGAATGCCATCGGCTCCGCGTACGAGAGCACCGGTGCACCGTCGCCGAGCGAGAGCCGTTGCTCCGGCGGTGCGGGCCGCGCTTGCACCGGTCGTTGCAGCCAGAGCAGCGTCCCGTTGGCATCGACCTGAATTCGAGCGAAGACCGGCTTGGTGGCCGGAAGGCGTGGCACAGGCAGGCTCATCCTCGTCGCCCCGAACTCGAGCAGCGCCTGCCATTCCGCGCGCTCGCGGGGCAGGAACGGCGTGCCGCGGACCGGCACCTCGATCCGAACAACGCGGCCTGCTTTCGCATCGGTGAGGAACACTGCCGCGCCATCGCTCCGCGCGAGGCTGACGCGACCATCGCGCATCGGATGCATCAGCCACTGTGGCCAGAAGGGCGACGGCAGGGGCGGATTGCCGACGATCATCGGCGTCGCGGAGCGAATCGAGCACCTGCCCGGAGAGTGCGAGCCGCACATAGCCGTACGCGTCCGCTGCAGGCGGTCCCTTCGGATCGTCGCGCACCTGGGCTGGCACCCACACCGACTGCGACGGCCCGGCGAACAGTGGAGAATTCAGGATCGGCCCGATGGACACCGTCGGGACGACCGCCGGAAGCACCCCGCCGTCGCGCGCCCAGCGGAGAATGCGCCGGCTTCGGATGTCGCCGAGCCAGATCTCGCCGTTGGGGCCCTCGGCGAGCGCCCCGAGATTGATGAAGCTGGCATACTCCCCCGGTCCCTCGACCGCACGCGGCCGAGCTGGCGCATCCGCTCGCCGTCGGCATTAAGCAGCAGCAGCTCGGGCCCGTTCACGCCTCGACCATCGAAGACGGCAACCCTGACCGTCGGAGAGCGCCAGCACATCCATCAACTCGCCGAACTCGCGCCCAGAGGCAGTGCCTTCGACCACCAGCAGCTCCGGCGCCGTGCGCGGGGTGCGCCAGGTGCCGCCGGCGCGCGGACGGAGGATGGTGGTGTCGGGGCGCTGGGCGACCGCCGTTGGCCCCGAGCGGGACGAAGTGCGAGCGTCAGTCCCAGTGCAAGCGCGGCAAACCTCAATGCGACTCCGTGAACGTCGTGGGTACGTCGAGAATGGCGGTCACTCCAGCACCAGCGGCGCGGACAATCACTCTATGTCCACCACGACTTCTCGCCCTGCGAGCAGTGTGCCCCGTGGATCGGTCAACCGTACCTCCAGCTGATACCGCCCCTTTTCCAGGCGTGACACGTCCAGCAACCGCTGCTGCCCGGTGATCCCTTCGCGGAAGGTACCAGCGAAACCGATCTGCAGGGCCAGCGTGCTGTCGGGACGGTCGCGAATCAGGCGACGGACGGAGACCGTGGTGGTGATTGGTTCACTCCCCGCGCCATTCGATACCTGATAGAACAGGTGTACCGGCTCCGCGCGCCGGACGGTGCCACCCGGCGACAGGAACACCCGCTCGCCGTCGAGCACCCACGACAATCCGCGGGAATCCGGCGCGACGATGAGGTCGGACAGGGCCACCCGCCCGCTCCCGAGTTCCTCAGCCCGGCCCCAGGCCCGCCCCCAGCGCGTCGAGTCCTGACGCACGACGAGCCCCCAGGGACCCTGCCCCGCGCCATCCGGGAAGAGCTTGAACGCGCTCAGATAGGTGTCCGGCCGCGCATCGCTCGGCACCGTGAATTCGCCCGGGAGCGTGTCGGTACTCCACGCCGATTGTGTGCCGTCCCACCGATTGAGGAGCGTGGAGAGCGACACCGTCGCCGCGCCCGAGGGCACCACCAGGTTGCGGAGCCGCGCGCCGTAGGCCACCACGGCGAGTGGCGCCCCGTTCAGCGGATGCCACAGTTGATAGAGCCGGCCAACCACGCCGATCGGCTTCATCCCGCGTGGTGAGTTGTTGTCCTTGGTGGTGGCCACCTGCAGATACTCGCGGTCCTGATCGCGGAAGCTCCCGATCCGCTCGGGATTGAGGCCCGCCTTCAGCTCAGACTCCGACGGACTCAGCGACGCCGGGGCTCCCCCCTGCGCCATCGTCGCGGCGAGGCAGCGCGCTACATCGAGTCCGCACTGCCACAGCCCGATGATGCCGGTGGCAAGGACCGCCGTGCCGCTGCTCCCATCGAAGTCGGCTTCGGTGAAGTGGACCAGGAAATAGTCGTCGTCGACATCGTACCGCCACGTCTCCAGCGCCCTCTGGCCCGATGCCGGCGTGCTGCGGCCCATCTTCGTCGGCGCGCCGAATCGCATCCAGACCACGCCGCGATCATCGAACTCCAGCTGCCAGCGGCCATACTCCCGGAAGATCGTCAGCCGTCCACCATCGGCCGACGTCGTATCGACGCCGAGGAATGTGACGGCGCCGGTGCGCGAGATACCCCGCATCATCGTGGGAATGTGCAGCGGAAAGGCGCGCATGACGTAGTCGAGCCGGCCGAAGTGCTCTGCGAGGCGGCTCCCGGGCGGCTGCCCGTCACGGATGTCGCGTTCGAGGAGTCGCTCCGCGACCCAGGGACCGCGCGCCGAATCGGCCAGCGTCCACCACGACTCCAGCTCCTGCGGCGAGACGAACCACGCGAGGTGCCAGCCCACCTCGCTGCGAGCGACCGAGTCATGGGCCGCCGCGGCCCCGGCGACGAACTGGCGAACGCCCTTGAGCGAGTCGGCGTCGCGCTCTGACAGCCACGCCAGCCGCAGCTGATGCCATGTGGAATCGTGGCCGCCGGCCAGTCCGATTGCGGCGCAGCGGCGTCCCGCCTCGGGCGCCGCGCTCCGGAGCGCGAGGTCGGTGCAGAGCCGGAGCACCACAGGCGCGGTCACGCCGGCGTTGACCGCCTTGCTGAGGATCCGCCCGAGCGCCGGAAGCTCCGGCGCATTCGCATAGCCGCTGATCAGCCACGCCAGCAATTCGATCTGCACGCGCCCTGTTGGTTCCAATCGAGCCGCTCGATGCGCGGCGTCGATCGCACCGTCGCGCCACGAGGTGCCCGCTGCCATCTCGATGCTCTCTCGCGACAGCGCCCCCATCAAGTGGAGACGAGCCCGTGCACAGGCCACGCTGCGCCATTGCCTCGCGGTCACTCGACCGCGCGCCCGGCGCACCTCGCCGGCAGCCGCGTCCTCACGCGCGAGCAGCTTCGGCCTCGTCTCGCCGGCGGGAAGCGGGCAGAGCGCCTCGATCGCGGGCGCGATCGCCGGATCGGTCCCCGGAAATTCGGCCGCCGCGATCGGCGTGAATTGAAAGAGGAGCGCGGTGGCGGCACCGAGGATCACGGCGGGCCCCCTCCCGCGAGGACACGCCCGGTGATCGAGACCGTCTCGACCGGCTCCGGTGCGCGACGACTGGTCGGTGGAATGCCGAGGTCGAGCACCTTCGGTTGCGTCAACGGTTTGCGGGCCTGGGGCACCGGACCGTAGAGATGCCACCGCTGCGGGAGCCACCCGCCACCGGGCAAGCGGCCGAACTCGATGCTCCCCCCCGATGAGCCGGAGGGAATCGTTGCCGGGAGGTTGCGATGCTCGAAGCGCAGCTCACGCAGCGAGGCATCGGAAGGGTCGATCACGATCGTGCCCCCGATATCGACGAGACCACGCCGGCGCTCGGGCTCGAACTGCAGCCGGACCATCCCGCCCTCGGTCGCCGATGGCAGGAACTGGAAGCAGTGGCTCTCGAGGAACCAGGGAGAGAAGAGCACCTCGGCATCGGGGCCGTGGTAGGTGAGCCCCTGCCGGAGTTCAGTCGGCGCGAGCGGACGCACGAATCCACGAACGCGCAGCGAATCCGGCTCGACCGATTCGACCGGCCACCGTGCGAGCGGCTCTCGCGTCGTGTCCGTGCGCGTCACGACCCGTCGACCGGTGGTCACCTGACGCACCGAGACGAGCTCGACAGTAAATCGACGGCCCGAGCCGATCGTGGCGTCCGCGACCTCGAACGACGTCTTCGCCGCTTCGAGCAACTTCGCCACGAACGGATCCTGAGCGACCTCGGCGCCGCACAGCTTCCGATTCCCCACCAGGTGGACGTCGGGGAGCAGCCGCACCGCCGGCATCAGCGTGAGGTCGCCCAGCGAGAGGCCGGCACTGGGCACGTCCACGGCGCGCGTGAGGCCTCCGGTGTACCCGATCGCCAGCACCCTGACCTGATACTGGCCGGCAGCTGGTGCGGTGAGCAGAAAGAGCCCGGAGGGCGAGGTGACCACCCTGCCGATCCGCTTGCCACCGGCATCCTGCAGTTCGACCACGGCGCCATCGACCGGCTCGCTGCGGCTGCCATCGATCACGCGCCCGCGGATCGTCGATCGCTGCGCCGGCAGCAGCGCAGGGACGACACAGCCGATGGCGAAGGCGAACCGCAGGAGCATGGAGGGCACTCGGGGGAGGCTGGGGGATTACCGTCCTGAACGGATTTTACCCTTGGACTGGGCGGAGCGTACGCTGGCGGCTACGGCGTTTCATCGGGGAACTTCGGCGGGCGACTCGGGGAGGAGACGACCAAAGAGCCGGCCCCCGCACTGCGGAGACCGGCCTTCGGTATTGCCCCTCCTGGGATCGAACCAGGACTCTTCTGATCCAGAGTCAGACGTGTTGCCAGTTACACCAAGGGGCAGTGGTCTGGACCGGCGAAATTAGCGGAACCGGCCCGGAGGCGCAATTCCCGGCCGGGGTGGCCGAAGGGACCCGCCACCCCTTGCCCTCCTGCCTGATGAGACGGATATCTCAGGAGTCCCCCCACATGACCGCGGCCCGCCCTCACTCCCGAGACCCCGCATGCACCCCTCCCGCCCGCTCCTCCTCGGCCTCTCCCTGCTCGCCCTCTCCTCCGCCAGCGGCCAGGCCCGAGCGACTCGCGACAGTGCCGGCGTCCTGATCATCACCACCCCGCTCCTCGCCCCTGCCCCGGTCAACCTCGTCCTCGGCAAGCCGCTCAACGAAGTCGGCGGCCTCAACGAGGATCCGGCGAAGGAGTTCGACCACAAGCAGGGGTACCTCCGTGCCGCGATCCTCTCGACCGGTGGCATGGCCGTGATCGACGTGGTCCGGGTCCACTACTTCGACAAGTCGGGGAAGTTGATCAAGATCGTGGGCCGATCAGGGGCAGGCCCGGAGGAGTTCCGCTACATCACTGCGGTGTGCGCCACACGCGGCGACACAGTCGTGGTCTATGACGGCCGCAACGCGCGCATCTCGATTTTCGATGCGACCGCCAAGGTCGTGCGGACCATCCCCACCGAGCGCAACGGCAGCCTGGGCTTCGATGCCTGCTTCGGAGACGGCACCTTCGCCCTGACCGGATCCACCTTCGGCGGCCAGGGCGCGCCAAGCACGACCAAGCTGACGCGGTTGAACACCGACGGGAAGGTGATCAATGTGATCGGCGAGTGGACGCGGTCGCCATTCAGCTTCGTCACGATGGCGGAGGTGACCAATCTTGCCGCAGGGAATCGACTCTACCGCGCCGATCCCGATGCGGGCCAGGTCAGCAGCTACGACCTGAATGGCAAGCTGCTTCAGTCGATCCGGTTCACCGATCCGCGTGTCGCGATCACCGATGCCGAGATCGAGAACGCCCTGAAGGGCACCATCCCGACCAACACCCCGGCGTCGGAGGTCAGGGAACGGATGGAGCGGATGCGCGCGATGGACCACCCGACGCACTGGGAGCTCTTCGGCACAGTGCAGATCGATCCGTTGGGGCGCCTCTGGATCATGCACCGCCAGCTCGATCGTACCCAGCCCGGGACGTGGACCGCGATCGACGCCACCGGCAAGGTCGTCGCCCGGCTCGTCCTGCCCCCGCGCGGGAAGTACCCGTTCAACATCATCGCCTTCGGGAACAACAGCGTGATCATCCGCCGCTTCGACGACGACCTGGCGACCTACCTCACGACCTACCCACTCGTGAGCGCGAGCGCCAAGCCCTAGTCGCTACTACGACGCCGCCGTCAGCCGCACGTACTTGATCCAGAGCGGCGTCAGCCGGTCCAGCCGCCCCTTCAGCCCCGCCGCCGCGCTCGGCGTCAGGTGCCCGAAGGGGTCGGCGGTCAGCCGCGCCTTGAGCGGCGGCGACGCCAGCATCGTGTCCATCTCCATCGGCCCGTCGATCTTCCCCTGGTAGTCGAGGTTCTCGAACGCCCGGTTGACCGCGCCGCGCACCTCGCGGTACCGCCCCTCGCTCAGTCCGACCGCCTTCGCCGCCTCGGGGATCGTCGCCGACTCCCACTTCGCCTGCCCAGCGGCCGCCCGGGCCTCCGGGGTCGCGGCACTCGCGGCCTTCGCTTCAGCGGCCACCGCCAGCTCCGTCTCGGCGATGATCCCCTTCTCGTACGCCTCGAGTTCCTCGTGGCCGAAGTCGACCGGCGCGACGCGGTCGGCCGGCGCGTTCGCGGCAGGTGGCGCGGTCGCGGCGTCCTTGCTCGCGTCGTCGGCGGGCCTGCTGCACGCAGCACTTCCCAGGGCGAGCACAACCAGCACGATTCGGTGTGTCAGCATGAGAGACAACCCTCGCAACAGTGAACGACGCTCAGGGGGCTGAGATGTTCCGCACCACACGACACGGCTGACCCATCGCGAGCACGCCCGACGGAATATCGCGCGTCACGATGCTTCCCGCACCGATCGTGACATCATCGCCGATCGTCACGCCAGGCAGGATGATCGTGCCACCACCGATCCACACCCGATCGCCGATCATCACCGGCTGCGCCCGTGTCCGGTACGGCGATGTGCCGGGGGCCCGCTCCTCGACCGGGATGATCCGGCGATCGGCCTCGAGCGGATGCGATGCCGTGTAGATCTGCACGCTCGGCCCGATCAGCCCGGCCTCGCCGATCGTGATCTCGGCGCAATCCTGGAAGACGCACTGCACGTTGACGAAGGTGTCGCGTCCGATCCGGACTTGCGAGCCATACTCGCAGGCGAACGGCGTCTCGATCCACGCCCCGTCGCCGAGCGCCCCGAACAACTCGGCAAAGTGCGCAGCGCGACTGGTCGCATCCGCGGGATCGAGCGCAGCGATGGTGGCCAGCAACCGACGCGCCCGAGCGGCTGCGGCGAGCAGCTCGGGATCGCGCGAGTCATACCACTCGCCGGCCAGCATCATGGTGCGTTGGGACATGCAGGAAGGTGCTACCGCGCCGGCCCGGAGGCCAGCGCGTCGGGGCGGAACGGCCTACGCGGCCATGGTCTCCTGCCGGGGGAGCGCCCCCGGGAGACCGGTGAACCACCCCTTGAGCGCTTCGGTCGCGGCCGGATCGAGATGTTGCTTCGCCACCAGCGCATCGAGCACGCCGATCGCCTGCGGCAACGGCATCCCCGAGCGATACGGCCGGTCGGCCGAGATCGCTTCGGTCACGTCGGCGACGGCGATGATCCGCGCCAGCTTGCCGATCTCGTCGCCCTTGAGGCCGAGGTGGTAGCCGGTGCCGTCGAGCCGTTCGTGGTGCGCCGCCGCGGTTGCGGCGAACTGGCGGAAGCGCGAGACGCGCTTGAGGATTTCGAGGGAGAAGCGCGTGTGCTGCCGCATCGACTCGAACTCGATGTCATCCAGCGCCGCGGGCTTGTCGAGGATCGTGTTGCTGACGCCGAGCTTGCCGATGTCGTGCAGGAGCGCGGCGCGCTTGAGCGTGCGCAGTTCGCGCGCATCGAGGCCCATCGCCTCGCCGGTGCGCACCGCGAGGATCGCGACGTTCTGGGAGTGCGATGCCGTAAAGGGCGACTTCGCGTCAATCACCCGCGCGAACGCCTCCGCCACCGTGTCGAGCTGCGCGTCGTCGAGCCGGATGACCTGGTCCTCGGGCTCCTTGGCGTGCAGCGCCGCGAGCGAATCGGCGTGCTGCAGCGCACCCCAGAATTCGCTGTCCATCTGGAAGGCATCGAGGCAATCGACCAGCACCGGGTCGAACCAGCGACCGCGACGCGCATGCGCCATCTCATAGGCGGTCCGCACGTCGAACGACGAGACGAAGACTTCCATCGTCTGCGCCAGGCAGGCGATCCGCGACAGCATCGGGATCCCCGAGCCGCGCGTCCCGAACGGCTTGCCGTTCCCGTCCCAATGTTCGTCGAGCGAGTGAATCCCCTCGGCCACGCCGCGCGGCAGGTGCAGCATCCGGGCAATCTCGGCGCCGCGCTCGCAGCGGGTCTGGACGACCTCGGCCTCGGTCTCCTCCTTGCGGAGTCCGATCATCAGCGTGCGCCACGCCTTGGCGACCTTCGACTTCCCCGGCATCGAGTACTTGAAAACGTACTTGGCGGTGTCGGAGGTCGAGGTCCAGTCGGTCAGCTTGTAGGCATGCTTGACCAGGCGATCGTCCGCCCCGAAGAGGGAGGAGAGCCGGGCGGCATTGGACGAGCAGCCGAGGTCCTTGAGGAGGAGGGTGTAGAAGAGGGCCGAACGCTGTTCATCGGCGAGGCCGAGGTGGTCCGCGATCCGCATCCCAATAAGGGTGGTACGGACCGCGTGCCCCAACGGCTGGCCCTCGGTCAGGTCCAGGGCAAAGGAGAGCGCCCCCACAACTTCTGACAGTCGGACCCCCTCGGGGGTCGGATCCTCGCGAAGCGCCCGAATGGACGTCCCCTTGGTCGCCCGGGAATTGGGCAGGATCTGGGGGGTGGTGGCACCCGCCTGCCCCCCGGCCACCCCGTCCGAAGACGGGGCAATCCGGGAGACAGCGGGCGCCGACGTCTCGACCGGCCGGGTCTCGGCAGGGCGATTCAGGGCGGAGGCAGTACTGGTCAGGGCGAGGAGCTTGGGCGACATGCCCAGCGAGGGGGCAAAAACAATGCCCGAACCGGCGGACCGGATCGGGCACATGGAGCTGAGGGGGTTCGAACCCCTGACCTCTGCAATGCGAATGCAGCGCTCTCCCAGCTGAGCTACAGCCCCGGGAAGGCGCCCAAGCTAGGCGATCTGGGGGGCGGGGGCAAGGGCAGCCGGTGTCGTCGGGGGGCCTGAATCGTGAGACGTGAAAGGTGAAACGGGTCGGTTGCTGCCACCCTCCCGCCTGAGGATTGCCAGGATGAGGGCCTGTGCGCGTCGCGACTCCTTTTTTCAGGGCGAGCCGTTCCGCATCCGGGAGCACACCCACCTCACCAAGGAACCTGATCAGGTCGGTGGTCTCCACCGCCGATCCAAGCGCCACGCGAAGTTGGAACAGCCACCGTCTGCCCGGCCGCCAGACGTATCCCTCCGCGATGTTGAGGGGGACGGAAAGGGAGGCACGGCCAAGCTGGTCGAAGGCTGCGCGGGCCGGGGGTCGCCACCGGAGGGCCGAGACCCGGTACACGGCCACCGAGAGGTCCATCGACACCTTCCAGGCGATCAGGCTGGTATGATCTCGCATCCTCTGAACCTGCGCGGTGTACCACCGAGGACGGTGCGCCAATCACGGCCACGTGGTACTGGAACACGCATTTCCCGTTTCACCTTTCACGTTTCACCACGCACCTGGTCCTTCCATGTCACCTGCCCCTCTCTCCGACGCAAGGCTTTGGCTCCCCTCCGGCGCCTCCCATCTCCGCCCGCGCGCCGGCGGTGAATTCGTCCTGTACTGGATCCAGGTGACCCAGCGGGCGCACGACAACTTTGCCCTCGAGTATGCCATCGAGCAGGCCGACGAGCTCGGCGTGCCGGTGCTCGCCTACTTCTCGTTGCGGCCGGACTATCCCTGGGCGAGTGATCGCTTCCACACCTTCATGCTTGAAGGTGTGATCGACATGGCGGCGGAGTTCGCGAAGAAGGGGATCCAGTTCGCGCACTTCCTCGACCAGCGGGTGCAGGGCGATGGCATTGACCATCACGCCAACCTGAAGGCGCTCGCGGCGCGCGCGGCGCTGGTGGTGACCGATTGGTTCCCGACCTTCATCATGCCGCGGCAACTCAAGCAGCTGCGCGACGCGATCGATGCACCGGTCGTGGCGGTCGATTCGGCGACGGTGGTCCCCGCGCAGTCACTCGAGAAGGCGTTCAGTGGCGCGAGGCACATTCGCCCGGTGCTGATGAAGGACCTCGACAGTTGGCTCCAGCCGGTGCCGAACAGCACGCCGCGCCACACCAAGGCCGTGACGCTGCCGTTCGACCCGACGATCGTGACCGACGAGCGGATCGCGGAACTGGTCGCGGGCTGTCCGATCGACCACTCGGTGGCCCCGGCGCGCGGCTGGCGCGGTGGCAGTGCCGCAGCGCGCACGCGGCTCGACTGGTTCGTGGAACACGGCCTGCCGCGCTACCTCGAGCGCAACGACCCGAATGTCGATGCCACGTCGAAGCTGTCCCCGTGGCTACACTTCGGGCACGTCTCGGTGCACGAGATGCTGCTCGCCGCCAAGGCAGAGGGGCCGTCGGAGCAGTACGACAAGTTCCTCGACGAGACGCTGACCTGGCGCGAGCTGGCGTTCAACCTCTGCCGCTTCGAGCCGCGTCACCGCACCATCGCTGCGATCCCGGAATGGGCCCAGAAGGAACTCGCCGACCACGGCGATGACCCGCGCACGGTCTACCGCGACGACGAGCTCGAGTTCGCACGGACCGACAACGAGCTCTGGAATGCCGCGCAGCGCTCCTACCTGCGCGACGGCTGGATGCACAACTACATGCGGATGTTGTGGGGGAAGAGCATCATCGGCTGGACCGAGAACCCGGAGCGTGCGATCCGGCTCCTCGAGCACCTCAACAACAAGTACTCGCTCGACGGCCGCGACCCGAACAGCTACGGCGGCATCCTCTGGTGCTTCGGGAAGTTCGACCGCCCCTTCTACCGCCGCCCGGTCTTCGGCACCGTGCGCTACATGTCCCTCAAGGCGGCGTCCGGCAAGTTCGACGTGGAGCGGTATATCCGGAGTAGTGGGGTGAGAACCTTGGCGACTGCGGGCCCGTGCTGGGGGCTCCGGTCTCACGTGTTCCAAGCGTCTTCGCCGCGGCTTCACGCCGGCTGCGCCGGCGCCGCGCATTGACATGCGCGGCTGGGGGCATCGCTGCAGGACACCCAGTGCCGGGCCCGGTGGGGATCTCTCCCGGGGCGCACGGAAGCGGGGTCGCAGGCGCGAGGCCTCCCGGAGCGCGCAAACCAAATGCGGGGCGCAGCCATTTGGCTGCGCCCCATCGATTTGGCGGCGGCGACCCCATCGTGGCACCACACCAGCGGAGCCGCCGCCCGGCGCGCGGCTGAGGACCGACGCGCCCGCGAGCCCCGCGACGGGCGCCCGGCACTGGGGGCATGGAGGCTTGGTCCATCCGCGAGCACGCAGGTCCCTCGCTGCGCTCGGGATGACAGCGTAGGAGAGGTCCCTTCGCTTCGCTCAGGGCAGGCTCTTCGACTCCGCGCCGGCTACGCCGTCGCTTCGCTCAGGATGACACCACCGTGTCATCCCCGAACCCGACCTCGACGATCAGGCCGTCCCGCGCGATCGTGGTCTCCGGGAAGATCGCGCGCGCCTGCGACGCGAGTTCGGGGGCCTCGCGGCTGTAGCGCGCCGAGATGTGCGTGAGGTAGAGCCGGCGCACGCCCGCGTCGCGGGCGACCATCGCGGCCTCGCTGGCCAGACTGTGCCGCGTCTCGAGGGCGCGCTCCTTTTCGTCGGCGCCGAAGGTGGCCTCGTGGATCAGCAGGTCGGCGCCCTGCGCCAGCGCGCGCACGCTCTCGCAGGGCACCGTGTCGCCCGAGTAGACCACCTTGCGGCCGCGGCGCGCCGGGCCGACCAGCGCCTCCGACGTCACCATCCGCCCCGTGGCATCCGGCACCGCCTCGCCGCGATGCAGCTTTCCCCAGAGCGGACCCTCGGGAATGCCCAGGGAACGCGCGAGCTCGGGGTCGAACCGCCCCAGCCGCTCGTGCTCCACCAGGGCGTACGCCAGGCACTCGCCGCGGTGTGACGCCTCGCCGACCACGAGGTCGTAGTCGCCGCGCGACAGCACGTCGCCCGGCTTCAGTTCGGTGATCTCGACCGGGAACTTCGTTCGGTCCATCCCGAGCGCCACCAGCTGGCCGATCTGCCGATCGGCGCCACGCGGGCCGTAGAAGCGGAGCGGTGCGGTGCGCGCCTGCATCGACATCCCGCGCAGCAGGCCCGGGATGCCGAGGGTGTGGTCGGTGTGGTAGTGCGTGAGGAAGATCTCGTTCACCAGGAAGCCGGTGCCATAGCGCATCATCTGCCGCTGCGTCCCCTCGCCGCAGTCGAACAGCAGCGATTCCCCCGCCCGCTGGATCATCAGGGCGGAGACGTTGCGGTCCACCGTCGGGACCGCGGCACTGGTGCCGAGGAAGGTGACCTGGATCATCGCGAGCGGTTGTGCACCAGGCGGAGGAATTCCTCGCGCGTTGCCGGATCGTCGAGGAACGCGCCGCGCATCGCGGAGGTGATCGTGCTGCTGTCCTGCTTCTGCACGCCGCGCATCATCATGCAGAGGTGCTGCGCCTCGATCACGACGCCGACACCCCGCGGCTGCAGCTCCTTCCCGAGCGCATCCGCGATCTGGTCCGTCATCCGCTCCTGCACCTGCAGTCGCCGCGCGAAGACGTCCACCACCCGCGCCATCTTGGAGAGCCCGACGATCTTCCCGCCCGGGATGTAGGCGACGTGCGCCTTCCCGAAGAACGGCAGCATGTGATGCTCGCACATCGAGTAGAACTCGATGTCGCGCACCAGCACCATGTTGTGGTGGGTCTCCTCAAACAGCGCGTCGCCGATCACCCGCTCGGCGCTCTGCTGGTAGCCCTGCGTGAGGAACTGCATCGCCTTCTCGACCCGCTCGGGCGTCTTCTGAAGGCCGTCACGGTCAGGATCCTCGCCCAGCGCGCGGAGGATGCCGCGGATGTGCTGCTGCATGTCGGACACGGGAACTCCCGGGAATTGGCGCGCAACGAACGGGGCGACCGGATGGGCCGCCCCCAAAGTCTAACCTCGGATACGCCCCTGCCCGCCGGGATGTTCCCTAGAAGACCCGGATCGTGATCCCCAGCTTCCCCGGGTTCTTCTTGATCTCGTCGATCAGGTCGGCGGTCGCCTTCATCGTCCGGCGCAGGTCGCTGTAGAGCAGGGTGTCGCTCGCCAGCTTGCCGAGGGTCCCCTCGCCGCGCTCGATCCGGGCCAGCATCGCGTCGACCCGGGTCGAGGTGGCCGCCAGCCGGTCAGAGAGGTTCCCCGCCGAGCGCAACGTGGTGTCGAGCCGCGCCTGGATCGCGGGGGCGTCGACGCCGGCGAGCGTCGAGTCGAGCCGCGCCGAGGTCGTCCGCAGCGCCCGCATCGTGGCGTTCACCTCGGCGGTCGGGCCGTTCTTCGCATCGCCGTAGTAGCTCAGCAACCGCTGGCTCGCGGCGAGCGTCTGCTTCAGCTCCACCACCAGCGCGGTGTCGAGCATCTTGTTGAGCGAGGTCATCGCGACCGTCGCCTGGTCGGCCAACACGGCGCCCTTGTCGAAGAGCCCCACCTCGGTGGTCCCCTGGATCGTGGCCCCGTGCGCCAGCGGGGCGCCCTGCCCGGGATCGAGATTGATCACGGCGTCACCGAGCATGCCGATCGAACCGATCGAGGCGCGCGCCGTCGCGGCGGGTGTCAGGTCGACCGAGAAGGTCACCCCGACCCGCACCTTGCCGACGCCCTCGAAGACGATCTCCTCGACGCGGCCGACCGGCGCCCCCGAGACGCGCACCGGCGCCCCTTCCTTGAGGTTGCCGATGTCGGCGAACATCACGTTCAGCTCGGGCGATCCGAGCGTCTTGCCGCGCAGCCAGAGGGTCCCGCCGACAAACGCGGCGATCGCCACGAGGACGACGGCCCCGACGGTGGCTTCCTTGTGATAGGAGTGCATCAGTCGCTCATGGTCAGAGAGGCTCGTTGTCGAAGTCGCGCTCGAGGAAGGCGCGCACCTCGGGCACGGTGGATTCACGGAACTCGGCCGGCGTTCCGACCGCCACCACCTTGCCGCCCGTCAGCAGGGCGATCCGGTCGGCGGTGCGGAAGGCGCCGCGGACGTCGTGCGTCACCATGATCGAGGTGACGCCCAGCTCGGTGTCGAGGCGCTTGATCAGCGCATCGATGATGTCGGAATTGACTGGATCGAGTCCCGACGTCGGTTCGTCGTACAACAGGTACTTCGGCCGTCCCGCGATCGCCCGCGCGATGCCGACCCGCTTCCGCATCCCGCCCGAGAGCTCCGAGGGCATCTTCTTCAGCGTGTCAGGCACCAGGTTCACGAGGCGCAGGCATTCGTCCACCCGGGTCTTCACGACCTCGGGATTGTCGAACTCCTCGGGCTTCGTCAGGCCGAGGCGGATGTTCTCGTACACGTTCATCGAGTCGAAGAGCGCGCCGTTCTGGAAGACGTAGCCGATCGTGCCGCGCAGCACCGAGAGCTCCTTGCGGCCCAGCAGCGCGACGTTCTGCCCGTCGACGATCACCTCGCCGGCATCGGGGCGGATCAGCCCGATGATGTGCTTGAGGAGGACGCTCTTGCCGGTCCCCGAGGGGCCGAGCAGCGCCATCGTCTCCCCCTCCTGCACGACGAGGTCCACGCCGTCGAGGATCACCTGGGCGCCGAAGCGCTTCGCGAGGTTCTTGATCTCGATCATCTAGTTCAGCAACAGCTTGGCGAGGATGGTGTCGAGCAGGAGGATCACCACCGAGGTGGTGACCACGGCGCCCGTCGTCGAGCGGCCGACGCCCTCGGCGCCCTGCTGCGTCGTGAAGCCGCGGTAACAGGCGATCAACCCGATCGCCGCCGCGAAGAAGACCGCCTTGATGACCGAGTAGTAGGCATCGAACGGCCGCCAGTAGACGCGCGCGCCATAGGCAAAATCCTGGTCGGAAATCGGCAGCGCCTGCTTCGCGGCGAGCCACCCGGCCGCGACGCCGACCACGTCGGCGATGATCACCAGCAGCGGGATCATCAGGATGCAGGCGAGGACGCGCGGCACCAGCAGGTGCGATGACGGCGAACGCCCGAGCGACTCGAGCGCGTCGATCTGTTCGGTGACGCGCATCGTGCCCAGTTCGGCGGCGTAGCGCGCGCCGATCCGGCCCGCGAGCACCAGCCCGACCAGCACGGGGCCGAGCTCGAGCACGATCGACTCCGTGACCAGTGAGCCGACCACGTAGATCGGGATGCTGCCGGTGAACTGGTAGCCTGCCTGCAGCGCCGTGACCGCCCCGGCAAACGAGGAGATCAGCAGGACGATGAAGAGCGACCCGACGCCGATGTTCCACGCCTCGTCGAGCGTCCGCGGCAGCCAGATCCGCCACTCGGCGAGGCCGCGCCCCATCTCGGCGACGAGTTGCGCAAAGCGACCGACGGCGGAGAGCGCGTCGAGCACGATCCGACCGGCACGGTGCTGCAGCTGTGCGGCGACTCCGCTCAACGGTTCCTCCCTTCAGGCTGACTCGGCATCGTCCCCCTTATCTTGTCCGTCCGTGAGCCCCAAGTCCATCCCCGATGCGCGGACGCAACGCCTCCGCTTCAAGCGCCGCCTGGTGGCGTGGTTCCGCCAGCATGGCCGGGACCTTCCGTGGCGCCGCACACGCGACCCGTATCAGGTGCTCGTCTCCGAAGTGATGCTCCAGCAGACCCAGGTCTCCCGGGTCGAAGGCTACTGGCACCGCTTCCTCGATCGCTTTCCCACGATCCACCATCTGGCCGCCGCCCGCCCGAACCGGGTCCGCGACGCATGGGCCGGTCTCGGCTATTATCGGCGCGCGGCGAACCTGCACGCTCTTGCTCGCACCGTGGTGACGGATCACGACGGCAATCTGCCACAAGACGCCGCCGCGCTGCGTGCCCTTCCCGGCGTCGGCCGCTACACCGCGGGGGCCGTCGCCTCGTTCGCGTGGGAGTCGGCCGAGCCCGCCGTCGACACGAACGTGGCGCGCGTGCTGCGCCGCGTCTTCCATCCCGACCTGCCCAAGGGCGCCGCCGGCGAGCACATCCTCTGGGACACCGCCAAGGCACTCGTCCCGCGCCGCGGCCCCTCTGCCTGGGCCACCAATCAGGCGCTCATGGAACTCGGCGCCCTGATCTGCACCGCCCGCATCGCCCGCTGCGAGGCCTGCCCGGTGCGCAGCGCCTGCCTGACCGGCTCCGCTCAGCCGCGCGGCGCGTCCTTGAGCAAGGCCACCGTCCGCTCGAGGTCGCGCGGAAAGGTGTAGATGTGCGTGCTCAGGCGGAGATACTCCAGGTTCGACTCCGCAATGCGCCGCGTCCGGATCCGCTGCGCCCCCAGATAGCCCTGCAGCGCCTGTGCGGTCGTTCCTTCCATCCGGAACGCCACCATCCCCGCGCGGAACTCGGGCCGCGTCGGCGAGACGATCTCGACCCGTGGCAGCCTGGCGAGCATCGTGTGCAGCTGCGTCGCGAGTCCCCGCGCGCGGAGCTCGATGGCCCGCCGGCCGATCGCCTGCTGAAACTGCACCGCGGCGCGCAGCCCGGCCAGCAGCGACTCGTTGCTCGTTCCCACATGCTCGAACCGCTTGATGTCGGTCGCCGCCCAGTCGCCCGAGCCGACCAGCGGCCAGGTCGTCGCCATCCGGTCGGGGCGCACCACCAGCAACCCCGTTCCCTTCGGCGCCAGCAGCCACTTGTGCGGCGACGACGCGTAGAAGTCGGCGTCGAGGTCGCGCAGGTTGAGCTCCAGCAGGCCGGGCGGGTGCGCCCCGTCGATCACCGTGACGATGCCGCGATCGCGCGCCATCCGCACCAGGGCGCGTACCGGTTGCATCATCCCCGTCGAGAAGAGCACGTGCGAGATGGAAAATACCTTGGTGCGCGGTGTGACCTGTGCCATCCACGCCGCGGCGAGGTCCGCCTCGCTCGTTGGATTGAGTGGCGGCGTGAACGTCTTGTAGGTCACGCCACGACGCTTGGCGAGCAATTCCCAGCAGCAGCGACCGCCGATGTGCTCGTGGGTCGTCGAGACGACCTCGTCACCGGCCTGCAGGTCGATCCCGGCCGCGACGATGCTCATCGCCTCGGTCGTGTTGCGCACGATCGCCACCGAGCCGGGCCACGCCCCGAGGAAGGCCTCGAGTTCGGCGTGCAGCGCGACGCCGTCGACCGCTTCCTGGCCGATCATCCGCTCGAACGCGCGCAGGTGGTGGATCGTCGCCTCGATCACCGGCAGCGGCGAGGAGCCGATCGTGCCGGTGTTGAGGTGGGTCCCCTCGATCACGAACTGCTGGCCGATCCGCTCCCACGCCGCCTCGTCGTCGGGCGCGGCATCGTGCGGCAACTCGCCGCGAGCGCGCGTCGGCAACGGAGCGTTCGCCAGCCCGCGGAAGGCGGGCATCGCCGCCGCGAGGGCCAGCAGGTCGCGCCGGGTGATGGTCATCCGAGCTTGTAGAGCGCGCCGGCGATCAGCGCGAGGGCGGAGAAGGTCCCGCCGATCATCCCCGTCATCACCATCCGCTTCCGCGCCGCGTCAAAGGCCGCCGCCGTCTCGCCGACCGCCTCGAGCCGCGTGAGCTTCCCCGCCGCCGGCATCGCGCCGAGCAGCGTGACCAGCGCGCCGAGGAGGCCGAAGAGCTGCATCATCCCGAGCCAGTGGCCCACCTGCACCGCCATCCCGTTGTACATCCGGAGCGTGAGGATCAGGCCGGAGACCACGGCGATGATCGAGCCGGGCCCGATCAGGAAGCGGTAGATCCCTGCCTGCACGTCGGCGACGCCGCCCCAGAGCGAACGTTCGAGCTTCTTCATCACCGAGCCCGCGACCATCACGCCCATCGCACCACCGATCCACATCACGAACGAGACGAAATGCGCGAGGCGCCAGAATCCAGTCATGACCACTCCATCAGCAGGTAGGGGGATGCTGCAGCATCAGAGCGCGTCGAGCGCCTTGCGGGTCTCGACGTAGCCGAGGTCGGCGTACTTCGGGATCCGCTCCATCGCGAAGGTGGCCCCGCGGTCTGACGTCGGCCGGACCCAGACCAGCGGCGGTGCCCCCGGCGTGGCGAGCCACTGCTCGCGCATCAACTCGGTGTTGCTCGCCATGAGCCAGCCGATCGCGGTGTCGGTCGCCGCGACGAACGGCGGCGGCACGGAGACCACCTCGCCCTGTTCGTCGAAGCCTGGACCGGTGTGGATCGCGACGACGAGATCGCAGGCGATCCCCGCGGCGAACGGGAGCGGCATCACCGCACGGAGGCCGCCGTCATAGTAGCCTCGGCCATGCACCATCGCCGGCGGGAACCAGGGCGGCAGCGCGCACGAGGCCACCACGGCATCGACCAGCGGCGCGTCAATGCCACCCGTGCCAAAGGCCACTTCCTTGCCGGTCTGCACGTCGACCGCCGTGATCGTGCACGGCGTCACCAGCTCCGCGAACGTCTGCACCGGCATGAACTCGGCGATCGCCCGCCGGAACGGCTCCGGCTTGAGCAGCGCCTTGGCCCAGATCCCCCGAAAGAGCGCCACGCGGTCCGGCGCGAGGACATCCTCACGCTTCACCGCGAGGAAGCGCTCGAGGATCACCTCGTGCGGCGTCCCCGAGGCGAGTGCCGCAGCGATCACCGCACCCATCGAGGTCCCGATCCAGTGCACCACTTCGATGTCGTGCTCGGCCAGCGCGCGCGCCGCGCCGATGTGCGCCGCGCCCTTCGCGCCGCCCCCGCTCAGCACCACGACCGCGCGGCGGCGACTCACTTGGAGCCGTGCGCCTGGCGGTACGCTTCCGCCGCCGCGTAGCGCGCCTGCTCTTCCGGCGACTCGGCGACGAGGCGCGGCACCCGCTTCGGCCGGCCGTAGTCGTCGATCGCGACGAAGACGACGTGCGCCGTGTGCGTGTTGCGCTTCTCCCCTGTGCTCGGCTTCTCCGAGAACACCTCGACCGTGATGTCCATCGACGAGTTGCCGACGAAGTCGACCGTCGCCTGACAGGTCACCAGCGACCCCATCGGGATCCGCTCCCGGAAGTCGACCCGGTGGATCGACGCCGTCACCGCCGCACCCCCGGCATGCCGGATCGCCGCGATCGCCGCCGCCTGGTCGACCATCGCCATCAGGTTCCCGCCGAAGAGGTCGCCGAGAATGTTGGCCATGTGCGGCATCACCAGCGTCGAGATCTCGCCGCGGGCGTGGGACATGGGTCGGGAGTCGGGGATGGTCACGTGACGAGTCCTGAGTCGTGAGTCCTGAGTCGTGAGTCGAGAATACGTGTCATCCTGAGCGAAGCCCGCGAAGCGGGCGGAGTCGAAGGACCTTCCTCACGACTCAGGACTCAGGACTCACGCCTCAATAATCCACCGGCCGCAAATAATACTCCCCAATCGCCGTCTGGCTCAGCATCGCCACGCTCGGCAGCTTCCGCTTCCAGTGCGTCGCATCGAGGCGCTTCCGGACGAGCCGGATCTCCTCGGCGCTGTAGCCGGCCGCGATCACGGTGTCGTCGACGTGGCCGTGCAGCAACAAATCGAGAATGCCGTCGGCGCGGTCGTAGCGGATGCCGAAGTCGGCCTCGTCGGTCTGCCCGACGATCAGGTCGGCGGACGCCGGCTTGCTGACGATCGCGTCGGGGACGCCGAGGTGACGAGCGAGTGCCCAGACCTGGGTCTTGAAGAGGTCGCCGATCGGGTTGACCGGCGGCGCATCATCAGCGTGCCAGGTGAAGTAACCGAGGAGGCGCTCGCTCTTGTTGCCGGTGCCGAGCGGCAGCGCGTTGAGTGCCGCCGAGAGGTCGAAGAGTGCCAGCATCCGGGTGCGCGCCATGACGTTGCCGAGGCGCGCCGCGCTCGGGGTGTCACCGCACGCCGACGCATAGCCATCGACCGCGGCGGAGATGTCGACGGTCCGCGCGTTGAGACCGAGCGCATCGATCACCAGCTGCGCATGCGTCGAGCGACTCGCGACTCGACGTCCGGTACGGCATCCGGACGGCGGTGACCTGCTTCGGCCCGAACGCCTCCGCCGCCAGGTACGCGACCACCGCCGAATCGACGCCTCCCGAGAGGCCGAGCACCACGTGGCCGAAGCCGCGCCGGCGCTGCACTTCGTCGCGGAGGAACTCCACCAGCCAGCGAGTGGTGAGCGCGGCATCGATGGCCAGCGTGCCGTGCGGCCGGACACCGCCACCACGCGATTCGACGGCCGTGCTCCGAGCGATCGCACCGCGTTCCGTGACGGACGCATCGCCCCCGCGCCCACGCGCGCGCTGCAGCGACTCGATCAGGTGCGGCAGCCGCGCCTCGAGGTCCGCGAGCAGCGGTGCGCCGGAGCGGACCCGCGCGATCTCGTCGAGCGGCAGCGTGACCTGGATCGTCGCATCTTCGAAGAGTGGCGCGCGCACCAGCACGTTGCCACTCGGGCCGGTGAGCAGCGAGCCGCCGGGGAACGCCTTGCCGCCCTCGAAGCCCACCAGCTGCGCCAGCGCGACGTACACGCCATGCTCACCGGCGATGTCGCGCGCGAGCCGTTCCCAGCGCCCCATCGAGCCGGGGGTCCCGGGATGGACCGGGTCGGGTTCCAGTCCGCGCGCCGGACTCGCCGCCACGATCGCGAGGAACTGCGCCCCATCGACCGCCGCAATCGTCGGCGTGATCGAATGCCATGCGTCCTCGCAGACCAGCATCGCCACCCGACCGATGCGCGCGTCGAACGCCTGCACGTCGCGACCCGCGTCGAGGAAGCGTTCCTCGTCGAAGACGCCGTAGGTCGGCAGGAAGATCTTGCGGTGGACGTGGCGGATCCCGGCGTCGTCGCCGCCGAGGGCGGCCCAGATCGCGGAGTTGTAGAGCCGGTCGATGCCGCGCTCGTAGAAGCCGAGACAGACCTCCATCGGCGGGGCGCCGGAGCGCGCGTGCCGCTCCTGCAGCATCCCGAAGAGGGCATCGGCGGTCAGGGCATGCTCGTGGACGCCGCCCTCGAGGAAGTACCCGGTCAGGGTGCCCTCGGGGAGGATCACGACGGCGGGGGGCTCGGGGGAGCTCGCCAGCGTCCGGAAGAGTGCCTCGATCCGGTCGAGATTCGGACCGGGGGCGCCCTTCGCGGGGCGGAACTGGGCCAGAGCGACGGTGATCGCGGACATGCCGAAATCTAGCGCCACCGAGCCCGGGGGCGCCCCGGCGGCTTGGTATATTCCCAGCCGTTGCACTTCCCCCTGAAGATGGAGCACCACCGATGTCCCTGCTCGAATCGATCCAGGGCGCCACGAACGCCGCCCTGCCCCTCCCCTGGCTGGCCACCGCCGGCCAACCCTCCGCCGAGATGTTCACCGCCGCCAAGGCCTCGGGCGTCACCGCGGTCATCGACCTGCGCGACCCGATGGAGCCGCGCCCGTTCGACGAAGCCGCGACCCTTGCCGAGCTCGGCATCGAGTACGTCAACATCCCGGTGAACTCTGGTGCACTGAGCACGGAGCTGCTCGAGCGCATCCTCGCCGCCGTCCGCGCCCACGCCGACACGCCGACGATCCTCCACTGCGCCTCGGCCAACCGGGTCGGCGGGGCGCTGATCCCCTACTTCATCATCGACAAGGGAATGGATGAGCAGGCCGCGATCGACGCCGCGATGGCGGTCGGTCTCCGGAGCGCCGAGCTGATGGAGTGGGGCCTCGCCTACGCCCGCGCGCACGGCTGACCCGAAGCGCAATCGAGTACAACGCATCAACCTCGGGCAGCCATCACGGCGACCCGAGGTTGATTGTCTTCACGAGCGGTGCGCGGTTACGGCCTGGGGCGCGCCCGACCCGAGGTCGAGGCCGGCGGAGCTGCCGGCGGCGGTGACGACGGCGGGGCCGCTCGGCTCACCGGTTCACTCCGCGGCGGTGCCTGCCGCTCCACTCGCTGCGGCTCGGCCCGCTGGGGCGGCGCCTGCCGCTCCACCCGCTGCGGCTCGGCCCGCGGCGGCTCGCGATACACCGGCTGACTGCGGCTCGGCTCGGCGCGCTGCGGTTCGGCCCGGCTCGGCGCCACCTCGGGCCGAGCGCGGAACGGCTCACGGAAGACCGGCGTCGGCTCCACCGAAGCGCGGCGGCTCTGTTCGACCACCGGCGCAACCACCGGCCGCTCCTCACCCCGACGGTCCATCTGCGGCGCCACCGACTGGGTCGGCGCGGTCACCAGCTCGTCGCCGCCACCCGGGCGCGGACGGGCGCGGGTACCACCGCTGCTCGCGGGCGGCGAACTCGGCGGCGGACTGCTCGCCGGCGGGTTGGACGGGCGCGACGTGCCGCGATCCGGCGGCGACCCCGACCCGGCCTGGCCCCGATCCTGACGCTGCGGCTCGCTCGGCCGCGGCGTCGCACGGGTGGGCTGGTCTTCGCGACCACGAGCCCGACCGTTGTTCGCCGGCGTCGGTGCGCTCGGGCGAGTGTCGCCACGGACGACCCGCGTCAGGTCCGGCGCCAACCCACCGGCGACCGGCGTCCGCGGACGGGCGCGATAGCCATAGGCGGTGTTCGGGATCTGCGGCCGCGGCAGGTTGATCACCGTGATCGGCCGATACTGCCCGGGGTAACGCCAGTCCCACGGATCCCAGTAACCGCCGTAGCCGTAGCCATACCCGTAGCCGTAGCGGTAAGGATCGTAGTACCAGGGGTCATAGCGACCCCACGGGTCGTAGTCCCAACCGCCGCCGATGCCGACGCGGATGTTCACGCCACTCCGGCGGACACCATAGCCGCAGGCGAGGCACGACCAGTAGGGATCGTAGAAGGGGCTGCCGTACATCGCGGGCGAGACGATCCCGCCGCCACCCGAGATGTAGGCATCGCCGTGCACCCGATAGCCGAGGACGTCATACGTGAAGCGCCCACTCCCGGCCATCCGCTTGACGAATTCCGTCAGCTCCGGCTCGGCGTCGGCATCCCAGGCGCTCAGTCGGAGGTTGGCGTAGTCCCAGTGGTCGCCGCTGGCGTACCGACGGAAGTCGTACGGCTCCTGCGACAACGCAGCGTAGATGAGGCCGTTGCCACTGCGATCGTCGGCGAGGAAGGTCTCCCGCTCGGCCCGACCGCGGAGTTCGTAACGCCGGCCGCCGCGGATGAACGGGTCGAGATCGGGATCGATCGGGAAGATGACCCGGACCCGACCGTCGCCATCCACCCGGAAGACGATCAGGAAGCCGTCTTCGGCGGACTCGACCTGCACGCGCACGCGATCACCGGGGGTGAAATCCCCGCCGTTGTTCAGCGTGATGCGAAGCGGAGCCTGGGTCAGGGGTGCAACGGAAACGGTCGGCGCGGCCACGACCGGGGACCCCCCTGGAGGGGCCATGAGGGCGGCGACTGCGAAGAGGGCGAGCATGGGACCTCCAGACAAGCGGCGAGCAATGACCAACTGGACCGTGCTACGTTCTTCCAGATCCGTGCCACCGCCATGCCATTGCGCTGCAACGACTTAGCACTTGCCATGACGGCGGGGTGTCCGATTCTCTGGACAGCTCGACGCATTGTGGGACGCTGCTAAGGGAGCGACGTCTCCTGCCCGCCGTTCCATCGATGCCAGAACATCCGCAATTCGGTGATCAGCTCGCCATCCGTCTCGGCGAAGAAGGCCCCGCGCGCCTCGACCCACTGGCCGGTCTTGCGGCGCCGGAAGCGAAGCGTGAACTCGGTCGAGAACCAGGGACCGGCCGTGAAGATCTCGCCGGTCCGGAAGGTGGTTTCGGATTGCGCGTAGGGGATGTCGCTCATCCACTGCCGGATGGCGACGATGCCGGTCAGCGGTGCCGAGAATGGCGTCTCGACGAAGACCGCTTCGTCGTTGAAGACGGTCATGATCTGGTCGATCCGTCCCTTTTCCCACCCCTTGGCGAGGGTGTCGGTCAGGTTGCGGGCGACGGCACGGAAGTCGGCGGGATCGATCGTGGTCGGGTCGGACATGAGCGAAAGCTACACTCCTCGCCGACAACTAGATTCCAGCAGCCCTGAAGCCAGGAGTCGTACCGTGGACCCGTTGGATCGCACCGCCGTGGTGGCCGCGCTCGAGGCCAACCTCCGTCACCTCGAACGGGTCGTCGCCCGGGTCGACGAGCAGCGCGCCACGCAGCGCCCCGCCCCGGACCGCTGGTCGCCGCTGGAGGCGCTGGAGCACCTCGTCGTGGTGGAACGTGGCATTCACAAGGCCGTCACCGCTGCGAGCGGCAGGGAGCCGACCGACCTGCGGACCCGCAAGATGGACGCGGTGATCGCGGGCGCGGGCACGGTGACGCGCACGCTGACGGCGCCGGAGATGGTCTCGCCGACGGGGCGCTTTCAGTCGTTGCACGAGGCGATCGTGCTCTTCCGCGAACGTCGCACCACGACGATCGACTTGGCGCGCTCCCTCGACGTCCCCTGGGACGCGCATCACGCGACGCACCCGCTGCTCGGTCCGCTCGACCTGGGGCAGTGGTTCCTGCTCGCCGCGACGCACGTCGAGCGGCACCTGCCGCAGATCGACGTCTAGGGCACCTTCTCGCCGGTGAGGCGCTGCAGCACGCTCTTGACCTCCGCCACGCGCGGCGCGTAGACCGGGTCGGCCTTCGACCAGAGGCGCGTGAAGCGCGCGTATGAGGCCACTGCGTTGGCGGTATCGCCTTCGGCCTCGTACGCGCGGCCGAGCCAGTACGGCAGGATCCCCGTCATGTCGGTCCGATCCGAGAAGCCGTAACGCAGGCTCGCGATCGCCGCCTCGCGGGTGCGCGGGTTCGCAGCCCGGACGAGCGCGACGCGCAGCGCGACCGGCCCGGAGAATGAGAAGTTGCCGAGACCGGCCGGAATCCGCAGGCCGGAATCGGCCTTCGCGAGTCCGCGCACCGTGTCGCCTTCGGCGACCAGGCGCAAACCGTCAAGCGCCACCAGCGCGCCGCGGATCATCGCGGGCTTGGCGCTGTCCGGCAGGGCCGCCGCCGCGCGCAGATACCCCGCCGCTTCGGCGGGCAACCGCCGATCGAGCGCGACCAGCGCGCGCAGGAAGTAGACGAACGGATTGCCCGGCGGGGCGCCCGCGAGTCCCATCGCGAAGCGCGCGAGGACCGAGTCCGAGGCAAAGCCACCGTACACCGGTGCCATCGTGACGAATTGCGCGAGTTCCGGATTGATCGGACGCAGCGTGTCGGCGATTGCGCGGGTGCGCGCCTGCTGCCCCAATCCTCCGGCCAGCATGCCCCACGCGACCAGACCGTTGCTCCTGGCCTGGGGCGACAGCGCCCCGACCATCCGCTGCATCAGCGCCTCGAGGTCGGCGGGGTCCGCATCGGGCCGGGTACTCCGCGCCGAGAGGGCGGCGAGCGTCATGCCGCTCGTCGCGCGGCCGTTCCCGACCAACGCCACGACCCCCACCGTATCCTGACCGGTCGCGACGATGAGCGCTGCGCGTGCCCGCTCCGCCTCACCCGTCGCGCCGGCGTTGGTGAAGACCCGCAGGTACCGCTGCACCCGGACGGAATCGCGCTCGGCGACCGCCATCTCGGTCGGGTGGATCGCCGCCGGGGTGAGGGTCGAGTCGATCGCGAGGACCCGATCGAACGGCGCGGCCAGCTCCTCCGGCGGTCTCGGCCGGTAGAGCCGTGAGTGATACTGTGCCTCGCCAAGCAGGTACCAGCCATCCGCGTCATCGGGGAAGCTCGCGGTATAGCTCTTCATCGAGTCGATGGCCGCCACGTCGCCCTGCTGGAAGAGCTCGTACGCCGTCACGATCCGGCGCGTCCGCGGCGGCAGCGCCTCCGAGTAGCGCACCGCGTTGTGGCTCGACTGGATCGCGAGCGGAGCGTTGTAGGTGCCGATCCACCCCATGGTGTTCGCGAGCTTGTACCAGGCGAGCGCGAAGGTCGAGTCCGCCGCCACCGCGCGCTCGAAGGCGGACTGCGCGGAATCCCATTGGCCTCGGCGATGGAAGCGCTCGCCGTCGAGATACGCGCGGATCGCGGGCATCGAGGTCGAGGTGATCCCCGAGGCGTTGGCCGAGGGCAGCGGCTCGCGCGACTTCCAGATCCCCTGCAACAGCCGCAGCGTCAACTGATCGGTGAGGACCAGCACGGAATCCACCGGACCGTCCACCTGCGCGGTCGCGAGCTGGTTGCCCTGCATGTCGAGCAGTTGTGCCAGGAGGCGGGCCGTCCCGCCGGTGGCGACGATCGACCCGGTGAGGACCGAGCCGGCCTGGAGCGTGCGGCCGACCGACAGCGCGTCATCCACGTCGAACGCCTCACCCGGCTTCACGCGGCGGCGCCACTCGCGCAGGATGCTGCGCGGTTCGATGGCGCGAATCGGGCCCACGCCGTCGAGGTTCCCCGCGAGCAGGTCGACGATCCCCTCGCCCAGGCCGTCGGCCGCCGCGCCGCTCGTCGAGAAGGGCATCACGGCGATCGTTTCCGCGCCCGAGAGGACCACACGCCCAGGCACGCCGAACAGCGTGACCCAGACCGCGCCGGCGGCGACCAGCAACAGCGGCAGGGCGATCGCGACGCGCTTCCACCGGCGGCTCTCGCGCGTCGCCGCGGCGGCCCCCGTGCTCTCCTGGCCAACCGCGTGGGCAAACGCCATGATGTCCGGAAAGCGGCCGGCAGGATCGACCGCGAGCGCGCGCTGCGTGGCTGCGTCAACTCCCGGGGGCGTCGTCGCGACCACCTGGGCCAGCTTCGGCCGCGGACCGGTCAGCATCGAGGTCAGCATCGCCTGGATCGACTTCCCGGTGAATGCCTGCCGTCCGGTCACCATCTCGTAGAAGACGCAGGCCAGCGAATACTGGTCGCTGCGGGCATCGACCTCGTCGGCCGTGGCCTGCTCGGGACTCATGTAGGCCGGCGTGCCGATCGCGATGCCGGTGCCGGTGATGTTCGCGTGATCGGGCCGCGACGCGTCGATGGCGCGCGCGATGCCGAAGTCGGTGACGACCGCGTGCCCCGCCGAGAGCATGATGTTCTCGGGCTTGATGTCGCGGTGGACGATCCCTTGCTGGTGCGCGTACGAGAGCCCGCTCGCCGCTTCGCGGACGATCTCGGCGGCGCGGCCCAGCGGCATCCGCCCGCTCCGCTGCAGCAGGTCGCGGAGCGACTCGCCCTCGAGGAAGGGCATCACGTAATAGAGGAAGCCGTCGCGCTGACCGGAATCGTACAACGGCACGATGTGGGGATGCTGCAGACCGGCGGAGACTTCGATCTCGCGGAGAAAGCGTTCGGCGCCGATCGAGGCCGCAAGCTCGGGGCGCAGCACCTTGATGGCGACCTTGCGGTGGTGCTTGAGGTCCGTCGCCAGGTACACCGTGGCCATGCCGCCCTCGCCGACCTGGCGGTCGACGGCGTACTGCTCGCGCAACGCGGCGCGCAGCCGCTCGATCGTCTCGGACATCGTTGGGAGGGCCCTGATGGAGGATTTCTGAATCTACTCCGGGAGACGCCCCGCGGGAGATGCGGCCACCCACCGCTCGAAGAAGCCGAGGCCGCTGTCGGCGACCGTCACGCCGGCCGCGCGCCCGGTCACCGACCAGGCCCCTCGCATTTGCAGGAAGATGCGCCCCCCACCGTTCGGGGGGCGCGTCGCATGGACGTCGAGGATCCGCACCCCCACGACCAGCGAGTCGTCGCGCCGCGTCGCCACGATCCGGAGTGACGTCGGAGCCACGACGCCGGGGAACGCGGTCACCGGGATGGCACCGTCGCCCTCCACCGCGCCGAAGCGATACACCTGCTGCACGCCGAGCGTGTCGAGCAGCGCCAGGAAGTAGGGGGCACTTCCGCGTGCGGCCGGGGCCGCGCCCTGCCGGACTCCGCCGTAGAGCAACGCATGGGTCGCCCCACGCGCCGTCCCCCATTCCCAGGTGACCTCGCGCCAGCTGCCCCAGTTGTGGTCGTGGTACGCCGGGAGGTCGCGGATCGTGCGGCATCCGGACGCCGTGCAGAGTTCGCCTTCGGCCCGACCGGTCACGGCAGGAACCACGTATCCGGAGCGGAACTCCCCGCCGCTCAGCTCGACGGCCGGGAACTGGCGATGCCGATCTGGCCGGAGCCTCATCCTGAAGCGCACCGAGCCCGCCTGCCCCCGCAGCTCGTAGACGCCATCCCGCTGCGTGATGGTGTTCGCACCGATCGTCACGTCGGCACGGGTGGTATCGAAACGCACCGCATCACCCGGGTGCTCATCCACGAAGCGCTCATGCACGCCGTCGGGACGGCGCCGGGTCACCAGCAGCTGCCCGCCCCAGCGCGCACCGTTGACGTCCCCACCGACGAGATAGGTGATGTACCACCACTCGTCGGGGCTCACGACCAGGTTGACGTAGTGCCACTCGGCCCAGGTCGAATCGCGGCCGATGGGCCGATGAAAGTGGTCGAGTTCATCGAAGTAGCCCTGCGTCGTCGGATGGAGCCACGCCGAGTCCTGCGGCGCATCCTGCCATGCTCCGGCAACCACGGCATCGGCGCCACCCACCCGTCGCATCGCCTCCGGCAGCTCGCCGCCGGCGCGCACCGTCCACGTCGAGTCGCCGACGTGCAGCAGCACCCACTTCCGCTCCAGCACCGGGGCGACGACGGCCACGGTCGCGCGATGCCGCTCGCCACCGAGCAGTTCGCGCGTCACGAAGCGCGCCCGGTCGATCCCGAAGAAGAGGCCGGTCATCCCGCCGGTCCGCATCGCCTCGAGATCGAGCCCTTCCGGGAGCACGGTCAGGTCGCCGCCGCCGACGAGGGCCACGTCGCGCGACTGCTCCAGCATCGCCGTCCCCACCGAGAGGAGGACGATCATCACCGCCACGCCGATCGCGTAACCGCCGAGCAGCACGACGGCGCGCCCCGGACGGACCAGCAAGTGGCGGAGGGCGAGCGTCCAGCGCATCAGCCGACGATCCGGCCGTCGAGCATGCGGACCACGCGGCTGGCCTCGGTGGTCACCCGCTCATCGTGCGTCACCACCACCAGCGTGGTGCCGTCGGCGTGCAATCGCCGGAAGAGCGCGAGGATCTCGCGACCGGTGGCCGCGTCGAGCTCACCCGTGGGTTCGTCGGCGAGCAGGATCGCCGGCCGGTTCGCGAGCGCCCGCGCGATCGCCACGCGCTGCATCTCGCCGCCGGAGAGCTGCGTCGGCCGGTGCCCCGCGCGGGCCGAGAGTCCCACGTAGGCGAGCAACTCGTCGGCGCGTGCCCGCCTGACCGCAGGGCTCACCCCCATCTCCGCCATCGGCAGTTCGACGTTCTCGCGCGCCGTGAGCACCGGCAGCAGGTGGAAGCGCTGGAAGACGAAGCCGATCCGCTCGAGCCGGAGCCGTGTGAGCGCCCGATCCGGCAGCGTGCCCAGCGACGTCCCGAGGATCTCGACCGAACCCGCACTCGGCAGATCGAGGCCGCCGAGCAGCGTGAGGAGCGTCGACTTGCCGCTGCCGGAGGGGCCGACGATCGCCACGTACTCGCCGGCGGCGACCTGCAGCGAGACACCGCGCAGCGCGGTCACCTCGCCGCCTTCGAGCGGGTGGCGACGTTCGAGGTCGCGGGCGTCGAGCACGATGGTCATGGGGCATCACTCCGAAGGGCACCGGCGATCGAGGTCGAGGCCGCCCGCCAGGCCGACGGCACGCCGGCGAGCACGCCGGTCACGAGCAGTGTGGCCGCTGCGATCGCGAGCGGCGCCGGCTCCGCCACGAAGAAGGAGATCGCGGCCGGAAGCCCGGGAAACGAGGTCAGGATCGCATCGAGCCAGCGCGCGGTGCCGAGGCCGAGAACCAGCCCGGCGGCCCCACCGAGAATCGTGAGCAGCAGCCCCTGCACCACGACCTGCGCCGCGATCCGCTCACGCGACACGCCGATCGCGCGGAGCGTCGCGATCTCGCCGCTGCGCTCGTTCACGGTGATCGCCAGCAACGTGCCGACCAGGAGCACCGTGACGACCAGCGAGATCGATCCGAGGATCAGCGAGAGCTGGCGGAAGTACGTGAGGCGCAGCCGGAACTGCGCCACGAGGTCGTCGATGCTGTTCACCGCGATGTCGGCGTGCGCCGCGCGGAGTCGCGACGTGACGGTCGCGAGGTCGTTGCCATCGGCGACGCGCACCATCAGGACCGACGCCCGGTCGGCAAACTCGGCCCCGGCCAGGCGCTGTGCCACGGCGAGCGGAACGGCCACCGACGGCTGGTCGCGTGCGTCGTAGAGGAAGCGCACCATGCCGCGCACCACCATGCGGCGTTCGGCCGCAGCGTTGGCGACCTGCGGATCGAGGCGGCCCCGCATCACGATGGTGTCACCGACCACCGCCCCGAGGCGCGCAGCGGCCGGTGCCCCGAGGAGGATGCCGAGCGTATCCGACGTCGTGAGGTCCTGCCCCGACTCGAGGGCATAGATCCCCTGCGAGGACGGCGTGATGCCGTAGGTCACCAGCGAGGCCGCCGCGCTCCCGTGCGACCCCTGCATGGTGGTGCCGAGCACGGGCGCGACTTCAGTCACGACCCCGTCGGCACGAAGCGAGTTGGTCAGCGCGGTGACATCGCCCAGGGTCGCCTCGGTGTCGAACGGCAGCGTGCCGAGTGGCGAGACGCGCAGCTGGTAGCCGCGGCTCCGGAGCAGCTCCCCGAAGGAGCGCTCGATTCCGCCGCTCAGCATCACCATGTCGAGCAGCAGCGCCGCGGCAACCGCGACCCCGAGCAGCGAGAGGGCGCTCCGCGTCGGATGGCGCAGCAGGTCTCGCACGGCCCACGTCCAGGTCATCATCCGGCACGCCCCCAGAGCGTCAGCGGCGGCAGCCGGACCAGCCGCCACGCGGCGAGCGCCCCGGCCCCGAGTCCGAGGGCCAGGCCGAGCAGCGCCGCTTCGGCGATCGTGCGCCAGGTGAGCAGCGAGAAGATCAATGTCGTGGCGAAGGCCTGCTGGTAGAAGGCATTCACTGCAGCGCTGGCGAGCGCCGCGATGCCGATCCCGAGCACGCCACCCACCGCCGCGATCACCCCGGCCTCGAGCAGCAGCGCGATGAACACCGTGCGGCGCGAGATGCCGATGAAGCGGAGCATCGCGACGTCCTGTCGACGCGCGTCGACCTTCAGCAGCATCAGGCAGAGCAGGAAGATTGCCGACGCCAGCACCGAGATGATGGCGATCGCGCGGTGGAAGCGGGAGACGACGAGGAAGGTGGTGGAGGAGCTGGAGGCGAGTGCGGCCGTGCCGTGGAGCTCGTAGCCGAAGGCGGTGCGGCCGAGGAGGACGCGGGCCGAGTCCGGATTGACCCCCGGCTGCAGCAGCACCGCGGCGCGATCGATCCGATCGGGTTGTCCGAGCAGCGCGGCGAGGTCGGCCAGATGGAAGCGGACCCGGTATTCCTTCCGGAGGATCGTCGCGGGGTCGGCCCGCGGCTCGACGATCGCCGAGATCACCGCCGCACGGCGTGGGCCACCATTCGGGCTGGAAACGGAAAGGGTGTCGCCGACATCGAGCCCGCTCGCCTCGGCGAGGCGCCGCTCGATGGCGATCCCGATGCGTTGCGCCGCGGCGCATCCGGGCCAGGCCGCCACGGTGAGGAACAGGAGGAGCGCGACGCGGCGGAGCATGATGGCAAGGTACCCGCTCGGCGCCGCAGAGTTCAGTCGGTCACCATCCGACCGACAGCCCGACGCCGCCGAAGTAGCGCGCCGCGCTCCCCCCGATCCCGACGCCGGCCCGGACATCGACCTGGACCATCGGCGTGATCAGGTGCGCAAAGCCCCCGTTCAGGTACGACTCGCCCCGTTCGCCGCCATTCCCGGACACCGGCTGGATCGTGAAGGTCTCGACGTAGCTCCGCCAGCGGTCGGAGAGGGTATAGCCTACCACCGCCGACCCGGCCAGTTCGAGGTGATCGTCCACCTCGCGCCCCGCGATCGCGCTGCCGCCAAGCGACCACCGACCGCCCAGCTCCCACCCCGCCAGCAGTACCGCGCTCGGCAGCATCGTCGCGGCCGTCACCCGGGTGCCGCCGGTCGGCAGGGTGGACAGCACGATCAGGGCGAGTTCGGGCCGCGCGCCCTGCTGACCGCCGAGCGAGAACTTCGCCCCGAGCGTGACATCCTCGAACGAGAGCGCGCCGTCGGCGGCGGAGAGATTTTGCGCGAATCGCAATTCGACGCGCGAGGAGACGCCCGCACGCAGCAGCGACTCCGGAAGCGAATGGCTCGTCCCCCCGGCACGCTGCATCGTGTAGCCGGCCTCGAGTTGCCAGCGCCCCTTCGGGATCGTGGCGCTCGATTCGGTGAAGTCGGGCCGGTCGGTTTCGATCGGTTCGCGCACCTGGGCCGCGGCGGGCGAGACGCCGGCAAGCAGCACGGCGCCGACCTGCCAGGCTACGCGGCCCATTCGCGCACCGTGCCGATCAGCAGCCAGACATTGAGCACGGCGATCACGATCGCCACCGTCCAGCCGACGACGATCGTCAGCGGACGATTCACGAAGCTGCCCATCTTCGCCTTCGATGACGTGAACCAGACCAGCGGGATCACCGCGAACGAGAGCTGGAGCGAGAGGATCACCTGGCGAGAGGATCAGCAGGCTGCCGGCGCCGTGCTCGCCGTACAGTCGCCGTCACGATCACCGCCGGAACGATCGCGATCAGCGCGGGTGATGAGCCGGCGCAGCCACGCCGGGAGGCGGATGTCGAGGAAGCCCTCCATCACGATCTGCCCGGCGAGGGTGCCGGTGACGGTCGAGTTCTGCCCGGACGCGAGCAGGGCGACGGCGAAGAGCGTGCGAGGCGACGCGTGGTGCCGAGCAGCGGCGAGAGCAGCGCGTGCGCGTCGCCGATGTCGGCCACGCCCTCGTGCGCGGTGCCGTGGAAGGTGGCCGCCGACAGGATCAGGATCGCCGCGTTGATCAGGAATAGCGCAGGACATGAGGGCCACCGTCGAATCGATGGTGCGCCCACTTGATCGCCTCGCGCTTCGCCGCCGATCGTGTCGCCACATTCGCGCGTCTGCACGATCGCCGAGTGCAGGTAGAGGTTGTGCGGCATCACCGTCGCCCCGAGGATGCCGATGGCGATGTAGAGCATCGCCGGGTTGGTGACGATCTCGCGTCGTCGGCACGCAGCCCCTGCAGGATCCCCGCCATCGTCGGGCTTGCGAGAACAAGATCTCCGACGGCGAAGCAGACGCCGATGGTCGCGACCAGCGCGATCACGAACGCCTCCAGCCAGCGGAATCCCTTGCTGCTGCGAGCATCAGGATCAGCAGGACGTCGAGCGCCGTGAGGAGCACGCCCCAGACCAGCGGAATGCCGAAGAGGAGGTTCAGCGCGATGGCCGTGCCGATCACCTCGGCGAGGTCGCAGGCCGCGATCGCGATCTCGCAGAGGATCCAGAGCGCAAAGGCGACCGGCCGCGAGATAGTGATCGCGGCAGGCCTGCGCGAGGTCGCGGCCGGTGACGATGCCGAGCTCGCACCGCGAAGCGTCTGCAGCAGCATCGCCATCAGGTTCGACATCAGGATCACGCTGCAGCAGCGTGTAGCCGAAGCGTGCGCCGCCGGCGAGGTCGGTGGCCCAGTTGCCCGGATCCATGTAGCCGACGGCGACCAGGTAGCCCGGGCCCGGCAAAGGCGAGCGCCTTGCGCCACCACGGGGCCCCTTCGGGGACGTTCACGCTGTGGTGCGACTCCGGCAGCGACCGCGTGGTGCGCGGCAGGCGCCAGCCACCATCGGGGCCGGGCATCGTCGGGCCGACCGGGGCCGGAATGGTGCTCATGCGCCCACCCCCGCCGCCGTGCAGAGCAGGTGCCCCGCGAGGTCGTGACCGACGATCCGGTCGGCGTCGCCCAGCTGCAGCGTGATCGGTCCGCTGAACGGTTGCTGCGCCACGACGGTGATCGTCGCCCCGGGGACCAACCCGGCCTCCGCCAACCACCGCAACCGCTCCGCCGAGCCTGAATCGACCCGGGCGATCACCACCGTCGTGCCGACCGGCACCTCGGGGAGTGGCGTCGACGAGACCTCGACCACGCGACCATCGGCGGTCGGGATCGGGTCGCCGTGCGGGTCGACGGTCGGGTGGCCCAGCGCCTCCGCCATCCGGTTCACCAGGTCGTCCGAGACGGCGTGTTCGAGCCGCTCGGCCTCGTCATGGACCGTGTCCCAGCCGTAGCCGAGGAAGGAGACCAAGTACGCCTCGATCAGCCGATGGCGCCGCAGCATCCGCAGTGCTTCCTGCCGCCCGGCCTCGGTGAGGGTGACACCCTTGTAGGGGAGGTGCTCCAGCAGTCCCGCGTCCGCCAGCCGCTTGACCATCCCGCTGACCGAGGGCGCCGTCAGCGCCAGCGCCTCGGCGATCCCGGTGGTCGTGGCGGGCGAACCAGCCTCGGAGAGCTGGTAGATGGCCTTGAGGTAGTCCTCACCAGAAATTGTGAGGTCCCGAGGATTGAATTTCGTCATGCCTAACTTTCGGTGTCGGGCAGGCGAATGTCAAGGGAGGGGTGGCCGGACGCGGAGTGAACCATGGAAGGGTGAAACGTGAGACGTGAAACGGGAGGGCAGAGTAGGCCCCGTTTCACGTTTCACGGTTCACGTCTCACCTCTCAGGACTCAAGACTCAGGACTCACTTGAACCCCGGCGCCACCTTGAACCTCACCACCGCCGGCACATCGTCCGCATCCCGAACCGTCGCCCACACCAGGTCCCCGTCGGCCTCGGCGAAGCGGGCCCGCGGCGGGAAGGCGACCCGGCCGAGGAAGCGACCGGTGGGCTCGAAGACCTCGTAGACGGTCGGGGTCCGGTGCTTGATCACCGGGGCGAGCGAATCCTCGGGCTCCGAGCGTTCGGCCTCGGGGATCTCCTCCGAGGCGACCGCCACCCTGACCCAGATCCGGCCATCGCGCGCGACGCTGAGCCCCATCATCGGCGCCTTGTTGCTCGGGAGGGCCGGCCCGCGCCAGCTCCACCCCGGCTCGGTGCCGCGCATGTTGTGGGTGATGCTCGCCTTCTCGATGTCGCGCTCTTCGTCCACCACCGGCACCGGCGACGGCGTGCGGCGGATCACCAGCGGCTTCGCGTTGTTGCGCGCGAGGATGATCTCGTACTTCCCGCCGTCGGCCGCGAGGAAGTAGCCCAGCGGGTGCCACGCCCAGTAGTACTGCGGCGCGTAGTTGGACGAGGTCGAGGATGTGCTGCCCTTGTTGCTCGCGACATAGCTCTCGCGCGGCACGATCAGGTCGGGGGCCGCGCTCGAATCGGCGAAGGCGCCCCCGTCCTTGAGACGCACCAACCCCATGCGCCCGAGAATTTCCCCCTCGCGCGGCGGCGTCACCGGCCGCTTCATGAAGAGGGCGCCGGTGCGATCGGTGATCAGCCCCGCGAAGGTGTTGAAGCCGCCCGGCGTCGGCCACGAATGGCTGTAGGTCCCGCTGCTGTCGATGAAGGTGATCCGCGAGTTCTGGGAATCCCAGATCGCGAGGCCGCTGTCACCGAGCACCACCATCCCGCCATCGCTCGCGAACTCGCCCGGACCTGCCCCGCTCCGGCCGATCCGCTTGAGCAGCGTGCCGGTCGGGCTGAAGAGCAGCAACTGCTTCGGGCCTGGATCGTAGATCCACATCCGCCCCTTTCCGTCGACCCGCAGCTCGCGCACGTCGGTGAAGAGCGTCGTGTCGTCGATGCCCGGGGCGATCGCCATCTCGCGTGTCAGCGTGCGCACGGCGGTCGCGGGCACGTCGCCGGCCGTGCGGGCCGAGACGGTGTCAGCGGTCGAGTCGATGACGGTGGCGAGGCCGGCGGGATCGGCGGCGGATGACGCACCCTCACCGCCGCAGGCAGCGGCGAGCGCGGTCAGGAGCAGCAAGGCAGGACGACGCGTCACGGCGCACTCCGAATCAGAGAGGGGGGTGGATCTGCTGTTCGATGCGCAGGCGACGGGAAAGGTTGCCGAGGGGCGGCAGGTCGAACGGAACGCCTACCGGTTGACGAGGGTGCGCCATCGATCGAGGATCGGCGTGACGATGCGCTCGGTCATCCCCCAGAGGAGGCCGCTCTCGAGGTGGTAGCCGTCGACGATCCGCGGGACGCCGCGGACGTCGATACTGGCCGGGCGGTAGACGCCCTCCCCGGCGAGCGTCGCGAGCGGCACCCACGAGGCATCGGCGACCTCCGCGCTGAGTCCGGCCGCAAGCGCCTCCGCGAGCTGAAACGCGAACGGACGGACCACGATCGGCGGGAGCACCGGCGTGATCGGCGCGAGGTCGTCGAGGTCGGCGCGATGCCACTCGCGATCTAGCACCAGGCCGGTCTCTTCCGCCGTCTCGCGGATCGCCGTGTGCAGCAGGTCGGGATCGCGCGGCTCGCGACGCCCGCCCGGAAGCGCGAGCTGGCCCGACCACGGATCGCCGGGACGTTCCGCGCGGCGGATCAGCAGCACCCGATCGGGATCGGGGGCGAGCAGCAGCGCGACGGCCGCGTGCGGGCGATGGGGAAAATCGGCGCGCACCGGCGCCTGTTGCGCCAGCTCGCGGAAGAGCCGATCGAGCGCGGAGGACACTAGCGCAGATGCCGCGAGAGGAAGCGGGTCGTGGCGTCGAAGACGTCGTCCATCGCCGGTGACGCCCCACCCCAGGGATGCTTGGTGCCGAAGGTGTGATCGGCACCCTCGAGGATGAGGCGATCGGTGAGCGCATCGCCCGCCTGTTCCGCCAGTGCATTCGCCTCACCCAGCGTCACCGTCGTGTCGGCCGTGCCGTGCACCTGCAGCCACGGGCGTCCAAGCGTGCGCGCCGCCTCGGGAATGCTGAGGCGGCCGTGTTCGTGCGCCAGGCAGTCGGCCACCACGTCGTAGTGCAGCGGCAACCGGATGCGCAGCCGCTGATGCAGGATGGTGATGGTGCCGAGGCGCTGCCAGGCCTCGAGCTCCGCGTCGGTGTGGCGGCGCACCTTGCCGATCCCCGCCCAGGTGACGACGGCCGCCACGGCGGGTGTCTCATGCGCGAGCAGCAGCGCCATCCCGCCGCCGCGCGAGTGCCCGATCAGCCCGATCGACGTCGGCGGTGCGACCGCGAGATCGCCGCGCTGCAGCGCCGCGACCACGCGGTGCAGGTCGTCGAGCTCCTTCGAATAGGTATTGGAGGCGAAGCGCTCCGTGCGCGTGAAGTCGCCGGCGGCATCGACGCCCGCGCCGCTCACCGAGGCGGTGATCGCGACAAAGCCGGCGCGCGCCAGCCGCTCGGCGAAGACCGGCAGGAAGGCGTAATCCTTGAATCCCTTGAAGCCGTGCAACAGGAGCACCGCCGGCTGCGCGGTCGCGCGCGACGCCGCGCGCACATCGACGAGAATCTCGCCGAGGGCGCCATCGAGCTGGTGCTGCGTGAGCGTCGGCGTGGCCATCAGCGGACGGCGGGCTCGAGCAGCGCGAGCGTGCCCGCGTCGGCATCGAGCGCGGCGCGCACGCCGACCGGGATGGTCCACTGCGCGGCGATGTGGCCGATCGGCAGCCCCATCACGACGGGGACGCCGAGCGGTGCGAAGTACGTCGCCAGGACGGCATCGAGTCCGAGCCCGCCGTCGGGTGTCGCACGGCGGCAATCGGTGAACTGGCCGATCGCCACGCCGGCGATGCCGTCCAGCACGCCCGCGAGCCGGAGATGCGCCAGCATCCGGTCGATGCGGTAGAGGTCTTCGTTGACGTCCTCCAGGAAGAGGATTGCGCCGCGGAGATCGGCGGCGAAGCGCGTGCCGACCAGCGACTGCAGCAGCGTCAGGTTGCCACCGACGAGCCGACCCTCGACGCGACCGCCGACAAGCGTGATGACGCGGCCCTCCTGCGGAAGGAGGACGTCGGCGGGGGAGGCCGGCAACTCGAGCATGCCAGCGGGAATGGCGCGCGTCAGCACCGCCTCGAAGGCGCGCCGGGCGAGCCCCGGCATCGGTTCCCGCGCGACCGGGCCGTGGAACGACACGACGCCGCTCTCGCGCCAGAGCGCGAGCAGCAGCACCGTGATGTCGGAGAAACCGATCACCGCCTTCGGTGCGCGCGCGAAGCCGGCGAAGTCGACGTCGGCGACGATGCGGTTCATGCCGTCGCCGCCGCGGAGGCACCAGACCGCGTCGTGCTGCGGATCGGTGAGTGCCGCATTGAGGTCGGCGAGCCGCTCCGCATCGGTGCCGGCGAGATAGCCGTGGGCGCGTTCCGCATGGGGCAGCACGCACGGCTCGAAGCCGAGCGCCCGACAGAGCGCCTCCGCGCGGGTGCGGTCATCGCGCTCGAGCAGCGGGCCGGAAGGCGCCACCAGCGCGATACGGGCGCCGGGCCCGAGCCGCGGGGGAAGGATCGGCTGTTGTTGCATTGGTGCTCCGATTACGATTGTGGCACCCTTTTGAGGAGACGACGCCTGCGTTCGTCCCACCCGACCCAGCTGGCCGCCGCGAAGGCGATTCTTGACGCCCGGGACGCGATGATCCCCGAGTGGGCCGACTGGCTCACCGAGCGCCCTGGTTCCACCAACATCCCGCGCCCCGTGGTCGAGCGGCAGGCGCGCCTGATCCTCGACACCCTGATTGCAATGCTAGGCCCCCTGCGCCGGGAAGCCAAGCCGGTGTGGCAGCACGTGACCGAGCACTACGGCCGGATCGCGGCCGCGCGCGGGCTCGCGGCGGGCGAGGTGGTCGAGGAGCTGCAGCAGCTGCGCCTCCTCCTGATCAAGCACATCGGCGCCCTCGTGGCGGCGCTGCGTCCGCGGCGTGCCGTGGCGGTCTTCCTCCGGCTCAGCGCGATCATCGATCGCGGCATTGCCCAGGCCGTGGTCGGCTACACCGATGCGCTGGTGGCCTCGCTCCTGATGACGGACCGCAACACCCAGCCGCTCACCGAAACCAATGGCGACGACAGCGCGCGGCAACTCGAGGCGCTCGAGCTCGAACTCGCCGCCATCACCACCCGCCGCTAGGCGGTCGCGATGATCGCGGAGTGGTGGCCCGGGCTCGCGTGGGCCCTGCCGTTCGCCGGGATCGTCCCGCTGGCGAAGCGCTCCCCGGATCTGGCCCTCGTCCCGCCGGTCGACGGCATCCCCGTCTCGGTCATCATTCCGGCCCGCAATGAATCGGCGATCATCGAGACGGTGGTCCGCTCGATCCTCGCCAGCAGCTACGGCATGTTCGAGGTGATTGTCGTCGACGATCGCTCCACCGACGACACCGCCGCGAAGGTGGCCGCGATCGCCGAAACCGATCCACGCCTCCACCTGGTGCGTGGCGACGAGTTGCCGGCCGGCTGGCTCGGCAAGCCGTGGGCCTGTCATCAGGGCGCGCAGGCGGCCACCGGCCGGTACCTCCTCTTCACCGACGCCGACACCGAGCACGCCCCGGCGCTGCTCGGGCATGCCATCGGCGCCATGGAGCGCGACGCGCCGGAGCTGCTCACGCTGATCACCCACCAGCGCTGCGTCACCTTCTGGGAGCGGATCATCATGCCCCAGATCTGGGTGCCGCTCGGCTTCCGCTACCCGCCGTCGCGCGTGAACCGCGCGACCAAGCCGCATCAGCTGGTCGCGAACGGGCAGTTCATCCTCGTGCGCCGCGCGGCGTACGACGAGATCGGCGGGCACGCAGCGGTCCGCGGCGAAGTGGTCGAGGACCTCGCGCTGGCGCAGACCTTCCTCCGGAGCGGCAAGCGGCTGCGGCTGATGTTCGGCGACACGCTGATCGCCACGCGGATGTACCGCACCTTCGGCGAGCTGGTCGAGGGATGGTCGAAGAACCTCTATCTCGGAACCCGGCAGTCGGCGGGGAGCCGACCGCTGCTGCGCGCCCTCGCGCCCTGGTCGCTGGTCGTCGCGCTGCTGTTCTGGCTCCTGCCCTTGGCCGCGCTCGCGCTGGGTGTGGCGACGGCCGCGGCACAAGGTCGCCATCGGCGTCTCTCTCCTCTTCTGGGCGATGATCACGTTCGGCATGCAGATCCCCGTGGGCTACGCCCTGGGGTACCCGCTCGGCGCGATCATGGCGATCTGGGTCACGCTCCGGTCGATCGGGCGCGGCGCGCGGCGCGTCGAATGGCGCGGCCGGACCTATCAGGTGGGCGAGCCGCTGTAATCCGCCACGAGTGGCACCCCGACCCCCGCCCGGGTACCCTTCCGGCGACCCCGTACCCCGCCCGTCCCGCTGCTGAGGATGCCGATGCTGCTCCCGATGTTGTTCACGCTGCTGTCCGCGCCCCCGGCGACCGTCGCCCCGGCCGACTCCTTCCGCTACCGGATCGTCTCCGTCTCCAACCAGGAGATTGACGCCTCGGCACTCGGACAGGCGAGCCAGGCGGTCTCGATCACCACGACGGCGCTGATCACGCTCCGGCTCACCGACAGCGCCGGTGGCCAGGTGGCGCACATCACGATCGACTCGGCCGGGATGGACGGCGGCGAGGCGATGGCGATGCTCGGCCCCGAGATGACCACCGTCCCCGAAGGGACCTTCTTCCACTTCTTCGTGAAGGACGGCAAGCCGGCAAGCGACATGACGCCGAACTCCACCTCGGTCCCCGTGATGAGCCTCGTCGGCGCGATCGTCGTGCTCTTCGCCGACCCGAAGCCGACGGCGAAGGTGGGTGACATGTGGACCGAACACGACGGTGGTCGACACCGCGATGGCGGTCGGCACCAGCAAGGTGACGACGATCTCCAAGTGGAAGGTGAGCGGCATGCAGGCCGGCGGCCGCGTGCTCGATGCCACATCGACCGGGACGATGGACATCGACACCCCGATGGGGAAGATGGCCGGCACGACCAGCGGCAAGCAGCATCTCGTCATGCGTGCGCGCGGCCCGCTGCTCCAGATGAGCACCGATGCCATCACCGACATGACGATGTCCATGGGCACGATGCAGATGACGATCAAGGGCACCACCAAGATCTCGATCGACCCGATTCCCTGACCCCGCGCCACTGACTGCCTGCCGCCGCCGAGCCTCGCTCGGCGGCGGTCTGCGTTTCCCGGGTGGCCATTGCGGTCGTGCAGGCCACGCATCACCGCCCGACGCCGCGATCATCGCGGCATGTCACTCGCTTCCACCGCTGCCACGCATGCGGCGCTCGTCCATCGACTCGGCGGCGCGGCCTGCGTCCTTCCCGTTCCCGCGGTCCACGAGGCGCTGCTCGAGGTGGGGGCGTTCGCCGGACTGCCCTGCTGGAGCGGCGTCGCCGACGCCGCCGAAAGTCGGCGCCTTGCCCGGTTGCTGGCGCGGCGTGGCGCGCTCGGGCTCCTCTTCACCGATCACGCGGCCGGCACGGTGCGCCATGTCGCCGTCACGATCGAGCCGCTTCGGCTCGTGGCGGTCCCTCCTGGCGACGACGCCGCGCTGCCGCTCCGTCGCCTCGCACGGCTTGCGACCCATGGCGAAGCCGGTCCCCTGGCCACCGCGCTCCGCGCCGCCGATGCGCTCGACGTGGACGCGGCCGGTCGCCGCACCTTCGCGGCAATGCGCAGCCTCCTCGACGACGCCATCACCCGACTCCCGGGGCGGATCGCCGAGGAGTCGCGCCACGCCTGGGCGCTGTTGCAGCTCACGCGACTGCTCTTCCTGCGCTTCGTCGAAAGCGAGGCGTGGCTGGACGGCGACCCGGACTTCCTCGCGCACCGCTTCGACGACTGCCTCGCGCGCGGCGGCGACCCGCAGCGGCAACTGCTCGCGCCGCTCTTCTTCGGCACGCTGAACCGGCCCGTCACCGGGCGGTCGCGACTCGCGCGCAGTTTCGGCCGCATTCCCTTTCTCAACGGGGGCCTCTTCGAGCCGCATCCGCTCGAGAAGCGGCTGGCGATGCACCTCCCAGCCGAGTTCTGGCGCGTGGCCGTGGAGCAGCTGGTGCTTCGCACCGAGGTCACGCTCGACCACGACGAACTCGACGGTCGCGTCACCCCGGAGATGCTCGGCCGCGTTTTCGAGGGCGTGATGGCGCCGGACGAACGGAAGCGTGACGGCACCTTCTTCACGCCACCCGCGCTGGTGCAGGCATTGCTGCGCGAGGCGACGATCCCCCATCTCGCCCGTCGACTGGCCCGCCCCGAGGCAGCGGTCGCCACCGCGCTGGACGATCCCGATCCGACGCTCCGGGCGGCACTCGCGAACACCACCGTCCTCGATCCGGCCGTTGGTTCGGGCGCCTTTCTCGTCGGCGCACTCGGCCTCCTGCACGGCCCCGGGCCACGCGATCGCCGCACGGTGCACCGGCTGGTGACGCGCCGCCTCTTCGGCGTCGACCGGAATCCTGCCGCGGTGCGCCTCACCGAATTGCGGCTCTGGCTCGAAGTCCTCCGCGCGATGCGAGGCGCGGCGGTCGACCGGATCCGGCCGCTCCCGAATCTCGACGCGGCGATCCGCGCCGGGGACGCCCTCCTCGACCCCGAACTCCCGCCGCTCGGCACCCGACTCGTCCAGCGCCTCCGCCTGGCACAGTTGCGCGTCGCCGGCGCCCACGGCGTCGAGAAGCGCGCCCGGCTCCGCGCGCTGCAGCGGGCCGAGGCGGCTGCACTGGTCGAGGCGCTTGGTGAGCGCGAAGCGACGCTGGATCGCGCCATCCGCGACCTCGTGCTCGCGCAGCGCGCCCCGACGCTTTTCGGTGACGTGACGCCGATCCGCGCCGCCGATCGGATCCAGCTCGCGGCGCTGCACGAATCCCATCGCGCGGTGCGCCGTGAACTGCGCCGCGTGGCGTCGGGCACGGCGGCGGTGCCGTTCGCGCTGACGACCGCATTCGCCCCGGTCCTTGCCGGCCGAGGCGGCTTCGACCTCGTGGTCGGCAATCCGCCCTGGGTGCGTGCCGAGCGCATCCCCGCCGACACGCGGAAGGCGCTGGCGGCGAGGTATCACTGGTGGCGCACCACCCGATCGGCCGGATATGCCCACCGCCCCGACCTCGCCGTTGCCTTTCTCGAACGCGGCCTCTCGTTGCTCGCGCCCCACGGCACCCTCGCGCTGCTGGTGCCGGCCAAGCTCGCCACCGCTTCCTATGCCGCGGCCGCGCGCGCCGCCCTGGGTCGACAGAGCACGCTGCACGTGGTCGCTGATCTCGGCGACGATCCGCGCGCCGGCTTCGATGCCACCACCTACCCGCTCGCGCTGATCGCCTCGAAGGGCTCGCCGCCCGCGGCGCACACGCTCCGCCTCGGTCTCGACCCGCGCGCCGATCGGCACGCGCAGGGATCGTGGGCGACCGAGGGACCGTGGCTCCTCACCACCCCCGATGCGCACGCGGTCGCGCGTCGACTCACCGAGCGGCACGACGCGCTGGCCACCGCCTATTCGCCGCAGCTCGGCGTCAAGACCGGCGTCAACGCCGCATTCATCGACCCACCCGCCGCGCTCGCCGAATGGTGTCGCGGTGCGGTGCGCGGACGCGACGTGCGCGCGTTTGCCGCGCGACCGGCGCATCGACTGCTCTGGCCGGCCGACGCGCATGGCAACCCGTGGTCGCGACTCCCGGCGCCAGTCGCCGACCATCTGCGCCCGTTCAGCGAGCGCCTGCGCCACCGCAGTGACTTTCGCGATGGCCCCTGGTGGCGGCTCTTTCGGGTGCGCGCCGCGACGGCGCCGTATCGCGTGGTCTGGGGCGACCTCGCGCCGTGCCTCGAGGCGGCGGCGCTGCTCGATCCCGTCGCGATTCCGCTCAACAGCTGCTACGTGGTGGCACTGCCGGACGCGGCTGCCGCCCATGTCGTGACGGCGTGGCTCAACAGCGCCCCGATCCGGGCGATTGCGCGACTCGCTGCGGAACCCGCGGCTGGTGGCGCGGCACGCTTCGGGGCACGCACCGTCGGCCAGGTCCCCTGGGTCACTGCCGCGCTCGCGCACCCGACCCTCCGTCGTCCCCTCGCCGAAACCGATCGCTCGTCGACCCTCGATGACATCGTCGCCGAGTTCCTCGAGCTCGACCGCCATGACCGCACCGCACTCGCCCCGTTGGCCGCGCGTCGTCGCTGAGGCGCTGGCGGAGCTGGCCCGCCCGCTCGCCATGACGCGCACGACGCTACGGGCCGCCTCGTGGCGCGAGGTCATCCAGGCGTGGCGCGCCTCGGCCGCGCCGCAGCCGACTTCGGCGGCGGTGCCCACCTATCTGCTGCCGACCCAAGGCGAATCCTACCAACGGGTGCGTGCGGCGCTGGCGGAGTGGCAGGGTGCGCTGCTCGCCGAGCCGGTCGGTGCCGGGAAGACCTGGATTGCGCTCGCGGTGGCGGCCGCGGAACCGCGCCCAACGCTGGTGATCGGCCCCGCGATCCTCGAGGCCCAGTGGCGCGCCGCCGCGGCGCGGATCGGCGTCCCGATCAGCTGGTGGTCGCACGAGCGGCTCTCGCGCGGACAACTCCCCGGCGTCGACGCCCGGCTCGTCATCATCGACGAAGCCCACCGGTTCAGGGAGCCGACCACCCGGCGCATCGTGACCCTCGCCCCCTGGCTGCGCGGCCGTCGCATCCTGCTGCTCACCGCCACGCCGATCGTCAATCGCCTCGACGACGTGGTCACCCTGCTCCGCCTCTTTCTGCCCGAGGATGCCTTCCGCCTGGACGGGATCCCCGCACTCGGGGTGCTCGCGACGCTTGCAACGCCGCCGCCCGCCCTGCGTCGCGTGATGATCCGCGGCGTCGGTCACGCCGCGTCGCGTCATCCCTCGCGCGGCGAGACGGCCTCGGTCACGGCCGACGAGGTGGCGCGCGGCGAACGCGCGGTCGCGATCGTGCGGCAGCTGACCGGTCGACATCGCGCGGCGTGGAGCCGGCTGCTCGCCGCCGTGCTGCTCGATGCCGCGGCGTCGAGCGACCTCGCCTTCCGCGACGCGCTCCGGCGCTATCGGGCGCTCCTCGCCCAGGCGCAGGATGCGGGCGGCGGCGATCGGGTGACCCTTCGACGCTTCGCCGGCGACGCCCTCGACCAGCTCGTCTGGTGGGACCTCATAGGTACCCCGACCGATGTGGTGCCACTCCCGGTCGACGATCTGCCGCTCCTCGATCGCATCCTCGCCGCCTTCGTGCCTGCTGATGCGGCCTGGCTCGAGCCGCTGCGCGCCCTGGCCGGGGGCGCCATCCCGACGGTCTGGTTCACGCGACACCGCGCCACCGCCTCACTCCTGCGGACGGCGTGGGGCGAGGGCACGGCCTGGGTGACCGGCGACGCGGCCGGGATCGGTCCGCATCGGATGCGGCGCGACGCGATCCTCGCGGCCTTCGGACCGGAGCGCCAGCTGTGGCAATTCCGTCGCATCGCGCCGACGCAGTTGGTCACCACGGACGTCGCCGCCGAAGGGCTCGACCTGCAATCCGCAGGACGATTGGTGCACGTGGACCTGCCGTGGACGGCGATGCGCATGGCGCAGCGCGAGGGCCGCCTCTTGCGCCTGGGACAGGCGCACGCCGAGGTCGCCCTCGTGCTTCGCCCTCCGGCGCCGGCGATCGACTCGGCGCTGTCGACGCTGGTGCGCGTGGCGCGGAAGGGCGCGCTGGCCGATCGCTGGCTCGCGGGTCTCGAGGGGCCCGCCCCGACCGACGCAGCAGACACCGCGGTTCCCTGCGCGGTCGTGCACCGCCGTGCGGCCGCGGACCTCGTCATCGTGGCGTTGAGCGATCTCGGGAGTGGACGGTGCGGGGTCATGGTCCTGCATCGCGGCGAGCACGGCGGCTGGTCCGCCTTGCCGGCGGGCTTCGACGGCATGGAGCCGCCCGCGTGCCAGCCCACCGGAGCGATCGATCAGGCCGCGCTCGATGCGATCATCGATTCGGCGATGCGATGGGCCGTTCGCGAGGCGCATCGGCGTGCCAGCTGGGGGCCGCCACGGCTCGTGGCCCGACTGCACCGCCTGGCGCGACTGGCCGCATGGCACCGGGATGGTGCGGCGATCGCCCGTCTCGAGGCCACGCTGGGGTGGTGCACCACCGCGCCGACCCTGGGCGACCGACTCCGCATCGAGGCCCTCGCCGCGGCCGACGATGCCACGGTCAGCCGGCATGAGTCGCCCACCGCCCTGTCGGTCGGCCCGTGCACCGCACGCGCCGTCGGCGTCATCCTCTTCCGTTCCGGCCGTCCGCCGCTACGTTGCCCGGATGCCGACCTACCAGACCGTCCTCTTCGACCTCGACGGGACGCTGATTGATTCCGTCGACCTGATCGTCGACAGCTATCTCCATACCTTCGCGGAGCACGGGCTCCCGGCGCTCACCCGCGAGGAAATCCTCGCGGGGATGGGCCGCCCGCTCCGCGCCATCTTCGGCGCGTGGACCGAAGATCCGGCCACGATGGACCGCTGGATCGCGACGTACCGCGAGTACAACCTCGCGAATCACGATGCCCGGGTGACGGCCTATCCTGGCGTGGTCGAGATGGTCCGCCGCATTCGCGACGCAGGACACCGCACCGCGCTGGTGACCAGCAAGAACCGGTACGGTGCCGATCGTGGGCTCACCCTGGTCGGCCTGCGCGACGCCATCGAGCTGATCGTCGGCGCCGACGACGTCACGCATCCCAAGCCGCACGCCGAGCCGGTGGAGCAGGCACTGGCGCGACTCGGCGTGACGACCGCCGGCTGTCTCTTTGTGGGCGATTCGCACCACGACGTTTACAGCGGACGCGCCGCGGGGGTCGGGACGGTCGGTGTGACCTGGGGGCCGTTTGATCGGGCCCATCTCGAGGCCTCGGCGCCGGACTTCTACTGCGACACGCCGGCGGAGCTGCTGACGCTGCTGGGGATGTAGCGGCGCTCAGCCGTCCTGCGGCACCAGCGTCGGCGCCTCGACGGCGATCCGCCACCCGGCGTAGAGATCGAATGCGGCATGCACCGCCATGGCAAGGAAGAGCGTGCCCGTGACGGCAACAAGGCCGTGCATGACCAGCGCGGTGACGAAGATCATCGCCATGCTCTTCCGCCCCTGCACCGCATGGGCGCCCGCGAATCCCGCCGCCGCCAGCGCCGCTGCCAGATAGCCGTTCCCGAGCATCCACCAGAGCACCGCGTGGGCCACGCCGCGATACGCGACCTCCTCGCTCACCGCCGTCACCCCGATCATCAGCACCGTGGCCCGCCACTCCGCCGCGGTCCGCGGCGCAAACTTGAAGACCGCGAGCTCACGCCGTTCCGCGTCGGTGCGGGAGCGCCGGACCACCACGCGCAGCACGAGCAGCCCCGCGAGCGCCGCGATCGTAGCGAGCACGGCGCGGATGGAGAATCCCTCCCACGCCAGGAACGGATAGCCGAACTCGCGGCCTGTCAGCCAGGCGAACGCGAGCATGATCAACTGCATCACCACGACCGACTGCCACACCTGCTGCCGCGTCGGGACCGACTGGCCAGGGGCGCGACCCGCCATCCGCTGCCCGCTCCGATGGGCGAGCCACGGCAGCGCGAACAGCAGGTAGGCGAGGAAGAGGAGCCCGAGCGGCGAAGGAAGCTGCACGTCGTGACCTCGATGGAAGTGCGGTGGGGCGGGACGCGCTATTTCGGTCGCAGCGATTCGACGGTGGTCGACGTCCCGTGGCCGGCGCGCTCCCCGCCGCCAGCGACCAGGATCCTGCCATCCTCGAGCACGGGGAAGATACCGTGCCGACCGGTCTGCAGCGCGGGCCCCAGCCGCCACCGACGCGCGATCGGGTCGTAGATGTCGACCCGCGCATAGGTCCCGCCACGCGTGGCACCGACGCCGTCCACCGTCTCACCGCCGAGCACCCAGAACTCGCCGTCGAGGTACACTGCCTTCCCCATGCCGCCGCGTGCCACGGGCACGGGCAGCGGTGCCCCTGCGCTGCCGTCGCTCACGGTCCACTGATCGGTGGCGGGGTCATAGACCTGCACGTCGGCGAAGCCGTTCGCGACGACGTTGCTGTCGCCGCTGCCGGGACCGCGTCCGCCAAAGACCCAGAGGCGATGCCCGTCGGTGGCCGAGGCGGCGTGGTTGCGTGGGCGCGGCATCGACGCGATCCGGCGCCATGCGGTTGCTCCCGAATCGAGGACGAAGGCATCGGCCACGGTGCGGTTGCCGACGATGCCGCCCGCGACGAAGAGCTTGCCGTCGATCACCGCCGTCGCCACCGAACCGGCGGCCACGGGAAGCTTCGGCCCGAAGCGCCAGCTGTTCCGATCGGCGTTGAAGAGCTGGACCATCCCGCCGATGCGGTCGCTCCCGAGCCCGCCGATCAGCACCAGTTCGCCGCCGAGCACTTCCGCGGCGTGATGATGGCCGGGGACAGGACGAGCCTCCCAGCGGTGCAGGTCGTCCCAGCGGCCGGTGCGCAGGTCGAACGCGAAGGTCTCCAGCTCGTCGTCGCCCACCACGAAGAGTCGATCGCCGAGTACGGCCGCGCTCACTTCGCCGAGCGGCTTCGGCAGCGACGGATAGCGAAGCCACGCACCGACGAGCGGCGCGCGCCACACCAGGCGATTGGTCGGATTGTTGCCTCGGGGGGCGCCGCCGCCGACCACGAGGGTATCGCCGATCACGGCCGCCGTCGGCGCGAGCAGCGCCATCGGCAGGGAAAGGACGTAGCGCGCGCGCCCCGTCGCGGGCTGCCAGCTGACCACGTCGCCGACGTTCGGCTCGGCGCCTGCAATGTCCCGCCCCCCGGCGAGGAGGAATCGATCGCGCCAACGGATCGTCCCGGGTTCGGTATGCGATCGGGCCCGGACCAGTCCGGGCGCCTCGCTCCACGTGTCGGTGCCGGGGTCGTAGCGATGCACGGTCGGCACGTCGATCGGCGTCGGGTCGTGGCCGTGATTCCCGCCGAGGCCGAAGAGCATGCCGTCCATCACCCCCGTCGCGAGGTGGCCGCGTGGCTGGGGCAAGGGCGCCCGTGGCTCCCAGCGGTCGGCGCCAGGGAGCAGTCGCCAGTGGTCGGGCGAATCGGTGTTCCGATCCGGCATCCACCCACCGAAGTAGTGCAGCGTGTCGCCGAGTGCCGCCAGCCCGCCACCCCCGCGCGCAGCGGGGAGTGGCGGACCGGCCACCCATTGATCCGCGGCCACGCGGTAGCGCCAGGTCGCGGCCACCGTGGGGCCGGGGGAGTCCCCCTTGAATCCGCCCACCACCCAGATCGCCGTATCGCCGAGGACCACAACGTTGCCGTGCGTGAGCGGCTCGGGAAGCGGGGCGCCACGGCGCCATCGATGCTGTGCCAGGTCGAGCACATCGACGCGGTCGGTGGCCTGCGTCGCCTCGTTGTAGAAACCGCCGAGGAAATAGAGCTCATGGCCGATCAGCGCCGCGCCGTTCTCGTACCGGGTCAGCGGCAAGGTATCCGTGACCTGCCAGGGCAGCAGCGCGGCTGCCGCCACGCTCGGGCGCAATCGGGCCAGCAGCGCATCGAGTCGGGCGATCGGCCAGCGGCGCCCGACGACGAATGCCGCGGCGGCCGTGCAGCCCAGCGCCACGGTCAGCAACGCCAGCCGGAGGACGGAGCGCGAGGGCATCAGGGATCCTCTGGTCCAAGGGTGAAGGCGCGCAAGACGGCGTCCGATCCGCTCCCGGTCGCCACCACGATGAACTGACGACCGTCGCGCGTGCGGTAGGTCATCGGATTGGCCATCGCCTCACGTTCGAGGTCGTGCGACCAGTGCAAGCTGCCGTCGCTGCTGCGGAGCGCGAGCAGGCGGGATCCCCCGCCCGTCAGGAAGATCAACCCGCCGGCCGTGGTCAGGCCACCACTCGGCCCCGGCACCCCCATCGGCGGGCGCGTCGACCGCGCGAGTCCGGGATGGTTCTTCCGCTCCGGGGGATCACCGACGACCACCTGCCAGCGCTGTGCGCCGGTCGCGAGGTCGATTGCGGTCATGGTACCGTAGGGCGGTTTGGTGACGCGGAAGCGCACGTCGTGCCGGTCCATCGTCCAGCCACGCACGGTGACGGTGATCGTCGCGGCGCGATCGGGGACCGGATCGGCGATCCGATATCTCGGCGCACCAGGGCGGCCCGAACTGTCCGGCAGGAGTCGCGCGAGCACCGGAATGTCGGAGGCCTTCACGTAGAGTACACCGTGCACGGGGTCGAGCGACGTGGCACCCCACCCGGCACCACCGATCCAGCTGGGCATCAGCACGCTGCCCTGGAGCGACGGCGGCGTGAAGAGTCCGCCCAGGCGGTAGCGCTTCAGGAATGCCACTGCCGAGTCGTGGACCTCCGGCAGCAGATCGTTGGCATCGTCGAGCGTGAGCGATTGGCGCGAAAAGGGGGCGGGCCACGTCGGCACCGGCTGGGTTGCCGCCGACTGCTCGCCCGGCACGTCGGACCTCGGCACGGCACGTTCTTCGATCGGCCAGATCGGGGCACCGGTGACCCGATCGAAGATGTACAGGTACCCGGTCTTGCCTGCCTGCGCGACGATGTCCCGGCGCACCCCGTTGATCACCACGCTCGCGAGGGTCGGCGGTGCGGCCGGGTCATAGTCCCACAAGCCATGATGCACCAACTGTTGCGCCCAGAGCAGTCGACCGGTTCGTGCGTCGAGGCAGACCAGCGATTCGCTCCAGCGATTGTCCCCTGGGCGGTCGCCACCGTACCAGTCGTTCGAGGCCGCCGAGACCGGCAGGTACACCAGCCCGCGCGCCGTGTCGACCGTGATGAACGACCAGACATTCGCGTGGCCGGTCCAATCTGCGGAGCCCGCGCCCCAGCTTGCGCGCGCCGGATCGCCTGCGGGTGGCACCGGATCCCAGCGCCACAGCCGCCGTCCGGTGCGGGCATCGAAGGCCTGCACGGTCCCGGGGGGATCACCGCGATAGATCAGGTCATCGCCGATGGCGCTTCCCACGATGACCACGTCGCGCCAGATCGCCGGCGGCGAGGTCGAGTTGACCTCGATCGGGTTGACGGGCCAGCGCAGGTCGGCGGCGAGATCCGCGGCGCCATCCTGGCCGAAGGTGGGAATCGGTCTGCCCGTGGTGGCGTCGAGCGCCCAGAGGCGCCACCGCGCCGCGAGGAAGACGCGCCGCTCGACGGTGTCGCTCCACACCGCGACGCCGCGATGAGAGTAGAGCGCGTGCGGGTTGGCGTTCGGCCCCCAGCGCGTCACGTCGGGATCGAAGCTCCAGAGCATCGACCCGGTGGCCGCATCGAGTGCCACCGCTCGCGCATACGCGGTGGAGAAGTAGAGCGTGTCGCCGATCGCCACGGGCGACGCCTGGAAGGATCCGGCGAGCAAGGGCATCCCGGTGCCCGGGTCGAAGCGCACGCGCTCCTGCGCGGCCCACGACCAGGCGGGTCGCAAGCGCCCCACCGTGAGCGTGTCGACGTCGGCCAATGCCGAGTAGCGCGAGCCACCAGCGTCGCCGATGCTCACCGGCCAATCCACCGGCGTGCCGCGCGCAACAGGCACCGTCGAGTCCGTCGCCGAACCGCATGCGACCGTACTCAGGAGCAGTGCGCTCGACAGGCACCCGCGGCGCCCGATCAACCCGTCGCCCTCACGGCCACATCATCCAGACCTTGCCGGTCGCCGTCGCGTAGTGCAGGACGCGATCACCATCCGTGACCAGGACGCCTCGGTCGGCCTCGAAGGGTGTCCGCGGAAGGGAATCCCAGGCGTTGCGACCGAAGTCGAAGGCAAAGCCGGTCCAGCCGTAGGTCACCAATCGGCCCTGCACGAAGGCCACCAGGCCGGGGAGACCGACATAGCCGGGGATCGTGTCGAGTTCCCCGGCATCGCTCGTGCGCCAGCGCCGCGTCGCGAAGTCGAGGCACTGGAGCGCGTTCCCCCATCTTCTCACCTGGTTGATTCCACCCACCACGCAGAGGGTTCGTCCGTCGGTCGCCGCAACCGATTGGGGGTACCGGATAGGCACGGCGGCGATCGAGTCCCATTGTCCGCCACCGGCAGATCGGTACAGCACGCCTGGGGTAGCTGCCTCGGGCGGCTGCGAGCGCCCCGCAGTCGTCGGAGCGATGAAGAGCCAGGTTGTCCCGGCGGCCCGAAGCAGTTGCGGATTGGTCAGGCGCGGGGGAATCGCCGTGACGGTCGACCATTGGCGACGGACGAGGTCGAACGACTGCACCACCGTGGCGGAATCACCGACCGGTGTGCCACCCAACACCTCGAGGCGGGTTTCGTCCGCTGCAGCGTCCCAGACTTCCCCCTGCCTGGGTCGATACGGAAGTTCGTCTTCCGGCCCCCACTTCCCGCTCGCGAGATGGTAGTGCCAGGTGGCGCGACGGTGGTTGCCGAAGAGGAAGAGCTCGTCTCCCGCCACGGCGACCACCGGCATGGGCACCGCGGGTCCACTGCCCGGCAGCAGCATCCAGACCTTTCGGAGGGAGCGCGACCAGCGGTACCGATTCGACGGCGCGTTGTTGACCTGGGCGCCGCCGGCCACCTGCAAGGTGTCGCCATGCAGCCAGGCATTGGCACCACGGAGGGGCACCGGAAGCGACGGCAGCCGTCGCCAGACATCGCGCTCTGCATCGTAGCCGATCATGTCGTCGCTGAAGCGCCGGCCCGCGCCGATGTCGCCACCGCCCGGGAGGAACACCCACTCGCGCCAGCGCACGACGGCCGCGCTCATGTGCGATCGCGTCGCGGGCATCGCCGCCAGTTCGCTCCACCGATCGGTGCGCGGATCGTACGCCCACGCATCGGCGAGGTCGACCGGCGCACGGTCGTGACCCTGCTGGCCGCCGAGCAGCAACAGTCTGCCACCGTACGAGATCGCCGCCGCATCGCCGCGGGGCACCGGCAACGCCGCCCGGGCGCGCCACGCCCTCGCGCGCGGCAACAACTGCCACACCTCGCCACGATCGGTCGAGCGGTCTTCGCCCCAGCCACCGGCGTAAAAGAGCGTGTCGCCGATCGCGACCAGCGCCCCACCGCCGCGCGCCTCGGGGAGCGACGGCCCGGCCACCCACTGCCCGAGGCGGCGATCGAGTCGCCACACCTCGGCCGTGGGCGGACCCCCGTGCCGTCCGAGGAAACCCCCGGCGATCCAGACTGTGCTGTCGCCGACCACTGCCGCCTGGATGTGGGAGACCGCACGCGGCAGGTCAGGCCCGAGGGACCAGCGGCGGCTCTGCTGGTCGAATCGATCGACGGTGCGAATGGCGGAGAGGGTGTCGCCGGGACCGACGCCACCGAGGAGGTAGACCGTGTCGCCGACGACCGCCGTGGCACCCTCCATCCGAAGATGCGGCACCTCTTCGGCGCGCGCCCATGGGACGGCCAGCGGGATATCGCCCTGCGCCGCCGACACGGCCGCCGGCACGGAATCGGCGATCCGCTCGCGATCCGGCGGCTTCGGAGCCTTGCACCCCGCCGCGGAGAACGCCAGCCCAAGGAGGGCCGCGCGAGCAACACGGGCGATCTTCAGCTGCGCCCGTCCATGAGGGTGGTGAGCCGGCGCTGGATCGTCCCCTGCGCGGCGGCGTTGCGCGTCGCCACGAAGATCGTGTCATCGCCAGCGAGCGTTCCGACCACTTCAGGCCAGCCGAGCAGGTCAAGCGCACTGCCGACGCGCTGCGCCTCGCCGGGCGGCGTGTGCAACACGAGCAAGGCATCGCCTGCCGGATCGACCGCGAGAAGTGACTCGGCGAGTCGTCGCTCGTTCGGATCGGCGATCTCGCGCAGCCGCGACGCGGCGGCGCGCTGGTAGATGCCCTCGACCTTGATCAGGCCAAGTGTCGAGATGTCGCGCGAGACCGAGCTCTGCGTGACCTCCCATCCCTCCTGCGACAACGCCTCGGCCAGCTCGTCCTGCGTGCGCATCGGACGCGTCGCGACGAGTTCGAGGATCTTGAGGTGCCGCTTCCGCCGTTCGAGGCTCATCGTCCCTTCCTGGCCGTCAGGGCGGCGAGCGCCCTGGCATAGCGGCGGCGCTCCGCGAGCTGCCACCGCGCCGCACCCCGCAGACGCGTGCGCAACGCGGCGATCGGGAGGTTGCCGACGCCACCGGTGCTCTGCCTGGCCGCGATCAATGCCGCGCTCGTGATCGGCGGCATCGCCACGCCGCGCTTCACCTCGGCGGCCACTTCGCGATACGCCTTCCGGAACGCCAGGCCGCCGCGCACGCGCCGCATCACCTCGTCGGTCGCCAGCACCTCGCCGCGGAGCGCCGCGCGCCCGCGCTCGGCATCGACGCCGAGTCGTGGGATCGCGGTGGTGAGCATCGCCAACATCTCGTGCATCCGGTCGAGCCCGCGGAAGAGTGGCGTCTTCAGGAACTGGAAGTCGCGATGATATCCTCCGGCGAGTCGCCCCTTCAGCGCGAGCACCGTGGCGAGATCGCCCTCGAGCGCGGCGGCGCGCGCGCGCGTCAACTCGAAGAGGTCGGGGTTCCGCTTCTGCGGCATGATCGACGACCCCGTCGACAGCTCGGTCGGCAGCGTGAGCCAGCCGAATTCGTCGGAGGAGAAGAGGATCACATCGGCCGACAGCTTGGCCAGCTGATGGGCCGCTTCGGCGCACCAGAAGAGAGCCGCCGCCTCCAGTTGGCCGCGGCTGCCCTGCACCGATGTCACCACCTGGTTGATGCCGCCGAAGCCAAGCGCCTTGGCCGAGGCCTCGCGCACCAGCGGGAGCGGCACGCCATACCCGGCGGCGCTGCCGAGCGGCGAGCGATCGAGCCGCGACCAGAAGCCGAGGACGGCATCGGCGGCATCGAGGAGCCCCTCCGCATAGCCGGCGGCCCAGAGTCCCGCCGACGACGGCATGGCGATCCGCTGGTGCGTGTAGCCCGGCCAGAGCACCCGGCGGTGCGCGGCCGCGAAATCGAGCAGCGCCTCCGCGAGCGCCGTCATCCGCGCGTGCAGCGTGAGCACCTCGTCCTTCAGGAAGAGGCGCAGGTCGGTGGCGACCTGGTCGTTGCGCGAACGGCCGGCGTGGAGTCGCTCGCCGACGTCGCCGAAGCGCTTCGTCAACCAGAACTCGACGGCGCTGTGGCCGTCCTCGTGCTCGGGGCCGATCGTCAACTCGCCGGCGTCGATCGCCCGGAGCGCCGCGAGCAGTGCCCGACGCATCGTGGCGTACTCCCGTGGCGAGATGATCTTTCCGGCCTTGAGCGAGGCGGCATGGCCGAGCGAGCCAAGCACGTCCCAGCGCAGCAAGCGGGCGTCGACCTCGCGGTCGTCCGCGACGGTGTAGGCCAGCATCTGCGCATCGGGGGCGGTCCCTGGCGACCAGAGCGTCTCGGTGCGACTCATGCGAGGTACTCCTCGATCACCCGGGCGTAGAAGGCCCGTGCGGCAATCACTTCGGAGAGGTTGACCGATTCATCTGGCGTGTGCGACCGGCGCGAGGTGCCCGGGCCGACCTTGATGGCGTCGAGGTGGCGGAGGAAGCACCAGTCGGAGCAGGTCGGCGATCCGTACGACGCCGCCTCGGGGCGGGCCCGGCGGGCCGCGGCGAGCAATGCCGACCCGGCGGGTGTCTCGCACGGCACGAGCCGCGTCGAGGTGACGACCACCTCGCAGTTCGAGCTGCTCCCGAAGGAGAACCGCGAGCTCGTCGTGTGTCCAGTCCGGCGTGGAGCGGATGTCGAGGACCGCGCGCGCGGTGGGGGGGGTGACGTTCCGCGAGACGCCGGCCTCGAGCATCGTCGGCGTGACGGTCGTCACCCCCAGGACGGGGTGCACCCGCGCACTGGCGACCCCGTCGAGTCGCGCCAGGTTGCGCGCCAGCACCGTGATCGCGTTGGTGAATCCCTCCGTGGCGGCGTAGCCGGCATGGCGCTGGTCGCCGTGGGCCACCAGGTCGACCATCATCAGCCCGCGTTGCGCCACCGAGAACTCGAGGTTGGTCGGCTCGCCCACCAGCGCCGCATCGAGGCGGCCCGCGCGCTCCACCGCCATCGGCATCGTCGCGTTGCGGGTCTCCTCGCCGTACGAGAAGATCCCCAGCGCGCGGCCCCGAAGGGCGCGCCCGGAAGCCGCCACGTCGCCGAGGGCGTGCAGCATCGACACGACCGACGCCTTGGCGTCGCCCGAGCCGCGGCCGTAGAGGAGATCGCCCTCGATCACCGGCGTGAAGGGGTCGCGGCTCCACCCCTCGCCCGGCGGCACCACATCGAGATGCGAGGCGAGCGCGAGCGTCGGCCCGGCGGCCTCGTCGCCGACGCTGACGCGGACGGAGGTGTCGTCGCGCACCACGTCGAGGCCGAGTCCCCGGGCCACGTGTTCCACGTACTCCGCGGCCGGCAGCTCATTCCCGCTGATCGAGGGAATGGCCACCAGCTCGCGGAGCGTGGTGACTTCAGTCGGCCAGGTCGACGCCAAGATAGGTAGCCTTCTCCTTTCGACCCACGATCATGGTGCCGCAGCCCGAGCCGGTGAACGCCTCGAGCAGGAGGGCATCCGGTGCGCGTCCATCGATGATGTGCGTCCGCTCCACGCCGCCGGTCGCCGCGCGAATGCACGCCTCGACCTTCGGGCGCATCCCGCCCGCCAGCGCGCCGCTCGCCATCAACTCGGCGAGGTCGTCGGGGTCGGCGAAGGTCACCAGCGTCGACGGGTCGTTGCGGTCGCGGAGGACGCCCGGCGCGCCGGTCATGAAGATCAGCTTCTGCGCCTTGAGGGCGATCGCCAGCGACTCCGCCACCGTGTCGGCGTTGACGTTGTAGACGTTCCCCTCGGCGTCGCCGGCCAGCGACGAGACCACCGGGACGAAGCGCGCGTTCATCAGCGTCTCGAGCACGCGCGGATCGACCTTGTCGATGTCGCCGACATGGCCGTAGTCCACCGTCCGCTCGACGCCGGCGTCATCGACGACGCGGAGCGGCAGCCGGCGGTGCGCCGTGATGAGGTCGGCGTCGACGCCGGAAAGCCCCGTCGCCTGCACGCCGTGGCGACGCAGCGCGGCGACCAGGTCGGTGTTGAGCAGGCCGCGGTAGACCATCTTCGTCACCTCGAGCGCGGCATCGTCGGTCACCCGCCGCCCCGCCACCATCTGCGGCTCCTGGCCAAGCCGGCGCGCCAGCGCGCTCGCCTGCGTGCCGCCGCCGTGCACCACCACCAGGCGGATCGAGAGCGACGACAGCAGCGCCAGCTGCCCCGCCACCGTGTCGAGGTTGTGCTTGTCCGAGAGGACGTCGCCGCCAAGCTTCACGACGAAGACGTGGTCGCGGTAGGCCCGCACGTAGCGCAGGGCGCCCTTGAGGCCGACGATGCCCTGGGATGGATCGATGGTCATGATGTGGAGCTCCGTCCTGTGTTGGAATATTCGTGGCAGTCGTGAGTCGTGAGTCCTGAGTCGTGAGAGGATACCGGTGGGTCAGCTGCGCCCCTCTCAGGACTCAGGACTCACCCCTCATGACTTCAAGCAACAACGCCCGCTGCGCATGCAGCCGGTTCTCCGCCTGATCGATCACCGCGCTGTTCGGCCCGTCGAGCACCTCGCCGTCCATCTCGACGTTGCGGCGCACCGGGAGGCAGTGCATCGCGATTCCCTTGCCACCTGCGGCGGTGCGCATCCTGGCCTGCGTGAGGCGCCAGTCGCGCTTCCCTTCGCGGCCGGCACGCTCCGCCTCGGGATTCCCGAAGTGGGCCAGCGAGCCCCATGACTTCGGATAGACCACGTGGGCCCCTTCGATCGCGCCGTCCAGCTCGTCGGTGATCTGCAGCGAGCCGCCGCGCTTCCCGGCCAGCGCCTCGATCGCGACGTAGTCGTCGGGGTCGAGGTCGTACCCGGCGGGGCGGACGATCGTCACCTCCATGCCGAGGTGCGCGGCCGCGATGGCCGCGCTGGCGGGCACCGCGGTCGGCAACGCCTTCGGGTGCCAGGCCCACATCAGCACGAAGCGCTTGCCCACGGTCTCCCCGAGGTGCTCGCGCATCGTCATCGCATCAGCGAGTCCCTGGCACGGGTGCCGGCGCGCCGACTCGAGGTTGATCACCGGCTTCTCGGCAAAGCGCGCGAAGTTCCGGATCGTCGGATCGAGCCGCTCCGTGGCCCAGTCGTTCCCCTTCGGGAAGGAGCGCACGGCCAACGCGTCGGCATAGCGCGACAGCACCCGCGCCGCCTCGATGATGTGCTCGACCGTCGTGCCGTCCATCACCACGTCGAGCTCGGTCTCCAGCGCCCAGCTTCCCTTCCCCGGCTCCAGGGCGAGCGCGTGCCCGCCATGCAGGAACATCGCCGTCTCCATCGACGAGCGCGTCCGGAGCGACGGATCCATGAAGACCATCGCGAGCACCTTGCGGGTCAGGCCGTCGGTGATCTCGCCCCGCTTGCAGCGACCGGCCAGGTCGAGCAGGGCGTCGATCGCCTCCGGCTCCCACTCCTCCATCGCGAGGAAGTCGCGTCCGCTCACGCCAGCACCTCGCGGAGCCCCGCCAGCAACAGGGCGGCCTCGTCGCCGCTGAACGAGAGCGGCGGCAGGAGCCGCAGCGTCTTCGGGTCCGTCGAGGTCCCGGTCAGGATCCGCTTGGCCCAGAGCGCCCGCTGCACGTCGGCCGCGGGGATGTCGAGTTCCAGGCCGAGCAGGAAGCCGCGGCCGTGGACCGTCAGGACGTGCGGCAAGGTCTCGGCGACGCTGCGGATCTGCGCGCTCACCCGACGCACGTTCTCGAGCAGCCCCTCGCGCTCGATCACCGCGATATTGGCCAGTGCCGCGGCACACGGCACCGGACCGCCCCCGAAGGTCGAGCCGAGGTCGCCGATCGCGATGTCGTCGACCAGCGAGGGATGCGCCACGACCGCGCCGATCGGCAGGCCGGCCGCGAGCCCCTTTGCCATCGAGAGCGCGTCAGGCATCACGCCGAAGCTCTCGGCCGCCGTGAACGTCCCGAGGCGGCCGGTGCCGCACTGCACCTCATCGAAGAGCAGTTTGGCGCCGAACTGGTCGCACAGCGCGCGGGCCCCTTCGAGGAACTCCACGGTGGCCGTGCGCGCCCCGCTGAAGCCCTGCACCGGCTCGAGCAGCACCGCCGCCACCGTCTCGTCCATCGCGGCGGTCAGGGCGGCGAGGTCGTTGAACGGCACCTTCCGCGACAGCGGCACCCCGGCACGCCGCGCCCCCGCCTCATAGCGCGCGCCATCGGTGCAGGCGAGCGTTGCCGCGGTCCGGCCGTGCCAGCCACCGAGCATCGTGACAACCGTGGTGCGCCCTGTCTTGCGCCGCGCCATGCCGAGCAGGTTCTCGTTCGCTTCGGCGCCCGAGTTGCAGAAGAAGACCTTCCCCAGTCCACCCGGGGCGAGCCGCGCCATCGTCTCGGCGAGATGCTCGCGGCCGGCGTGCGGCACCGCGGTGGAGTAGAAGATCAGCCGTGCCGCCTGGTCGGCGATTGCCGCCACGACGTCAGGATGCGAGTGCCCGCAGGTGGCCACGGCATGGCCGCCATAGGCGTCGAGCCACTCCTCGCCCTGCTCGTCGACCAGCCACGAGCCGTGACCGGAGACCGCGCGCAGCGGGAAGGTGGCGTACACCGGCAGCAGCGCCGGCCCGTCAGTGCGATTCAGCATGGAAAGGGTCCCGGGGCCAGCAGGCCGGCCCGCTCATCGAGTCCAAGGGCCAGGTTCATCGCCTGGATCGCCTGGCCGCCGGCGCCCTTGATCAGGTTGTCGATCGCGCACTCCACCTGCACCTCGCGCCCGTCCGGCGACGCGACCGCGTGGAGCAGCGCGAGGTTGGTGCCCACGGCATGCGTGAGCTCGGGGGGCGCATCGCCGACGCGCACGAACGGCCGCCCCGCAAATCGGGCACGGACGTGCGCCGTGATGTCCGCGGGCACCGCGTCCACCGTCGCATGCAACGTGGCGTAAATCCCCCGCACGAACGGCCCCGAGTGCGGCACCAGCCGCGCATGCGCCGCCGCGTCGCCCCGCCAGCTGCGCCACTGCTCGAGGATCTCTCCCTCGTGGCGGTGCGACATCGCGCCATAGGCGAAGAGATTGTGCGCTCGCGTCGGATGATGGGCGGTCGCCTTGAGCGACTGTCCGCCGCCACTCGACCCGGTCACGGCGAAGATCACCGGCGGCGCCGCGAGCGGCAGGTCGGCGATCGCGTAGAGCGCGAGTTGTGCGGCCGTGGCGAAGCACCCCGGGGCCGCAATTGCCCGCGCACCGCGCAGCTCGGTGCCCAGCACGTCGGCGAGGCCGTAGCGGAAATGGTGCACCAGCGCCGGCGCCGCGTGTGCCCCGTAGTGCCGCGCATGCAGCGATCCGTCCTGGATCCGGAAGTCGGCCGCCAGGTCGACGATGAGCCCGGGGCCCGCGTCGATGATCTCTCCCATGAACTTGGTCGAGTCGCCGTGCTCCAGCGCCAGGAAGACCACGTCCTTCCCGCGCGCCACGTCACCCGGCGCGTGCGCGGCGAAGCGGGCGTCGGTGAGCATCGCGAGCGCGGGATGCAGGTCGGCGATCGGCTTGCCGGCCTGCGAGCGCGATGTCGCCACGACCTCGGTCACGTCGGGGTGCTGCAGGACGAGCCGCAGCAACTCCCCGCCGACGTATCCGGCGGCTCCGAGGACTGCCACCTTCACGCGGAGGCTCCGTGTGCGGCGTGCCACTGCTCCAGCGCCGCGCGCACCGCGCCGACGAGTCCCTCGGGGTCGCGCCGCGAATTGAATGCCGGCAGCCCGAGCGAGGCCGAGATGTAGTCGCGGCCGACGGCGTTGTCGGTCGCCGGGCCGGTGATCGCCGTGATCGGCAGGTTGAACTCGTCGCGCATGATCTCGCGCGCACCCCAGCAACCGACCGGATCGGGCGCCGCCATCACGTAGGCCGCCCCGAGTGCCATCAGGTCCTTGGCCCGCAGGATGTCCTGCACGCCGTACTCACCGAGGATGCCGTCGCCAAGCTCGGCGACGATCACGTCGGGCCGCGGGCCGCGCGGATCGGCGAGCCGGTTGAAGAGGCCGCGCGCGATCGGCACCGTCATCCCGGCGTGCGTGCTCGCGGCGCCGGCATCGTTGAACGTGAGCGCCGCGACGGCGCCGGCGTCCTGCATCGAGAGCGCGTCACGCATCAACGACACGCCCGTCAGCTTGGTGGCCGCCACGCGCAGCCCGCCGCGCGCCAGTCCGCGCACCAGTTCGGTCGCCGCGACGGTCTTGCCGGCGTTCATGCAGGTGCCCGCGACGTAGATCACCGGGATGTCGCACGACAGCGTCTCGGCCGGCGGCACCGCGCGATCGCGGATGTGCGCCGGGCGGCCGATCCGGTCGCCGAGTTCCGGGAACGAGAGCACCGCGCCGAGCACCTCGGCCTGGAACGGCGGGCCGATGTCCGGGTTGGCCGACGTGCAGCGCCCGAGGATGCCGCCGAGGTTGAGCACCTCGATCGTGTCGCCGACGGCGATCGTCTTCGGCACTTCGCCCGCATAGCCGCGCAGCGCCCGGCGCACGCCGAGCGTCCCGGCGAGGATGTCGCCCGACCGGAGCGAGACCATCCGGCCACCGAGATCCTCGACCGTGTTGTAGCTGCTCTTGTCGGTGAGGATCCGCACCGCGAGGACGTAGCCCTCGGCGGCGACGATCTCGTCACCCAGGATCACTTCGGTCGTCAGCGCCGCGTTGCGCGTCGACGAGGCGATCCGGTCGAGCCGGACGCGCGTGGTCACCACCATCTCACTCCTCCCCGCGGGCACGTGCATCGGCCCGCATCGCCAGCAACTCGGGAATGGCCCCGACGCGCGCGAACGACTTCGCCTCGTCGCCGGTCCACAGGACGTTCTCTTCGCCGTACGTCGCCACGGCGCGGTCCATCATCGACCAGGGCGAGCGCGCGCCGGTGACGAGGAAGCGTCCCGGCGAGAGCCGGACGCGGGTCTCGCCGGTCACCTTCTGCTGGGACGACGCGACCATCGCCTCGATGTCGCGCAAGGCGGGATCGAAGTAGTGCCCCTCGTGCAGGCGGTCGCCGTAGAACTTCCCGAGCTGGTCCTTCCAGAACGACTGCCACTTGGTGAGCACCAGCTTCTCGAGCTCACGGTGCGCGCTGATGAGGATCAGCGCGCTGCCGGCCTCGAAGCCGATCCGCCCCTTGATGCCGAGCGCGGTCTCGCCGACGTGGATGCCGTGGCCGATGCCGTAGGTCGCGGCGAGGTCGCTCAACTGGTCCACGAGCGCGTGCCCCGGGCCGGCCGTGCCGTCGACCGTCACCGGCACGCCGTTGACCCAGCTGATCACGATGTCGCGCGGCGCCGGCGCGTCGGCCGGCGGAGCGAGCAGCTCCTCCGGCGGGGAGGCCCAGGTGTCGTGCGTCCAGCCGCCGCCCCAGGTGGTGCCCCAGAGGCCGCGGTTGATCGAGAAGGCGCCCGACTTGGGCGGCACGGGCAGCCCGCGTGCCTCGAGGTAGGCGATCGACGCCTCGCGCGAGAGATTCTCCTCGCGGATCGGCGTGACGATCTCGAGCTCCGGCGCGAGCACGCGGAGCGCGATGTCGAAACGGATCTGGTCGTTGCCGGCGCCGGTGGAGCCGTGCGCCACCGCCACCGCCCCGATCTCCCGCGCCACGCCGACCACTGAAATGGCCTGCTGGGTGCGTTCGGCGGCCACCGAGAGCGGGTAGACCTCGCCCCGCAACACGTTGGCCTGGATCAGGAAGCGGACGAAGCGGTCGAACACCAGCGCGCGGGCGTCCACCTCATGGTGGGCCACCGCACCCACCGCCATCGCCTGCGCGCGAATCGCCGCGCACTGCTCGGGGGTGGTGCCGCCGGTGTTGACGAAGACCGTATGGACTGAGAACCCCCGCTCTGTCAGCCGGGGGACGCAGTAGGATGTATCGAGGCCGCCGGAGAAGGCGAGCGCCAGGGTCGGTTTCTGCATAGTGCATAAGTATGCAGTAACACCCTCCCTCCCGCAAGGGGCGCCGCTATTTCTTGGCGATCACCAGCCAGGCGGTGGCCGTCGTGTTTGCCCCGGCCCCGGTGACGGTGACCCGCAGCCGGTAGCTCCCCGGGTCGAGGTTCTCGAGCCCGATCGACCGCACGACCTCGGCCCGCTCGGCGTCCGCGGTCGCCGGGAAGCTCAGGCTCAGCTTCGCCTTGGCCTCCTTCTCGGCGGCCGGGAGGAACTCGAGCTTGGTGACGTATGCCTGCCCCGACTTGAGGCCGCTCAGCTGGTAGTACAGCTCCGCGGTCGCGCCCTTGGCATAGGCATTCAGCGGGTTCATCGCCACCCGCGTCGTCCCCGAGTTCCAGGTCACGCCGCTCCCTTCGCGGCCGAGGACGACGTCGCTGATCCGGAGTCCCTGGTTGGTCGGTGCCTCGACCGCCGCGAGGCGCGCCAGCGCTCCCTTCCCGCCGTCCTGCGTCAGCACCAGCGTGGTGGTGTAGCGACCGGCGGGCACCTTCATCTCGGCGACGCCCGTCAGGTATTGCCCCTCCTTGAGCGGCGTCGCCGCCGCGAACTGGCGCAGCGTGTCGAGCTCGAACCGCGCCCCGGTCGTCTGGTCGATCGACAGCAGCCGCACCCGCACCGGGTACACCGCGCGGCCGCCCGCCTCGGGCGGGGTCGAATAGGTGAGCTTCTCGCCGGGCAACGCGAACGCCACGACCAGCCGCGGCGACCCACCAGCCGCGCGATCGAGCCCGTAGACCTGCGCGATCGGATCGAGCGGCGCGTCGAAGGTGCGCGGGAAGGCATCGGTGGTCACCGCCCGCTTGATCTGCTCGATGCCCGCGAATCGCATCTTGCGGGCGAGGTCAGGAGACGCGCGCATCTCCGAGGCGCGGAGGTTGTTCGGCGAGCCATTCCAGTTGCTGCCGCGCCCGGCACTCGCCGCGTTCCCCTGCAGCCAGTCGCACATCCCCATCCCGCCACCGCAGAGCTGGTTGATCGCCTCGGGGAGGCTCCCTGCCGGCGTCGGAACCAGCACGCTCGCCCCGGTGGTCCCGTCGAAGTCCGCCTCGGCGAAGAACAACACCAGCGCCGGCTCGCCCGCTCGCCGATAGAGCCAGGCCTCGCCAGCCGTGCCGCCGACGGTCGCCGTCTTGAGATCCGGCTTGCCGTGCCGGATCCAGATGATGCCGCGATCGTCCATGAGGTCCTGCTGCACCTCGAAGATCCGGAACGGCACCTTGATGCCGACGGTTGACGCATAGGCCTCGACGGTCGCGAGATCCGCGCCCGCTTCGCTCGCCGCGTCGCCACCCGAAAGCACGATTACTGGCGGCGGCACGGAGGTCGTGCTGCCGATGTCGGGGATCCAGTCGACGTCGGTTGCGAGCGACACTCCGCGCGTCTTCTGCCGGCCCACCTGGGGAATCGTCACCTTGAAGTTCTTCGAGGCGAAGTCCATCCGGACATAGTGCTCGATCAGTCGCTCCCCATCGCCGCGCCCCTCGCGCACGTCGCGCCCGCCCCAGAAATTCTCGAGCCACGCCTTCCGCTGCGGCGCGGCGGTCGAATCCCACGAGGCGAGTTCCTCCGGCGAGGCGACCCAGCTCAACTCCTCGCGATAGCGGCGCTTCGATTCCTCGGTGGTGGTGCGCTCCGCACCGGCAAAGAGGAGCCCGCGCCCCTCGACCGGACGCCCCGCCTGGTGCAGCGCACGCGCCATCTCGAGCATCGCGACGCCGCTGTCGGCGCCGGCCGCCATCGCCTCGCCGAGCAGCACCGCGGCGGTGTCGGGGTTGCCGCCCTCGCGTTCGACGCGACCAAGCGCCAGTCGCGAGGCCGGCGACAGTTGGAGCGAGCCGCGCAGTCGGCGCAGGATGGCGAGCCGCTCCGTCACGCGCGAGACTCCCTCGCGCGGCATCGGCGCCCGCGCCAACGCCTCGGCCGCGCCGATCAACGTCGGGTCGAGCTCCAGCGCCCGCACCAGCGCGGCAGTGCCGCCCGCCACCCAGCTCAGGCCGGCGACCTGCCGGGGCCCCTCGCGGGCCAGGACCTTGAAGCGCGCCAGTTCGAAGCGCGCCACGCCGAGGCCATACCACGCCACCGCCCAGTTCGGACTTCTCCTCGACGGTGCGGCGCAACAGCGCCTCGGCCCGATTGGCGTCATCGACCTGGCCTGCGAGCTCGGCCCGGCGCGTGAGGAGCAGCCCCTCGCACATCCGCGCGAAGGAGCCGGGCGAGACGCTGCAGCGGCTCACCGCGGGGAGATCCGCCGCGGTCTTGGCCTGCGCCATCGCGGCGAAGAGCGAATCGAGCAGCGGGCGGTCCTTTGCTTCCTGCGCGCCGAGTGGCGACGCGATGAGCAGCAGGGCGCACGCAATGCGACAGATCGAGAACTGGCGGATGGGAACCTCGGAGGCAACGACCAACGGTGGGCCGACACGACTCCGGCGGCGACGTCCGAAAGGTACGTCGCCGCCGGGTCGCACGTTGCGCCAGTCTCAGGGCTCGGCTGGCTTCGCGGTGTCGGTCGTCGTCAGGGCGCGGATCGCGGCGATGGTTCGCTGGCGAAGCTTCTCGCGCTGTTCGATCGCCCCCGACGGGGTGCAGAAGGCCTGGTCATACTCACAGATCGTGAAGTACGCAGCGGTCGGGGGTGCGGCCACCAACATGGTGTTGCCGGACGACCCGTCGAAGAGGGCCTCGGTGAAGAAGACCGCCACCGTCTTGCCGTCCCGCGCATACACCCAGCTCTCGATGCGGGAGTCGGAGGTGTAACCACGCGCGACCGGTTCGCCCTGACGGACGAAGATGACGCCGCGGTCATCCAGCTCACCCTGCTCGGGGAGGTAATCGCGAAGCGGCGACCCGAGCCCGACATTCCGCTCGTAGGCGTCGCTCGGCGGCGTCGAGGCAGTGCGGATGAACGGCGCCTTGCCACGCTTCGGGCGGACGCGGTAGCTGGTGAGGGCGATGTCGAGCCGGCGGACATGCTCCGCGAAGCGTGCGCCGGTCGCGAGGCCGTCGCGCGCGTCCCGCTCGTTCCAGAACGCCAGCAGCTGCACGGGTCGATCAGCCGGTGACGCCTTGTCCCAGACCGTCAGCTCCTTCGGCGTCGCGATCCAGGAGATGTCGCGGCGAAAGCGCGCCCAGTCGTCGGGGCCGTCGGCGCGCAGCGCGGCGGCATGGTAGGCCGCGAGCGCCTCGGCGGGGTGGCCGGCCCGGGCCAGCTCGCGGGCCCTCGAGAAGAGCACGGCCGAACTGTCGAGCGATGAGGCTGGAGCCAAGGTGGAAATGACGCGTGTTGGAGCGGATGGGGTTGGGATCGCGAGGGCGAGTCCCAGCAGGGCAGTCAGCAGCATCGAGGGAGCTCCGAGAGGGGATACTCCCGCATGCGCAAGGAAAAGGCCGCTCGGAGGGGAGCGGCCAACTCCTTGTGGGGCAGAGAGTTATCGATCGTTCACACCGGACGGCCCGCCAGCTGATGTCCACTTCTGGGGACACCGTTGTCCCAACCGGCTACTTGGCGCTCTGCAGCGAGATCCCGTACTGGAGGTGCAGCGCGTAGTTCATCGTCTTCGCCTTGCCGCCGGCGATGTTCGCGCTGATGGTCGTGGCCGTGACCGCGGCGGTGAGCGAGCCATAGGTGTACGGCACCAGCTTCAGGCGGCGGGCCACGCCGGCCTCGAGGGAGGCGGCGCCGAGGTCGTACCGCGACCCGAAGATCCCGTTTACCCGACCGTAGGTCCGGCCGCGGATGGTGCTGAATGGAACGATCAGCGTCGGCCCCGCTCCGACCGCGAACTCCCAGCCGTTCTTCCGCCACAGCCGTTCGGCCAGCAGCATGTTCACCCCGTTGGTGATCCGGAAGGCGGTGATCTCCGCCGGCGGATTGTCGAGGTAGAGCTTGTGGTGCATGTAGTGGAAGGCCCAGCCCCGCTCTCCGGACCATTTGGCGATCCGCCCCGAGTAGTACCAGGTCGGCCGCCAGGGCCGGGTGCTCCAGTTGGGTGTGAGCTTAATGTCGGGTTGGCCGTCTTGAGTAAAGGTGATCGGGGCGCGGGCGTTCCAGGCGTCACCGAACCAGACCTCGGCCCGCCACTGGGCGGCCACCGGAGCGGCAGACAGGGTCAGGGCGGCAAGGAGCAGGACTGGGCTGCGGCGGACGATGGCAGAGGCAGACATGGCGAGGAAACCGGTCGGTCGGAGGAGGGGGAAAGCCAAAATAGCGCCCCCCGGGGGAGGTTGCAGGACTCACCGTCAATATGACGGGATCCCTATTGATTTCGAGGGGTCACATACCTCCGGAAAGGGTTGTCCCGCAAGAATTCTCCACCCTTCGCGGGGGTGCCGAGCCGTGGCGCCACTCTTGCGCCAGTCAGGACCCGATGTTTCGTTAGTGTACAGGTGCTACACCGTTGTTCAGTCAGGAGTTACGAAGTTTCTCGGGTGGGGTCCACCCCGTGGCAGGTTGTCAACCAGGAGGAAGGAAATGCGTCTCACAGGGTACGTTGCGGCCATCGCGCTGCTCGCCGTGGCACCGCTGGCCGCCCAATCGAAGGGCACCATTGAAATCGGCGGCTTCGGCCGGTATACCGATTACACCAATGCCTACAAGGTCCGTGGTCCGGACGACAACCGGATCGGTGGCGGCGGTCGGCTCGGCTTCTTCGTCGGGAACAACCTCGCGCTCGAGTTTGCCGCGTCATTCAACCCGACCGATCTCCGTTCCAACCAGCCGGAGATTCCGTCGACCATGGGCGCGATCTCGCGTCCGCTCCGCTACACGCCGGTCAACGCCCACCTCGTCTACAACGCCCCGCTCAGCGGCCTCTTCTCGCTGATGGTCGGCGCCGGCCCGAGCTACACCATGCTCACCAAGGGCATCGACGAGAACTACTTCGGCGTCGGCGGCCTGGTCGGCCTGCGCGTCAAGCCGACGAGCTGGCTGAACCTGCGCCTCGAGACCCTCGCGGATTACATCCCGAGCGGCTTCGGTGACAACTCCAACACCTACCTGGGTCACCAGGCGGGCGTCTCGCTGCTCTTCGGCAACGGTGGCTGCGACCACGCCAAGGACATGATCGGCATCACGCCGATGAGCGCCACGCTGCAGCCGAACGGCACCCAGCAGTTCACCGCCGACGCGACCTACTGCGGCAAGCCGGATGCCGTCGTGTATCGCCTCAGCGGCCCGGGCAAGGTCGATTCGCTCACCGGCATGTACACCGCCGCTGGCGAAGGCACCGCGCAGGTCATGGCGTACAGCAAGAAGGGCAAGCTGATGTCGACCGCGAACGTCACCGTCCGCGCGCCTGTCGTCGCGCCGCCGGCCGCTCCGGCCCCGCGTCCGACCCCGCCGCCGCCGGCGCCGGTCAAGCCGGCCTACGCGTTCGCGCTGCAGTCGGTCCACTTCAAGTTCGATCGCTCGGACCTGACCAAGGGTGGCATGGACACGCTGAACACCGTCGCCACGACCCTCAAGGAGCATCCTGAGGTCAATGTCGACGTCGTCGGCCACACCGACTGGATCAGCACCAACGCCTACAACATGAAGCTGTCGCAGGCGCGTGCCGAGACCGTCAAGAAGTACCTCATCTCGCAGGGCGTCGCCGCCGACCGCATCGCGGTCAAGTGGCGTGGCGAAGAGGAGCCGATCGCGGACAACAAGACCGCGGCCGGCCGCGCACTGAACCGCCGAGTCGAGATCAAGGGCGGTAACTAAGCAGGTCGTAGGCAACGCAAACGGGCCCGGGGATTCTCCCCGGGCCCGTTTGCTTTGCTGGTCGTAGGCCTAGGTCGAAAGTCGTAGGTCATCCAGCGCAACACGAGGGCCCTGCGTGCTGGCTGCTACGCAGGGCCCTCACATCGTTCGGGATGACGGAACGACTGGACCTACGACCTACGACTTACGACCTACGACTTACGACCTACGACCTATGACTAACGACTAACGACTCACGTCTCGACCGCCACCGGCCTCAAATACTCCCGCCGATACATCGTCAACAACTCGAAGAAGTACGAAAGCGCCAGCGGCCCGACGAGCAGGCCCAGCAGGCCGATGTAGCTGACGCCGGCGATCGCGCCGACCAGCGTGATCAGCGGATGGATCTGGGCGTAGCGATTCGAGATCATCGGCCGGATCAGGTTGTCGACGTTGCCGACGATGACGGCGCCGAAGAGCACCAGGGCGACCGCGGCGCCGGGGCGCCCCGTGGTGTAGAGATAGATCGCGCCGGGGCCCCAGATCATCCCGCCGCCGACGACGGGGAGGATCGAGAAGACCACGGTCACCACGCCCCAGAAGACGCCGTTGCCGAGGCCGGTCACGGTGAAGGCGATCGCGATCATGATGCCCTGGGCCACCGACGAGAAGCCGGTGCCGATGATGGTGCTCTTCGTCACCGCCACGAAGCGCTCCTGCAGGATCGCGACATTCTCGTCGGAGAACGGGATGTAGGGCCGGAGGCCGCGCCACGCTCCCTTCGGATCCTGAAGCAGGTAGTAGAGCCCGAAGAAGGTGAAGAGGAGGTTCAGCGTCAGCCGCGTCGCGGTGCCGAGGAAGGAGATCGCCCCGCCGCCGACGAAGGTCGCGGCCTTCGCGCCGGCGGCCTTGAGGTCGGGACCGATCGGATAGCCCGCGATCTCGAACGTCGAGAGCCGATCGAGCACCGGCGAGTTGACGACGCCCTGCACGGCGTTCTGCGCCTGGCCCACCAGCAGGGAGACCATCCACACCAGCGGCACCACGATCAGCACGATCGCGAGCACGATCACCATCGACGACGCCAGCGCGCGACTCCGCACCCGCGGCACCAGCCACGCATGCACGCCGCCGAAGACGACAAAGAGGATCGGGGCGCCGAGGAGTCCCGATGCATAGGGCACGAGGGCGAGGAAGATGCCGATGCCGAGGAGGGCAACCAGCCAGGCGGCACGCTGATGATTCGTATCGAAGACGCTCATGGCAGGAAGGGTAACCCCTCGATCCGCGATCATCGATGATCGATCGTCGTGTCTCGATCGATCGATCAGGCGACCGGCCGTTCCGTATTGAAACTATCATGGCCGTCGGTCCGTCCTGCCCGCATGATCCGACACGCCGCCATCATCGGCTTCCGCGCACTCGCCGCCAACCCGCTCCGCACCACCCTGGCCGCCCTCGGGGTGATCGTCGGGACCGGGGCTCTCGTCGCGGTCCTCACCGTCGGGGACGGCGTCGAGGCCTACGCCAGACGGCAGATCGCCGAGACGACCGATCTCCAGCTGGTACAGATCTCCTCGCGAACCGACCGCTCCCTCGACGGCCTCTCCCTGCCCCGACCCGACACGTTGCACCTCGATGATGCGCATCTCACAAGTCTCCGGGCCGCCCTGGGCCCGGCCGGGGAGGCCACCTTGCGCCTCCTTGGCGGGGCGTCGCTCGGCGGCTTTCCCGACGACTCGGCCCGCGGCACCCAGGTCTTCTCGCTCGCTCCCGGGGCGCCGGTGGCGGAGGAGAACACCCTCGTGGCGGGTCGCTGGTTCACGGCGGCGGACCAGCGTGACCGGGCGGCGGTGGGCATCGTCTCGATGGCACTCGCCGGGCGCCTGCTTCGGAGCACCGACTACGCGCGCGCGCTGGGCCGTCGCATCAGCCTTGAGGGGGTCCCGGTCGAAATCGTCGGCGTGGCGGCCCGCCCGGTGACCCCTGCGATGATCACCTGGGTGCCGCGCTCGAGCTTCACGACGCTGGTCGCACCGCCATTCCGGAACGCCATGCCATCACTGCTGCTTCGGGGCGTGTCGCTCGAAGCGACCGCCGAGGTGGTGACACGCGCAAACCGCTGGATGCAGAGCCTCCCGCCCGGCGATGCGGAGCGTCTCACGCTCTCGAATCGAGCCGACCGGCTCAAGCAGGCCGAGCAGAGCATGATGCTCTTCAAGCTCCTCATGGGATCGATCACCGGCATTTCGCTGCTGGTCGGCGGCATCGGCATCATGAACGTGCTGCTCGCCTCGGTCTTCGAGCGGACGCGGGAGATCGGCGTGCGGCGCGCCACCGGGGCCAGACGGCGCGACATCGCCATGCAGTTCCTGGCGGAATCGGTGGCGATCACGGGGACCGGTGCGACCGCCGGCGTCGCGCTCGGACTCGCCGTGGCGTTCGGGGTGGCGGCGTTCATGCGGCTCCGCACCCAGGCGGAGATCCACGCCGCGATCACCGGCGGCACGCTGGCCATCGCCGCCGGCTCCGCCGTCCTCGTCGGACTCGCGTTCGGGATCTACCCGGCGCTGCGAGCGGCCCGACTCTCTCCCATCGACGCCATCCGCCACGAGTAGCCCCGGCCAGACCTCAGGGCCCGCGCTCGCGACTCAGGCTGTCGAGGATCGGGCCCAGCGTCTTCCAGACGTTCTCGAGCACGCGCCGCGATCCCCGTGGATTCGGGTGGATGCCGTCCGCCTGATTGAGCGCCTCGTTGCCCGCGACGCCATCGAGCAGGAACGGGAGGAAGACGGCACCATGCGCCTTGGCCGCGGCGGGAAAGGTCGCGCGGAACTCCTCCGCATACCGCCGGCCCAGATTGGGCGGCGCCTCCATCGCGGCCACGACCAGGATCGGCTTCGGCCTCAGCGCGCCGGCCTTGGTGAGGATCAGGTCGAGGTTGGCGCGCAGCGAATCGACCGGCTGCCCGCGGAGCCCGTCGTTCGCGCCGGTCTCGACGACGAGGACACGGATCGGCCCCTGCCCGAAGAGCCAGTCGGTCCGGCGGAGCGCGCCGGCCGACGTCTCGCCACTCACCCCGGCGTTCACCACCTGAAACGGCAGCCCGAGCGAGTCGACCCGACCCTGGCAGCAGCGTCGCCCACGGCCTGCGACGGATCGAGCCCGTAGCCGGCGGTCAGCGAGGTCCCCACCAGCAGCACGGTGGCCCGCTGCGCCGGCGCCGTGACCGCCGCGACGCCGCTATCCTTGGGGGCTGTGGTGTCCGGGCGGTCGGCGGCTCCCCCGCTGCATCCAGCCAGGGAACCTGCCAGCCACCAGAGCCGGTACCAGGCCCGAGAAGAAGACGTTGTCTGCACCCGGCACTGCCCCCTTCGGAGTTCGTTCATGCTGACCTGTGAAGCGCTCGGCCACGCGTACCCCTCGGGGGATGCGTCGCTCGATGTCCTGAAGGATATCAACTTCCACCTCGACGCCGGTGACTTCCTGGCGATCGTCGGCCCCTCGGGGAGCGGCAAGACCACGCTGCTCGGACCTCGCTCGCCGGGCTCGACCGGCCGTCGCGCGGGCGCGTGCTCCTCGACGGCGTGGATCTGGGGACGCTCGACGAGGATGCGCGGGCACGGCTCCGGCGCGAGAAGGTCGGCTTCATCTTCCAGTCGTTCCAGCTCCTCCCGACCCTGACCGCGCGCGAGAACGTGCAGGTGCCGCTCGAACTCGCCGGCGCGGATGATGCCGCGGACGCGCGCCGATGCCCTGCTCGCGCGGGTCGGCCTCGGCGCACGCGCCCACCACTACCCGAGCCAGCTCTCGGGCGGCGAGCAGCAGCGCGTCGCGGTCGCGCGGGCCTTCTCGACCCGCCCGAAGATCCTCTTCGCCGACGAGCCCACCGGCAACCTCGACGCCGCCAACGGCGCGACCGTGGTCGACTTGATGACCTCGCTCAACGCCGAATTCGGGACCACCCTCGTCCTGGTGACGCACGACCTCGAGCTCGCGGGGCTCGCCCGCCGGACCATTCGCCTCGCCGACGGCGCGATCGTCTCGGACCTCAGCCGATGACCTCGCTCGGCTTCGTGCTGCGCCTCGCCTCGCGGGAGGCGCGGGCCGCGCGCAAGCGGCTCCTGCTGCTCACCGCCTCGGTGACCGCCGGCGTGGGCGCGCTGGTCGCGGTGAATTCGTTCACCGACAACCTCACCGTCTCGGTCGCGGAACAGGCGCAGGCGCTGCTCGGCGCCGACCTCGCGTTCACCGGTCGCAAGCCGCTCGCGGAGATCCCGCGCGCCGCCCGCTGGATCGACTCGCTGGCCAGGATGCCCGGCACGAAGGTGGCGCGTTCGGTCTCGCTCGCGGCGATGGCCTACCTCCCGGGGAGCGGCGGCGCGCGCCTGGTCCAGTTGCGCACGGTCGATCCGGGGTGGCCGTTCTACGGGGCCGTCGAAACCTCACCCGCCGGAAGCTGGCCCCGGTTGCAGGCGGGCGATGCGCTCGTCGACCCGTCGCTGCTCCCGGCCCTCGGCGCCAAGGTCGGCGACACGCTCTCGGTCGGCGAGGGTCGCTTCCCGATCGTCGGGACCGTCGTGAACGTTCCCGGCGACGTCGGCCTGCAGATGGCCTTCGGCGCGCGCGTTTTCATCGCGACCTCGCAGCTGGCGTCGACCAAGCTGCTCGGCTTCGGGGCGCGGGTCGAGCACGAGGACTTCGTGCAGCTCGCCCCCGGCCGCGACGCGCAGGCGATCGCGAAGGCGGCGCGCCCGCAGCTCCGCGCCGACCGCGTCGGCGTCCGGACCGTCGCCGATGATCGTGACAACCTCACCAATGCGCTCACGCGCCTGGGCAACTACCTCGGCCTGGTCGCGCTCGCCGCACTGTTGCTCGGCGGCCTCGGCGTGGCCAGTGCGGTGCACGTCTTCATTCGCCAGCGGCTCGACAGCATCGCCGTGCTGCGCTGCCTCGGCGCGACCTCGGGCCAGATCTTCGCCGTCTATCTCCTGCAGGCGGTCGGGATGGGACTGCTCGGCTCGGCGCTCGGCGCGCTCTTCGGCGTCGCGCTGCAGCAGGTGATGCCGCTGGTCCTCGCCGACTTCCTCCCGGTCGACGTGCGCGTGCTCCCCTCACCCCGCGCGATCGCGATCGGCATGAGCCTCGGCGTCTGGACGGCAGCGGTCTTCGCGCTACTGCCGCTGCTCGGCATCCGCGAGATCTCGCCGCTGGCCACGCTGCGCCGCAACGTGACGCCGCTTCGCGGCCGCTGGGATCTCGCGCGCGGGGTGGCGGTCACCGCGCTGGTCGCGAGCGTGATCGGCCTGGCCGCGGTCCAGGTCGGGTCGCTCCGGCAGGGTGCCTGGTTCGCGGGCGGGGTGGGCGCCGCCCTGCTCATTCTCTGGCTTGCATCGCTCGGCCTGATGTGGGCGGCGCGTCGCTTCACGCCGGCCTCCTGGCCGTACCTGACGCGCCAGGGGCTCGCCAACCTGCACCGCCCCGCGAACCAGACCGTCACGGTGGTCCTGGCGCCTCGGCTTCGGCGCCTTCCTGCTCACGACGCTCTTCACCGCCCAGCACAACCTCCTCCAGGACCTCTCGCTCGATGGCGGCGGGAAGTCCGGGCGCCCGAACCTGGTGCTCTTCGACATCCAGCCCGACCAGCGCGCCGCCGTCACCGCGGCGCTGGCCGCCGAGGGGCTACCGGTCGGCCGCTTCGAGCCGATCGTCCCGATGCGGATCACGGCGGTCAAGGGAAAGCCGGTCACGACCCTGCTGGGTGAAGGCGGAAGGAGATCCGGCGGACTCCCTGGCCCCCGACACCGCGGCCCAGGCCCGGGAGCAGGGGCGGCGGGGGCCGGGCGGGCGGCGGGGTGGGCCGGGCGGCGGGGCGTGGGCATTTCGCCGGGAGTACCGCTCGACGTATCGTTCTGGGCTGGGGCCCGCCGAGCGGGTCTCCGCAGGGGAGCTGGTTCGGGACGGACACCACCAGGACGCGGCACGGCCGACAGCACCGCCGTCCCGATCTCGATGGAGGCCGACCTCGCCGCCGAGATGGATGTGACGCTCGGCGACCGGATCACCTGGGACGTGCAGGGCGTGGCCGTCCACAGCGTGATCACCTCCCTCCGGATCGTGAACTGGGCCCGCTTCGAACCCAACTTCTTCGTCGTCTTCGCCCCGGGCGCGCTTGAGCGCGCTCCCCACTCGCTGGTGACCCTGGCGCGCGTGCCTGACGCCGTCGCGCGGGGCCGGATCCAGCGGCGACTGGCCGAGGGTGCACCGAACGTGACCACGGTGGACCTCGGCGAGGTGCAACGGGCGCTGGAATCGGTGGTGGACCGGATCATCCTCGCGATCCGCTTCATGGCGCTCTTCTCGCTCGCGACGGGCACCGTGGTGCTGGTTGGCGCGATCGCCACCTCGCGGTGGCAGCGGGTCCGCGAGGGGACGCTGCTCCGGACGCTCGGCGCGACGCGCGGCCAGGTGCTCCGGATCCTCAGCGTCGAGTATGCGGCGCTCGGACTCGGTGCCGCGACCGTCGCCGCGGTCCTGGCGGGGGGCGCCGGCTGGGCCCTCTCGCGCTTCGTCTTCGAATCGCGCTTCACGCTGCCGCTCTGGCCGATGCTCGGCCTCGCGGCGGGATTGGTCGGCCTGACGACGCTGGTCGGGCTCTGGAATTCCCTCGATGTACTCGAGCGCCCGCCGCTCGAGGTCCTGCGTGCCGAATAGGGCGCGTGTCACCCAAGCAGCAGAGGATCTTCACTGATGCGCCATCGTTCATCCGTTGCCACTCTCGGTGCCCTGCTCGCCCTCGTGGCGGGTTGCGCCAAGCCGGCGCCGAAAGCCGCGCCCACGCCGGCGGCCCGGCCGGCCGGTGCCGCCACGACGCCGGCCGATTCGGCCGCACGTCCCGCCGGCGCCGCCGCGCCGCGCACCGGCCCGAAGCCGTACAAGGACGTGATCACCGCCAAGGCGAAGAGCGACCCGGGGGCCTTCACGGTCCACCAGGTGGCCGACAAGTGGTACTACGAGATCCCGCGCGCCATGCTCGGCCGCGAGTTCATCGTCGTCTCCCGCATCGCGCAGACCGCCGCCGGCCTCGGCTACGGCGGCGAAATGAATGGCAGCAACGTCGTCCGCTGGGTCCGCAACGGCGACAAGGTCTACCTCCGCCAGGTCTCCTTCAGCACGGTGGCCGACAGCACCAAGCCGATCGCGCAGGCGGTGCGCAACTCCAACGTCGAGCCGATCATCGCCGGCTTCGACGTGGCCGCCTACGGCACCGACTCGACCGTCGTCGTCGACGTGACGCCGCTCTACACGACCGACGTCGCGATGCTCGGCCTGCCGTCGTTCATGAAGACGCAGTACCAGATCCGCCGCCTCGATCCGGCCCGGACCTACCTGGAGTCGATGCACTCCTACCCGAAGAACATCGAGACCCGCGTCGTGATGACCTACGACGCCGGGGCGGCGCCGTCGAACCCGTCGGGCGGGTCGATCACCATCGTGATGAACCACTCGATGCTGCTGCTGCCCGAGAAGCCGATGATGCCGCGCCTGATGGACAACCGCGTCGGCTACTTCGGCGTGCAGCAGACCGACTACGGCCGCGAGGAGGACCGCGTCGTCCGCCGCCGCTTCATCTCGCGCTGGCGCCTCGAGCCGAAGGACACCGCGGCGTTCCTGCGCGGCGAGCTGGTGGAGCCGGTCAAGCAGATCGTCTACTACATCGACCCGGCGACCCCGGAGAAGTGGGTGCCCTACCTGATCCAGGGCGTGAACGACTGGCAGGTGGCGTTCGAGGCCGCGGGCTTCAAGAACGCGATCGTGGCCAAGCGCGCCCCGACGCCGGCCGAGGACCCGGAGTTCTCGGTCGACGACGCCCGCTACGCGGTGATCCGCTACCTCGCGTCGGACATCGAGAACGCCATGGGGCCGCACGTCCCCGATCCGCGCAGCGGCGAGATCATCGAGTCGCACATCCAGTGGTACCACAACGTCATGAACCTCCTGCGGAACTGGTACCTGATCCAGACCGCGGCGATCAACCCGAACGCGCGGATGGTGGACTTCGACGACAAGGTGATGGGCGAGCTGATCCGCTTCGTCTCGTCGCACGAGGTCGGCCACACCCTCGGCCTGCCGCACAACATGAAGGCGTCGTCGTCGTACCCGGTGGACTCGCTCCGCTCGCCGACGTTCACCGCGAAGTACGCGACCGCCCCGTCAATCATGGACTACGCCCGCTTCAACTACGTCGCCCAGCCGGGCGACGGCGCGGTCGCGATGAATCCGCGGATCGGCGTCTACGACAAGTACTCGATCTCGTGGGGCTACCGCCCGATCATCGGCGCCAAGACCCCGGACGAGGAGAAGGCGACGCTCGACCAGTGGATCAAGCAGCACGAGAACGACCCGATGTACCGCTTCGGCGACCCGTCGGCGACCGACCCGGGCTCGCAGACGGAAGATCTCGGCGACGACGGCGTGAAGGCCGGGCGCTACGGCATCATGAACCTGAAGCGCATCATGCCGAAGCTGATGGAGTGGAGCTACGAGAAGGGCGCCGACTACTCGCAGCTGAACGAGATGTACGGGCAGGTGGGGGCCCAGTGGCAGCGGTACATGGGCCACGTGCTGACCATCGTCGGCGGCGTCGACTACACCCGCAAGAACATGGACCAGACGGGCGGCCAGTACACGCCGATCACCGAGGCCCGCCAGCGGGAGGCGGTCAGGTTCCTGAGCGCCGAGGCGCTGCAGACCCCGACCTGGATGATCGACGAGGCGATCTTCGACCGCGTCGGCGTCCTCGGCGCGACCGACCGGATCAAGGGCTACATGACCGGTGTCATGAACTCCCTGCTCCAGAACGGCCGCCTCACCCGCCTGGCCGAACTCCAGGCACTCGGCACCGGCACCTACTCGCCGGCCGAGTTGATGGCCGACGTCCGGGCCGGCGTCTGGACCGAACTGAGCAGCGGCAAGGCGCCCGACGCCTACCGCCGCACCCTGCAGCGGGCCTGGATCGACCGCCTCGGGGCGATCATGAACCCGCCGGCCCCGCCGGCCGGGCTCCCGGCCGCCGCGGCCGGCCCGTCGGTCTCCCAGTCCGACCTCCAAGCCCTCGCCCGGGTGGAACTGGCGGCGGTCCGTGCCCAGCTGGCGGCCGCGGCGACCAAGGGCGACGCAATCACGCGGGCGCACTACGCCGACGCGGCGATGCGGATCAAGGAGATCCTCGAGCCGCGGAAGTAGGCTGAGGCGGCGGCAGGCCTGCCTGTCCGCCAGCAGGTAAGACGTGAGACGTGAGACGTGAAACGGGCGGCCCGACGCCACCGTTTCACGTTTCACGTTTTTCCCCCGCAGCACCCCGCCTCGATGCCGCGTTCCACCCTTCACCCTTGGCCATTATCTTTGCCCCAACTCAACTGGAGTCCTGCCTCCGATGCTCCCGATCGACCTCCGTGGCAAGCGCGCCTTCATCGCCGGCGTGGCGGATGATGGCGGTTTCGGATTCGCCATTGCCAAGGCCCTCGCCGAGGCCGGCGCCACCATCTGCATCGGCACTTGGCCCCCGGCGCTGGGGATCTTCGAGACCCTGCTGGAGCGCGGCAAGATTGCCGAGTCGCTGACGCTGCGCGATGGCAGCCAGATGACCTTCGAGAAGATCTACCCGCTGGACGCGGCCTACGACACGATGGATGACGTCCCGGCCGAGGTGCGCGACGGCAAGCGTTACCGTGACCGCGGCGACTTCACCATCGCCGGGCTGGTGGCGGCGCTGCGGCGCGACTTCGGCGAGCAATCGCTGGATATCGTGGTGCACTCGCTGGCCAACGGCCCCGAGGTCCGGAAGCCGCTGATCGAGACGTCGCGCCGCGGCTATCTCGACGCCATCTCGATCTCCGCCTACAGCAACGTCGCCTTCGTGCGGGAGCTGGGCGCACTGATGCGGCCGGGCGGTTCGTTCGTCTCGCTCAGCTACCTGGCCGGCGAGCGCGTCGTCCCCGGATACGGTGGCGGGATGTCCACCGCCAAGGCGGCGCTGGAGTCGGACACGCGGACGCTCGCGTTCGAAGCGGGTCGTCGCTTCGGCGTCCGGGTCAACACGATTTCCGCGGGGCCCTACGCCTCGCGCGCCGCCTCGGCAATCGGCTATATCCGCACCATGCTGCGCTACTACCGGGAGAACTCGGCGATCGTGCGCGATCTTGACGCCGAAGATGTCGGCCACGTCGCCGCCTTTCTGGCGTCGTCGCTCGGGACGGGCATCACCGGCAGCGTGGTGTACGTCGACAACGGCTACCACGCGATGGGGATGCCGCAGTTGACGCCTGACGCGGACGATCCGGGTTGACCTCCCGCCTCGCGGCCACGCTGGGAGCGGTGCTCGCCGGCGTGGCGGTGGCCCTCGGGGCCTTCGGGGCGCACGCGCTCCGCACGCGCCTGGGGGCGCGCGACCTCGAGATCTTCGAGACCGCGGTCCGCTACCAGATGTACCACGGCCTCGCCCTGTTCGCGGTGGCGTGGCTGATCTCGCGAGAGGCCCCCGGGGCCGGCGCGGCGGCGTGGAGCTTCCTGGTCGGCGTGGCGCTCTTCTCCGGCTCGCTCTACCTGATGGTCGCCACCGGCCAGCGCTGGCTGGGTGCCGTCACGCCGCTCGGCGGCGTCGCCTTCCTGGCAGGGTGGTTCCTGCTCGCCCGGGCCGCGTCGCGCAGCTAGGCACGCCCGCTTCTCCCGACGGAGCGCGATCATGATCCCGTCCAGGTACCGCGCGCTCCTTCCCATCCTCGATCAATGGTTCAGCCGCGGCACCGATGCCGCCGGTTCCGGTGTCGTCCCGTGCCGGAGCGGCTGTTCGGCGTGCTGTCACGGGCCGTTCGACATCTCGCCGGCCGATGCCCGGCTGGTTGCCGAAGGATTGGCCGCGCTCGACCCGGCCGTCCGCGAGGGGATCGCCGCCCGCGCAGACGAGCAGCTGAAGCGCTATGCCGATCTGATCGATGGCTGGGGGGCACCGTGGGACGTCGACGGCGTGGAGGAGGCATCCTTCGACCGACTCTGCGAGGCGCGGCACGACCTCCCCTGCCCCGCCCTCGGCGCGGAGGGGGGCTGTCTGATTTATGCCTATCGCCCTGCCACCTGCCGGATGACGGGGCTGGCGATGGCCACCGACGACGGCGACGTGCTCGAGAACGTCTGTCCGATCCAGGGGGAGTTTCCCGTCTACGCCGCGCTGCCCCCGATGACGTTCGACCTGCGCCGTTTCGAGGCGCGCGCGGAAGAGTGCGATCTGGCGGCGGCGGAAGCGGGGTGGGTGGCGACGACCGTCGCGGGCGTTGCGGGACGGATGTAGTCCAGCCGCGGTGGTTTTCAGCGGCGGCCGGATGTCTTGAGCGCAGCGAAGGATCAGGCCGCGGGATGGGCGAGGATCCGCGAGACGTCAAACGAAAGAGGCCGACCCCTTCGGGAGTCGGCCTCACTGAATTTCCAGGGTACGGTCAGATTGACTCGTGAGCTACTGACCGCACCGGGTCCCTCCGTCGAGCCAACCGATCGGGGTCAGGTAACCCATCGCAGCCACGCAAAATGCTGAAGAAGGTGTGCTGATGCCGGCCGCGACCCATCCCAATGCCCCTGACCGAAGGACGATCAACTGCACCCCGGCGGCCGTCGACGCGGTAGAGGGATAGACGCCGCTCAAGGTATTGACCCGATCCGCCTCCATCATGGCTTGGCGCAGCGCTCTACGAAGCCCCAACTCGGTCATTCGCTCAATTCCAACATCAGCGCTCGTGGGGCACGTCGCAACTTTGGCGCTCGACGGCTTGACTGGCAGTGTGATGACCCGAAGCCGGAGATGCTGATTGACCCGTACGCCCACCAAAACCTCCGTCCCGATCGCGTCAAGCACTTCGCTCCCCGCCGGCAAGTCGAATGTCCCGAGCTGCTTCCCGCCGACGGCATGGACCGAGACAACCGTGCCCCCAAGCCGAGTAACCCATACCCGACCCTCACCGTCTTCCACCGCAAGTCGAACTTCTCCAGGTTCCGCAGGGTCCAACCCGTTCACGACCTGACGCGCACACCCGCTCGTCAGGGTAGCTCCTCTGGCAACGGTCCGATTCGTGAGAAAGAGGCGTCCGCCCTCCGCGGCCTCCGGGCTCCCAGGCGTCGACGCGACCTGCCGCCCTGTGCTGGTTACATCGACGGTATGCCCGTCTCCTGCATCGAATACGGTCACTCGCCCCGGCCCGACGCCGATGAACTCGGGCTGCCCACGCCAAGCCGGGATTGTGAGGGAATCGACCCGCGCGGTGAGCCGCCCGGAGCGATCAAAAAAGCGCACCACGGCGGGACGTCCAGATGCGACCACGACCCCCCCAGAGGGGAGCAGTCGCGCGTCCACCACGGACAAGAACGAATCCGAGACGGCGGCCGGATTCTTCGTCAGAGGCCGCTGTCCCGACATCGGAGCGACCCCTGCCGTGCTGCCGATCAAGATGATCGCAGCCAGGCGGTCGAGGCCTACTTGACGCTTCTGATGGGCAGCCACTTGCAGCCAGCACCGTTGACTGTGAAGGAAGAGAGCTGACTGCGGACGGTCAGCTCAGGGGTTGCCACACGCCCAAGGATGAACACGGTGTCTCCGCGGAAGATCGGCATAAGAGGGACGTCGCTCTCGATCGGCAGCTTTCCGTCAACGCAGGCGACCATACGATTCAGGTCGACCAATGATGCATAGATGGTAAAGCTGCCATACTTCGCATCCCTTCGCCCTCCGGCGATCAGCTCCATGTCCTGCATCACCACCAGAACAAGCCCAGAGGTGAGTTTGTGCACGCCTGCGGGCAACGAAGCGACGATTTGACCCGGAGATGCTTTTGAGAGTGCTATCTGGCGGGCGACCAAGTCGACTGGTTCGCCACGGCGGCGCGCAGCGGGAACGAGAAGTCGGGCACGCGCCTCGCCGCTCCTGGAGTACAAATGAAGGCCAGCTCGTCCCGGGATCAGCACAAGCAAGTTCGAATCGACGATCGCGATGCCAGGAACACCATAACGCATCATTATGCCCAATTGTCCTCGAAGATCCGGAGGCAACGGCACCACGGCAGTGAGCTGTACCCGGTTTGGAGGACACCTCATCTAGGTGTTCTTATTCAAACCGGAGGTAGGGATGACAGCCAGACGGCGGTTCAGTCGAGAGTATAAGCTCGAGGCGGTACGGTTGGTGACCGAGCGTGGGGTCAGCATGGCTCAGGGCGCTCGCGATCTCGGGCTCCACCTGAATACCCTGCGCAAATGGGTCCGCGAGCACGAGGCCGATCCACGGCACGCCTTCCCCGGCGAGGGCCAGCAAAAGCCGGAGGCCGCCGAGCTGACCCGGCTCCGTCGCGAGGTCGCCAAGCTGCGCATGGAGCGCGACATCCTAAAAAAAGCCGCGGCGTACTTTGCCAAGGAGTCGATGTGAAGTTCGGCTTCGTGGTAAAGCACCGAGCGACGTGGCCGGTCCCGGTGCTCTGCGACACGCTCGGTGTGTCGCGCAGTGGTTTCTACGCGTGGCTGGGGCGGGCGCCGAGTGTGCGGGCCCAGCGCCATGCGCGGGTGGCCCCCGCCGTCCAGCAGAGCTTCGTCGCGAGCGATCGGACCTACGGCGCACGGCGCGTGTGGCGCGATGTGCTCGAAGCGGGCCACCCTGTGGGCCGACGTCAGGTCGAGCGCCTCATGCGGGCCCAGGCGCTGCGCGCGCGTCCGCGGCGTCGTGGCTTGCCGATCGATCGCGGCACGCGTCCCGGTGCCGCACCGGCGGCCAATGTCCTGGATCGGCAGTTTGTGGCGACGGCGCCGAATCAGAAGTGGGTCGCCGACTTCACGTATCTCTGGACCGCCGAGGGGTGGCTCTACGTCGCGGCGGTGATGGATCTCTTCTCGCGCCGCATCGTCGGCTGGGCCATGCAGGCGGAGATGACCACCCAGCTGGTCACCGACGCGCTGCTGACCGCCATCTGGCGCCGTGGCCGCAGTGAGGCGATTCTCCATCACTCGGACCGAGGGAGCCAGTACACGGCAGACACCTTCCAGCGACTGCTGCGCGAGCTGGGCGTGACGTGCAGCATGAGTCGCTCGGGGAATGTCTGGGACAACTCGGCAATGGAGAGCTTCTTCTCGTCGCTCAAGACGGAGCGGACGGCCCGCAAAGTCTATCGCACGCGCAACGCGGCCAGGGCGGATGTCTTCGACTACATCGAGCGCTTCTACAATCCGACGCGGCGCCACTCGACACTCGGGTACGTGAGTCCCATCAGGTACGAAGAGCAGGCCCAAGTAGCTTAGGCAACCGTCCACCGAATCGGGTACAGCTCAGCAGTGACATCACCTCGCCCCACACCCCACGTTGAGACGATACCCTCTGACCCAACCGTACCGGCGAAGATGGAATCCCCGACAATCGACCAGTCTGGGGCGATCAAGGCGGTGGTGGCTTTTCGCTCGGCGAGCAATTTCCCCGATCGGACGTCAAACTGCAGAAAGCGCTCGCGGACGGGATCGTGAACCATGAGCAAGGTGTCACCAAAGACGTGAAGCCCGCCTGGGAGGCGGAACTCTCCCGGGCCCTCCCCGCGTCGCCCGAAGGTCCTGATGGCCGCGCCGTCTGGGCCGAACGCAACCACCCGCTTGCTCGTCATTTCACTGACGTACAGCTTGCCGGAGCCATCGCGCGTCATCATGGATGCATAAGCACCCAGTACCCCGTCGCCTGATTCCACTAGCGACACGGAATCGCCTACCACAATCGTCGGACCCGGGGTGCTGGCCGGGGGGCGAGTATCTCCAACGTCGGGAGGTGCGGTATCCTTGCAACCTGATGCGCTGGCGAGCGCCACCAGTAGCAATGCTGCGCTGGAGCGCAGCCTCTTGAACCTATGGCGCATGATTTCCGCATTGCGGCGAACCGCGAATCAGGTGACTTGACGAGTCTTCTTGGCAACGCGTTCGGTCGATATCGATCCGAGCCAACGGCGCGTAGTCATGACGTCGTGAGTAGCGGTTGCGGGTGCCCACGGCTCTGTGCTGACCCGTAGGCACCCGCTAATCCGAGCTAGCGAAAGCAATCACACTTGCAATCTGGGTTGGTCGCGCACCCGGCCTGCTGAGGATCGCACGGATACTCGCAATCCGGGACGAAAGTTCCCAGCCAGAGCCACCTGCGCTGATCTTCTCCCGAATCCGCCGTCGCACGCGAGGCGACGAACACCATGCAGCATCCCACGGTCACGAGCGCCTTGAAGACAGACTTCATCATAACGGGTCTCCTGGATCTGGTGGTGCGGGGCCGCCGCACTGCGGGGCGAGGGACACTCGCACGACATTTTCATCGCCATGTCACCGTACTCGACTTGCACTGTCGGGACTCGACGCAGCGCCAACTCGCTTGAGAAAGTCCCCTGATTTGGCGAGCGCGATCGATCGTATCGCACCACCGGGCTCCGCAATTACGATACGAGGAAGGGGCAACCCTGAAGGGGCACTGAGGACGACGGCAGCGGGAATTCTCGCCAAGGTTAGGAGCTTCCTCTCGCTCTGCGTCGGGGGGCGGTCAAATGCGAGGGATACATTTGACACTCCCGCACGGAGCGCATTCATCCACCTGTTCAAGTCCTCATCACAGCTCAGGCATGTAGCGGGGTCGACCAGAATCGCCACTCGTATTGACGTGGCTGGACCGGCAGCAATCAGAGGTGCGCCGGTGGTCAGTGTCAACCTCGCCAGGCGGTCCTCGCCAGGCGTGGTGCATGCTAGGAGTCCGACCGCGAGAAGCAGGCTCATAGGCGACCAAGGCATCTCCACAGGCCATTCCCTCACGGCACAGATTCAGCAAGTGCATCGTCTGGAAGGGCCGAGACAGTGGCCTTCGGCACGAGGCGTTGATGCGTTTGCTCCAACGGGGATGCCAGCATGATACGGCCACACTTGTAGTCACACCATCCATCCTCCGGGCGGATACCAACCTTTTTCGGTAATGCTCATTCAGATCGCCGTCCAACGAATACCACGAATGGGCGTGTGAAGGAACGTTCAATCGCGCGCTGCACCAGGGCTTCCCAAGCACATCCTGCGGATGCCTCCATCCAGGTCAGCCCGAAGAACCGCTGGCACCGGACCCACACCGTCTTCGGAGAGATCTCGTAGTCTCTCGCTAGCGACTCAACAGCGCGTGGACGAGCCAACGTTTCCGCGACCAGCTGCAAGCACCAGTACAGCGAACGCCACGCAACCGGCCCAAGCCCGGTCGCTGTAACCAGCGCCCTCTGCTCTGGGCGCGTGAGTCGGCAATTCGCGAGGGCCTTTGCAAGCGGGATTGCAGCGCCACCACCGACTGCGCGAACAACCATACAGACCAACTGTGCCTTCGACGGACAGCCACGCGCCCGAATCGCCAGGCGAATTCCAACTCCGTCCGAGGCCGCGTGACCGTCAAGGCGGACGCTGATCGCGTCCACGACATCACCGCCCAAGGTGAATCGCAGCGGCCCACTCGGTTCAGCGCTCGCCCCCACGGCTAAGGGGAGGTAAGGAGCCTGTTGGATGGCGCCGAGGGCATCGCCGAGGAGCTGAAGCTGTCGCTCCCCGGGCGGGACTATCAGGACCGAGTCGAGCGGATAGTCCCTTACCGAGCTGGGCGAGAACTCGAGCGGAGCCTGGTTGTCAGGCGTGAGGATCAGCAGGCCCATGTTGTCACCTCACCGATGAGACGGCAACTGTGACTGCTACGCGGACGGGCAACGGGCAACGGGCAACGGGCCAGAAGGTTCATATCCACCACTCCGCCAAGGTATATCGGAGTGTATACGGGCCCTTACCTGATCGGCAGACTGGCGGATTTGCGGAGCATCGCGTTTCATTGTGACAAGTAATCACCGCGCGGGGACTCCCGGTCTGCAGGAATCGTGGGCGCGGGGGCACACGAAAAAGGCCGACCCCTGCGGGAGTCGGCCTTTTCGTTGGTGCAGCGCAGCGAAGGGTTACTTCGCGGCCTGCTTCCGGCGGCGCGCCGCAGCCATCCCGGCGAGGCCGGTGGCAAGGAGCGTCATCGTGGCCGGCTCGGGGACGACTTCCTGGCCGGTGCCCGGATCGTCGAGGCCGAGGTTGTCCATGTCCTGCGAGAACTGCTCGTAGCACTTGGTGTTGTCGCCGTTGCCCGACTGGTTGTATCGCGGGTCCTTGTTCCCCTCGCACTTGTTGTTGCCGAAGGAGGTCGGGGTCCAGGTCTGGATGTACGGCTGGTAGTCGTAGTGCGGCGTGGCGTTCAGGTAGTCCCACGACCAGTAGGGATTCTGGTCGTTGCGGTTCGGCTTGGTGCACTTGCCGCTGGTCGGATTGTAGGTGTAACCGGAGTTGCACGACGGGAGGTACGCCTTGCAGTTGTTGGTGCTGTACAGGGTGTATCCGGTCGGGCAGGTGTAGCCAGTGAACTTCTTGCACTGGTTGTTGTAGTCGGAGTAGCCGGCCGGGCAGCTGTCGGTGTAGCTGCCGAACTCGATCTTCAGCGTGCCGTAGAGGTCGCCGACGAAGGCGTTCGGGGAGACGGCGATCGGGTTGGAATACGTCACGCGGCTGTCCGGCCCCGTGCCGCTCCAGTTGAACTGCTTCCCGGAGGCGCTGTTCTCGGTGCTGCACGGCGAGTTGTCGCAGGTCAGGACGTCAAACACGCCGTTCCCGAAGAGCGCCTCCATCGTGACCGACGTGATCCCGTTGCCCCAGAAGTTCCAGACGTTGTCGCCGAAGGTGTCGGTCGACCCGGTGCCCCAGATCTTCAGGTTGTTGGTCCAGATGCCCCAGGCGCCGCTGATGCCGGAGGTCGCGGCGATGTTGCCCCAGATGGCGTTCGATCCGCCGCCACCAGAGAGGGTCCACGACACCTTCATCCCGCCAACCGTGTTGAAGTCGGTCTGGTATTCCGAGATCGACGTCACCACGACCGGCGACGAGTTGTCCTTGATGATCGTCTGGGCCGAGACCGGCGCAACCAGCGCCGTCAGAGCCGCGAGGGAAAACAGATGGGTCAAGCGCATGGAGTGCTCCGGCCGCAGCAGAGGAGAAGTGGTGCTTCGTCCCCATCGCATTTGCAGGAGTAACGCCAATCCCGGCACACATTGCTAAGTCGTTGCCAGTCTACAGGATAGAAAATCGTGTCAGGCGAGCAGGCACCAGAAACTATGGACTCGTCCCAACGGATTGTCCCATCGACGCAACACAGGAAATTCCGACAAAAATGCCTGTTGTCCTGTTGCAACAATGCCGCGCAGGCGCCGCAGTAAAAAGGGCCGGCTCCAAAAGGAGCCGACCCGTTCACCGTTCACCGTGCACCATCCGACTACCACGGCGTATTGAACCACCAGAGCCCGCGGTTGTAGGCGAAGAGCACGAACAGCGCGGAGATCACCACCACCGCGATCACCAGCGAGAAGCCGAAGACCACCTGGAGGATCTTGGTGTCCTGCTTGAGGTGCATGTAGAACATCGCCACGAACCAGAACTTCAGCGCCGAGAGTCCGAGGAGCAGCTCGACGAAGAGCGGCGCGACCGCGCCGGCGATCCCGGGCATCGACTCCTTCAGGTGGCCGTAGGAGACCTCGTACAGCAGCACCTCAAGCGCCGTCAGCGTGAAGAGAATGACGGCGATCTGGATGTACTTGGCCGAGCTGGTCGGCGTGTGGCCGTCATGCGCGGCCGCAGCGTGGGATGCCATCGCTCAGGACCTCAGGCTCATGAGATAGACCACCGGGAAAATGATGATCCAGACCACGTCGACGAAGTGCCAGTACAGTGCGGCCAGCTCGAGGTTGAGCGCCTTGGCCGGGGGGAGATTTCCCTTGACCGCGTCCTTGAACACCGTGAGCAGCCACAGCGTGCCGATCGCCACGTGCGTGCCATGGAAGCCGGTCAGCGTGTAGAACGAGGTGCCGAAGAGGTTGGTCGTGTAGCCCAGCCCCTCGTGGTAGAAGTGCGAGAACTCGTAGACCTGCATCCCCATGAAGAAGAGGCCGCAGAAGATCGTGGCGGCCAGCCAGCCGAGCATCTTCTTCCGGTTCCCTTCCTGCGCCCCGTTCAGCGCCATCACGACGAAGAACGACGAGAAGAGGAGGACTGCCGTGCCGCCGGTGACCAGGGGGACCTCGAAGATGTCCTTCGGCCCCGGCCCCTTCGGATGGTTGTCCTTGTAGATCAGGAACGTCGAGATCAGGGTCGCGAAGAAGAGGCATTCCGACCCGATGAAGCTCCAGATCGCCAGCTTCCGGTTGTCGATCGGAAGCGACGTATGGTGCCCCTCGTGGGCCTCGTCGTGGGCGAGCGTAGCGCTGCTCATCGTGGACACGTCCTCAGTGCTTGGGAGCATTGGCATCAGGGGCTTCGTACGCCCACTTGAAGATGCCAGTGGCGGTGAGCAGGAAGCCGACGATCGTGATCGGCCCGAACGGGAACGCGTAGCTGTGCTTCACCATGAAACCGATGAAGAAGACCAGGATGCCGACGGCCACCACGAGCGGCCACCAGGACGGCCCCGGCAGGTGGATCCCCTTCCCGCTGTCGAGCGTCGGCTCGGGCAGCGTCCGCACGCCGGCGGCGCGCTTCATCGCCCAGACCGGGTCGCGCTCGGCGACGACCGGCTCGACCGTGAAGTTCCATTCCTGCGGCGGCGACGGGATGGTCCACTCGAGCGTGGCACCGCCCCACGGGTCGGCCGGCGCCTTCACGCCGCGGCGCGCCGTGACCCACATGTTGTACATGAAGACCAGGATCGAGATCGCCAGCAGGAACGCGCCGGCGGTCGCCATCATGTTGAAGAGCTCGAAGCCGAGGCCCGCCGGGTAGGTGTAGATCCGGCGCGGCATCCCGAGCAGCCCCGCGAAGTGCATCGGGAAGAAGGTCAGGTTGAAGCCCGCGAGCATCAGCCAGAAGTGCCACTTGCCGATCGACTCGCTCAGCATCGTCCCGAACATCTTGGGCCACCAGTAGTACGCCGCCGGCCGTCAGCGCGAAGATCGAGCCGCCGAAGAGGACGTAGTGGAAGTGGGCCACGACGAAGTAGGTGTCGGTCTGCTGCAGGTCGGCCGGCGCCGACCGAGTGCATCACGCCGCTGAGAGTCCGCCGGTGATGAACATCGCGATGAAGCCGAGGGCGAAGAGCATCGGCGTCTTGAAGCTGGAGCGAGCCGCCCCAGAGCGTGCCGATCCAGTTGAAGATCTTCACGCCGGTCGGGATCGCGATCAGCATCGTCGCCAGCGAGAAGAAGGTGTCCGCGAGCGGCCCGATCCCGGTGGAGAACATGTGGTGCGCCCACACGCCGAAGCCGAGGAAGGCGATGAAGGCGCTCGAGAAGACCATCGCGCTGTAGCCGAAGAGCGGCTTGCGCGAGAAGACCGGCAGGATCTCCGAGACGATCCCGAACGCCGGCAGGATCAGGATGTACACCTCGGGGTGGCCGAAGACCCAGAAGAGGTGCTGCCAGAGCATCGGGTCGCCGCCGCCGCCGACCGAAGAAGAACGAGGCGCCGAAGGTGCGGTCCACCATCAGGAGGATCAGCGCCACGGTGATCACCGGGAACGACAGCAGCACCAGGATCTGGGTGATGAGCGTCGTCCAGACGAACATCGGCATCCGCATCAGCGTCATGCCGCGGGCGCGCATGTTCAGGATGGTCGTGAAGAAGTTCACCCCGGCCGCCAGCGACGCGATGCCAAGGATCTGCAGGCCGATGACCCAGAAGTCCATGTTCAGCCCCGGCGAGTACTGCCGGGACGAGAGCGGCGCGTAGCCGAACCAGCCGCCGTTCGGCGCCGCGTTCATCAGCGAACGAGAAGTTCATGAAGAGGCCGCCCAGGATGAAGACCCAGTAGCGACATCGCGTTGAGGCGCGGGAAGGCGACGTCCCGCGCGCCGATCAGCAGCGGGATGAAGAAGTTGAAGAACATCGCGCTCAGCGGCATCACCCCGAGGAAGATCATCGTGGTGCCGTGCATCGTGAACAGCTGGTTGTAGAACTCCGGCGACACGAGCGTCGCGTCCGGCCGGGCCAGCTGCGCGCGGATGATCAGCGCTTCGATCCCGCCGATCAGGAAGAAGAGGAACGCCGACGCCCCGTAGAGGATGCCGATCTTCTTGTGGTCGACGGTCGTGAGCCACTCGGCGAGCGTGCTCCGCTTCGCGACGTGGGTCTGCTCGAGGACGGATGTGGCCATGGTGGTCTCCTCCTACTTCTTGGTGCGGAGGTACGCGACGAGCGCGTCCACCTCGGCGTCGGTCATCTCGGGCACCTGCATCAGCACCCCGGTCTTCACCAGCTGCGGGGTCTTGATCCAGCGGTGCAGGTTCTCGTCGGTGTTCGGCAGCCAGCCGCCGGCGATGTTCTTCCGGACGCCGACGCCGGCCAGGTTCGGCCCGATCATCCCCTTCGGGGTGCCGACCGAGTTGAGCGAGTGGCAGCCGATGCAGCCCTTCGCCGCGAACAGCTTCTCGCCCTCGGCCGCCTTCGGATCGGCGGCCACGGCGGGCATCGCCATCCCCGGCATCGCGGCCATCGCCGCGTCACCCTTCCCCTTCGCGGTGGTGTCCGCCGCCGGCATCGGCGCCGGCTTCGGCAACCCCGTCGGCGCGAGCAGCGAGTCGGCCTGGCGCGTCGCCACCCAGCTCGCGAACTCCTCGGGGGTGTTCACCATCACGTAGAAGTCCATCCGGCCGTGCTGGATGCCGCAGAACTCGGCGCAGGCCCCCGGGTATTCGCCCGGCGTCTTCGCCGTGAACCAGAGGCGCGTCTCGCGATTCGGGAAGACGTCGCGCTTGCCGGCGAACTGCGGGATCCAGAACGAGTGCAGGACGTCGACCGTCTTCATGCGGAGGTCGATCGTGCGCCCGACCGGGACGTGCAGCTGGTTGGCCGTCGTGATGCCGAGCTCCGGGTAGCGGAACTCCCACCACCACTGGTGACCGACCACCTCGACCCGCATCGGCGCCTGGCCGTCCGGGGAGGCCGCCGGCACCTTCGCCGTCTCGAAGATCGTCTTCACCGTCGGCACCGCCACGACCGCGAGCACCAGCGCCGGGATCACCGTCCAGATGATCTCGACCACGGTGCTGCCGTGGGTCTGCTTCGGCTCGGCGTCATCGGGCTTGCCGCGGAACTTGAAGATCGCCCAGAGCAACCCCGCTTCGACGACGATGAAGACGAGCGTCGCGAGATAGAGGGTGATCCGGAAGAGCCAGTCCACCTTCTCGGCGTAGTCGCCATGCGGCGTCAGCGTCGACTGGGGATATTGGCTGGCGTCGAGGCACCCGGTGAGGGTGGCGGCGACGACGCCGAGGAGGAGCAGGGGGAGGTGACGCCGCGACGACAAGCGCAGGTGTCGGATCAAGGGTGCATCCTGGCTACGGGTCCAACCAGCGTGTGAAGACGGTCACGGGGGTGTTCTAAGCGGGGACAGAATACCTACGGGGTTGGTCGGAATCAAGGAATTCGGCCTCCTACCACCGCTCGAGCGGCAGGTCGTAGGGGACCGCGTCGGGCACCACGAACGAGAAATGCCACCATTCGTCGACGTAATTCGTGAACCCCTCGGCGGCCATCGCCTCGACCAGCAGCCGCCGGTTGGCGGCCACCGCCCCGGTCGCATTCGCGGTATGAGCCCGCGCCGAGAATTCGTCAAATGGAGTCCCCATATCGAATTCGCGCCCCGAGCCCAGTTCCACGAGCGTCAGGTCTACCGCCACCCCCTGGTTGTGGCGGGAGCGTCTCGCGATGTAACCATCGTCGAGCAGCTTCGTCCGTCCGGTCCGCTCGCACCACGCCACCATCGCCAGCGTGGCCCGGACCGGCCGGTAGCCGTCCCAGACCTTGAGCCCCATCCCCTTGGCCGCCAGCCGGGCCTGCACCCGACCAAGCGCCTCGGCGGCCTCCCGACGGAGCAGCACCACGGCCGCCCCGTAACCGGGCAATACCGCACTGGTGAAGTTGTTGGCGGTCGCGTAGCGGACCTCCTGCCGGATCCCTGGGGCCACGGTGCCCACCGCCGCCAGCTGCCTGCGGGCCATCGAGTCGGCCGCGACAACCTGCACCGCCGCGTTCGGTTGGGTGGCCTGGGGCGAGGCGTGGGCGCACCCCGCAAGGGCGAGGAGCAGGAGCATGGGACGCATGGCGACCTCGTGGGAGGAGGGTGGCCCCGTTCTTACCCTTTGGTGGGGAGGGGGCTACATTTCCGGCTGATATCACGGTCCACCCGGCGCCCTGCGCTGGGTGGGCCGCCTGTTCTACTGTTCCCCGGGCATCCGAATGATTCGTGAAATGCGGGAGAAGCTTGGCAAGGAGATCTCGGAGCTCAGCCATGAGCTCGCCGTGACCTTGCCCCAGGCCATTGCCACGGCCGTCGAGATGGGCGACCTCCGCGAGAACTCCGAGTACAAGTCGGCCCTCGAGCGGCAGCAGTTCGTCCAGGCCCGGCTCGGCCAGCTCCACCAGCGCCTCAACCAGCTCTCGCAGCTGGCCGACACCGAGGCGCCGCTGAACAAGGTCGGGCTCGGGTCGAAGGTGAAGGTCGAGGACGTCGGCAGCGGGGAGATCGAGGAGTACACCCTGGTCCTCGCCGAGATGATGGACATCGACGCCGGGCACATCTCGCTGGCCTCCCCGCTGGGCCGCGCCCTCAAGGACCGCGAAGTCGGCGAGGAAGTCACCCTCCAGCTCCCGACCATGCGCCGGTCGCTCCGCGTGCTGGAACTCGTGACGATCCACGCGATGGTCGCGCCGGAGTAGCTCCGGCGCCCCGCGGCACCGTCACTTCCGCTCCACCACCATCACGTCGAAGACCAGTGTCGCGTTCGGCGGAATCGGCCCGCTTCCCTTGGCGCCGTAGCCCAGCACCGCCGGGATCACCAGCGTCCGCCGTCCGCCGACCCGCATCCCCGGCAGCCCGTCCTCCCAGCCATCAACGACCCGCCCCGTGCCGAGCCGGAACCGGAACGGCTCCTTGGGCGACTTCGTGACCGGGGTCCCGTCGGCCAGGTAGCCCACGAAGTGCACCGCCACGCTATCACCCGCGCGCACCTCGGCGCCATCACCCACCATCAGGTCGTCGTAGAAGACGCCGCGCGACGTCCGCTTGAGCGAGTCCTCGCGCACTCCGAGGACCGGCGCCAGGTCGAACGGCAGGGTGGTGCCGACCGTGCGAAGCGGGAGGCGCTCCTCGCGGCGTGCCGGCACGATCATCGTCGGGATCGGCGCAGCCGAGCCGGCCTGGGCCGCAATCGGCGTGATCGGCAGCACGACGAGCAGGAGCAGCGTCCTCACGCCTGGCCCCGGATCTTGGCAAACCACCAGCGCAACCCGACCAGCAGGAAGCGGCGATCCTGGAAGAACTCCGGCGGCTTCCCCTCGAACGCGTGCCCGACGAACTGGAAGAGCCACCCCACGACGAACAGCCCGAGCGGCCACTTCCAGAATCCCGGGACAAGGAGCGCGACCACCGCGAGCGGCACCGAGAGCGCAATCATCGGGATGCCGATCGTGTGGCAGAAGCGATTGACGGGATGCTGATGGCTCTCGGCGTACTGGCCGATCCAGCTCTCCCAGCTGCGTCCACCCATCATGGCAGGCTTCCTCCGATTAGGGCTTGGGGGCCGCGGCAGGCACGGCGGCGAGCTTCTCCCCCGCCGCCGCCCGGATCAGCTGCTGGAGCAGCGCGTCCGGTTTGGCCGAACCGGAATTCGTCAGCACCGTGACCGACAACTTCAGCGACGGGACCCACGCGTTGGCGGTGATGAAGCCGGGAATGCCGCCGCCGTGCGTGATCACCACGCGCGTGCCAAGCATCACGCGACCCAGACCGAAGCCGTACGGGAGCGCGCCGTCCTTCGCGGCGCCCTGCGGCGTGGTCATCATCTCGTAGGACGCGGCGGAGACGACCTTGCCGTTGTGCAGCGCCTCGTTCCAGCGCAGCAGGTCGCCGATCGTGGAGCAGAGCGAACCGGCCGCATAGGGCTGCGACATGTGCAGGAAGACGGTGTTGACCCACGCCGACTTCTCGCGCTCGTAGCCGTGGGCGCGACGATAGATGATCGGCGCGGTGAGGCAGGCCTGCGTGTCGTCGAGGCCGAGCGGCACGGCGAAGCGCTCGTGGATGTCGGTGGCCCAGGAGTGACCGGTCAGCTTCTCGATCAACATGCCGAGCAGGACATAGCCGGTGTTGTTGTACTTCCACTTGGTGCCCGGCGGAAAGTCGAGCGGCTTCGCCGCGGTGAGCGCCACCAGCGTATCCGGGGTCATCTCCTCGGCGAAGCGGCGGAACCACGGCTCACCCAGGTCGGTGTAGGAGGGGATGCCGGAGGTGTGATTGAGGAGTTGCCGGACGGTCACGCCGCGCCATGCCACCGGCAATGACGGGAGATACTGGCCGATCGAATCGTCGATCGCGAGCCGCCCCTGCTCGGCCAACTGCATCACGGCGGCGGCCGTGAACTGCTTCGTCACCGACCCGATCCGATAGACGGACCTCGTCGTCGCGGCCACGCCATTCTCGAGATCGGCCTTCCCCCAGGCCCCGAACGCGAGCGTGTCGTTCCCGCGAACCATCGCCACGGCGACGCTGGGGGCGCCCTCGGTGCGCACGAAGGCAGCGGCGAGCGAATCGGCGATTCGCCGGACCGCCGGCGGCGCCGGTACGGCCTGACTGGCGAGCGGCAGGGCCAGCATCGTGGTCAGCGCGACCAGTCCGAAGGGACGACTCATGGGGGACTCCGGGGGCGGGGTGACGGACTCCGAAGAATGCCGGGTCGCCGCGTTCAGGTCCACCCGGGGCACCGATGGTCCCGGGGACTATCTTTGGCGATGACGACTTTCAAGGACCTCGGCCTCTCCGCTTCGTTGGTCGAGGCACTGACCACCCTCGGCTACGAAGAGCCGACCCCGATTCAGGCGGAGTCGATCCCCGCCCTGCTCGCGGGGCGCGACCTCCTCGGCCAGGCGGCGACCGGCACCGGCAAGACCGCCGCGTTCGCGCTGCCGCTCCTGCAGCGACTCGCCAGCACGCCGCCGGTCTCGAACCGGCCGGCGCTGCTCGTGCTGGTGCCGACCCGCGAACTCGCGATGCAGGTCGCCGAGGCATTCCATCGCTATGGCAAGGCGCTCGGCACCTCGGTGGTGCCGATCTACGGCGGCCAGGCGTTCGACCAGCAGATCCGCATCCTGCGCCGCGGCGTCGCATGTCGTCGCCGCGACGCCGGGACGCGCGCTCGACCACATCCGGCGCGGGACGCTCGACCTCGGCGGCCTGACCGCCGTGGTGCTCGACGAAGCGGACGAGATGCTCGACATGGGCTTCGCCGACGAACTCGAGGCGATCCTCGATCGCGGCGCCCGCGGTGCGGCAGACCGCGCTCTTCTCTGCGACGCTTCCGCCGCGGATCGCGAAGATCGCCGAGCGGCACCTGAGCAACCCGCTGCGCGTCGAACGTCGCGCGGAGCGAGCCGGTGGCCGGCGAGGCGCCGAAGGTCCGGCAGACCGCCTACCTCGTGGCCCGGCCGCAGAAGATCGCGGCGCTCGGGCGGATCCTCGACCTCGAGGCGCCGACGCTCGCCCTGGTCTTCTGCCGGACGCGCACCGAGGTCGACTCGCTGCACCGAGACGCTCGGCGGCCACGGCTACCGCGCCGAGGCGCTCCACGGCGGGATGACACAGGAGGCGCGCGATCGGGTGATGAAGCGCGACGCGAAGCGGCGCCGTCGACCTGCTCGTGGCCACCGACGTCGCCGCGCGCGGCCTCGACATCGACCAGCTCTCGCACGTCGTCAACTTCAACGTCCCCGAGTCGCCGGCCGCGTACGTGCACCGGATCGGCCGGACCGGCCGTGCCGGGCGCGAGGGCGTGGCGATCACGCTGGTGGAGCCGCGCGAGCATCGCCTCCTCCGGAACATCGAGGCGTCGACGCGCCAGCGCGTGACGATGGCGCAGCTGCCGACCTTCCTGGACGTGCAGGCCAAGCGGATCGGCCTCACGGCGACCTCGATCAGCGAGGCAATCGCGGCCGGCGAAAGCGAGCCGTATCGGGTGGTGGTCGAGAGCCTGAGCGAGAATCACGACCTGATGGAGATCGCGATGGCGGCGATCCAGCTGGCGCACGAGCGCGGGCCGGGCGCAGGGTCGAAGGAAGACCAGGCGATGGATCTCACGCCGCCGTCGCCGCCGAAGGGGATGCCGCGCGAGAAGCGCGCGAAGGCCGCGGGGATGTCACGGATTTACATCGGCGCCGGGCGGAAGCAGAACCTGCGTCCGGCCGACCTCGTCGGCGCGATCGTCAACGAGGCGAAGCTGCCGGCGGCCGAGATCGGCGCGATCGAGATCACCGATCGCTTCTCGCTGGTCGAAGTGCCGGAGGAACGGATCATCGACGTGATCGCGGCGCTCCGGGCCAGCACCATCAAGGGAAAGAAGCTGACGGTGCGGCGCGACCTCGCCGGCGGCCGCTAGCGCCTGGCGTTCGCCGCGAACTCCAGCACCGCGCGCGTCGCGTTGAAGTTGCGCGACGTGCGCCCCCACCCCTCCGGATTGGGCGGACTGCTCTGCCCCGGCCATGAATGGCCCGCCCCGCTGATCAGGACCCGCGAGACCGACGTGCCGTCGTCGCAGCCGCTGTAGCTGCGGCGCGTCGCGCGCGTGCCGTCCTGCGCCGTGTCCGGCAGCACCGCCGTCTGCACCCCGCCACAGCCGTTCCGCCCTGCCCAGAAGACCAGCGCACTGTCGAGCGGCAGCAGCGCGGCGTTGCCGGCCGAGGGAAAGTCGGCGTCGTCGCCGCCAAGGACATACATCGCCGAGACGCGGTTGTGGGGATCGCACTTGGCGGCCGTCGGGCGGAGGAGCATCCCCGCGACGGCGACGAAGCCGGTGATCGCATCGGACGCCTCGCAGGCGAGCCGCTGGACGAACATCGCGCCGTTCGACATCCCGACCGCCACGATCCGGGTGCGATCGACGACATGGTCGGCCGTCACCTGGGCGATCACGGCCCGCACGTAGTCCAAGTCCCTGACCTGGAAGAGCTCCTCGGCCTCGCCGGTGACGTCCCAGCTGCTGTAGTACGACTCGGGATAGACGACGATCGCGCCGGCCGCGTCGGCGCTGGTGCTGAGCCCGGTCACCCGCTCGAGCGCCTCGGCGGTCTGTCCGTAGCCATGGAAGGCGAGGATCAACGGCGCCTTCGGCCCCTTCGCCGGGCGGTCGGGGATGTGGAGCCGGTACCAGCGCCGCACCGGACCGACCTGCACCGACTCGTAGCTGTCGGCGACCTGGTAGGTCGCGCTGGTGCCAGTATCGCTGCAGGCCGAGAGGAGGGCCAGAGCGGTGAGGAGCGGCAGGCGGGCGAGTCGCATCAGCGCTCCTGGGGGGGCAGCATGGTCTGTTCGGCGGCGTTCAGGCGGTCGCTCAGCAGCGCGAGACGGTCTTCGACATCGTCGAGCGCGGCGACGCGATCGGCGAGCTCCTCGACCAGGGCGAGCTCGCGGGCCTCGCGTTCGCGCCGCCGATTCACCACCACGATCGTGGCGGCAACGGCCGACGAGATGAACCCCGTCAGGCCGGCCCAGATCAGGAACTGCACCATCGGCGACTCCTCTCGGCTCCCGGTGACATCGGCAAAATCTCCCCTATCTTATCTCCGTTGGACCTCCCGCCGTAAGAATCCCGTTCGGCCCACGTTTCGCCCGGTGACGCCCATGTCCCCTCGCCATCCCGCCCTGCGTGCGTTCACGCTCTTCGCCGCCACGCTCGCCCTCGCCGCCACGGCCTCCGCCCAGCAACCCAGGACCGTCCCGGTCTTTGTCGGCGGCCAGGCGCAGATCGTCCCCGGTTTCGCGGACACCACCCAGTGGATCCGCCAGACGCTCTGGGTCGAGACTGAATTCGATTCCGATGGCGACGGCAAGCGCGACCGGGTGTTCGTGGACGTCACGCGGCAGCGGCAGACGGAGACGGAGGGGCTCAAGGTCCCGGTCATCTACGAATCGTCGCCGTACTTCAGTGGCACGTCGGGGCCGCGCCAGTTCCTCTGGGACGTGAAGCAGGAGGTCGGCGCGACGCCGCCGAAGCGCACCTCGCAGCCCGAGATCAAGTACGTCCCGAGCAAGCCGATGATCTCGCAATCGTTCGTGCGGACCTGGGTTCCGCGCGGCTTCGCTGTGGTCCACTCCGAGGCGCCCGGCACCGGCCTCTCGCAGGGCTGCGTCACCGTCGGCGGACCGCCCGAGGAGCTCGCGCCGAAGGCGGTGATCGACTGGCTCAACGGCCGCGCCAAGGGCTACACCACGCCGACCGGCACCGAGGAGGTGAAGGCGACGTGGACCACCGGCAAGGTCGGGATGACCGGCACCTCGTACAACGGCACCATCCCGGTCGCTGCCGCGACGACCGGCGTCGAGGGTCTCGAGGCGATCATCCCGGTCGCGCCGAACACCTCGTACTGGCACTACTACCGCTCGCACGGCCTCGTGCGTCACCCGGGCGGCTGGCTCGGCGAGGACATCGACTTCCTCTACGACTTCGTCAACAGCGGCAACCCGGCGACGCGCCCCTACTGCAACGCCACCTACCGCGACGGGATGATGGCCACGGGCCGTGATCGCACCACGGGTGACTACAACGCGTTCTGGGCCAATCGCGACCTGCGCACCAAGGCCGGCAAGATCCGCGCGGCGACGCTGATGGCGCACGCCTTCAACGACTGGAACGTCGTCCCGGAGCATAGCCAGCGGATCGTCGAGGTCCTCAAGGCCAACAAGGTCCCGCTGCAGCAGTACTACCACCAGGGCGGCCATGGCGGCGAGCCGCCGATGGTGCTGATGAACCGCTGGTTCACGCGCTATCTCTTCGGCATCGACAACGGCGTCGAGCGCGATCCGAAGGCGTTCATCGTCCGCGAGGGGGCGTCGCCGCAGGCGCCGACGCCGTACCGCGACTTCCCGAATCCCGACGCGAAGGCCGTCACCCTCGGGCTCGGGCGTGGCGGGCGCACCACGGGCTCGCTCGGCAAGCCAGCCAGCGGGCAGGGGCGCGAGACACTGGTCGACAACGTCGAGTTCAGCGGCGGCGTCCTTGCGAAGGCGGCCGACTCGCCGAACCGTCTGATCTACGCCACGCCGACGCTCGGCGAGGCGGTGCACCTCTCCGGCACGGCGCAGGTGCGCATCCGGATGGCCCTCAACAAGCCGGCGGGGAATCTCTCGGTGTGGCTGGTGTCGTTGCCGTGGACGGAAGCGCCGACGGCGCTCACGTCGCTGATCACGCGCGGCTGGGCCGACCCGCAGAATTGGAAGCAGTTGACGAAGGGTGGGGACTATCACTCGCTCGACCGCGGCGAACCGCTCGTGCCGGGACAGTTCGTCGACCTGACCTTCGACCTCGAGCCGGATGACCAGATCATCCCGGCCGGCAAGCGGATCGCGGTGATGATCATGTCGAGCGACCGCGACTTCACGCTCTGGCCCGCGGCCGGAACGGAACTCACCGTCGACCTCGATCACACCACCGTCACCCTCCCGGTGGTCGGCGGCAAGAAGAGCCTGGATCGGGCAACGAAATCAAAGCAGTGACCTTCCAATCGCGGACGTCAGGCCGCGGTGATGTAGCGGTCAGGCCACGAAGAGGCCGCGGCCAGGCCGCGGTCAATGGCGTCCGCGTCGCTCCTGGAATCCACGCGCGATCAGCGCCTCCAGGAGCCGCTCGGCGCGACGCTGCAACGCACCGCGCACCTCGTCCAGGCCGGGCATCTCCGGGACTTCGATGTAGAGACACTCCTGGTTGCCCGGCTCGGTCCCTTCCAGGAAGTACTCCGTCGTGCCGCAGCCGTCGCTCCACTCGCCGGGGGTGGAGCCGACGTGTCCCTCGGTGATCCCCGCCGGCATCTCGAATTCAGCGGGGTCGGTCTCCGAGAACGCCTCCTCCAGGAACTCGCCGGCGATCGGCAGCGCGGCGCCGGCCCCGGTGGTGTGCAGTGAACGGCCATCGTCATAGCCGACCCAGACGCCGACGACGAGGTTCGGCGCGTAGGCGACGAACCAGGCGTCCTTCCAGTCGCTCGAGGTGCCAGTCTTCCCCGCGAGCCCGCTGACGTTGACCCGCTCCTGCAGGCTCGCCCCGGTACCGTGCTCCACCACCCCCTGCAATGCCGAAGTCACCAGCCACGCCGTCGCCGGGTCGGCCACCGCCGAGATCGACGGCGCGTTCGCCGCAGCCGGCGCGTCGCCGCGCTTCGTCGTGCTGAGCACCATCCGCGTGGTGGCCAGCGAGCCGCCGTTGGCGAGGACGCCGTAGGCGCGCACCAGCTCGAGCAATGACACTTCCGCGCTCCCGAGCGCGAGGCTCGGCACCGGCGGCATCGGCGAGGTGATGCCGAGCTGCTTCGCCGTCGCGGCGATCTTCGAGGGCCCGACTTCCATCCCGATCCGCACGAACGGCACGTTGAGCGACTGCTCCATCGCGGTGCGGACGGTGACCGGCCCGCGGAAGTCGCCGTCGTAGTTGCTCGGCTGCCAGAGCCCGCGCGAGGTCTTCAGCGAGAGCGGGGCGTCCTCGACGATCGTGGCGAGCGTGAAGGCGGGGGCTTCGTCGCCGCGGCGGCCGAGCGCGGCCAGCGCGACGATCGGCTTGAAGGCGGAGCCGGGCTGGCGGCGCGCGTCGGTCGCCCGGTTGAACTGCGACAGCGCGTAGTCGCGGCCTCCGACGAGGGCCAATACCTCGCCGGTGCGCGGGTCGATCGCCACCAGCGCCGCCTCGACCCCCGGAAGCGGGAGCCGCGACACGCCGCGACGGACCGCACGCTGCGCCGCCTGCTGCAGCCGCGCGTCGAGCGTGGTATAGACGGCGCCCCCGCGTGCGGGCAGCGAGGTCGGCAACGAGGCCAGTGCCGCGTCACGGAAGTAGCGGCCGTCGACGGTGAGGCTCACCGACGAGGGGCGGGCCACGACCCGACTCGACTGCGCCCGCTCCTTCGCGGCGTCCGAGATGCGCCCCTGCTCCGCCATCAGCTGGAGCACGAGGTCGCGGCGATCGCGCGCCGCCTCGGCGTGACGGGTCGGCGTGTGGCGATTGGGCGCGTGGATCATTCCGGCGAGCAGCGCCGATTCGGCCAGCGAGAGCTTGCGGACATCCTTGCCGAAGTACGCGCGCGCCGCGGCGCCGACGCCGTGGATCGCGCGGCTCCCATCCTGGCCGAGGTAGATCTCGTTGAGGTAGGCCTCGAGGATCGTCGCCTTGTCGTAGCGCCACTCGAGCGCCGTCGCGAACGCGACCTCGCGCAGCTTGCGCACCGGCGTGCGGCTGGCAGAGAGGAAGAGGTTCTTGGCGAGCTGCTGAGTGATGGTGCTGCCGCCCTGCGCGATCCCGCCCGCCTTCACGTTGGCGAGGAAGGCGCCGCCGATGCGCCGCAGGTCGAGGCCGTCATGATCGTAGAAGCGCTGGTCCTCCACCGCGAGCACCGCCTGCACCAGCGACGGCGGGATCGAGGCGAGCCGCACCGGAATCCGTGCCTCGAGCGCCGAGCCTTCCAGTGGCGCAATGGGGGCCGGAGACTGCTCTGAGGCCTCCTCCATCCCCCAGGGGACCGGGCGGGAGTAGAGTGCCGTGGGCAAGCGGCTTGAGGGGCTCCCCAGATGGGCGCGCACCGCTGCCTCGGTCCCGATCACGAGCGTACCCACCACGCAGCAGACCACCACCGCCGCGCCGATCCGCCGCACCGTGAAATAGGGGCGGAGGACGAGGGCACGGTCACGGAGCCGCTGGACGAACTCCTGCCTGGTCATCGGAAGACTCGGGGGAAAACGACATGGGATCTGACGTTGGGGGTGAGGAGATAGTTTCTGGTTGAAACATTTGAAACGTTTTTGAGTCGTGGGTCGTGAGTCGTGAGTCGTGAGAAGGTCGTAAGTCGTAGGTCGTAGGTCGTAAGTCGCGGTGTGGTTCACCCCTCACCCCTCACCCGTCACCCCTTCCAGATTCCCGAATCGCGTCTCACGTTTCACCTTTCACGTCTGACGACGGGCGACGCAGGAGCCGCCCCTACACCTCCTCTCCCGGACTTCCCCCATGTCTCGCGTCCGCGTCCTGGTCGGCACCAAGAAGGGTGCCTTCATCCTCACTTCCGATGGCGCCCGCAAGCGTTGGGAGGTCTCCCAGCCGCACTTCCCGGGGTGGGAGCTGTACCACCTGAAGGGATCGCCGCTGAATCCGGATCGCCTCTATGCCTCGCAGAGCAGCGGCTGGTTCGGCCAGCTGATTCAGCGTTCGGACGATGGTGGCGTGACGTGGAACCCGGTGGGGAATGAGTTCGCCTACGCTGGCGTGACGGGGACGCACCAGTGGTACGACGGCACGCCGCATCCGTGGGAGTTCAAGCGGATCTGGCACCTCGAGCCGTCGCTGACCGAGGCGGACACCGTGTATGCGGGCGCCGAGGATGCGGCGATGTTCCGCTCGACCGATGGCGGCACGACGTGGCAGGAGTTGGCGGGGCTGCGTGGCTGCGGCTCGGGAGAGCAGTGGGCCCCTGGTGCGGGCGGGATGGGGCTGCACACGATCCTGATCCACCCGACCGACCCCAATCGGATCTTCGTGGCAATCTCGGCGGCAGGCGCTTTCCGCACGGACGACGGCGGCACCACCTGGAAGCCGATCAACCGCGGCCTGAGTTCCAAGTACATTCCCGATCCGACCGCCGAAGTGGGTCACTGCGTGCACCGGATCGCGCTGCACCCCTCGCGCCCCGACACGCTCTTCATGCAGAAGCACTGGGACGTAATGCGGAGTGACGACGCCGGGGAGAACTGGCACAAGATCAGCGGCAACCTCCCCACCGACTTCGGCTTCCCAATCGACGTGCACGCCCATGAACCGGAGACGGTCTACGTGGTGCCGATCAAGAGCGACGGCGAGCACTATCCGCTCGACGGCGCGCTGCGCGTCTACCGCAGCCGCACCGGCGGCCATGAATGGGAACCGCTCACGAAGGGGCTGCCGCAGCAGGATTGCTACGTAAACGTCCTCCGCGACGCGATGGCAGTCGACACGATGGACGATTGCGGAGTGTACTTCGGGACGACCGGCGGGCAGGTCTACGCGTCGACCGATGGTGGCGATCACTGGGAGGCGATCGTGCGCGACCTCCCGGCCGTGCTCTCGGTCGAGGTCCAGACGCTGCCATGATCCGGGTGATCCTGCCGGCCCCGCTGCTGGCCCTGGCGCGCATCGACGGCGAGCTCGCCTTTCCGATCGAACGCGCCGGTGACCCAGCGGCGGGTGCTCGACGCCGTCGAGGCCGCCTATCCGATGCTGCGCGGCACGATGCGCGACCACGCCACCCAGCGGCGGCGCGCCTTCATTCGCTTCCATGCCTGCGAGCGGGACCTGTCGAACGAGTCGCCGGATGCGCCCCTCCCCGAGCCGGTGGCCTCGGGGCAGGAGCCCTATCTCATCGTCGGGGCGATGTCCGGGGGATGATCGCGTCGCGGCCGAGCGCCGCGAGATCCTCGTGCCCATGCCCCTGGGCAATCAGGGCATCCATGCGCGCCGCGATCCCCGGCAACGAGGTGAGCGGCGCGTCGCCTGCCGTCTCCAGCATCAACTGCATGTCCTTCCGCGCCATCGTCAGTTCGAACCCCGGCGCGTACTTCGCCTCGGCCATCGACTTCCCGCGGCCGGCCACGATGTTCGCGGCATTGAAGTACTCCTGCAGCTTCGCGAGCACGTCGAGCGGCGCGACGTCACCGCCGCGCGCAACCGTGTAGGTGTCCGCCATCAGTGCAGTGATGCCGAGGATGAGGGCATTGCCGCAGAGCTTGTAGACCGCCGCGAGATCGGGGCGCTCGCCGAAGTAGTCCACCCTGGTCGCCTGCGCCGCCAGCGCCGGCGCCACCGCGTCATACAGCGCCTTCGGCCCCGACACCATGATCGTCCCGGTGCCCTGGCGCGCCGCCGCCGGTCCGATGAAGACCGGACAGTGCAGGTAGTGCACCCCCTCGGCGTTGAGCCGCCGGGAGCGCTCCGCCGTCTTCTCGGGCAGCGTCGTCGAGTGGTCGACGATGATCGCCGAGGGGGCGAGCCCCGGACGCAGCGCGTCGATCACCGATTCCACGACCGCATCGTCGGGGAGCACCAGGTGCACCCGCTCCGCCCCGCGCACCGCGTCCGCCGGTGTCGGCATCGCGCGCGCGCCGAACGCCTCGAGCGCCTGCGCCTTCGCAGCGGTCCGATTCCAGACCTGCACCTGGTCGCCGCGCTGCAACGCGGCCTCGACGAACCCGCTGCCGAGGAGACCGGTGCCGAGGTAGGCGATCTGTGTCATGGGGAGTCCTGAGTCGAGAGACGTGAGACGTGAGACGTAAGACGTAAGACGTGAAACGTGAGACGTGAAACGTACCCCACTCGCGGACACGTTTCACCTTTCACGTTTCACGGGTCACGGGTCACAGGTCGCTGGTCACCGGTCACCGGTCACCCTTCTGGTCAGCCTCCCTGCATCGTCCGCCGCCGCTCGACCAGCCGCATCACCATCGGCGTGAAGATCAGCTGCATCGCGAGCTCCATCTTCCCGCCCGGCACGACCAGCGTATTGGCGCGCGACATGAACGAGTCGTGCAGCATGCTCAGCAGGTACGGGAAGTCGATCCCGCGGGGGTTGGCGAAGCGGATCACCACCAGCGATTCGTCGGCGGTCGGAATGGTGCGCGCGATGAACGGATTCGACGTGTCGACCACCGGCACGCGCTGGAAGTTGATGTGCGTGTGGGTGAACTGCGGCACGATGTAGTGCACGTAGTCGTGCATCCGCCGGAGGATCACGTCGGTCACGGCCTCGGTGGAGTAGCCGCGCGTGCTCTTGTCGCGGTGGATCTTCTGGATCCATTCGAGATTGATCACCGGCACCACGCCGATCAGCAGGTCGGCGTGGCGCGCGATGTTGACCGACTCGGTCACCACCGCGCCGTGGAGGCCCTCGTAGAAGAGCAGTTCGCTCGCCGGCAGCGGCTCCCAGGCCGTGAAGGTGCCGGGAGATTGCTGGTACGGTGCCGCCTCCTCGGGCGAGTGCAGGTACTTCCGCGCCGTCCCCGTCCCCGTCTCGGCGTAATCGGCAAAGAGCCGCTCGAGCTCGGGAAAGAGGTTGGCCTCCGCGCCGAAGTGGGAGAAGTGGCGGATCCCCCGGGCTTCCGCCTCCGCCATCTTCGCCTTCATCTCGCTGCGGTCGTAGCGATGGAAGGCGTCCCCCTCGACGACGGCGGCATGCACCTTCTCGCGGCGGAAGATGTTCTCGAAGGTCCGCGTGACGGACGTGGTGCCGGCGCCGCTGCTGCCGGTGATGGCGATGATCGGGTGCCTGGCAGACATGGGATCTCAGCCTGGAGAGGAGAAGAGGCCGCGGTGGCCGAAGAGGGAGGAGTTGTACGATTCCCCCGGCGTGGCGACGTGATAGCGGGCGATCCGGTCGACCTCGTCACGCGAGCCGAAGTAGAGCGGCGTCGTGCGACGGAGTCCCCCCGGGGTCACCTCGAGGATGCGGCCGTGCCCGGTGTCGGCGCGGCCGCCGGCCTGTTCGATCAGGTGCGCGATCGGGTTTGCCTCGTCGAGCAGTCGTGCGGACACGGCGGTCGCCGAGTCCGGTGTGCCGCCGGGCGACAGGAAGACCCCGCCGCGCATCAGGATCCGGTGCGCCTCCGTCGCCAACGACGCGATCCAGCGCACCCGGAACTCGGTGCCGCGCGGCCCCGTCCGGCCGCCGAGGCACTCGTCGACGTAGCGCTTGATTGGCGCGCCCCAGTGCCGGCTCTGCCCCGGGTCGATCGCGAAGTCGCTGGTCGTCTCCGGGACCGTGAGGAAGGGATGCGACAGCACCCACTCCCCGAGCTGCGGCTCGAGCGTGAAGCCGTGGGTGCCGTTGCCCAGCGTCAGCACCAGCATCGTGGCGGGGCCGTAGATCGCGTAGCCGGAACAGACCTGGCGGTCACCGGGCTGGAGGAAATCCTCCGCGACCGGATCTTCCTTCGGCCGTGGCGCCCGCAGGATCGTGAAGATCGAGCCGACGGGGACGTTCACCCGCGCGTTCGCCGCCCCCTCGAGCGGATTGAAGACCAGCAAGTACTTCCCGCGCGGGTTGGCGGCGGGGAGAAGGTGCACCCCTTCCTCCGCACCGCTGACCATCCCGGCGGCGTGGCCGCCCCAGTCGGTCGCGCGGACGAAGAGATCGTGGCATGCGGACTGGAGCGGCTGCCCGCTCTCGCCCGGAGTCCCCAGGAACTCGCTGAGCGAGCCGTACGCCACCCGCTTCGCGATCGCCTTGCAGGCGAGCGAGACGTCGGTGACCAGCGCGTTCAGCTCGCCGGTGGCACCCGGCACGCGCCGCCGCGCCTCGATCAGGAACTTGGTGAGCGTCGACTTTCCGCCAGTGGGCACGGATCAGCCTCCCACGCCGAGCGACTGCCGCCAGCCCGGAAAGAGCCGGTCGGCGTCGCCTGGGAACGACTCGAAGGCGCGGGCGAGCTCGTGATGCGACTTGGCGTACTCGAGCAGCGAGACCCCCGCCTTCCAGGCATCGTAGGCCTGCCGCATCGAGCGCGCCCCCGCCGCCGGCGAGTCAAGGTGCCCGTAGGAGCCGCCGCCGGCCGTCGTGATCACGTTGCCGTGGCCCAGGTTCTCGAAGAAGCCCGCCATCCGCACCGCGTTCATGCCGCCGGAGATGATCGGCGTGGTCGGCTTCATCCCGTACCAGCGCTGATGGTAGGCCGGCCCCTGGAACTCGTCGCGCTCGATGATGTAGGCGACGTCGCGGTCGTCGGCCGTCCCCTCCATCTTGCCGAACGACATCGTGCCGACGTGAACCCCCGAAGCGCCCTGCAGCCGGCTCATCTTCGCCAGCACGTAGCAGTCGTAGCCGCGCTTCGACTGCGGCGACGTCACCATCCCGTGGCCGGCCCGGTGGTAGTGCAGATACTGGTTCGGGTACTGGCGCCGCGCGGTCGTGATCATCCCCGGGCCACCGACAAAGCCGTCGACCAGGAAGGCGACCTTGTCGGCGTCCGGCCCGAACGTCTCGAGGATGAAATCGGCGCGCGCGCACATCTCGTAGTGGTCGTCGGCGGTAATGTTGGCCGAGAAGAGCTTCGGCTGCCCGGTCTTGTCCATCGCCCGGCGCATCGCATCCGCCACCAGCGGGATCGTCTGCTTCAACGGCGAGAAGACCTGGTTCCCCTGCGGCTCGTCGTTCTTGATGAAGTCGCCGCCGAGCCAGAACTCGTACGCCGCGGTCGCAAACGGCTGCGGCCGCAGCCCGAGCTTCGGCTTGATGATCGTGCCGACGATGAAGCCGCCGTCCTTGATCGGCCGGCCGAGGATGCGCCAGAGGTCCGAGATGTCCTTCGACGGCCCGTCGAAGAGCTGGATCGCGCGCTCGGGCACGAAGAAGTCGTAGATCTTGCCGTACTCGATGTCCCCCATCCCCTGGTTGTTGCCGATCGCCAGGGTGAGGAAGGAGACCAGCATCATCCGGCCGTCGGTGATGTTGCGATCGAAGAGCGCCAGCGGATAGGCGATCCGCATCTCCTCGGTCGCCTCGTCGACGTGATAGACCAACGCGTCGACCCCGCGGGTGAAGTCGTCGGTGGTGGCCACCTCGACGTTCGTCCCGGTCGACGATTCCGCCGCGAAGTGCGCCGCGGCCGCGAGGTACGGGTGCCCCGCCTTCGGCTTCATCTTGTACGCCACCAGGATGTGCTGCCCGGCGGCCATGAGGTCAGCCTCGCGGAGGCTGAGATCGGTATAGCGACTCGACTGATCCATCCTGACACTCCGCGGTCGATTTGGGAAAACGAAGCCCCAGCGCCCCACCTGCGGTGGTGGGTCGAGCGGCCGGTGACGGGTCGATTTCCAATGTACGGTCGATCGATTCGAGATGAGAAGCAGGAATTAAAAACTCCCCATTCGCCGCATAAATACGATCCACCTGCTCCCCATTTGACGAATCACGACTTCGGCGTATATTCGGTACACCAGCCGAACAAACACCGAAGTCGAGGCCGCCATGCATCCTGTCCTTCCCCTCGCCACCATCGCCCGGGGCGCCTTGGCGCCCACCACCTTCCAGCCGCTCCCCGCCGCCGAGACGACTCAGTCCGACCCGGCCCTCCCGCCACGCTGCCCCGAATGCCAGGGGCCGGTCGCGCGGAGTGCACGGTGTCAGACGTGTGTGGCGTGTGGGTGGAGTCGGTGTGTCTGAGTCGTGAGTCCTGAGTCGTGAGTCCTGAGAGGGTGTTCGGCGCTCCGTGCCCCTCTGACGGGGCGTGTCTGTTTGTCTGTGTATGAGCCGAGGTTATGCATCGGCGGGGACGCGATCCCCGAAGAGCAATCGAATGTGCCGCATCGCCTCGCGCCAGTGCTGGGGCGGCTGGAAGCGGACGGTTGCGTGGCGGAGCGCGAGGTACAGGAGCTTGGCCGCGGCGTCGGCGTTCGGAAAATGGCCGCGGACCTTGAGTGACTTCCGCAGCGTGGCGTGCAGGCTCTCGATCGCGTTGGTCGAGTAGAGCAGGCGGCGGACCGGCACGGGATAGAGGAGCGCGGGGCTGATGCGCGCCCAGTGTCGGTGCCACAGCGGCGCGATTTCGGGATACGCCGTCCCGACCGGGCTCGCCGCAAACGCCGCCAGGGCCTGCTGCGCGGCCGCGTCGCTCGGGGCCAGGTAGATCGCCCGCAGCGCGGACGCCACGGCCCGACGCTCGCGCCAATTGACGGTGCGTAGACTCTGCCGCACCAGATGCACGACGCACTGCTGCACGACCGTCTCCGGAAACACCGCCTCAATCGCCGCCGGAAAGCCCGCCAGGCCATCGATCAGGGTGATCAGGATATCCCGCACCCCCCGGCCCTGCAGCTCGGTCAGGACGCGCTGCCAAAACGCGGCGCTCTCCTCCGCCGCAATCCAGAAGCCGAGCACGTCCTTGGTGCCGTCGGGGAGGAAGCCCAGCGCGAAGTAGACCACCTGCTGCCGGACGATCCCCTCGGTGCGCATCTTGACCCGCAGGCCATCCAGCGCGACCGCGACATACACCGGCTCGAGCGGCCGCTGCTGCCACGCCTGCGCCTCGTCCCACACGGCGTCGGTCACGGCGGTGATGACATCGGCCGAGACGGGGACCTGGTAGCACTCCTCCAGGTGGGCCTGGAGCTCCCGCACGGTGAGGCCCCGGGCGTAGAGCGACAGCACCTTTTGGTCGAAGCCCGGCAGGCGGCGCACCCCTTTCGGCACGAACGCCGGCGTGAAGGTCCCGGCCCGATCGCGCGGGATCGCCAGCGGCAAGGCGCCCTCATCGGTCAGCACGGTCTTCGGCGTGGTGCCATTGCGCGCATTACCGTCCGCGCCGCGCCCCTCGCCGGGCGGATAGCCCAGATGCTCGGTCAGCTCGGCCTGCAGCACCTGCTCGACCATCCGCTGCTTCAGGGCCCGGAACACCGCCTCCAACTGCTCGGGCGTCCGGACATCCGCCACCAGCGCCTCGACCGCGGCCTGCTGCGGATCCTCCCCTTTCCTCTGTCGTGCCATGGCCTACCTCCCGCTGTAGGATATGGCTCATACACAAACTTTCCGACAGGCCCCTCTGACGACTCACGACTCAGGACTCACTGCCTGCTCCCATGCCCACCCACTTCACCCCCCTCGGCACCCGCGGCGCCACCACCCGCTACCTCGCGCTCGACGCGCGCGGCATCCTCAATCCGCCGGCCGCCACTGGCATGCGCTTCTGGTCGCTCAATCCGTATGTCGGCTGCGAGTTCGGCTGCGCCTACTGCTATGCCCGCGAGACGCACCGCTGGACCATCGACCGGGCCGCCAACCAGCGTCCGCCACTGCCGACGGCACGCGAGGCGGCGGCGCTCCCGTCGGCGCAGGCCTTCGAGCGGCGCATCCTGGTGAAGGAGGATGCCGCCGCCCTGCTCCGCCGTGATCTTCACCCCGCCAGGCTCGATGGGCTCCCGATCGTGATCGGCTCCGCGACCGACCCGTATCAGCCCGCCGAGCGTCGTTTCAAGCTGACGCGCGCGCTGCTCGAGGTCTTTGCCGAGTACCGCGGGCTCCACCTCTCGATCATCACCAAGTCGGCACTGGTGGCGCGCGACGCGACGCTGCTCGCCGAGCTCGCCCGCCGACATCGCGTCTCGATCCACATCTCGCTCGCCGCCCTCGATGCCGCCCTGCTGCGACAGCTTGAGCCGCGCACGCCGACCCCGAAGGCGCGACTCGGGGCGATGCGACGACTCGCCGACGCCGGCGTCCCCGTCGGGCTGCTGATCGCGCCGATCCTCCCCGGCCTCACCGACGACACCGTCACCCTCGGCACCCTGCTCGCCGCAGCCCGCGAGGCCGGGGCCAACTGGGCCGGTGGCGGACCGCTCCGACTCGGGCCCGCCACCCGGCACACCCTCTTCCCCTGGCTGCTCCGCCACCGGCCGCTGCTGGCTCGCCGCTACCGCGAGCATTACGGCGATCGCCGCGGCGTGACCAAGACCTATGCCGACGCCCTCAACGCCCGCCTCCGCACCCTGATGGACCGTCTCGGCTACGACCCGCGCGAAGGGATGCGGAGAGAAGAGGAGTTGAGGACACCCAGCCCCGGAGCGGGGCAACTTGCGCTGTTTGAGGGGTGAGGGCTGAACGGTAAAACGTGAAAGGTGAAACGGTTCCCGACCTCGGGGCACGTTTCACCTTTCACGTCTCACGACCTACGACCTACGACCTACGACCTACGACTTACGACTTACGACAATCCTCTAACGACTCACGACTCACGACTCACAACTACCTCCGCACACAGATCCCATCCAACGACGGCCGCTTGCTCACATTCCCCGCCGCCACCGCGACATCGCGGATCAGGTTCGCAATGCGCGAGTAGTGCGGATAGTCGATGTACTGCGGCTCGTCGGTGACCTGGTGATAGTCGCCATGGAGGCCGGTGAAGAAGAAGACGATCGGGATGCACTTCTCGGCGTAGCGGGCATGGTCGCTGCGGCCGTAGAGGTTGTTGTAGCCGGGCCACTTGGTGACGCCGTTGACCAGCGTGCCGAGGGTCGGGTCGTCGAAGCGATCGTCGAGGATCAGCTTGCTCGTGCTGGTCTTGTTGGTGCTGTAGACCAGGTCGCCGAATTCCTTCGACAGCCGGTAGGCACCGAGGATGCCGGTGTAGGTGTCACCGCCACCGATGACGTCTTCGGCACGGCCGCGGCCGATCATGTCGATGTTGATGTGCGCTGCGATCGAGTCGACCGGCACCGTCGGGTTCGACGAGAAGGCGCGCGAGCCGAACATGCCGGCCTCTTCGGCGGCATGCCAGACGAAGACGATGGAGCGCTTCGGCTTGACCTTCATCGCCTGGATGTTCTCGGCGATCTCGAGCAGCGCCATCGAGCCCGAACCGTCGTCATCGGCGCCGTTGTTGATCGAGTCGGGGCGCGCCGGGCGGATCTTCCGGAGCGAATCGACGTTGACCTTCGGCAACGATGACGCCTGGTCGGGCGTCAGCGGCAGGAGGTCGCCGCTCGCCATGGAAGCGCGGAGGCGGATCTGCGCCGCGACGCGGAGCGAGTCATGGTCGACGCCGCCCTGGCGGTAGCCGACGTGGTCGTTGTGCGCGCCCATCACGACATACTGATTCTTGAGCTTCGGATCGGAGCCCGGAATGATGGCGACGACGTTGCGACCGTAGTCGGTCCACTTCTCCGTGAAGTCGAGCTTGGCCGAGACGGTCCCGCCGGTGGTGCCGAGCGGCAACCCGGCGAGCACCTTCCCACCGAGCAGCTTCTCTGCCGCCGCGATCGTCACGCGAATGTTCGCCGCCGGCGCCTCGGTGCCCGGCGCGGCGGCGCCACCGAAGCCACCAGGACCCGCCGCGCCACCGCGACCACCCGCTGCGCCTCGGCCACCGGCCGCACCACCGGCACCGGCACGACCGGCCCGCGCGATCGAATCGGCACGCGCGACCGAGTCGTTCCAGGCGCGGATCGTCGCCGGCGTCATCCCGGCCGGGAGCGTCCCGCCGATCACCTTGTCACCGCGGACCACACCGAGCTGGCCCTTGGTGTTCACGATCACGTCACCGGCCACGACCGTGGTCTTGGCATCGGCTGCCGAGTAGGCCGCCGCCGGTTCGTTGATGAGCGCGCGCGCGGCCGGAGAGAGCGGATCGAGGTCGGCCGTGATCACGGCGACCGCGCCGGCGAAGCGGGCGTTGCCCCCCGGGGCGCCACCGCCGAAGCCGCCACGCCCACCGGCACCACCACCGCCGGGGCCGCCGCCGATCGGCGACGCCGCGAGCGGACGCGCCGCCGCGAGCACCACGACCTTGCCGGCCGCCTGCGCCGCGCTGATCTGCTGCATCGTGTCACCCGCCACGCCGCCGTAGATCACCGCCGCGTTGTCGATCGCCTTCGGCGCGCGCGCGCCGGGGACCGGGGCGAAGTCGATGCCGAAGCGCAGCATCTGGCCGCCGACCGTCATTGCCGACTGCTCGGTGTACTTCCGCTGGATGTACGGCAGCACCTGGAAGTAGCTGCCGTTCTCGCCCGCCGCCTTGATGCCGAGGCGCTTGAGTTCGGAGGCGATGTAGTTCGTGCCCTGCATGTTGCCCGGCCGCCCGACCTGCCGCCCCATCATCGAGTCGTCCGCGAAGATGTAGAGGCGCGTCATCAGGTCGGCCGGCGTGATCGCCGCCGCCGTCGGTTCGGGCGCGTGCTTCTCGGGGTAGCCGTACTGGTTGACCTTGGCCTGCGCCGTGAGCGCGGCAGGAACGAGCAGAAGCGCCAGCGAAGGCGCCGACCAACGTGTAATGGACACGCGAGTGCTCCAGTGAGAACGAGGAATCATCTGCGGGGGAACTATTTAATGGTACGGCCCGCCCTCAGGCGGCGTTGATCGAATCGGTGGCGCGGGCCGCGGCGATCCCCTTCGCCTCGTCGACCGAGGCGAGGATCACCCCGCCGATCACGAAGAAGAGCATCACCGTCGCGACGCCGGCGCGCTGCGAGCCGAACTGCGTGGTCGCCAGGCCAAGGAGCAGCGGTCCCATGAACGCGGTCGCCTTGCCGGAGAAGGCGAAGAAGCCGAAGAACTCCGACTGGTGCTTGCTCGGGACGAAGCGCGCCATCAGCGAGCGCGACGCCGACTGGTTCGGCCCGACGAAGATGCCGATCAGGATCCCTGCGACCCAGAACCAGCCGCGTGTCGGCGCCCACACGGCCAGTGCAGTAGCGATCGTGAGCGCGACGAGCGACCAGAGCACCGTCTTCTTCCCGCCGATCTTGTCGTCGACGAATCCGAAGAGGAAGGCACCGAGTCCCGAGGCGACGTTCAGCGCCACGCCGAACAGGATCACGTCGGCGAAGGTCATCCCGAACGTCCCCGCCGCATAGATCCCGCCGAAGGCGAACACCGTGACCAGGCCGTCGTTGAAGATCAGCCGCGCCACGAGGAAGCGGACAATTTCCTTGTAGCGCGAAATGTCGCGAGCGGTCTGGCCGAGCTCGGCGATCGCTGCGCCGAGCGAGATCGTCGCGTTCGGGATCGGCTTCTCGGGAACGTTCAGGAAGATCGGGATCGAGAAGAGGAGGAACCAGCCGGCGGCGAGGAGGTTGGTGGCGCGGATGTTCCACCCCGCCTCCTTGCTCATCCCGAACCACGGCACCTCGGGCTGCACGAAGCCCACCAGCGCGACGCCGAGGCAGACCAGTCCGCCCACGTAGCCGAGGCCCCAGCCATAGCCCGAGACGCGGCCGATCCGGTCCGACGATGCAATTGTCGGGAGGAAGGCGTTGTAGAAGACGTTCCCCGACTCGAACGACACCTCGGCGATGATGAACAGCGTCAGCGCGATCAACCCGGCATTCGGCATCCCGGGCGCGATGAACGCGAGCGCCACGGTCGCGATGATGCAGATCGAGGTCGCGAGCGCGAGGAAGCGCTTGCGCGCGCCGCTCCGGTCGGCGGCGGCGCCGAGGAGTGGCGAGATCAGCGCCGTCGTGAGGGCGCTGATCGCGACGCCGCGCGACCACCACGCCGTCCCGGTGACCTCGTCGGGCGCCATCGCCTTGGTGAAGTAGGTGGCGTAGATGAAGGTCACCACCAGCGTGGTGAACGCCGAGTTGGCCCAGTCGTAGAGCGCCCAGGACCAGATGACCTTGGGCGAATCCTGGCCGTCCGGCGTGGCCACCGTGGCTGCGGTCATCGGGAACCTCGCGGGGGATGCTGCGTGAAGAGCTGGTCGAGGCGGCGACCGAGGTCGTGCTGCGTCTGGCGGAGCGACGCCACCAATCTACGGCGAGAGCGGAGCAAGGCCCAGCGCCGCACGTCGGCCCACGCCCCGTGCCATCGCTCGCGCACCAGCAGGCCGGTCAGCCCGATCACCGGAATGACCGCCAGGGCCGCGACGGCGAGCCACCAGCCGAACCGCCACCCCACCACCACCGCAAGCAGCACCACCCAGGCGGTGTAGAGCGCCGCGCCGATCAGCAATTTCCAGCTCGAGCGGGTGTCGCGCTCCAGCCTGAAGCGATCGACCACGACGCCGGTGAGCCGGTACGGCACCACGAAGAGCAGCCACCCCAGCACGGCGACCGCGATCCACGGCGGCAGCAGCAACGGAATGCGCAGCGTGGCCCAGCCGGCTGCCGCACGCCCCGTCGTGTCCACCGCGAGATCGTCGGGCCGCAGTCCGAGCCGCGTCAACCGACGCACGTGCGCGAGCACGTCCTGCGTGAGTGCATCTGTCGCCCCGTCCGGCGCGGCACGCACCTCGGCGAGGATCCGCGTCGTCTCGGCCAGCCGCGCGATCCGCGCGGCAGGTTCGGGCGCCGCGCGCTGCTCCGCCTCCCAGATCTCCATCGCGCCATCGACCAGCGGCGCGTCCTCCCACTGCGCGAGGTTGAGCGTCTGCTGCCGGATCGCCGCGTCGATCCGCTCGGTGAGCTCGCGCACCGCATCGCCATCGCGCGCGCCGCGTGCCGCCAGGTCGTCCCACGCGATCGGCTCGCCCACCAGCGCGAGCCCCTCGGAGCGGAAGACCTCCTTCTCGCGGAAGACCAGTCCCACCGCGATGATCGGAAAGGCGCCGCCCACGAGCGACGCCGCGCCGAGCGCGATCCGCGCCGCGCCGGTCTTGAGCGGCGCGATCGAGGGCTCGCTGTGCGAGATCCCCTCGGGGAAGAGGCCGACCGCATCGCCTGCGGCAAGCGCGGCATGCACCGCGTCGAACATCGCCGCGTTGCGTGCGAGCTTGGTGGGATCGTCGCTTGCGCGGTACACCGGGATCGCCCGCCCCAGCTTCACCAGCCACGCCGTCTTCGGGTCATCCCAGAGCGGGGCCTTCGCCAGGAAGCGCACCGGCCGCCGCGCCGCCGTCAGCACCACCATCGGGTCGAGCAGCGAATTGGGATGGTTGGCCACCAGCAACACCGGTCCCCGGCGCGGGACGGTCCCGCCGGCGATCCGGAGGCGGTAGAAGGTGGTGGTGAGGATGGGGGCGAGGATACGTCCTGAGTCCTGAGTTGTGAGTCCTGAGAGTAACTCCCCCTGCTACCTCTCACGACTCACGACTCACAACTCAGGACTCAGGACTCAGGACTCAGGACCTACGACTTTCGGTGTATATTCGGTATCCCAACATGCGCACCATCCTCTTCGTCGACCCGCCCGCCTTCTGCACCACCCTCGAGGTGCTCCGCGACCCGCAGTTGCGGCGGCGTCCCGTGGCGATCGCCCCGCTGGCCGCCGACCGGGCGGTGATCCTGGCGGTCAGTGCCGAGGCGCGGCTGGCGGGGGTGGCGCGGGGGATGGCGGTGGCGCTGGCGCGGCGGATCTGCCCCGACCTGGTGGTCCGACCGCCCAACCCCGCCCGCTATGCGCGGGCGCATGCGGCGCTGCACGCCATCCTCGCCGAGGTGGCGCCGGTGATCGAGCCGCGGGGGTGGGGGCATGCCTATCTCGACCTCACCGGCACCGAGCGGCTCTTCGGCCCCGCCGTGGAGGTGGCGCGCCGGCTCGAGCGCACCGTGCGCGAGCGGCTCTCGCTGCCGATGGCCGTCGGCGTGGCGATCAACAAGCTGGTGAGCGAGAGCGCCGCCACGGTCGTGAAGCGCGAGGCGGGCGCCGACATCTGGGCGGTCGCGCCGGGCTACGAGGCCGCCTTCCTCGCCCCGGAACCGGTGGGACTACTGCCGGAAGTGCCGGAGGCGGTGCGGCGGCGGCTCGACGACTATCACCTCGAGCAGATCGGCGAGGTCGCGGCGATCGGCGAGACGCCGCTCCGCTCCGCGTTCGGGGCGGCCGGGGGCACGCTGCATCGGCACGCGCACGGCATCGACCCGCGCCCCGTCATCCCGCCCGAGGTGCAAGCCGAACTCCGACTCACGCACGAACTCGCCACCGACACCAACGACCGCCAGGCACTCGGCGCCATCCTCCGGCCACTCGCCGAAGAGATCGGCCGCCGCCTGCGCGCGCGCCGCCTGATGACCGGCCGCCTGGTGATCACCGTGCGCCACGCCGACGACACCACCGCCGAACGCGCGGTGGCCATCGGCGCCTCGCCCCTCGACAGCGAACTGTGGCGCGCCGCCTGCCGCGCCCTCGACGCCGCCCTCACCCGGCGCATCGCCGTCCGCAGCCTGGTCCTGACGGCAACCAACCTGCACGACGGCGGCGGACAACTCGAGCTCTGGCCGAGCGAGGAGCTCTGCGCCGCGCCGAAGGCGGCGGCGCTGCAGCGGGCGCTGGATCGAGTGAAACGAGTGACGAGTGACGAGTGACCTGTGACCTGTGACCTGTGACCGGTGAGACGTGAGACGTGAGACGTGACCCGCAATCGGGCACGTCTCACGTTTCACCTTTCACGTCTTACGACCTACGACCTACGACCCTCTCACGACTCAGGACTCACGACTCCCCTCACGCATACGGCATCGGCGGCACCTTCCCCAACAACCGCGCATACACCGCCAACGCCCCACGATGATGCGCCGTGTGATCGACGATCGCGCTGATGACGGCCATCCGCGGCGCACCGTCGAGGATCGGGTCGTTGGGGATCGCTTCGAGCAGCGTCTCGTCGGAGGCCGCACCGACGACGGAGATGGCGCGCGAGAAGGCGCGGTCGAGCATCTCCCGCGCCTCGGCGAGGGTGCGCGGCGTCTTGGCGCGCGCGATCGACGCCTCGAAGTCCATGTCCCATCCCTTCCCCAACGCCCCATCGATGAACCAGTCAAGCGTGTCGGCGGCGTGCGCGACCTGCCCGGCCACCGTGTACATCTCGGCGGTCGGCGCATAGCCGGCATCGGCTTCCTCGAAGATCGAGGTGGTGGTGCCGAAGAACTTGCGGGTGGACTCCAGCTGGGCAACGAGACCTGGGGCGAGCATGACGGACTCCGGAGCGGAATGGGGAGGGAGCAATTCGGTGTTTGTTCGGGAAATTTGGCGGGTGGGACGGAGGGTGTCAACGGGGGAGTCGTGAGTCGTGAGAGGGTCGTAGGTCGTAGGTCGTAAGACGTGAAACGTGAAACGTGAAACGTGAAACGTGAAACGTGAGACGTGCCCACCTTCGGATCACGTTTCACCTGTCACGTTTCACCGTTCACCGTTCACTGGTCACTGGTCACTGGTCACCGGTCACTGGTCACCCCTCACCTCGACCACCACCTTCCCCAACGTCCCATTCCCCGCCAGCAGGTCATAGGCGCGTGCCGCCTCGGCGATCGGCACGACCGCGTCGACCACCGGCGAGAGCGCACCGCCGGCGAGCAGCGGCAGCACCTCGTCGCGGAAGCGCGCGACGAGGGCGCGGCGCTCGGCCGGGCCGCGCGAGCGCATCGCGGTGCCAACGATCGAGAGGCGTTTCCGGAGGACGACGCCGAGATCGATCGGCGCCTCGGGGCCCGTCATCGTGCCCAGCACCACCAACCGACCAAGCGGCGTGAGCAGCCCGAGATTCGCGGCGAGCGCCTCGGCACCGAGCGTGTCGATGATCACCTGCACCGGTGCCCCCACGGCGGTGGGCCAGTCGGCGTCGGTGGTGAGCACGCCGTGATGCAGGCCGAGCGCGAGGCAGCGTTCGAGCTTCGCGGGCGTGCGCGAGGTACCGATCATCGTGACGCCTAAGAGCGGCGCGAACTGCAGCGCGGCAGTGCCGACGCCGCTGCCGATCGCATGGACGAGCACGCGACCCCCGGGCTCCGCGCGGCCGCGCACCACCAGCGCATCCCACGCCGTGAGGAACGCCTCGGGAATCGCCGCGGCCTCGATATCGGAGAGACGATCGGGCACCGCGATCGCCTCGTCCTCGTGCACGACGAGCTGCTCCGCCATCGCGCCGCCACCGACCAGGCCCATCACCCGATCACCGACGGAGAACCGCGTCACGCCGGTGCCGGTCGCCACGACCACGCCGGCGTACTCGAGGCCGGGGATGTCGGCGGGCCAGCCAGGGGGGGCCGGGTAACGGCCGCGCCGCTGCAGCAGGTCGGCGCGGTTGAGGCCGACGGCGCGGACCGACACCAGCAACTCGCCCTCGGCGGGGCGCGGGTCGGGGCGCTCGACGAGGGCGAGATCAGGAAGCAGGAGGACGCGCATGGAGGGAAGCTACTTCACCTTCCACGCCCCCGAGATGGCGAAGGTCTCCTGGGAGATCATCGCGCGGGCGAGTTGGGGTGGCCGCGCCGGTCGCCGAAGCAGCACCAGCAGGAGGACCGCAACCCCGACCGACGCGAGGAACACCGCCGGGATGCCGGCCACCGTCGCCGGATGGCTCGCGAAGACCGCACTCAACCACACCCGCTTCAGCAGCATGTCCCAGAAGAGCGGCAGCACCAGGAAGGCGGCGAGCAGTTGGAGTCGGTTGCTGTGCTGCAGCGCCCGATAGGCCGTCACCACCGGCGACCAGAAGAGCAGCAGCGTGATCGCGAGCACCGGCAGCCAGAGGACGTCACCCGGCGCGAACGCCCGCGCCACGACCATCTCGTCGCCGCCGCGCATCAACACCGTCACCACGCGCGCGAGGGGGAGGTTGGCCAGGATGAGGGTGACACCCGCCCTCGCCTCGCCGTGGTGGATCATCGCCCGACCACCCCAGATCAGGAGCCAGGTGAAGACCGGGCCCGCCAGGGTCGCAACCAGGGAGATCCCGCCGGTACTGCATCCGACCGGCCGCTGGAACTGCCAGAAGCTCATCGTCCCCCAGGCGCCGCACGTCATGCGGACCAGAAGGTGGTGGATGAGCTCGTGCGCCCCCAGGCAGAGGAAGGAGAGGGCGGCGAACTGCGCCAGATAGCGGACGCTCAGGGGGAGCCGGGTCATGCGGGGGACTACGGAGGGGGGTGGGGGTGGGTTTCAGGGTGTAACGGATAGGTGACCGGTGAACGGTGAACGGGAACCAGGTAAAACGTGAGAGGTGAAACGGGGGCCCGAAATGCACGCACGTTTCACCTCTTACGTTTCACGTCTCGCTGTTCACCGTTCACCGTTCACCGTCTTCCCCATCACAATCATCTCCGCCGGCATCTTCAGCTTCTCGGCGTCCGGAAACGCCTTCCGCGCGACCTCGACGAAGCCGAACTTGGCATAGAACGCCGGCAGCTCGCGGCGCAGGTCGACCATCTCGAGCTGCAGCCTGGGGAGCCCGAGGGCTCGGCAGCGCGATTCCATCGCCTTCAGCAGGGTGCGCGCATGCCCAGCGCCCTGCGAGGCGGGGTCGACCGCGAGCAAGCCGAACCACCCGTGATCGCCGCGGTCCTCGAAGTGCACGGCGGCCGAGAGCAGCCCGGCCTCCGGCGCATCGATGACGAGGAATTCGGCGCCGTCGCGCGCAAATCGCGCCTGCAGTTCGGCCGGCGAGATCCGGTCGCCCTCGACGAAGAACGCCTCGACCTGATAGGCGAGGTTCACGACGCGGCGGATCTCGGGAAGGTCCGCCGGGGTAGCTCGACGTGCGATCGGGGTGCTGGTCATCCTCAAGGCTAGTGCGGCGCCGGGGGGCTTCGGAAGTCGGCCACGAGACAACGACGGGGCTGCTCCCGGCGTACCTCCCTCGATCGACACGGTACATTTCCTGTCGTCCTTCCCTCGAAACCCCTGCCTACCCTCTCGGAGCCATTCCATGGTCTCTTCGCGCACGACGCTCCTCGGACTCGCCTCCGCCGCACTCCTGGTGGCCTGCCACCAGACCCCGGCCGCAACGCCGGCACCTGCGGCGCCGGCTCCCGCGCGCCCGGCGCCGCCAACCGCGGGTGCCCCGAACGCCCCCGGCCAGCCTGGTCAGCCCGGCGGCGGTCGCGGTGGCCCGCGCCCCTCACCCGATTCGCTGATCAAGCTCCGGGCGGGCGTGCTGCAGAGCGTGAGTGCCTCGATCGCCGGCCGCGAGAACGAACCGGCCGAAGTGGTCTTCAAGAACATCCAGGTGCTCAAGGGGAAGACGGCCGCCGAGGTGCTCAAGACGATGGAGGCCTACTCGAACGCGTTGACCGCGCAGTGCACCACCTGCCACGTCGCCGGCAGCTGGGCCGACGAGTCGCGCCAGAACAAGGCACGCGCCCGCATCATGCAGACGATGGTGAATTCGATCAACAACGACCACATCCCGAAGATGCAGATGTCGGGAGCGGCGCAGGTGACCTGCATGACCTGCCACCGCGGCCTCCGCACGCCGAACCAGGCGATCGATGCGGGGCTGCAGAAGCAGAATGAGGCGGCGAAAGCGGGCGGGTGAACGGTGAAGGGTGAACGGGATATAGCGTGAAAGGTGAGACGTGAAACGGGAGCCAGCGAGTGGCCACCGTTTCACGTTTGACCTTTCACCAGCCCTGTTCACTGTTCACCGTTCACCTCTTGAACGGATCCCCAAACTTCGCATCCCCTGCCAACTGCGGATCGGTCAGCGTCTGCAGGAAGGCCACCAGCGCCGCGCGATCGCCGGCGTTGAGGTTCAACCGTAGCGGCGTGCCGCCCGGACCGCGGAGGCGCTGGTCGAGCGCCGGGCCGTCCTGCACGCCGTTGTTGTAGTGCGCGACGACCTGGTCGAGGGTGCTGAAGCGGCCGTCGTGCATGAAGCGCCCGGGCACGCCGCTGTTCTTGAGCGACGGCGACTTGAAGATCCGCGTCTCGCCGGCATCGAGGCCGTTGCTGAGCGAGTTCCCGGCGAGCGCGAAGCTCGGCGCGACATGGCAGGCGGAGCACCCCGCCCCGCCCTGCGGCGGCGGTGTGAAGAAGAGCTCCCGCCCGCGGTTTTCCTGTGCCGTGAAGGTCGGGATCGGCGTGTTGACCCCGCGATCCGGCAGCCCCGGATTGAAGACCTGCGCGTAGCCGGTGTCCCAGCGACTCGACGTCGAGATGATGCTGCGCACGTACTGCGCGATCGCCCGCTGCATCCGATCGGTGGTGACGGTCGAGTCGCCGTAGACCAGCGCGAAGAGTTCGCGGTAGTACGCGAGCCCCTGCAGCCGCGCCGTCACTGCCGCCAGGCCGCCGTGCGTCGCATCGAAGCCCATCTCGACCGCGTTCTGGATCGGCTCGATCGCCTGTGCTTCCAACGTTGCGGCGCGACGATCCCAGAAGAAGTTCCCGGGGCCGTAGAAGCGCGCATTCGCGAGCCGCATCGAGTGGGCCCCGGTGAGGCCACCCTCGAAGCCCACCGACAGTTGGGCCTCGTCGCTGAAGCCGCTCGCCTGCGCGTGGCACGACGCACACGACTTGGTGTTGTTGAGGCTCAGCTGGCGGTCGTAGAAGAGCACCCGCCCGAGCGTCGCCCCCGCGTCGGTGATCGGCGCGTTGCGGCCGTTGTCGGTGTTGCTCCCGATCAGGCCGACGTAGTGGGCCGGCAATGCGGGGGCGGCGTAGTTGGGGAGCTGCGTCGGGTTGATCGTCAACGCCGCCGCGACCCCCGCGAAGGGGGCCGGCGGCGGCGTCACCACCACGACCGGCGATTCGGGAATGGTGGGGGTGCCGTCGCTGCCGCAGCCACCCAGGGTGGCAAGGAGCAACGACCAGCAGGAGGCGCGGCGCGCCGCTCGAACGGTGGATTGGATGGGCATGCCCCAAGGACGCGGGGCGCAACCCTCCGTTAAGCGATGCAACGAAGCACGCCGAATCGCAGGCGACCCGACCTCAAGCGGAGGCTCCAACCCGCACTCGAGATCTGATCGCCTGCGATCCGGCGTCTGCACCGAACCAACTGGCAGGAATGTAGCTTCGGTGTATATTCGGGTCAAGCCTATCGACGATCGATGATCGATCATCGATGATCGATCATCGAACACCCCGGATGCACTATGTCCTACTGCACCATCGCCCCCGGCCATCCCGTCCACGGGTCGTATCACGACACCGAGTACGGCTTCCCGCTGCGCGACGACGCCGGCCTCTTCGAGCGCCTGATCCTCGAGATCAACCAGGCCGGGTTGTCGTGGGAGACCATCCTGAAGAAGCGCGAGGGATTCCGGCGCGCCTACGACGGCTTCGACCCGCACGTGGTGGCCGCCTACGGCGAGGCGGAGCGTGCCCGGCTCCTCGCCGACACCGGCATCATCCGCAATCGCCTGAAGGTCGACGCCGCCATCCACAACGCGCAGCGCGTGGTGGCCCTGATCGCCGAGCACGGCTCCTTCGCCGCCTGGCTCGACGCGCAGGGCCCGCTCGACAAGGCGCAGTGGGTCAAGCTGATGAAGCGCGAATTCAAGTTCATGGGCGGCGAGATCGTCGGCGAATTCCTGATGAGCATCGGGCGGTTGCCGGGGGCGCATGTTGGGGACTGTCCCATCGGGAGGAAGCTCGCGGCGATCGATGATCGATGATCGATCATCGATGATCGATCATCGACGATGTTCACCCACCTCCACGTCCACTCCTGGTTCTCCTTCGGCATCGGCACCTCGTCTCCCGAGGTGCTGGTCGAGGCCGCCGCGCGGCGCGGCTATCGCACCCTCGCACTGACCGACACCAACGGCGTCTACGGCGCCGTGGAGTTCCAGAAGGCGTGCGAGGCCGCCGGGATCCGCCCGATCCTCGGCGCGCATCTCGTCGCCAACGGACAGGATGCCGTCATCCTTGCCGAGGACGCGCGCGGCTGGGGCGCCCTCGGCCGCGCCGTGAGCGCGGTGCACTGGGAGCCCGACCTCGCCCTCTCGGCGCAGCTCGCCGTCGATCGCGAAGGCCTCACCGTCATCACGCAGGACGTGGTGCTCCTCGAGCGGCTGGTGAAGCTCTCCGGCCCCGCGGGACTCTGCGCCGAGCTGCGCCCGGGACCCGAGCGCCACGCCGTCCTTGCCGCCGCACGCCGTCTCGGCGTCCCGGCCGTCGTCACCGGCGGCGTGGTGATGGCGCACGCGGAGGACTGGAACCGGCATCGGCTGATCCAGGCCATTCATCACAACGGGACGCTGCCGGATGACGGCATTCAGCCGCCGCCGTCAGGCGGCGGATCGGCGCCGCGTCCCCGCGGCCTGACGGCCGCGGCTGGAGGATTCCCCCGAGACGCCTGGCTCCGCCCCGCCGCCGACCTCGAGCGCCACTTTCCCGACGTCCCCGAGGCCTTCGCCGCGGCGGCGGTGATCGCCGAGCGCTGCCAGTATCGGATTCCGATCGGCCGCACCATTGCGCCCCGCCACGCCGAGGCGAGCGACGCGCTGCAGCAGCTGCGGTCACTGGCCTACGAGGGGGCGCTGCGCCGCTACGGCGCCATCGCACCGGTCACGCGCGACCGGCTGGAGCACGAGCTCGCCATCATCGGGATGAAGGGCTTCGCCGACTATTTCCTCGTGGTGCGCGACATCGTCCTGCACGGCCCGACGCACTGCGGCCGCGGCTCCGTCGCCAACTCGATCGTCTCCTACTGCCTCGGCATCACCCACGTCGAGCCGCTCGGCGCCGGGCTCCTCTTCGAGCGCTTCTTGAACCCGGCGCGCCGCGACCCGCCCGACATCGATCTCGACTTCCCGTGGGACGAGCGCGACCGCATCCTCGCGTGGGTCTTCCGCAAGCATCCGCGCCCGCGCGCGGCGATGGTCGCCAACCACAACTGCCTGCGGCTCGCCGGCGCGCTGCGCGAGGTCGCCAAGGTCTTCGGCCGCCCGGCCGCCGAGATCCGCGACATCACCCGGCGCATCCCCCACTTCGGCAGCGGCGAGCCGGTCGAGGAACTGCTCGCCTCGCATCCCAACTTCCGCGGGATGCGGCTGCCGCAGGGCTGGGACCGGATCACCACGCTGGCCGACAGTCTCGTCGGCACGCCGCGGCATCTCTCGCTGCATCCGGGCGGCGTGGTGATCGTCCCCGGGGCGCTCACCGACGTGGTGCCGCTCGAGCCCGCCGCGAAGCGGCTCACCGACGCCCCCGACCTCACCGTGCCGGTGATCCAGTTCGAGAAGGACGGCGCCGAGGACGCGGGACTCGTGAAGATCGACCTGCTCGGCAACCGTTCGCTCGCGGTGATTCGCGACGCGATCGCGATGGTGCATGTCAACACCGGCGTGCAACTCGACTACACCTCGCAGCAGGCCGGCAACGATCCCGCGACCCGCGCCCTCTTCCGCACCGGCGACACCCTCGGCGTCTTCTATACCGAGTCGCCGGCGAGCCGCATGCTCAACCTCAAGAGCCAGGCCGAGTCGTTCGAGTTGCTGGTGCTCAACACGAGCATCATCCGCCCCGCGGCCAATCGCTTCATCCAGCAGTACCTCGAACGGCTGCATGGCAAGGAATACGAGCCGCTCCATCCCTCGCTGCGGGATGTCCTCGCCGAGACGTTCGGCGTGATGGTCTACCAGGAGGACGTGGTCAACGTGGCGCACGCCTTCGCCGGGCTCGACTGGTCGGCGGCCGACGGCCTGCGCAAGGCGCTCGCGAAGAAGCGCCCCGGGAAGCAGCTCGCCGCCTACTTCGAGGAGTTCGTGCGTGGCGCGCGCTCGCACGGGCGCGACGAAGCCAGCATCATCACCGTGTGGGAGATGGTGCTCTCCTTCTCGGGCTACTCCTTCTGCAAGGGCCACTCCTGCTCGTACATCCAGGTCGCGCAGCAGAGCGCCTACCTGCGCGCCAATCATCCCGCCGAGTTCATCGCGGCGGTGCTCTCCAACGAAGGCGGCTTCTATCGCAGCTTTGCCTATGTCGCCGAGGCGCGGCGGATGGGCGTCGCGATCCTGCCCCCGTGCGTGAACGCCAGTGCGTGGCGCTGCACTGGCCACCGCGACGGGATGCGCGTCGGGTTGATGTTCGTGAAGGGGCTGTCGCAGGACGGCGCCGACCGCCTGCTCGCCGCGCGCGAGGCGGGTGGCCCCTTCACCTCGCTCGCCGACCTCCGGGACCGCACCGCACTCACCCCTGACGACCTCCGCCTCCTGGTGAAGGTCGGCGCCCTCGATGGGCTCGCCGGCGCGCTCACCCGGCCACAGTTGCTGTGGGCGGTGGATACGACCGACCGCAGGGTGACGTCCGCGGCGGGGGGATTGCTGACGACGCCGCCGCCGGTGCCCGCCCTCCGCGACTACGACGCCGAACGGAAGCGCCGCGACGCCTGGGCACTGCTCGGCTTCTGCCTCGACGCCCACCCGATGACGCTGCACGCCGAGGAGCTCACCCGCTTCCGCCTCGTGAAGAGCGCGGACCTGCACCGCCACGTCGGGAAGCGGGTCCTGATGGCCGGGATGTACACCACGGGCAAGCCGGTCCACACCGCCACCCACGAACCGATGCAGTTCGTCACCTTCGACGACGGCGACGGCCTGATCGAGTGCGTCCTCTTCCCCAACGTCTACAAGGAGCGCGCCCACGTCCTCTTCGACCAGGGGCCGTTCATCTTCCGCGGCGTGGTTGAGGAGTCGTATGGCTCGCTGACGGTGACGATCAGCCATCTGGAGCGGTTGGAGCGGATGCTGGCCAGATTGGGGGGTGAACGGTGAACCGGGGAAGGGGGTGGTGAAAGGTCAAACGTGAAACGGTTGCCGCTCGGTGCCTCCCGTTTCCCGTTTCACCTTTCACGTTTCACCTCTCACCCCCTCTCCCGTTCACCGTTCACCGTTTCACCTCGGTCCTCCAACCCCCCGTGCCTCCCCGCCGTAGTAATCCGTCACCTGCGAAGCACCTCAACTGGAGTTCCCGACCCGATGACCCGTCTTGCCACGACCCTGGCTCTCCTGACCCTGGCCGCTGCGCCGCTGGCCGCGCAGAGCCGCTACACCCTGAATCCGACCGGCACCGAGGCCCGCTATCAGGTCCGCGAACTGCTGGCCGCGAACACCATCGAGAACGACGTGGTCGGCAAGACCGCCGGCGTGACCGGCGGCATCGCGCTCGACAAGGCCGGCAAGGTGGTCTCGGCCGAATCGAAGATCACCATCGACCTGACCCAGCTGAAGACCGACCGCGACCGGCGCGACGGCTACGTCCAGCGCAACACGCTCGAGACGGCGACCTATCCGAACGCGGTGCTCACGGTCAAGGAGATCACCGGCCTCCCGGCGAAGATGCCGACCAGCGGTGCCCTGAACCTCACCATCGTCGGCGACCTCACGCTCAAGGGCGTGACCAAGCCGACCACCTGGACCGTCGCCGCCACGGCCACTCCCACCGGCCTGACCGGCACCGCCAAGACCAAGGTGACCTTCGCCGAATTCGGCATCGCCGTGCCGCGCGTTCCGGTCGTGGCCCGCGTCGATGATCCGATTCAGCTGGAGCTGGATTTCAATTTTGTGAAAGAGAAGTGAGTCCTGAGTCGTGAGTCCTGAGAGGTGAAACGTCAAACGTGAAACGGGTGCCATAGGGTGTGCATACGTTTCACGTCTTACCTTTCACCCGAGCCCTCTCAGGACTCACGACTCAGGACTCGGGACTCCGCTGCATGCACCCCTCCTGGCCCCTCCCCACCGAAGTCGCCGCGCTCGCGGATCGGCTCTCCCCGCTGATCCGCTTCGGCTGTTCGTCGTGGACCTATCCGGGGTGGACTGGGCTGATCTACGAGAAGCCGTACCCGGCCACGGGGGCGGGGGCGAAGATGCTGGCCGAGTATGCGCGGTGGCCGCTCTTCCGCACGGTCGGGATCGACTCATTCTTCTACACGCCGCCGTCCGAACGCACGCTCACGAGCTACGCGGCGGCGCTGCCGCCGGACTTCCGCTGCGTCAGCAAGGTCTGGGACCGGATCACCGCGCATACCTTCGCCAACCCGAAGGAGCTTGCCCACTTTGGACAGCTCAACCCCGACTGGCTCAATGCCGAGCTGTTCACGAACGAGGTGCTCGGGCCGATGCAGGCGCATTTCGCCGAGCACATCGGCCCGTTCGTCTTCGAATTCCAGACGATCGCGCGCTCCGCGAAGATCGGGGCGGCGGACTTCGCCGCGCGGCTCGACGCCTTCTTCGGCAAGCTGCCACGCGGGCTCCCGTACGCGGTCGAGCTACGGAACCAGGACTACCTGAGCGCCGAGTACTTCGCGGTGCTCCGGACGCACGGCGTGGCGCACCTCTTCAACAGCTGGACCCGGATGCCGTCCATTGGCGAGCAGTTCCTGCTGCACGACGCCATCACGGCTGACTTCCTCGTGGCCAGGGCACTGCTCCGTCCCGGGCGCACCTATTCGACGGCGGTCGATGCGTTCGCGCCGTATGACCACGTGCAGGATGAGAACCCCGAACTCCGCGGCGATCTCGCCGCCCTCGCCAAGGCGGCCCTCGAACTGCGCGTCCCGGCCTACCTGATCGTGAACAACCGGGCCGAAGGGTGCGCCCCGCTCACGATCATGGCCGTGGCGCGCCAGCTCGCGGCATCGATCGACCGCTGACCAACGACTCGGCCAGCACCGCCGGGTCGGGCACCATTGCCTCGTCCAGCAGCGCCACCCCACCGCCAGCTCGGAGCCGCGCCAGGCCGACCACCAACGCCCAGACCGCGACCGCGATGCGGATCGCCTCGTCGGGCGCGTGACCGGCACCCGAGCCCGACCGCTCCACCGCCCCCACCAGCTCCGTGAGCAGTCCCCCGCGCGCCTCCTCCAACTCCGCCCCGACCGACGGCCCCCCAGCCACCATCAACTCCCACCACGCCCCATGCTGCTCGGCGAAGCTCGCCATCCGCCTGGCCGCTTCCCCGATACGCACCCCCGACGGTGCCACCACCGCCGCCACTCGCCGGTACCCCTCAGCCGCTATCGCCTCGAGCAACGCCGCCTTGTCCGGGAAGTGCCGGTACGGCGCCGAGCCAGAAACACCGGCTCCCTTGGCCAGACCGCGAAGCGACAACTCGGCAACCGCTCCCGCCTCAAGCTGACGGAGGCCCTCCCGGATCAACGCCGCACGAAGGTCACCGTGGTGGTAGGCCGATTTGCTCTTGGCATTTGCTGGCAAGGAGTTAGGCATATGTGTGCAATGTACACTTCCCTCAGAAATCTGCAAATGTTGACATTGCGTACATTAGACAGACGTTAGATATCACCACTCATCAATGAGCTCGAGAATGGTCCGCCCGTGGATCAGCTCCGCGTCCTGGGCTGTCCGCTGAGCAGACAATGTGCGCGCTGCCCACATTGCGCGTGCGCCTTCGATGCCGTATCCGATGGGCCGGAGCTCTGCGCCGAATCGATTCCGGATGCTGTCGCTCAGGTCGGCGAATCGGCCTCGCCACCGTTCTGCGGCTGCGTCGTCCGCCGCCAGGATCAGGAGGTCGATAGGGTCGCCGAGCCGTTCGGAGCGGGTGGCGGCGCGCCCGACGACGGCGACGGCGAGGAGGGCCGGGTCATTGGCGCTGGCGGCGACGGCTCGGAGCTCGCCCCGGAGGGCTGGCCAGTGGTCTGCCCCGGCCCGCAGCACGGCCAGGATGGCCGGGGTCAGGCGGTGTCCGGAGCGGAGCTGCACCAGCCGTTCCCTCCCGCCGACGACCCGCTCCACGATCGCGGTGGCCAGCAGATCGTCGATGGCCAGCTCGACGGTGCGGAGGGCCATGCCGGTGCGGCGGGCCACTTCCCGCTGCGGGAGCGGGGTTCCGGCCGAAGCGAGTACTCGCATCACGGCAACTTTGCCGCGGGTGCCGAGGATGGCGGAGATTGGGTCGTGGAGGGAGGAGGAAACGGAGGTTTTCGGCATACATAAAGCAGTCGAGTGACTGGTTTATTGTCAAGACGGAGAACAACGGCGGTGAAACGTCAAACGTGAAACGGTGCCCGGTCTCCGGCTCCCGTTTCACGTCTCACCTTTCACGCGTCTTCCGTTCGTCGTTCGCCTACCCTACATCAACCCCAATCATCGCCCCCACCCGCGCAATCGTCTCGCCGATCTTGTTGTTCGGCGTCGAGGCGCCGGCGGTGATCCCGATGATCTTGGCGTCACCCAGCCAGTCGGTGATGACCTCCTCACGCTTGGTCCGGACCGGCTGGTGCCGCAGCGTGCCCGTCTCCGGGTCGACTCCCTCGGCATCCTCGAGGTGATAGGTCCGGACCCCCTTGCTCTCAGCCAGGGCCGCCAGGGCGCAGGTATTGGAGGAGTTGTAGCCCCCCACCACCAGCATCAGGTCGAGCGGCTCCTCAAGGAGCTCAACCACGGCATCTTGCCGTTCCTGGGTCGCGGAGCAGATCGTGTCGAAGGAGCGGAAGTGGTCATCCACCGCCGCCGCGCCGTAGGCGGCGATCAGCGACTTCCGGATCTCGGCGGCGATCGCCAGCGACTCCCCCGACAGCATCGTCGTCTGGTTGGCCACCCCGATCCGCTGCAGGTCGGTGGTGAAGTCGAAGCCGGGCGAACACGTCTTTCCGAAGCGGGCTGCGAGTGCCGCCGGATCACCCTTCCCCTCGATCACGTCGCAGACCAGTCGAGCCTCGGCCATGTCGAAGACCACCAGGTACTTGCCGCCCGCATGCTTGGTGGCCTGGGAGGCCGTCGCCTGCGTCTCCTCGTGGTAGTGCTTGCCGTGGATCACCGCCGTGAAGCCGTCGCGCGCGTAGCTGTCGACCCGCTTCCAGACGTTCAGGACCGAGCCGCAGGTCGTGTCGACCAGCACGCAGCCAATGGCGCGGAGCCGCTGGAAATCCTTCATCGTCACGCCGAACGCGGGGATGATCACCACGTCTTCGGGGGTGATCTGCGAGAAGTCGAACTCCGCGCCGGGATCGTGGGGAAGGAAGATGATCCCCATCGCGGCGAGCTTCTCGTTCACGTGCGGATTGTGAATGATCTCGCCCACGAGCAGGAGCCGCCGGTCGGGGAACTTCCGGCGGGTCTCATAGGCATAGTCGACGGCCCGATCGACGCCGTAGCAGAAGCCGAATTCCTTGGCGAGCCGGAAGGTCAGAGGCCCGACCTGCAGCCGGTTCCCGTTGGCCCGCACCGCCTCGACGATCCCGCTGGCGTAGTCCGCCGAACGCTGCGCCTCGATCTCGCCCTTGAGGCCGAAACCGCGGCGGAAGTAGGTGGATTCCATGGAGGGAAGATACAGGGGGTTCGAGAAGCGAGAAGGGAGAAGCGAGAAGCGTGACCCAGCGGAGCGATCCTCCTGCCAAGCCACGCTTCTCACTTCTCGCTTCTCGCTCCTCGCTCCTCGCTACGGGCAGCCCACCGCCCGCGATTCCACCTTCAGCTCCCGGAACGTCCCGGTGACACTGATCGTGTCGCTCGACATCGGCGGCTGCATCCGGATGGTGAAGGTCGCGGAGAGGGTGCCGGCCTGGGGGACCAGCGAGAGGACTCCGGTCTGGCCGCGGAAGCCGGCGAGGGTCGCCGTGTCGGCGGGCCAGCGGAGCGCGCTCGAGGCGGCGGGCCTGGGGCCTCCGGCGGCGGCGATGAACTCTGAGGGGAGCACCGACATCGTCCCCTTGGCGAGGGTGTCGGCGGCGTGGACCACCAGGACGAAGCCGGTGTCGTTCGACAGCCCTTCGACGATCGCGACCCGGCTGCCGGGGCACCAGTTGACCGTCGCCGGCAGGGTGGCGCTCCCCTTGTACTTCCCCTTCCAGGTGATGGCGACGCGATTGGCCGGTGCACCGCCGAGCGGCAGGCCGCCGTCGCGCCCGCGCCACCACCAGAAAGTCAGCCCCAGCCCGACCAGCAGGACAACGACGACGACGGCGAGTCGTCCGCGCGTCACCGGATGCCGCCGAAGATCAGGTCGAAGCGGAGACCGCGCCCCGCGCGCTCCGTGATGGGGTGACTCAGCTCGGCGCGAATGATCCCGCCCAGCACCGTCACGCCGACACCGGCCCCCGAGAGGAAGGGGGCGTCACCGAACGCGCTCCGCTGTCCGGCCTGCCCCGCATCGGCGAAGAGCACAGTCTTCACGGCGCCGCGGCCCGCGCGCATCAGGTCGAGCTGCGCCGACCAGAGCGCGTCGCCGCTCGCCACGCCGAAGTCATAGCCACGGACCGTGTTGAGGCCGCCGGCACGCAGCGCCATCTGTGGCACCATGTCGGCGCCCTCGGCGAGCCCGCCCTTGAGGCGCAGCGTCACCGCGCCGCGCCACCACGTCTGCCGCCAATCGGCTGTCACGCGCCCCGCCACTTCCCCATCCACCGCGACTCCTTCGACCGAGAGACCCAGCGCATGCCCGTACTGCTGCGCAGTGTAGCGGAGGAGCCCACCGGTGGCGAGACCCTCGCGCACCGAAGGATTCGCGGGGAAGAACCACTCCTTGTCGAAGGCATGCGGCAGGCCGCCCTTCGCCTCCGTGGCCACGCTCTGCTGGTCGGCCGCGTAGGCGGCGAGGAGCACTTCGCGTCCCAGGCCGGCACTGCGTTCCAGCTGCACGCGCACGCCCTGGGAGAGCAGGTAGGCCCCTTCGTCGCGGCCGACCAGCATGCCGCGCAACGAGTTGCCGAACGTCAGCCCACGCGCCCACGGATCGATGTCGACCAGGTCGCGGCCGCCGGAGAGCGTGAATCGCCCGCTCGGCGCGTCGCGCACGATCGCACCGGTCGCCATCAACCGGCTGTCGGCGAGGCCGTAGCGCGCCGTGGCGTACAGCGTGGTGAACGCCCACGGCGCGCGGAAGCGCTGGCCGTAGGAGAAGGTCGTTCCCTGCACGCGATTGAAGCGCACCAGCTCCGGGATCTTCTCCCACGCGAAGCCGAAGCCCGGCTTGCCGCTGATCTCCGGCGGCAAGTCCTCGACGATCCCCGCCACGTCTGCCATCGCCTCGCGCAGGCGCGCACGCTCGACGGGATCCTGCTCGAGGACGAGCGAATCGCTCCAGGCGGAGTACGTGCGCAGCGAGTCGACCGGGGGACGGTGCACCTGATAGCGCCCGCCCTGCGAGAGGTACCCCGTCTTGTCGCGCGCGCGCAGCGAATCGGGAATGATCTTGTCGCGGCGTTCGGCGCGCAGCGAATCGCGCGCCGCGACCCGCTCCTCGCGGGTCCGCTTCACGGTCGAATCGCGGAAGGGGGCGCTGAAGACCACTGCCTTCCCGCTGTTGACGGTGTAGTCCTCGAAGGTCGTCGTCGCCTCGAACGGCACGGTGAGGCCGCCGCCGAGCGGCACCGTCACGCGGCCGGAGAGGACCTGGCGCGCGGGCAGCCAGTACTTGTTCTCCTGCAGCGAGTACTCGAGGTCGGCATCGATCTGGAGGATCTGCTGCACGAGGCGTCCGGCACGGCGTGCCCCGACCGAATCGCCCGACATCTCGTCGTCGAGGTCGGTCCAGAGCTCGCGGCCCACGAACCGGAACGAGAAGCGCACCACGTCGCCGCTCTCGACATTGACCCAGAGCCGCCCGGCGACCGCGATCGCGGCGCTCTCGCGTGGAATGATCGTGATCGAGCGGATGGTGAAGCGCCGACCCTGCATCCCGATGACCAGCGAGTCGCCCGCGGCGTAGCGATAGATCGCCTCGGCCCCGCGCGAGAGCGGATGCGGCGCCGCCCGCGAGGAGGCGTCACCGCCAAGGATCCGGATCGAGTCGCCGAGGGTGCGCGGCACGAACCAGGGCCGATCAAAGGACGACGACAGGTTGACGCCGTCGAGTCGCGACGCCTCGCGGCGTCCCAGGATGTCCACGCGCAGGTTGTTCGGCAGCGACCAGTGCACCGTGCCGTCCTGCTCCTCGACGGCAGCCGTCGGGACATTGGCCCAGCGACGCTGGCCGATGCCGAAGGAGACGCGATACCGGAGGTGCGCCTGGTAGTCGCGGACGGTCGTGTCCGCGCTGCTATGCCGCGCAACCGCACGAGCCACCAGATCTCTGGTGGCTCGGTCGGCGTACGTGGTGGTGTCGGAGGCCTGTTGCCCGACGAGGGCGAAGGCCAGCAGTGCTACGAAGCCTGATCCCACTTGGTGCGTCCGTCGCGATGGAGGCCGTAGGCGCGCAGGCGACGCCAGAGCGTCGTGCGGGAGATGCCGAGGGTCTTCGCCGTTTCGGCGAGCCGCCAGTTGTGGGCCTCGAGCGATCGGACGATGGCGTCCTTTTCCCGCTCGGCCAGCGTCGTCGGACCCTCGCGCCGAGGCAGAAAGATCGCCTCGCCAAGTTCGAGGGAGCCGACCCGAATCGGGGCGAGGCGTCCGCCCATCCCGGCGAGTTCAGGGAGGAGGTCGTCCTTCTCGCCGGCCGGGTCGAGCCCGGCCTCGGCGAGGGAATCCCGCCCGGAGGCGTTGAGATACAGGATCCGCCCGTCCTTGTCGAACACGATCACGCCCTCGTTGAATGAATCGAGGAGCGCCTTCGCGAGCGGCGAGAAGACCGACGGCAGAGTCGGGGTCATCATCGGCTGGGTCATGTCAGTAGATACGCCCAAGGTGCCCTCTTGGTTTCAGTTGGTGACGTGGAGCGGTTTCCTCTCCCCGCTCCGACGGGCCATATTCTTCCTTCATCCATGTCTGATGCCCAGCCGACCGCCGCCGTGTCACTTCGCCGCCCCCTCGGGAGCTGGCCGCTCATCGTGGCGGTCGCCTGCATCAGCGCGGGGCTGGTCGTCGGCCCCCTCCTGATCTCCCCTGCGCCGGACTCGACCGTGGTGGCCGTCTCCGGCCTGGTCGCCCTGTTGCTGCTGGGCCTGGGGGTCCTGGCCGTCCTGCAGACCCCGGACGCCCCGCCGACCGCCCCGTTCCTGGGCCTGGTCGCCGCCTCGGCCGTCCTGACCGCCCTGCTCAGCATCGATGCCCCGGTGAGCAAGACCACCCCGCTCGGGCTCTTCCTGATCATCGGACCGTGGCGTTACCTGTTGACGCCCGTCGTGGTCCACTTCGCACTCGCGGTCGCCTGGAACCACCAGCAGCGCTTCTGGCTTGGGATCGTGACCGGCTGGTATGCCCTCCACACGGCGCTCTTCGTCGCCACGGCTGGCGGGATCGCTTTCGGGGAGGCCCCCCTCCTCCGGGTGGTGGATGGCTTCTTCCTGCGGCAGACCTTTGAGCCGATCGGTGCGACGCTCGCGGTCGGCGCCCTGCTCCTCTCGCTGGCTTCGGCCAATCGACGCGCGTCGCAGCGCCAGGCGGTGAGCTGGACCCTCGCGGCGGTGCTCTTCGGCCTCGTGCCGGCGGTGGTGACCTCGCTCCTTCCGGAGGTGGTGGCCTCGATGGGGCTCCCCGTCCTCCCGGTGTTCACCACCCTCCCGCTCGTCGCGCTCTTCGGCCTCGGCGGGATCCTCTCGTTGCCGATGGTGAATCCGCGCAAGCGCGACCTCGCGGCCTACCGCCTGGCCCAGCGGCTCCTCGATGACGCCGATCTCCAGTCCGGGATCCGCGAGGCGGCGGAGGAGCTGCGGCGGATCTTCGAGGCCGAAGCGGTGGTGATCCGGATCGGCACGCCGGAGATCGAAGTGACCGTCGGCACCCCGCGCCGGTCGCGGCCCGAGGGGCCGTTCGTCCCCGAGGCCGAGACGTTCGAGGAGCGCCGTTCGGTGGTGGCCCCGATCGGTCGGAGCGGCGACCCGCTTGGCGAGGTGTACCTCGAGGGGCGTTTCCCGGGGGCGTTCGGTCGACGCGAGCGCGAGTGGTTGCTTGCCGTGCTCGGCCCGATCTCCTCGACGATCCGCGTCCGCCGTCGCGAGGCCGAACGCACCCAGCAGTTGGCCAGCTTCGCGGGTGATGCCGGCGAGGTGAGCCGCGGCCTGGCGCGTGCGACCGGACTGCTGCCGGAACTGGTCACGGACGACGGCCGCGGCCTCCCGCTCCCGGTCGATGCCAGCGAGGTGCTGACCCAGCTCAGTGACGGCAGCAAGGCGATCGGTGCGCGGAGCGACGGCCTCGAGCGGGCCGTCGTGGAGGCGCGCGCGCACACGCGCTCCGCCACCGACGCGATCGCGCGCGCGGTCGACGGCCTTGCCGCACTTGGCGTGGACCTCGCCGCGATCGACCGCCACGGCGAAGCGATCGCGTTGAGCAACGACACCGTGAGCGGCGTCGCCTTCCGCACGAACCTGCTCGCCAACACGGCGGCGCTCGAGGCGAGCCGCGCTGGCGCGGCGGGTCGCACCTTCACGGTGCTGGCGGAGGAGATCCGACGCCTGGCCGATGCCACCGCGGAGGCGTCGAGCACGATCACGGCGCAGACAGCAGCGCTCGCGGCCGACGGCATCACGCTGCAGACGGAGCTGGAGTCGTTGCGGCGGGCGCTGACGGAGGCGATCCGCGAAGCCGAGGCGAGCGAGGTCACCGCGCATCGGATCACCGAGCTCGCCGCTGGCCTCGAGAGCTCGGCCCGTGCACTCTGGCCGGCGATCGAGGAGGCGAACATGGTCGCCGCGCGGCGCTCGGCGCGTGACGAGCACCTCACCGCCACCATGGAGTCCTTCATGACCGAGCGCGCGCATCTGGCCGCGGCACTCACGGCGCACCGCGACGCGGTGGATCGACTCGGTGAACGTCTCGAAGGGCTGGCACGCGCCGGCCGCGGGCGGAATCGCCCCGCGTCGCGCTAGCTCTCAGCCGCCGCCGCGGAAGCCTCGAGCGCCACTTGCTCGGCGCGGAGGATGCACCCCAATCCCACGAAGATCGCCATTCCCGCGCCGATGGCGCGCGGCGTGAGCTGCTCCCCCGCCAACACCAGCGGCGCCACCACCGCCGTCAACATCGGCTGCAGGTAGACGAAGCCGGCGACGACATTCGACGAGGTGCGCTTGAGCGCCCAGAGGTTGAGGAAGTAGGTCCCCACCGTCGGCCCCAGCACGATCCAGAGCGTCCACCACCAGGCCGAGGTTGGCACCGTGGTCCAGTCGAGGTGCCAGAGCGCCCACGCGCCGATCGGGAAGTAGCCGATCGCCGCCGAGGTGAAGATCAGCGCGACCGACGGGATCGAACCGTGGCGACGCACCAGCGCGCGCGAGTAGACGAGGTACGCGGCGTACGCGACCATCCCCACCTCAATCGCGAGGTTGCCGAGCGCCATCTCGTGGTCGAAGGCGATCCGGTCCGGTCCGATCAGCCACACCGTGCCGACAATGGCGAGCGCCATGCCGACGAGCTTGAGCGGCGCGGGCCGCTCGCGTCCGGTGACGACGCCGATGATCGCGGTGAGGACCGGAATCGTCGCGACGAGGATGGTCGCGTTGATCGCGGTGCTGTGCCGGAGCCCGAAGAGGAAGAGCGTCTGGTTGATCGCGAGGCCGAGGAGGCCGAGGCCGATCAGGTGCCAGCGGTCGCGACTCGGAATGACGACCGGGGCCTGTCGCCGGCGCATGAGATCGAAGACGACGGCGCCACCCGCGAGCCGGAACGCCACCAGCGCGAACGCCGGCACGAACGGCAACACGAACTTGCCCGTGATCGCCAACGACGCGAAGAGCACCTGGACCATCACCAGCGCCAGGATGACGCCCAGACTCACCGCCGCTTGCCCCCGCCGCGCCCGCCCTTCCCGCCACTCTTGCCACCGGGCTTCCCGCCGCCCTTGCCGCCACGCCCCCCGCCACGACGATCATCGCGCGCCCGGCCGCTGCCCTGGCCGGCACGTCCGCGCGCGTTGCGCTCGCGATCCTGCGGTCCGCGTCCCGCTCCGCGGCGCCCGGGCGGGTCGGCCCGGCGCGGGAGCGGCCGGGCAAGCAGCGCCTGCAGGCCGGCGAGATCCTCGGCCTGAAGGAGATCGTCAGCCCGCTTGACCGCGAAGACGACCGGTCGGTCAAGCGCGGGGATGTCGGCCTCCACGAAGCGCCGTGCCTGCCCTTCGCGCAGGTAGAGGCGCGCGATCGGCAGGTTGTTGCGAACCTCGTAGCCGATCGGCGACGCATCGCCATGGATGCGCACGGAGGTCGGCAGCGCATCGAGATGACGGCGCGCCTCGGCGGGGATCATCGCCTCGGCATCGAGCGTGATCGGCGTGCGCTGGAAGCCCGCCCACGAGGTGACGTCCTCGAGTTGGGCGTGGATGAGTGCGCGGATGGTGTCCGGGTCGACCCCCGGCAGTGCCCCGCCGCTCCGGCGCCAGTACTCGTCGAGGTCCCGCACCATGCGCACGATGCGACCGCGATCGGGATGCTCGACCGAGCCGTCGAGAAGCCCTTCGGTCAACAGGTTGCGGGCTTCCGCTTGCAACGCCTCGGGGATCCCGCCCTCGATGTGCTGCAGGTCGTGCTCGAGCTCGAAGCCGAAATACGCCAGCCGACGCGAGATGCCGAGCCCCTGCCGCTGCTTGTGCCCCGCGAGCACGACCTGAGGCGGGCCGTAACTGGCGTAGCGGCGGACCAGGTCGTAGGGGATGGTGGTCCCTTCGATGCTCGCGCGGGCCGTACCGAAGCGATCGGCGAAGTAGCGGAGGTTGCCCGCCACCGCGCCCCAGCTCCCCGCGACCGAAGTCTTGGAGATGCGCGCGTCCTGTCCGTCGACCGTGCGCTCGTCGAGCACCAGTTCGAACGGGGCGATCCGCGCGACGAGGTCGATGAAGGCGGCGCGTCGGTCGCGATCGGCATAGGGGATCGTCGCCGGCAACTCGAGATCGAGCGCACGGTACACCGAGGCCATCGCGAGGGCGCCGTCCTCGATCGCCTTCTGGAGCACGCCACGCTTCTCGGCCCACTCGCCCAGCGCCTTCTCGTCGAAGACGTGGCGCCGCAGGCCGTGGACCTCGCCGAGCGTGCTGCACTTGTTCACCGCCTCGACCAGCAGGTTGTAGGCGGTGAGGTGATCGCTGCCGGGCACCAGCGCTCCGTGCAGGTCGCGCTCCTCGCGGGTCATCCGGTGCAGCGAGTCGATCCCGCTCGCGCCCGCGACCAGCGGGAGCAGCGCCTCGTCGGCGTGCACCAGCAACTCGGCCCACGGCCGCTCCACCGGCAACGCCTCGACGTCGCGCCCGTAGCGGGTCAACCGACCGTCGGCGATCAGCCCGCGCGAGGTGAGCCGCGCCATCGCCTCCCGATACGCGGTGCGGTCCAGCGGGACGGGGAGATCGAGGCCGCTGGCATCGACGCCGATCGCCGCGCAGGTGAGTGCCACGCGCTCGGCATCACCCGCCAGCTGGAACTCGGGCGGCGCCGGCTTGAGCGTCGCGAAGTCGAGCGCGCGGTCGGAGAGGATCACCACCTGGCCGTTGGCGACGCGACCGTGCACCCGGCCGGCCATCTGCAGGATCTCGTTGGCGCCGAGGTACAGCCTGTGGAGCACGTTGCGGCCGCGATCGACGACGTTGCCGTAGCGCGCGTCGTAGATGATCACGGTGTCGAGGCCGGGGAGATTCAGCGCCGACTGCCCCGCCGCGGTCATGGCAAGCAGGTACGGCTTCTTGACCTCGCCCTCGAGAAAGGGGCGGATGATCCGGATCGGCTCGCCACCGTGATAGAAGGCGGCGTTGAGCTTCGGAAAGCGCGCGGCGAGTCCCTCGCCGAGGCGTTCGACCTCGGCACGCGTCGGCAGGAAGACGGCGACGCCGCGGTTCTCGCGAACGAAGCGCCGGATCGTGGCGTCGTCGAGGTAGGCCTCGGGCTGCTTCGGCTCGACGGTGACATGCGCACGGAGGGCGGGGTCGAAGGCCGACGTCTCCAGCATCTCGTCGCTGTCGAGGTATTCGCGATAGAACGCCGGGTCGACCGTGGCGGAGAGCCAGATGAAGCGGCAGCCGGTCCGCTTGCCGAGGGCGAGGCAGAGTTCGAGCTCGGCGGAGGTCTGGTGGATTTCGTCGACGATCAGCGTGTCCTTCGGCGTGACGAAGCCGTCGGTCAGCCAGCGCCGGGCGATCCCGGTGGTGACGACGATCACGTTCCACGACGGGGTCTCCGGGGTCGCCTCGCGCTCGCGGTTGACCACCCCGATCAGCAGCGGCTCGCGGAGGATCGCCTCGGCGATCAGCCGGGTGCCGAGGGTCTTTCCGGTGCCCGTCCCGGCGACGATCCCGAAGCCCTTGCCGGCCGCAGCCCATTCGGCGAGTTCCGCCCCGTGCTTCCGCTGGAGCAGCGTCTCGACGTGGGCATGGAGCGCCAGCTCGATCGTCTCGCAGGAGGCCCGGGTGGGGGCAATGACGATCACCCGACCGCGGGGATGCTCGGCCCGGTGGTAGGCGTCTGGGTCTGGCGGGAGGAAATGGTCGCGCTTGAGGTCCACCCGGGAAAAGTACATCCCCCGGGGCTATAATTGGGGCTGCGCCGGATCGGGATTGGTTCGGCCATGCCTGGAGGAGGAACGATGGACGGGAAGGTGTGCCTGGTCACGGGGGCGAGTCGCGGCATCGGTCGCGCCACGGTCGAGGGGCTCGCGCGCCTCGGCGCGACGGTCCTGATGAGCTGCCGCAACCGCGAGGCGGGCGAAGCGGCGCGGCGCGAGATCATCGCCGCGACCGGCAACTCGCGGATCACGCTGCTGGTGGCGGACCTCTCCCGCCAGGCCGAGGTGCGTCGCCTGGTCGCCGAGGTGAAGGAAGCCACACCACGCCTTGACGTCCTCATCAACAACGCCGGCTCGTTCCACATGCATCGGGAGAAGACGGCCGACGGGGTGGAGGCGACCTTCGCCACCAACCACCTGTCGTCCTTCCTCCTCACCACCGGGCTGCTCGACCTCCTCGAGGCGAGCGCGCCCGCACGGATCATCATGGTCGCCTCCGAGGCGCACCAGCGGGTGACCGACCCGGAGGACTGGGAGAGCACCAAGCGCTACAACGGCATCACGGCGTACAGCCGGTCGAAGCTCGCGAACGTGATGTTCTCGTACGACATGGCGCACCGTCTCGAGGGAAGCGGCGTGACGATCAACGCCTGCCACCCGGGCGTGGTCGGGACGGACTTGCTGGAATCGGGCTACAAGCGGTGGTGGGCGCACTGGGCATGGCCGCTGGCGAAGCGCTTCACGATCACGCCGGAGGATGCCGCGACCTCGCTGCTCTATCTGGCCGCGTCGCGGGACGTCGAGGGCGTGTCGGGGAAGTACTTCAAGCGTTCGCGCCCCGCCACGTCGTCGCTGCTTTCGCATGACGCCGTGGTCGGGGCGCGGCTCTGGAACGTCTCGCTGCGGCTCACCGGGCAGTTGCCCGCCGTGGAGATCACCGGCGAGCATATCAGCCATTAGCGGCGGTCGCCGCCCCGCCGATTACTGGCGGGGCCGGGACCGGTCTTCATAGCGGGTGTTCGGGCGCGGGGGATCGCGACGGTCGTTCCGATCGTCGCGATTGTCGTATCGGTCATCGCGCCGATCATCGCGCCGATCATCGCGCCGGTCGTCGCGTCGATCATCCCAGCGATCATTCCGGTGGTCGTCGCGATAGCGATAGAAGTCGCGGTCGCGCGGCTCGAAGAAGTACTGGTTCCGGTAGTAGTACACCGAGACCGGGCGGCCACCGCGGATCGGGCGCTCGTAGTACCGGCCATTGATCACATAGACCGTCACGGGGCGCCAGTTCCGGTACTCCTTCTTCCACTGGCCATAGTTGCGCGACGAGTAGTCGCGCACCTCGACGATGTAGCGGCGGTCGTCGTAGCGGTCATCGCGGTCCACGATGACGGGGCGATGCGTGCCGAGGATCGGGATGTCGATATGAACGCTGGCCCGGACCTGGGCCGTGAGCGGGGTGACGGCAAGGGCCAGGGCGGCCATCGGGGTGAGGACGAACGATGCGGTGCGCACAGGAACCTCCGGACAAGGAACTGCGTGAGACGTGAGACGTGAGACGGCAGGACAGTTGAGGGACCGTTTCACCTTTGACGTCTCACCTATTCGCCAGTGGCGTGCCACACCACAACTCGTTGCCAATCAAGGAGATGGCCTGTAGCCACCCAGACGGGGCTGTCCACTCTGGAGGACAGTTGTGCCGTGGTGAGTCCGGGGGCGTGGTGGTAACTTGGTGCCGCGGCGGCACCACTCGTCCGCGCGGCAACGATTCTGGAGCATGCTGTGGGCACTTTTCGCGTTACCGTCAGCAAGGACTACCTGGTCTTCTCGGCGGCGCACTTCATCACCTTCCGCGGGCACACCTGCGAGTCGCTCCACGGGCACAACTACCGGATCAGCGTGGCGGTGGAAGGGCCGATCGACAGCGAATGTCTCTTCGTGGTGGACTTCGCGATCCTGAAGCGGATTGTCCGGCGCTACGTCGACATCATGGACCACCGGGTCCTGCTCCCGACCAACAATCCGAAGCTTGCGTTCCGGACCGAGGGCGCGATGACCTTCGTCGAGTACTTCGGGGAGCAGACCTACCAGTTCCCGACCAAGGACTGCGCCATGCTGCCGATCGCCAACACCACCGCCGAGATGATCGCGGAGTGGGTGGCGGTGAAGGTGCGCGAGGATCTCGCGGCCGAAGGGGCCAACCTGACCTTCCTCGAGATCGAAGTCGAGGAATCGGTCGGACAGTCGGCCACCTACTCGCAACGACTGGATTGACGCCATGAAGAGCAACGAACCGCTGTTCGAGGGCCCCGAGCTGGCCGCGCGCCTGGCCGCGCTGCCCGGGTGGACGGCGGCCAACGGCTGGCTCCGGCGCGAGTACACCACCGACGGCTGGCGCAGCACCATGCTGGCGGTCAACGCGATCGCCTTCCTGGCCGAGGCCGGCAACCACCACCCCGATCTCGAGGTGCACTGGGGCCGGATCGTGGTGATGCTCCAGACCCACTCGGCGGGCGGCATCACCGAGAAGGATCTGGAGCTGGCCGAACGCATCGAGGCGACGGTCTCGTGGCAGCCGAAGGGCGGCTTCCCGGGCCTCGAGGGCCAATCCGGCGGCTGGATCACGGGGTGACCGCCACGCCGATGATGAAGCCGATCATCATCCCGCTCGATCCGCCCCCTGAACCGCTCGAGCTGCTCGAGCGGTTTGCGCATCTCCCCTACCCCGCACTGCTCGACGGCGCCGCCGACCACCACGACCTCGGCCGCTTCAGCTACTTCTCCGCAGATCCCGTCGCGACGCTTCGTGGCACCGCCGCCGACTGGCCCGCGCTCCGCGACCGGCTGCGCGCCACCCTCGACCAGGGCACCGCGATCGACCATGCGCTGCCGCCCTTCCAGGGTGGCTGGATCGGCTGGCTCGGCTACGAGCTCGGCGCCGCCTTTGACCGGATGCCGCGCGCCGCGTCGGATCCGCTCGACCTCCCCGACCTCTCGCTGGCATTGTACGACTGGGTCGTCGCGTGGGATCATGCGACCGGCGCCGCGTGGCTGGTGAGCAGTGGCCTCGGTGCGGACGGCGTGCCCGACGCGGCGCGTGCGGAGCATCGCGCCGACACCGTCATGGCCCGGCTCGCCGATGCTCCGACTGCAGCGCACTCGGCTTTCTCCCCGACGACCGCGACGGCCGATTTCTCGGCCGACGACTACCGACACGCCGTCGCACAGGTGGTCGAGCATGTCCTCGCCGGCGACATCTTTCAGGCCAACCTCTCCCAGCGATTCAGCGCACCGTTCGACGGCAGCGCCCTGGCCCTCTATCGGCGGATTCGTGCGCGCAGCGCCGCGCCGCTCGCCGCCTATCTGGACCACGGCGATGTGCAGCTGCTCAGTGCGTCGCCCGAGCGTTTCCTGCGCCTCGACGCCGCCTCCGGCGCGGTCGAGACGCGACCGATCAAGGGAACACGGCCGCGCGGGGAGGAATTGACCAGTGATGCCGCACTCGCCGCCGACTTGGTGGCGAGCGAGAAGGACCGCGCCGAGAACGTGATGATCGTCGACCTGCTGCGGAACGACCTCGCCCGGGTCTCGGCCCCTGGCAGCATCGATGTGCCGACGCTCTGCCGGCTGGAGTCGCATCCGACGGTGCATCATCTGGTCTCGACGGTGACCGGTACACTGCGCGCGGGACGCGACGTGCTCGACCTGCTCGCCGCGACGTTTCCCGGCGGCTCGATCACCGGCGCCCCGAAGCTCCGTGCGATGGCGGTGATTGCCGCGCTCGAGCCGGTCACGCGCGGCGCGTACTGCGGCGCGATCGGCTGGATCGGGCGCGACGGCAGCTGCTCGTTCTCGATCGCGATCCGCACGGTGACGATCGCGCGAGGGCTCGTGTCATTTCATGCGGGCGGGGGGATCACGGCGCTGTCGGAACCGGAGGCGGAGTACCAGGAGACGCTCGACAAGGCGGCGGCCCTCATCGCGGCACTCGCGGAGGGCGGATGATCCTCCTGCTCGATCATGAGGATTCGTTCGTCTTCACGCTCGCGCGCTACGTCGAGGAACTCGGCGAGGCGCCGATGGTCTGCCGCGACGACGCCGTCTCCCTGGCAGAAATCCGCGCCCTGGCGCCGAGCCGCATCATTCTCTCGCCCGGCCCTGGACGCCCCGAGGAGTGCGCCCTCGCGCTCGACGTCGTGCGCACGCTCGGCCCCACCACACCGATCCTCGGCGTCTGCCTCGGCCATCAGGTCATCGCCACCGCCTACGGGGCGACCGTCGCCCGCGCGGCGCATCCGCGGCATGGGCGCACGTCGTCCATTGCGCACGACGGCCTCGGTGTCTTCACCGGGCTCGCGTCGCCGCTGGAGGCCACGCGCTACCACTCGCTGGCGGTGGACGAGGCGACATTCCCCGAAGAGCTGCTGCTCACCGCGCGCGCCGACGACGGCGAGATCATGGGAATTCGTCATCGTCTGCACCCGGTCGAGGGAGTGCAGTTCCATCCGGAGTCGGTGTTGACGACGTTGGGCCGCGAGATGATTGGGCGGTTTCTGCAGGGGTGACGAGTGACCAGTGACCTGTGACCTGTGACCTGTGACCGGGGTGTTACTGGGAGGGGTGAAACGCGAGGGGTGAAACGTCCGTCTATCTGGGCGCCCCCCACCTTTCACCCCTTACCGGTTCCTGATCACTGGTCACCGGTCACTGGTCACCTTTCACGTTTCACCTTTGACGTTTCACCTCTTCTCCGAGTCTCCTCATGTCTTCCGGTCCCCGTCGCATTGGCGAATTCTGCTGGATCAACGTGCTCACTCCTGCGTCGTCGGAGGCGCAGGCATTCTTTGCGGCTGTCCTGGGCTGGGAGTACTCCGCGATTCCCGATATGGGTGGCCACCTGATCAAGGTCGGCGGCGAGGAGATCGGCGGGATGTGGGACACCAGCAGCCCCAACATGCCCCCGAACACGCCGCCCTGCATCGGGTTGATGATCCGCGTCGAAAGCGCCGATGCGGTGTCGGCCAAGGCCAATGAGCTGGGCGGGCTGGGGAAGCCGGCGTTCGACGTCGGCCCGACGGGGCGGATGGCGGAGACCTTCGATCCGTTCAAGGCCGAGATGGATGTCTGGCAGGCCGGGGTGTCGCCGGGGATGACCGCGGACTCGACGCACCATGGCGTGCCGAGCTGGATCGAGCTCGCGACCTATGAGACCGCCAAGGCGGGCGCCTTCTGGGGCGCGCTCTTCGGCTGGCGAGTCGAGAAGATGAGCATGCCGGACATGGACTACTCGGTCTTCCATGCCGGCGACCGGATGGTCGGCGGGATGATGGCCATCACCCCCGAGATGGGCAACTTCCCGTCGCACTGGGCGGTGTACATGACCGTCGACGATGTCGATGTCGCCGCCGACAAGGCCACCGCGCTCGGCGCGACGGTCTTCCTCCCGGCCGTCGACATCCCGACCGTCGGGCGGATGGCAGGGATCGCGTCGCCGCAGGGGGTGATGTTTTACGTGATCAAGTATGAGATGCCGGCGTAGGCGAACGGCGAGCAGCGAACAGCGAACGACAGCAGCCACGTGAAACGTAAAAGGTGAAACGGTTGTCAACTTGGGCGCCGTTTCACCTTTCACGTTTCACGCCGTTCGCCGTTCGCAGTTTAGTCCCCGAACGAAATCCCCAGGTGCCGCGCGGTCAGGATGATCCCTGAATCGAGCGGCACCGTCTTCATCCGGCCGACGACATCGGCGATCGGGACGCGGGAGATCACCGGCGGCGTGTAGGCCACCATGGTGCCGAAGTCACCGTCGGCGATCGCGCGGACGGCCGCGGAACCGAAACGCAGCGCCAGCAGGCGATCGAACGTCGTCGGCGAGCCGCCGCGCTGCAGGTGACCAAGGACCAGCGAGCGCGTCTCCTTGCCGGTGACCTGCGCGATGCCGTGGGCCACCTGCTCGCCGATCCCGCCGAGGCGGTCGACGGTGCCGGCGCTGCGCCGCTCGCGGAAGACCGGGCCGCCATCGATGGTGCGCGCCCCTTCCGCCACGACGACGATCGAGAAATGCCGGCCGTGGTGTTCGCGGTCGCGGATCTTCTCGCAGACCTTCTCGAGGGAGAACGGGATCTCGGGAATCAGGATGACGTCGGCGGTGCCGGAGATCCCGCTGTGCAGCGCGATCCACCCCGCCTCGCGGCCCATCAGCTCGACGACCATCACGCGGTCGTGCGACTCGGCGGTGGTGTGCAGCTTGTCGAGCGCCTCGGTCGCGGTCGAAACCGCGGTGTCGAAGCCGAAGGTGGTGTCGGTGCCGACGACGTCGTTGTCGATCGTCTTCGGCACGCCGACCACCTTGAGGCCGCGCTCCCAGAGCGTGCCGGCGATCGCGAGCGAGCCATCGCCGCCGATCGAGATCAGCGCGTCGATCCCCTCGCGGCGGAACGCGGCGATCAGCTCGTCGCCGCGATCGATCTCCACCACACGGCCATCCGGCTGCAACTTCGGCCAGCGAAGCGGATTGCCGCGGTTGGTGCTGCCCAGGATGGTGCCGCCGAGATGAGTGATCCCGCTGACCTCGGCGGCGCCGAGGGGGACCACGCCGCTGCCGTCGAGCAGGCCGTGGAAGCCACGGCGAATCCCGACCGTTTCCCAGCCGCGGTCATGGGCGGTCAGGACGGCGGCACGAATTACGGCATTGAGGCCGGGAGCGTCGCCGCCGCCGGTCGAGATGGCAATCTTCACAGGGGGTCACTGCTCCGGAATGTGCGATCCTTCAGGTCGTTGGTGCGCATTGAATCGTAGTGGTCCGCGCGGGGTGGTCCAAGGGGAGCACGGGGGAGTGTATCCTTCGCCATGATGCGACCCCCCTTGATCGCTGCCGTCCTGTTCGCCGTTGCGTTGCCCCTCACCGCCCAGCTCCCCGGCCCCCCCGCCAGGCGCCCGGAGGTGGCGGTCGACACCGTCCGCCCACCGCTGGCGTCCCGGCAGATCGTGGCCCGGCGCGACGCCCTCCTCCCCCGGCACCGGATCATCGCCTATTACGGGAACCCGCTCTCGACGCGGATGGGGATCCTGGGCGAGATCCCGCCCGAGCAGATGATGGCGCGGCTCGAGGAGACCGCCAAGCGATGGGAAGCGGCAGACACCACCCGGCCGGTGCTCCGGGCACTGCACCTGATCGTCACCGTGGCGCAGGCGAGACCCGGCGACGGCGGACTGTATCGACTGCTGCAGCACGGGGACGCCCTGATCGGGAAGGTGGCGGCCTGGGCCGATGCGCGCGGCTGGCTGCTCTTCCTCGACATCCAGGCCGGCCGCAGCACGATCGCGGCGGAGATTCCCCGTCTGCTCCCCTGGCTGCGGCGGCCCAATGTCCATCTGGGGATCGACCCGGAGTTCGCGATGCCGCCAGGGAAGGTCCCGGGGAAGCGGATCGGGACGCTCGACGCGAGCGACGTGAACCATGCCCAGGCGCTGCTGGCCAAGCTGGTCGACGAGCTGGGGATTCCGCCGAAGATTCTCGTGGTCCACCGCTTCACCGAGGGGATGCTGACCGGCGAACGGCAGATCACCCAGGACCCGCGGGTGCAGGTGGTGATCGACGCGGACGGCTTTGGCGCGCCGGCCCTGAAACAGAATATTTTCGGGCTCGTCGTGACCCGTCGACCGGTCCAGTTTGCCGGGCTGAAGCTCTTCTACAAGAACGACAAGCCGATGCTGACGCTGGCGCAGGTGCTGGCGCTGCAACCGGTTCCGCTCTACATCCAGTACCAATAGGAAGCCGATCGCGATGCGCTTGCCCCCCCTCCTGCTCACGCTCGCCTTGGTCGCGCCCGCGACCCTGGCGGCCCAGGCCCCTGACTCGACCGCCGCCATGTTGGCCCTCGGCAAGCGGACCTTTGAGGGGAAAGGGCTCTGCTTCACCTGTCACGGCAAGGCGGGAGAAGGCGTGCTCACCGTCAGCAAGAACACCGTGCTCGCGGACGGCAAATGGCTGCACAGCAAGGGCACTCAGCCCGAGCTGGTGGCAGTCATCAAGACCGGCTTCGACGCCAAGACGTCGAAGAGCGGCGTGGTGATGCCGGCTCGCGGCGGCTCGCGGATCACCGATCGCGAAGTCGAAGCGGTGGCGGCCTACGTCTTGGAGCTGGCGCGGAAGAAGCCAGTCAAGTGAGCCGGGCATGGCGGGGCACGATACTCCTCGGCGCCCTGCTCGGCGCCGGGACCGGCTGCCGACCCGAGCCCGCACCAGCCGCCGAGGTCCCCCCGCTCGATGGGGGGTGGGTGATGATCCCCCCGACGGCCCTTCGACAGAGCGGCACCCTCGCCCACCCGCGACTCGCCGAAGCCAGCGGCGCCGCCGTCAGCCGCCAGCGTCCCGGCGTCCTCTGGACCATCAACGACTCCGGCAATCCCCCCGACCTCCTCCTGATCGACACTGCCGGGACGCTGCTGGCCACGCTCCCGCTCACCGGCGTGACCAACACCGATTGGGAAGACATCGCGCTCGGCCCCTGCCCCGCCGGGCAATGCCTCTACATCGCCGACACCGGGGACAACCTCGAGCGTCGCGACGCCGTCTCGGTGGTCCGACTGACCGAGCCGACCCTCGACGCCTCCTTCCAGGGGGACCGACCTCCCCGCCCCGCCGAGACGCTGACCTTCCGCTACCCGGATGGCGCCCATGACGTCGAGGCGATGGCCGTCGATGCCGCCGGCAATACGCTGCTGGTGACCAAGGGTCGCAGCGGCGGCGTCCGGCTCTACCGCCTCCCCGCCTCGGCCTGGGGGAAGGGCACCGCCACCGCCGAACGGATCGACTCGCTCCCGATCGTGGCAAACGCCGGGATGGGGCGCCTCGTGACCGGGATGGCGCTCTCGCCCGACGGCCAGCAACTGATGGTCCGCACCTACCGCGATCTCTTCCCCTTCCGCGTCCTCCCCACCGGCAAGCTGACCCCGATGGGGAAGCCGACCGCCTGCGACATCCTCGGCAAAGAACCCCTCGGCGAAGGCGTCAGCTGGCTAACCCCGACCACCCTGGTGCTGACGAGTGAACGGGGGCTGATGAAGGCGGGGACGGTGTTTGTGGTGAGTTGTACCATCTAGTACTTCGATGATCGATGGTCGATGATCGATGATCGATCTCGGCCTGGAACGACCAGAGTTTGTCGATGGGATCGCCGCACCTCAGGATCGATCATCGATCATCGATCATCGATCATCGATCATCGACCATCGATCATCCTCCCGATTGAGACCATAGTAGTCGCAAATACTACACCCTATCGTCGAAGCTGGCATTCTCTCCCCGCTACTACTATCTTTGCCGCCGTCATTACGCCCTCCGATCAGGTCCCACGCGAGGAGTCGTCCCCTGGATCTGCCTACGACGCATCGAATCCCGCTGACATGGCTGGCTGAGCACGGCGGGCCTTCCATCCGGTTCCGGACCCAGTCCGAACTGGCCCCGGCCGGGAGCATCTCCCCGGCCACCCTGCAAGAGTCCCTGCGCGTGGTGGTGCTGTCCGAGCCCGTCTCGGCCGTCACGACCCGCCAGCAGGAAACTGGACTCTGGGGCGCCAATTACCTCGCCTACACCCCCTCCGAGAAGGAGGGGACACTGGAGGTGGGGACGGTCGCCCAATACCGCCGCCTGTTGCAGCTTGGCGTCCCGACGACGACCCGCCCGTTCCGGCTGGCCGATCGGCTGCTGTATCGGACGCTCTCGCGCGACGACGACTTGCTGCTCTACGGGGAGTTCGCCGACCCGGCGGAGGACGAGCCGGCAACGGCCGAGACGTATCGCAACCTGATCCGCGATGGTGTCTGCGCGGCGCTGGCCGAAGCGGGGCGCGAGGACGACCCGCGGCTCCGCGGCGCGGCCCACAAGGTCGTGTCGGCGGTCTCGGCGTTCCTGCGCTCGCCGCTCTCCGAGGATCCGTTCATCAAGCGCGGCGGTGGCTGGCAGTTGCACCCCGAGGCGACGCCGCCGAGCTGGTGGTCGCTCGCGATGATCTCGGCGATGCCGTCGCTGCAGCGCGAACGGGGCGGCTTCCTCGATCGTCTCGGGCAGTACCTCGCCCAGCCGACGCCGGACAAGTCGTACATGATCCCGATCGGCAGCCGGACGATGAAGCCGCTGCATGTCCTCCTCGGCGACCCGATCGAGCTCGACCCGAAGGGGCTGGTGAAGGACGTGCCGCTGGCGCTCCACTACATCGAGCTGCTCGCCGGGATGGGGCAGTTGGCTTCGTCGGCGAGCGCCACCTCGGTGTTGCTCCGGCTGCTCGAGGATGTCGACGCCGATGGGGTCTGGCACCCGAAGAACCTGCGGTCGCAGCCGAAGCCGAGCACGCCGGTCACCTACCATTGCTGGCCGCTGTCGCCGGACGATGGCGGCATGACGTCGCGGCAGGCCGACATCACCTTCCGCCTGGCGAAGATTGCCAAGCGGTTGGGCTGGCACCTCGAGTACTCCTGACGTGGCTGGTCGGCTCGACCTGACGCCGTTCGGCTTTACGCCGACCGAGAGCCTGATCTACGAGGTCCTCCTCACCGGCGGGCCCGGCACCGGCTACACCATCGCCCGGGCTGCCGGGCTCGCGCGGGCGAACGTCTACGCCGCCCTCGAAGGGTTGGTGTCGAAGGGGGCGGCGCGCGTCGAGGAGGGGCGGCCACGGCAATTCCGCCCCGAGCCGCCGAGCACGCTGCTCGCGCGGTTGAGTGACCGACAGGGCGAGGCGATGGACCGACTGGGCGAGGCACTCGCCGCGCTGGCGGTCCCCGCGACGCCAACGCTCGTCGAGCTCGCGTCGTCGCGCGGCGCGGTCCAGCTGATGGGCCACGAGATTGCGCGTGCCGAACGCTCGGTCGAATTGCTGGCGCCACCCGATGGCTGCCTGACCCTGGCGCCGCACCTGCGGCGTGCCGCGTCGGCCGGGGTGACGCTCGATGTGGCATCCACCGCCACCGTTCCGCTCGGCGCGATTCCGATGACTGTCATTCCGCCGGCCAACTGGCCCGGCGACCCGGTTCTCCTGGTGGTCGACGATCGTGCGGCGCTGGTAGGCGCGCGCGATGGCGAGCGATTCTCGGGGCATTGGGGCAGCGGCGCGGCGTTTGTCGCCGCGGCCCGCACCACCCTCGCCGCCCTGCGGGAAGGCCGATGACCGACACGTTGCCACTGGACGCCGACGACCCGATGCTCGAACTGCAGCACGAGTACATCCGCGAGGCGCCGGCGCGCCTGGCGGAGCTGCGGAAGGACTTGGCGGCGTTCCGCGCCGGTGAACCGGATGCGCTCGAATCGTTGCGGCAGCGCTTCCATCGACTGGCCGGCTCCGGCGGGTCGTATGGCTTCCAGCGCGTCACCGACGTGTCGCGCGCGATGGAGCACCGGATCCTCACGCCGCCGGCGCCGACGATTCGCGACGCGGACATCTTCTCCCAGGCGATTCACGACCTCGAGGATGCCTTCAACAGCGCGGCCACCGACGTCGGCCTCCCGGCAATTCTCGGGAAGATCCCCGGCTTCGGGTGGCGCACCTTGCTGATGATGCGGCCGTCGCCGGGCCGCGACGCGCTGGTGCACTCGCTCGAGGAGGTCGGGTTCATGGTGGCGGTGCGGACCGGCGAGGTCGATCCATTCGACGTCCCGCCTGCGGAACGCCCCGACCTCGTGGTGATCGGCACCGACGCCGAGACCGACCCACTCTCCCTGGCGCGCTATTGGTCCGCAGCGACCAACGATCGCCCGCGCGCCGTCGTGCTGGCCGACCCGAGCGACCAGTTCGACCGGCTGCGCACCGCCGCGGCCGGTCTCGACGCCGTGTTCGGCTCGAACGCGTTGCCGCGCGGCCTGGCGCAGTACGCTCGGGCGCTGGCCCAGATCGGCGCGCCACCAGCCAACATCCTCGTTGTCGAGGACGACCCCGCGCAGTCGCAGCTCGTGGCGACCTGGCTCGGGCAGATGAATGCCCGCGTCACCACCGCCGCCTCGGCGCAGGTCGCGCGCGACGCGCTCGCGCACGAGACGCCCGACCTCGTGCTGCTCGACGTCGACCTTCCCGACGTCGACGGCTACGCGCTCTCGCGACTGATGCGGCAGGACCCGCGGCTCGCGCTGGTGCCGATCGTCTTCCTGACTGCGCGCGACTCGCTCGCCGACCAGATGGAGGGACTCCGCGCGGGCGGCGACGACTTCCTCGCCAAGCCGGTCGAGCGGAGCCACCTGCTCCAGCTGGTGCTGACGCGCACCGAACGCGGCCGCCGGATTCGCGAACTGGTGCACCGCGACGGCCTCACCGGGATCCTGAACCACGCGACGCTGATGGCCGAGCTCGAGTACGCCATCGCCTTCGCGCAGCGCCACGGCGAGCCGCTCTGCTTCCTGATGCTCGACCTCGATCACTTCAAGCGGATCAACGACACCTACGGCCACCTGATCGGCGACCAGGTGCTGGTGCACGTCGCCCGCGTCTTCCGGAAGGCGATCCGCGGCTCCGACCTGCTCGGTCGCTACGGCGGCGAGGAATTCGGCATCATCCTCCGCAAGTGCCCGCCCGCCAACGGCCGCGCCACCGCCGAGAAGCTGCGGCACGCGCTGGCCGAGACGCCGATCGTCCTCCCCGGCTGCGACCCGATCCCGCTGCACGTCTCGGTCGGCGTCGGCGCCTTCCCCGGTTCGGGCACCACGGCGACGCAGGTCGCCGAGGCGGCGGACCAGGCGTTGTACAAGGCGAAGAGTTCGGGGCGGAACAGGGTGGAGATGGGGTAAGGAGAAGTGAGTCCTGAGTCCTGAGTCGTGAGAAACGAAGGCCGGCATTCCATTCGGGATGCTGGCCTTCACCTCTCACGACTCAGGACTCACGACTCATGTCTAGTGTCGAAACGGACTCTGCAACGCCACCACATCCCGCGGATTCTCGTCGCCGAAGAGCAGCTTCCCTTCGGTGTAGCGGACGTCGCGGAGGGCGATCGCGAGCACCTCGCCGAGTTCCTCGACCGGGTGGACGTCGAGCCGCTTGCGCGCCTCCTCGGGGAGGTCGTCGAGGTCGGGCTCGTTCGCCTTCGGGATGATGATCGTGGTGATCCCCGCCCGCAGCGCGCCGAGCAGCTTCTCCTTGACGCCGCCGATCGGGAGGACGCGGCCGCGCAGGGTGACCTCGCCGGTCATCGCGATGTCGTGGCGCACCTCGCGCCCCGAGAGCGCGGAGACCAGCGCCGTGGCCATGGTGATGCCGGCCGACGGACCGTCCTTCGGGACGGCGCCCGCCGGGACGTGGATGTGCACGTCGCGATCGAACATGTCATCGCTGATGTGCAGCCCCGCCGCATGCGAGCGGGCGTAGGTCCACGCCGCACGCGCCGACTCCTTCATCACGTCGCCGAGCTGGCCGGTCAGGACGAGGTCGCCCTTGCCGCGCATCGTCGAGGCCTCGACGAACATGATGTCGCCGCCCTGCGGCGTGTAGTACATCCCGGTCGCGGTGCCGATCTGGTCGACCGCCGCCTTCTCCTCGGGATGCAGCTTGGGCCGGCCGAGCAGGTCGCGCACGACCGACGCGGTCACGTCCACCCGCTCGACCTCGGCGGCCGCGATCTTCCGCGCGGCCTTCCGCGCGACGCGGCCGACCTCGCGCTCCAGCTGCCGCACGCCGCTCTCGCGGGTGTAGCGCTGCACCAGCTCCAGCAACGCCGGCCCGGCGAAGGTGATCTGCCCGGCGGTGAGGCCGTTGGCCTCGATCTGCCGCGGCACCAGGTACTGCTCGGCGATCGCGACCTTCTCCGCCTCGATGTAGCCCGAGAACTCCACCACTTCCATCCGGTCGAGCAACGGCCCGGGGATGTTCTGCAGCACGTTCGCGGTGGCGATGAACATCACTTCGCTCAGGTCGAACGGCATCCCGAGGTAGTGATCGGTGAACGAGTCGTTCTGCGCCGGGTCGAGCACTTCGAGCAGCGCCGAGGCCGGGTCGCCCTGGAAGGAGACGCCGAGCTTGTCGATCTCGTCGAGCAGGAAGACCGGGTTGCGGGTGCCGGCCTGCTTCATCCCCTGGATGATGCGGCCCGGCATCGCGCCGACGTAGGTGCGCCGGTGACCGCGGATGTCGGCCTCGTCGCGCGCGCCGCCGAGCGAGATGCGGACGTACTTCCGCCCCATCGCGCGGGCGATGCTCTTGGCGACCGAGGTCTTGCCGACGCCCGGAGGGCCGACGAAGAGGAGGATCGGCGAGCGCTTGGTGCCTTCCTCGTCAGTGCCTCGCGTCAGCCGTCGCACCGCGCGGTGCAGGCGGGACGCGCGCTCGACGTGCCGTCGGCGCCTCAGTGCTCCTCGTTCCCGAGTGAGCGGCCGGCGCCGCGTCGCGCTTGGCGCGCATCGCGCGGACCGCGAGGAACTCGAGCACGCGGTCCTTGACGTCGCCGAGGGCGTAGTGGTCGGCGTCGAGGATCTTCGAGGCCTCGCGCGATCTCGAGGTGCTCCTCGGTGGTCTCGTTCCACGGCAGCTCGGCGACGTGCTCGAGGAAGGTCCGGATGACCTGCGACTCCATCGTCTCGCGGCCGATCCGGCGCAGCCGGCCGAGCTCGCGATCGACTTCCTTGCGCGCCTCCTCGGGGAGGTCGAGCCCTTCGAGCCGCAGCTCGAGCTCGTCGACCTCGGTGCCGTCGTCCTCGTCGCCGAGTTCGCGGCGGATCGTCTTCAGCTGCTCGCGGAGATAGATCTCGCGCTGGCGGTCGCCGAGCTCTTCCTGCACCTGCGACTTGATGTCCTCCTGGGCGTCGAGCACGGCGATCTGCCGCTGCACGTGCACCAGGACGCGGCGGAGCCGCTCGTCGACGGCGAGCGTCTCGAGCAGCGCCTGCCGCCCGGTGGCATCGAGATCGAGGTAGCCCGCGACGAGGTCGGCGAAGCGCCCCGGCTCGTCGACGCCGTTGAGCACCTGCTGGACCACTTCATCGGGAAGGCCGGATTTCTGGCCGAGCTCGGCGGCGCGGGCGCGCAACTCGCGATGCAGCGCCACGAAGCCCGGATCCGACTGGTCCACCGGCGGGAGATCGTCCATGTCGCGGACGACCGCGACGAGGTGGCCGTTCTCCTCGGTGACCTGGAGCGCCATCGCGCGCCGCTCGCCGTGCAGCAGGAGCTGCATCCCGGACATGCCGCGCTGCAGCTGGCCGATCTTGGCGATCGTGCCGATCAGGTGCAGGCCGTCGGCCGAGACGGATTCGATGTTCTCCTTCTGGGCCACGGCGAAGACGAGCTTGTCGGGCGAGGCGAGGGCGGCCTCGATCGCCTTGAGGGTCATCGGACGCCCCGCCCCGATCGGTGCCGTGACGCCCGGGAAGAGCACCACGTCGCGCAGGGGGAGGACGGGAAGGGTCAGACGTTCGGTCACGGGATTCTCCTTGAGACGCAGCGCCGGGACAGCGGCCACAGGGGAGCGGCCCACCGGTCCACGGCGCGATGGCACGGCAAGGGGCATCCGTCGTGCCATCGCGGCTCTCAAGATACCTGCCGGGGTGGCCGATGGGTCCCCCACGGTCCCGCCAGAGGGGCACAAACGTTTCAAGCAGGAAACTTCTGGACCTGTCGCGACGGCAGGTGCGGATCGGCACGTTGCTCGCAGGTGCATCTCGGTACAAATTCCGGGGTTAGCATCCCCATTTGCTGGTGCCGTCATCCCGCCGCCCGGATCCTGAATGACTGATCCCACACCGCATCCTCTGCCGGCCCTCCTGAAGGAGGCGCTCGGCGACGCCTATACGATCGAGGGTGAGATCGGTCGTGGCGGCATGGGGGTGGTGTACCGCGCACGGGACGAGCGGCTGCAGCGGCGGGTGGCGATCAAGGCCCTGCCGCCGGAGCTCGCGTTCTCGAGCGAGATCCGCGAGCGCTTCACGCGCGAGGCGCAGACCGCGGCTCGGCTGGCCCATCCCCATATCGTGCCGATCCATGACGTCGGCCAGGGGAAGGGGATCGTCTACTTCGTCATGGGGCTGATCGAAGGCGAGTCGCTCGCGGCGCGCATTCGTCGGCGCGGTCGCGTCCCCGCGGAGGAGACGCGCCGCATCATCCGGGAGACGGCCGACGCACTCTCCGCCGCACACGCGGTGTCGATCATCCATCGCGACATCAAGCCGGACAACATCCTGCTCGAGGGAACGCGCGGCCGCGTGATGGTGACGGACTTCGGCATCGCGAAGGCGATGTCGTCGACCAGCGGTGCGACGTTGACCTCCGCCGGGATGGCGATCGGCACGCCCTCGTACATGAGCCCGGAGCAGGCGGCCGGCGAGCGCGAGATCGATGGCCGCAGCGACCTCTACTCCGTGGGTGTCGTCGCGTACCAGATGCTGTCGGGCGAGTTGCCGTTCAACGCGCCGACGGTGGCCGGCATCCTGATGAAGCACATCACCGAGGTCGCCCCGCTGCTGCACGAGAAGTTCCCGGATGTGCCGGAGGATCTCTCGCTCGCGGTGGCGCGTTGCCTCGAGAAGGACCCGGAGAACCGCTGGCCGTCCGCCGAGGCACTGCGCCGGGCCCTCGAGAGCCGTTCGGTGGCCGGCTACCGGCCGACCGGCCTCGGGATGCGCGCCGCGGAACGGGCGGCATCGCCCAACCGGACCGCCTCGCCGAACCGTGCCGGCAGTCCGACCAGGCCGTCGCCGCGCCCGCTGGCGCGTCCGCCGCTGGGCGATCGTGGCACCGCCCGCCCGACGCGTGCGCCGCTCGGCGACGCTGCGGGGAATCGCAGCAACCTCCCGGGGCGCCCGGCGCCCCGCGACATCGGTGGCCTCCGCGAGGCCGGGCGCGTGGCGCGCGAGCAGGCGCGCGGGGCACGGCGTGGGGTGAAGGGGAACGTGCCGGCGCTGCCCGAGACCGGCGAGCCGACGGTGGTGCGCCAGGCGCGGGCGGAGTTCGCCAAGTGCGGCCGCGGTGGTCGGCGGCCTCTTCATGATCAACGTCGCGACCGGCCTCGACTCCCCCTGGTTCCTCTTCATCGCCGGCGGCATGTCGATCGGCCTCTTCAAGCGCTACTCGGAGCTCTGGCAGGCCGGCTACTCGTGGCGCGACGTGCTGAACCGGCCCGACGCCCCGGACGCGGTGCCAGCCGGCCAGGCCAAGGCGCTCAAGGGGATCCGGCAGGTGGCGGCCCCGAAGGCCGACGAGTACGGCCCGTGGCTTCCGAAGATGCAGCAGGTCTACGGCGACCGCAGCGCGATCATCTCGCTCTGGGGATCGTTGACCGACACCGATCGCGCGATGTTCCCGGAGATGATCCAGACCATCGACGGCCTGCACGACCGCTCCGGCCAGCTGGCGCGGACGCTCAACGACATGGACCGCGTCGGTGTCCAGGACGTGGCGACGATCGAGGCGCGGCTTGCCGAGCTCAAGACTCGGCCGGAGGGCGAGGAGCGCGACCGTCAGCAGGCGATGCTCGATCGCCAGCTGAAGGCGTGCATCGACCTGCAGAACCGCCGCACCGAGATCACCGAGAAGCTCGAGAGCAGCGTGCTGATGATGCAGGGCCTCCGGCTCGAGCTGCTGCGCATCAAGGAGCGCGGCGTCGGCTCGATGAGCGACAACCTCGCCCTGGCGACCCAGCAGGCGCGCGCGATCACGCGGGATATTGACAATGCGATCAGCGCGGCGGCGGAGGTGAAGGGGCTGTAGTCGTGAGTCGTGAGTCCTGAGTCGTGAGAGTGTGAAGGCCGGCCCCCCAACGGGAAGCCGGCCTCACTGTTTCTCACGACTCACGACTCAGGACTCAGGACTCACGACTCATGACTCAGTAGGCCAAGATCTCCCGCATCGCCTTCCCCAGACTCTCCACCTGCGGCAGGATCACGTCCTCCAGCTCCGGCGCGTAGGCGACGAAGGTGTCGGTCGCGGCGACGCGACGCACCGGGGCGTCGAGCCATTCGAACATCTCGTCGGCGATCTTCGCCGCGATCTCGGAGCCGTAACCCCAGGAGAGCGAGTCCTCGTAGGCGACGATGACGCGCGAGGTCTTCTTGACCGAGGCGGCGATGGTGTCCCAGTCGACCGGGTTGAGCGAGCGGAGGTCGATGACCTCGACGCGCTGGCCGGTGGCCTCCTCGAGGTCCTTCGCCGCCTGCAGGGCGCGCTGGACGACGGCGCCGTAGGTGATCAGCGTCGCGTCGCTCCCTTCCTTGACCACCTTCGCCTTGCCGAAGGGGATCATGAAGTTCGGGCCGGGATAGGCGCCCTTGTTGTACGCCTGCCGGTAGAGGTGCTTGTGCTCGAGGAAGAGCACCGGGTCCTCGCAGCGGATCGCGGTGCGGAGGAGGCCGTTGGCGTCGAGCGCGGTGCTCGGGCAGATCACGCGGAGGCCGGGGACGCCGGTGAAGATCGCCGCGCCGGTCTGCGAGTGGTACACCGCGCCACCCTTGAGGTAGCCGCCGTAGGTCACGCGGATCACGACCGGCGAGGCGAAGGCGTTGTTGGAGCGCCAGCGCATCAGCGCGAGTTCGTCGCGGATCTGCATGTAGGCGGGCCAGATGTAGTCGAAGAACTGGATCTCGACCACCGGCTTCATCCCGCGGGTCGCCAGGCCGATCGCGCGACCGACGATGTTCGCCTCGGCGAGCGGCGAGTTGTAGACGCGGTCGGAGCCGAACTGCTTCTGCAGCCCCCACGTCACCTTGAAGACGCCGCCCTTCCCCTTCACGTCGCTCGAGCGCCTCGGGCTTCGACGCGTCGGCGACGTCCTCGCCGAAGACGAGGATCCGCGGATCGCGGGTCATCTCGTCCTTGAGGCAGCTGTTGAGGAGGTCGACCATCGTGGTCGGGTCGCCGCTGGTCTGCGGGTCGTCCTCGGTGTCGAACTGCTCCGCCGTCGGGTCGACGTCGGGCGAATAGACGTAGTCGTAGATCGTCGAGAGCGCGGGCTGCGGGGCGGCGAGGGCGATGTCGGTCGCGACATTGACCTCTTCCTCGACCTGCTGCTGGATCAGCGCCAGTTCGGCCTCGGTCGCCACGCCCTGCTCGACCAGTTGCCGCGGGAAGACGGTGACCGGGTCCCGCACCGCGTCGGCCTCACGCTCGGCGGTGGTCCGGTAATGGACCTCGTCGTCGGAGAGCGAGTGCGAATACGGGCGGATGACGTGGGCGTGCACCATCGCCGGGCCCTTCCGCTGCCGGCAGTAGTCGTGCGCCTTCTGCATCGCCTCGTGCGAGGCGATCGGGTCGCAGCCGTCCACTTCGATGATCAGGAGATTCGGGAACGAGGCGAACAGCTTGGAGATCGACCCGCCGGCGGTCTGCACCGAGACCGGGACGGAGATGGCATAGCCGTTGTCCTCGACGAGGAAGACCACCGGGAGCTTGAGGTTGCAGGCGGAGTTCATCGCCTCCCAGAACTCGCCCTCGCTCGTGGTGCCGTCGCCGGTCGTGCAGAGGATCACTTCGTCGCCGCGGGTCAGCTCGGCCAGTCGCTCGTCGGCGGAGGCGCGGAGCCACGTCTCGGCCGCCCCGACCGCCTGCAGGAACTGGGTCCCGGTCGGCGAGGAGGTGGAGACGATGTTGAGCTCCTTGTGGCCCCAGTGCGACGGCATCTGCCGGCCGCCGGAGTTCGGATCCTCGGCGGCCGCGACGGCCGAGAGGAGCTGCTCGGTCGCGGTCATGCCGAGGCCGAGGCAGAAGGCGCGGTCGCGGTAGTAGAGGTAGAACCAGTCGTGGGCCGCCCGGAAGACCTTGGCCGCCGCCACCAGGACGGCCTCGTGCCCGGCCCCGGAGATCTGGAAGAAGATCCGGTTCTGGCGCTTGAGCTGGATTTCCTTGTCGTCGAGCCGCCGGGAGAGGAGCATCAGGCGGTAGAACTCAAGCAGGTCGGCCTTGTCGAGCTTGGTGGCGGACCGCGAGCGGGCTGGGGATCGAGTGGCCATGGGGGGGAAAGATCGCCACATGCGGGGGGGGACGGAAGGCGCGAGAAGCGAGAGGCGAGAAGCGAGATGCGAGGGGGCCCAGCCCGTCGGGCGGATCTCAGGCCTGGGGCGGGACCCTCGCTTCTCGCTCCTCGCCTCTCGCTTCTCGCTACCTCCCCGCCAGCCGCTTCAACGCCGCCAGTTTCTCCAGCGCCGTCTGCCCGGAGGAGGCCGGGGCGGCCGGCGAGACGGCAAAGAGATCGCGGATGTCGAGGAGGATCTCGAGCATCAGCTGGTCCCGCATGTAGGCGTTGTCCAGGTCGGCCATCCGGGTGGTGGCCTCGGCCCCCTTGGCCTGCTCGTAGGACTCGCGGTAAATCTGCTCGAGGTTATTGAGAATACGATCCCGAGAGCGCATCAGGGGTCTCCGATTGTGGCGGCGTGTTGGCTTGGGGAGGAATTATAGGCGGGGGGTGAGGGGCGGGCTGGTGAAAGGTGAAAGGTGAAAGGTGAAAGGTGAAACGGGACCTCGATCTGAATCCGTTTCACGTTTCAAGTTCCACCTCTCCCGTTTCGCCTCGCCCGTTTCACCTCTCCCGTGTCACGTCTTACGTTTCACCGCTTGCAGTCCACCCCTCACTCCTCACCCCTCCCCCCTCCATGTCCCTGACCGACTCCCAACGGCGCGTCGATGCCTGGATCGCGCAGTTCGAGGAAGGCTACTTCCATCCGTTGACCAACATGGCCCGCCTCAGCGAGGAGGTGGGCGAGCTGGCCCGCGAGGTGAATCACCGCTTCGGCCAGAAGACGAAGAAGGTGGAGGAGGCGGAGGGAAACCTGGGGATGGAGATGGCCGATATTCTCTTCGTGCTGATCTGCATGGCGAACCGCGAAGGGATCGACCTCCAGCAGGCGTTCGACGCGATGATGGCGAAGGTGGAGACGCGGGACGCGGATCGATGGACCAAGAAGCCCACTGAGGAGCAAGGCGCGTGACACGAGAAGCGAGAAGCGAGAAGCGAAAAGCGTGGACTCCGATGCTGGTTCTCTGCCTCTGCCTGGCGGGGGTCGCGTGTGCGGCCCAGAAGCCGCCACTGGCGCCGGCGGCGCTGACCGCGACGATGGACACCCTGGCGACGCGCGGCGACACGTCGGGGCTCGCCCTGTTGGCCCAGCGCCAGTGCACCAGCGACAGCGCCGAAGTGCGGCGGACCTGTCTCGAGGACTACTTCGTCGGGCTGGCCGCCAACGGCCGCACTGCGGTCGCCCTCGGCGCGCTGGCCGAGCTCGGGAAGGAGCACGAGGACGTCGAGCGCGACGGCCACGGCTACACCCACGTGATCGGCATCCGCGCCTGGGCGCCGGGTGGCGACGTGTCGAAGGTCTTCCGCGGCTGCAACGGCCTCTATCAGTCGGGCTGCTACCACGGCGTGATCCAGTCCTACCTGACCGCCGAGGGGACGCTCGATTCGACGCGGGCGGTGACACTCTGCGATGCCGTGGCCCCCGACGTGAAGGAGCTCTGGCTGCGCTTCCAGTGCGTGCACGGCCTCGGGCACGGCTTCGAGATGGCGCTGAACTGGGAGTTGCCGGCGGCGCTGACCCGCTGTGACTGGCTGCCCAACGGCTGGGACCGCGAGGCGTGCTACGGCGGCGCCTTCATGGAGAATGCGATCGCCTCGATGAGCGGCGGTGGCCACCACGTGTCGGTCCGGGCGCTGGAAAAGACCAGCGAGGCGAACGCGGCAATGGATCACTCCGCCCATAGCGGGATGGCGGGGATGAACCATGCGCCGGCGCTGGGCGCGATCACGTTCAAGATGCGCGACTCCACCGACGCGCTCTATCCCTGCTCCGCGACCGAACCGAAGTACCGCAACGCCTGCTATCAGCTGCAGGGCGGGATCATCCTCGCGAGCACCGGCGGGCGGTTCGGCCTCGCCACGGCGGCCTGCGACAAGGTCGGCACGCAGTGGCGTCCGCTCTGCTACCAGAGCCTGGGCACCAACGCGAGCGGGATGGCGGTGCAGAAGAACGCCAAGGCGATCGCCTACTGTTCGAATGGCGACCCGGCCTACCAGCCGTACTGTTTCGTCGGCGTCGTGAAGAACTACATCGACGTCACGGCGAAGCCCGCCGACGGGATCGCCTTCTGCAAGGATGTCCCGCCGGGGAAGAATCGCTCGCAGTGCTTCGTCGCGGTCGGGGAGCAGATCTCGGTGCTCCATCCGACCGACATCCCGACTCGGGAGTCGCTCTGTTCTGCGGCCGGGCTGGACGGCGTCGCCGATTGCCGTCGCGGCGCTTCCCTGGCGCCGAGGTAGCGCGCTACTCCCAGGACTCGGGGAGCGCCTCGAGTTCGGCGAGGATGGCGAGGTACGAATCGTGGCGGGCGGCAGGAATGTCGCCGCGCGCCACAGCCGCACGAATGGCGCAGCCGGGCTCGATGCGGTGCAGGCAATCGCCGAACTTGCAGCTGCCGACGAACTCGCGGAACTCCGGAAAGCAGGAGTCGAGCTCGCCGCGCGCCAGGTCCCACACCCCCACTTCACTGAAGCCCGGCGTGTCGACCACGAAGCCGCCCCCGGCCATCGGGATCATCGTGGCGGTGACGGTCGTGTGCGTGCCGCGGCCGACCTTCGCCGAAACGGCGCCGACGCGGAGGCCGAGCCCCGGCTCGAGCGCGTTCAGCAGCGAGGACTTCCCCGCCCCGCTCGGTCCGGTGAGCACCGACGTGCGTCCCAGCAGGGCCGCGCGCAGCTCCTCGACGCCTTCCCCGGCGCGGGCCGCCGTCGGCAGCACGCGATAGCCCGAGGCACGCAGGTGGGCCTCGATCGGCGCGACCGGGCCGAGGTCGGTCTTGTTGACCACGACCCAGCAGGGGATCTCGTTCGCCTCGGCGACGACCAGCAATCGGTCCATGAGCTGCGGAATCGGATCGGGATCGGCGGCGGCAATCACGACGACGACCTGGTCGACGTTCGCGGCCACCGGTCGGGTGCCGCGACCATCGGGGACACGGCGGGCGAGCAACGACTTGCGCGGCTCGACCCCGGTGATCGCGAGGGTCTCCTCGTGCAGCGTCGCGGGATCGATGGTGACGATGTCGCCGGCGATCGCGCGATCCTCGGCGCGCTTCGCCTTGCCGCGGAGGATCGCGACGTATTCGCGCCCATCGACCAGCAACCGGTAACTGCCGCCCTCGCGCGCGAGGACGGTCCCGCGTGGCGCGCTCAGAACTCCTCCGGACGGCCAATCGCGATCAACTCGTCGAGCTGTGCCTTCACGTCGTAGAGGGAGAGGGCGCCGAGGCGGTTGCGCGCGTCGTCGGGGGTGTCACCCCAGACGAGGTAGTCGGACTCGAGATGGCTGTCGGGCGCATCGCCGCCGGGTGCCCAGCGCACGAAGAGGAGGGCGCCGCCGAAGCGGCCCCGCGCATCGGGATCGTCGTCCACCCAGAGGGCCACCGAATAGGCGCGACCGTCGCTGCCGGTGAACGCCGCCGCGCGATCATGCGCGGCCATGTAGCCCCCAAGGGTGAACTCCGTCACGAGCGTCCCAACCCCTCCTTGACGACGTTGCCCAGAATGAAGGCGATGTTGGCCGGGCGTTCGGCGAGGCGACGCATCAGGTACGGATACCACTGCGTGCCGAACGGGATGTAGACGCGGATGCGATAGCCGTCGCGCACCAGCGCTTCCTGCAGGTCGCGCCGGACGCCGTAGAGCATCTGGAACTCGAAGCGATCGCGGGCGATCCCCTTCTCGGCCACGAAGCGCTTCGCCTCGGCGAGCATCGCCTCGTCATGCGTGGCGATGGCGGGGTAGTTGCCGTCGGTGAGCAGGCGATGCATCAGCCGCACGTAGTGCGCATCGACATCGGCCTTGACCGGATAGGCGACCTCGGCGGGCTCCATGTAGGCGCCCTTGCAGAGGCGGACGCGCGCGCCGATGCGAATCAGGTGCTCGATGTCCTCAGTCGACCGGCGCAGTGCCGCCTGGATCACCAGGCCGGTGTGGCTGCGGAGCGCCTCGGGGACCTGCTTCTCGTAGAAGTCGATGGTGCGCTGGGTGTAGGCGGACCCTTCCATGTCCATCCGGACGAAGGCGCCGGTTTCCTTGGCGACCTCGAGGATGGCGGTGATGTTGCGGACCGCGAGGCCTTCGTCGATGTCGAGCCCCATCTGGGTCGGCTTGAGCGAGGCGTTGACCTCGAGCCCGGCCGCCTTCATCCCGCGGAGGATGGCGATGTAGGCGTCGCGCGCCCCGTTGGCCTCGGCCTCGGCATGCACGCTTTCGCCGAGGAGGTCGAGCGAGGAGGTGATCCCCTTGGCCTGGAGCTCCTTGGCGGCGGCTTCGCCGGTGGCGAGGGTCTCGCCGGCGACGAACCGGGAGGCGAACTTCTTCGCCAGCCCGTTGCTGCGGACGAAGTTGAAGATGGACTTCCGCTCGGAGAGCCAGAGCAGGCCGGAACGCATCATCGCAGGGGCGTGCCTCGAATCGGGAACAGGGGGGTCGGAAGCGACCGCGAGCGGCGGAAAAGTAGCCGCAGGGGGTCGCCTTGTGCCGGGGGGCCCACTGCGCCATCCTCCGGGCTTGCTCCGCGCCACCCCCCACCCCTTACCCTGACCCGCGCGCCGGGAGCCCCCCACCACCGTGACGACACCGCCCCCCGTCGGTTATGCCCGGACTTTGGGCCTCTTCTCCGCCACGATGATGGTGATCGGCGGGATCATCGGCTCCGGGATCTTCCTGAATCCGTCGGTCGTGGCCGCCCGAATGGGGAGCCGGAACGGCACCCTGCTCGTCTGGCTGCTCGGGGCGGTGATCGCCCTCCTCGGCGCCTTCGTCTTTGCCGAACTGGGCCGGCGCCGGCCGCTCGCGGGCGGGGGGTATGCCTACCTGCGCGAGGCGTTCGGACCGCTGGCCGGCTTCCTCTACGGCTGGGCGCTGCTGCTGATCATGGCGACCGGGGCGATCGCCGCGGTGGCGATGACGTTCGCCGGCTACGCGACCGACCTCTTCGGCCTGCCGGCCGGCCAGCAGCCGTATCTGGCGGCGGGGGCGATCCTGCTGCTCACCGCGGTGAACGTCCTCGGGGTGAAGCCGGCGGCGTGGACGCAGAACGTCTTCACGCTGCTCAAGCTCCTGGCGATCGCGGTGCTGGTGATCGCGGCGTTCTCCGCGCCGGCGGCGGTGAACCAGGCGGAGGCGCCGATCGAGGCCGGCTCGACGCTGCTCAAGGTCGGTGCGGCGCTGGTGCCGGTCCTCTTTGCGTTCGGCGGATGGCAGCAGACCAATTTCATCGCCGAGGAGCTGCGCGACCCGGAGCGCGACCTGCCGCGCGCCCTGATCCTCGGCGTGATCGGGGTGGTGGTGGCCTACCTGCTGGTGAACGTCGCCTATCTGCGCGTGCTTGGCCCGGCAGGATTGGCGGCGAGCCACGCCCCGGCGGCGGAGACGATGGCCGGAATCGCCGGTGACGCCGGCCGACGGTTGATCGCGGCGGGGATCGTCGCGTCGACCTTCGGCTTCCTGAACCTGGTGATCCTCGTGTCGCCCCGCGTCTACCAGGCGATGGCGCGCGACGGACTCTTCTTCACGTCGTTCGCGACGCTGCATCCGACCTGGCGCACGCCGGTGGCGGCGATCGTGGTGCAGGGCGCGTGGGCCATCCTGCTGCTCTTCTCGGGGACCTACGGCGCGCTGCTCGACTACGTGGTGTTCGCCGACTGGATCTTCTTCGGCCTGACCGCGGCGACGCTCTTCGCGCTCCGCCGGGCCGACGGCGATCGCGTGGTGCCCTTCCTCGTCCCGCTGCATCCGTGGACCACGCTCGCCTTCGTGGCGGCGGCGGCGTACGTGGTGTTCGGCTCGCTCGCGTCGAATCCCGGCAACGCCCTCCGCGGCGGCGGCCTGCTGCTGCTTGGCATTCCCGTCTTCCTCTACTGGCGCCAACGCGCCGTGACCACATGACCTTCGCACCGCGCACCATCATCGAACCGTTCCGCATCAAGAGCGTCGAGCCGATCCGCCAGACGACGGCGGAGGAGCGCCGCGTCGCCCTCGACGCCGCGCACCACAATCTCTTCCTGCTGCGCGCGCGTGACGTCCTGATCGACCTGCTGACCGACTCCGGCACCGGCGCGATGTCGTCGCGGCAGTGGGCGGGGATGATGATCGGCGACGAGTCGTATGCCGGGGCCGACTCGTTCTATCGCTTCGAGGAGGCGGTGCAGCGGATCACCGGGCTCCGCCACGTGATCCCGACGCACCAGGGTCGGGCGGCGGAGCGGATCCTCTTCGGGACGGTGGTGCAGGCGGGCCAGATCGTGCCGAACAACACCCACTTCGACACCACCCGCGCCAACATCGAGGCGCGTGGCGCCACGGCACTCGACCTGCCGATCGCCGAGGGGCGGCAGCCGTCGGTCTGGCATCCGTTCAAGGGGAACATGGATGTCGAGGCGCTCGATCGGGTGCTGACCGAGAACGCGGGGAAGGTGCCGCTGGTGATGTACACCGTGACGAACAACTCGGGGGGCGGCCAGCCGGCGTCGCTCGAGAACCTCCGCGCGGTGCGAGCCACCTGCAACCGCCACGGCGTGCCGCTCTTCCTCGATGCCTGCCGTTTTGCCGAGAACGCCTGGTTCATCAAGGAGCGGGAACCGGGTCATGCGCACGAGACGCCGACGCAAATTGCGCAGGCGATGTTCGCGGAAGTCGACGGCGCGACGATGAGCGCCAAGAAGGACGGCATGGCGAACATCGGCGGCTTCCTCGCCGTGAACGACGACGACCTGGCCCGCCGCTGCCGCGACAACCTGATCCTGACCGAGGGCTTCCCCACCTACGGCGGCCTCGCCGGCTACGACCTCGAGGCGATCGCGATCGGCCTCGACGAGGCGCTCAACGAGGACTACCTCCGCTACCGCGTCCGCTCGGTGGCGTACCTGGCCGACCGGATGACGGCGGCCGGGATCCCGATGGTGACGCCGCCGGGTGGCCACGCGCTCTACATCGACGCCAAGGCGATGCTGCCGCAGGTGCCGCAAAGCGAGTATCCGGCGTGGGCACTCTCCTGCGTGCTCTACCTGGTGGGCGGGATCCGGTCGGTCGAGATCGGGTCGGTGATGTTCGGCCAGCAGCCCGATGGCACGGAACAGCCGTCGGCCATGGAGCTTGTGCGGCTGGCCTTCCCGCGGCGCGTCTACACCCAGAGCCACGTGGACTACCTGGCCGAGGTGCTCAGCTACGTGGGTGAGCGGCGCGACCGGATCCGGGGGATGCGCATCACTTCCCAGCCGCCCGCGCTGCGCCACTTCTCGGCGCGGCTGGCCCCGGCGCACGGGAGCATCTTCGCGGAGTGAGTGGGCGGGGACTGGCGAAATGGCGGGATCGGTGCGTGATTTGTCGGGCTGGCAGCGCCCGCGGGCGCGCCTCCCGCCGCCCACACCCCCAGGGTACGTGACCGACACGCTGTTCGATGCCTGTCGGCGGAACGACCTCGAGCAGGTCCGCTCGCTCGTTCAGGCCGACCCCGCCCTGCTGCTGCAGCGGGCCCCCACTGGTGAAACGCCCCTCCTGGCTGCGCTGTACCACCGCGCGGGCGAGGTGGCGTGCTGGCTGACGGGCCAATCGTGGCCGCGCACCATTCACGAGGCGGCGGCCGTCGACGACGTGCCCCGGCTCGAGACGCTGCTCGTCGGCGACCCGACGCTGGCCGATACCTATTCGGCCGATGGCTGGACCCCGCTTCACCTGGCCGCCTTCTTCGGCGCCCCGCGCGCCGCGACGACCCTCCTGGCGCACGGCGCCAGTCTCCACCCCCTTTCCCAGAATGCGATGACCAACACCCCGCTCCACGCTGCCCTGGCCGCCAAACGGCTTCCCCTCGTGGCCCTGCTGCTCGACGCCGGCGCCGACCCGACGCTCGAGTGTGCCGGCTACACGCCGCTGGCGATCGCCGAAGGGAACGGCTTCGAAGACGGCGCCGCGCTGGTTCGCGCCGCCCTCGGCCGGAGCCGCTCGTGAGCGATCCGCGCGGAGGCAATGGCGGTGGGCAGGGTGGCAAGCCGCGGCGGCGCGGCGGACGCGGACGGGGACGTCGACCGGGAGGGAGCGCCGCGCCGAAACTCGAGGGTCAGGGCGAAGGCGGCACCGCACTCGAGGAAGCACCGGAGGGTGGCAGCGGGACTCGGTCGGTCGAGGGTGTCCTCGAGCTGACCGAGCGGGGTGGCGGCTTCCTGCGGTCGCGCGCGTCGAGCTATCTCCCGACCGGGCAGGATGTCTTCGTCCCGCAGTCGCTGATCGCGAAGCACAAGCTGCGGCCGGGCGACGAGATCGCCGGCGAGGCGATCGCCCAGCGGAACGGCAAGGGACCGGCGCTCGAGAAGGTGCTGTCGCTCTTCGGGCGCGATCCGGCGGAGTGCCTCTCGCGGCCGGACTTCAACCGCCTGACCGCATCACACCCCAAGGAACGGCTCCGCCTCTCCGCCCTCGGGCCGGTCGGTCGCGGTGCCGACATCACCGCCGCGATGGTCGACCTCCTCTGCCCGCTGGGCAAGGGTCAGCGCGCCCTGGTGGTCGCCCCGGCAAAGGCCGGGAAGACCACGCTCCTCACGGCGATCGCACGCGGCATCATCACCAACCAGCCCGATGCCACGGTGTACATCCTCCTCGCCGACGAACGGCCCGAGGAAGTGACCGAGATGGAGATGGCCAACGCGGGCGAGGTGATTGCGTCGTCGTTCGACCATGGGGCGGCGCGCCACGTGGCGGTCGCCGAGATGACGCTGGAGCGGGCGCGGCGGCGGGTGGAGCTGGGCGAGGACGTGGTGATCATCCTCGACTCGCTGACCCGACTGGCACGGGCCTACAACAACATCGACCGCGGATCGGGGCGGACGTTGTCGGGCGGCATCGGGGCCGAGGCAATGGAGCGGCCGAAGCGCTTCTTCGGCAGCGCGCGCGCGGTCGATCCGCGGGTCGGCAAGGGGTCGCTGACGATCATCGCCACGGCGCTGATCGACACCGGCTCGAAGGCCGACGAAGTGATTTTCGAGGAGTTCAAGGGGACGGGCAATGCCGAGATCGTGCTCAGCCGCGAGTTGGCGGAGCGGCGGATCTTCCCGGCGATCGACGTGGCGGCGAGCGGGACGCGCCGCGAGGAGCTGCTGCTCGATCCGAAGTCACTGGAGCGTGCGCACGCGCTGCGTCAGGCGACCGCCGACCTCCCGACCAACAAGCAGATCGAGGTGGTCCGCGAGCTGTTGCAGCGGGGGATCTAGAACTCCCGCTTCTTCATTTCCTTGAAGAGGAACTGGCGGTCGGAATCGGCCGCTTCTTCCGGGCGCTTCGTGGCCTCCAGCGTGGGGTCCACGAAGCGCTTGTTCTTGTCCTTCTCGGTCCGCGCCACGCCGGTCACCTTCTTGACGAGCTTGTCGAGCTGCTTGTCCTTCATCGTTCCCTCGCGGTGATGGTGCCGCCCAGCCACTGGGCGGCACTGAAGGTCTAGCGGGGTGGGGCCGGGGGGCGCAACCGTGGCGGGGGCGATACTCCCGCCCGCCCGCCCCCCCCCGACTATTCCCCCCGCAGCTCGCGGCGAACGAGGCTGTCAAGCTGGAACGTCGAAACGGCACCGACGAAAAGTCGCCCGTTAAGGTACCACGCGGGGGTGCCGACGGGGCCGATCCACGCCGTTGCGCGGGTGTGCTGGTCGAGCCGCGTCCGGCTCGACTCCGCATCAAGGCAGGCCATGAGGCGAAGCGGATCCCGAACGCCGAGCGTGGGCGCCGCGACCAAGAGCGCGCCACGTGAGTCCAGGGGTCGCCCCTCAAGGAGAACGACGCGGTAGAATTGCTCAAATTCCGACCTTCCAGGCATGCACTCCGAGGCCTCCGCCAGGAAGTCGGTGCTCCCCGATTTGACTGAATCTGGAAGCGAATAGTGCATCCACCTGACCGACACGAGGCCGGGGTATCGGCGTTGGATAGTGTCAATTGATGCAGCGAATGTGCGGCAGAAAGAGCAGGTGAAGGTCCCAAATTCGACAATACGAATCGGCGCGCTCTCGGGGCCGATCAAATGACCGATCGAGTACCATTCCGCCAAGGTCGCTTCATCCGGCAGGTCGCTCTTTCGGTCGTCCGCGGGTGAGCTCGCACCAGCAGAGCCGGCGGTAGGACGAACAACCCGCCCTTGAGTGCCGCTGGGGCTGCGGACAACAGCAGCGAGGGCGAGCGCGGCGAGTCCAAGCGTTACCGCAATCTCAGTGCGCCGATCCAATTCAGTACCTCCGAGGGGGCGATAGGTGTTCCCGCTGCCAAGCAGGCGGGGTCTACCTTTGCTGGAGGCGAGTGCGGCGGACGGCAAAGCGACCGGAGTCCTCCGCAAACGAATAAAGCAAGCTGTCGCCTGGAGGAACGCTGATCCCGGTGGTCGAATGGTCCAGCACTACCGTGCGGACGCGACGACCAGTCCAGTCAAAGATGTGGACTTCGGACAGGGGCACCGGGTTGGTCGGATTCGCGCCGTTCAGTCGCCCGTCATAGAGTGCGTACAGAAATCCGTCCGTTACCGCACAGTCGTAGTACCCCCAACGGACCCGCGGGAGGATTGGGTTGAAATCAATCTGCTTCCCACTCGTCGTATCCATGTATGGGTCCGGACGAAAAGGATACGGCACGTCCATACTGCCCACCATCGTACCGACCGAATCGAGAAGATCGATCCTTCCCGCGAAGGTGAAAATCTGCACGGTCACGCGACGAGCGGGGGAGTAGCAAAGCCGACCCAGGTAGGCGTTTCCCATGTATCGCGGCGTCAGACGATTGTCGGCGAATTCCCTGGGGCGCCCGACATCAGTCCTCTGACCACCCCTGTGGATTCGTAGCGGGAACAGTCCGTCCTTGCGATCTTGCGCCATCGCCACAATCAACCCGGTGCTACTTGGTCCGTCAGCGGTGTACGGGAGTACACTGTCGATCTCGACGGTGGCAGCGCGTGGAGCGATAGTGTCCGAAGCAAGAGCTGCGACCGCAAATCCAGTAACTCGTCTCCTGGGCCCATCGAGCATCCAGAGGGTGTCGCCGGCAAAGCTGGCCCGCATTAAGGACGGCGCATCAGAAAAGTCCCCCGGACCCTCGCCATGGGCTCCGAGGGACTTGATGTGCCGGCCCGTGCCTGCATCAAGCACGTGCAGATAAGGCGGCTGGAGGTCCGAGATCACAATGATGCGCTCGGTTGCCCCGATCATCCACGCGGTGGCGATGAGATCGGTGGGACCGATTTGCTCACTTCTTAGACTGTCCTCGGCTGAAACACCCTCGCGGAGATACTGGAGTTGGCTCGAATCAGTCATGGGTGTGCCACAGGCGATGAACAGCGCCGCAAATACCGCCACAGCCACGGGATGGAGGGGTGGCAAAGGTCCCACGGCGAGTACTCCACGCTTCATGGTTTGTCCGCCCTCGATCACTGTCCGACCGGAATCTCAACGTAGTTGGTCTTGCTCCAGCAAGTCCCGGTGGAAGAATGACAGGTTGCGCAGGCGTCCTTGACCGTACAGTGGCTATTGGGGTTGACAAGGACCGGGCTTACACTCTCCATGCAAGAATCCGTCCCGCCACTGACACACTTGGACTCTGACTCGGTCGCAGACAGCGCTCCGACGACCTGACGGTTAGCGGCGACCACCAGTATCGCAATCACTGAAACTACGCGGATAACCCGGAGAAGTCGGGAAAGCATTTGGCGCCTCGCTGTGTAGGGAGAGGAAGGACCGCGTGAAACGGGTGCGTTTGGAGAGGTGCTCGACCTCCCGACGCGACCAGCCCGTCACTACGCTCATAAAGAGTTACCTGCGAGAAAAAAAAAACCGCAAGTGCCGAACCCGATCAGGCATCTCGACCGCGGCAGGCTCCCCCCCTCCCGACCATACGCCCCTACGGCCAGTGGGCAGTCACCTTGGCCGACTTGATGTAGTCCAGCTTCGGGAAGTTCTCCTGCAGGTAGCCATTCCCCGCCCGCATGATCTGCCCCTGATCCGGGGCCTCGCCGTACCCTTGGAAGATCTTGTCCAGCACCTCGATCCCGCTGGTGATCTCGGCGAACGGCGGGAAGCCGAAGCCGTCGGCCGCGTCGAGCATCAGGCCGTTGTCGACGGTGTTGAAGAAGAGCTGCGAGGTCCGGCTGTTCTGGCCGGCCCGGGCAAAGACCACCGTGCCGCGCTTGTTGGTGACCTTGACGGTGTCGTCGGCGATCGGGGCGGCCTCCCACCGGGCGGAGGCCTTCGGGTCGCCGGAGAGGCCGAACTGGATCACGAAGCCGGGGACGACGCGGAAGAAGCGGACGTCGTTGTAGAAGCCCTCGCTCACCAGCCGATGGAAGCGGTCGACGCCGTGCGGCGCCCAGGCGCGGCGGCTCCGCAGCGTGATCGTGCCGACGCTGGTCTCCATCTGGACGTCGAAGGAATCGGGGGCGGCCGGATCGGGGCTGAGGGCACCCTGCCGGGCGCACCCAGTCGAGGCGATCAGGAGGGCGGCGAGGGCGACGGTCGATCGGGTGAGTCGGCTCATGTCAGGAACTCGTGCAGCAAGGCATGGAAGTGGTGGACGCCGTTCTCGCGCAGGGCGGAGTAGCGGCCGCGGTCATACACGCGCGAGCGGAGATTCTGCTGGACCCGCTCGCAAATTTCAATGTCCTCGTCCTGGATCTCGTCGCTGAAGGCGATCAGCGAGGTCCACTTCGGGTCGGTGGCCGCATCGGCCGGCGGATCGACGGCGTACCAGTCGAAGACCACCTCGCAGCGGTCATGCCCCAGCGGGAGGACGACGTTGGTCTGCATCTGCCCCTGGTAGATGTTGAGCATCACGTTGGGGAAGCACCAGTAGTACTGCGCGTCGTCGCCTTCGCCCTGGGCAACATACTTCCGCTCGGGCCCATGCCCGGCGCGGAGCGGTGCGTGCTGCAACGACCAGTAGCGATGCGGCTCCACCCGGTAGGCATCGTAGTCGAGCTCCTTGTAGAGCCCGGGATGCACCGCCGGGAGATGATACCCTTCGAGGTAGTTGTCGACGTACACCTTCCAGTTGCACTCGATAGTCCAGCGCTTCTGCATCACGAAGCGCATCGCCTCGGGGTGGAAGCGCGCCGTGCGCTCGCCGATCCCCTCGAGAAAGTGTTCGAGCGGCGGCGCCTTGAGGTCGAGGTTCGCGAAGACCAGCGGCCCCCAGGTCGCCACCTGCACCGGCAGCAGCCGCATCGACTCGGGGTCGAAGCCCTCGGTCCCCTCCATCTCGGGCGCGCGCAGCAGCGTCCCGTCCAGGCGGTAGGTCCAGCCGTGGTAGCGGCACTGCAGCGTCTGCCGGGTGCCGCACCCCGAGGCCACCGGCCCGGCCCGGTGCAGGCAGATGTTGTGGAAGCCGCGCAGCGTCCCGCGGTCCTGCACGATCACGATCGCCTCGTCGCCGATCTGCGCAGTGACGAAGCTCCCCGGCGCCGCGAGGTCGGCGGCGCGCGCCACCAGCTGCCAGGTGCGCCCGAAGATCTTCTCCTCCTCGAGCGCCAGGTACGTCGGGTCGACGTAGAGGCGCGAGGGGAGGGTCTGGGCGAAGCGGATGTCACGGTTGAAACTGAAGTGCATGCGGCGAGACTCGAGAAGCGAGAAGCGAGAAGCGAGAAGCGAACGGGATGATGGATGATGGATGATGGACTTGGAGACGTTGGCGTGCTGTCCACGTCCCGACCGGTATCACTCCATCATCCATCATCCATCATCCATCATCCTACCGCCACCAATATCCCAATCACCCCGATCACCAGCATCAGCGCGTAGCCGCGGGTGGCGAAGCGGAGCCAGTCGCCGAAGGAGACCTTGGCGGCGAGGAGGATCGCCATCAGCGCCCCGTTGGTCGGGGTGAGCAGCTCGCAGAGGCCGGCGCCGACCTGGTAGGCGAGGACCGTGGCCTGGCGCGAGACGCCGAGCAGGTCCGAGAGCGGGACCATGATCGGCATCGTGAGCGCGGCCTGGCCACTGACGCTCGACACGGGGACGTGCAGCAATGCATGGAGCGGCACCATGAGCAGCGCGGCCGCCGTCGTCGAGACAGAGGCGAGCGGCGTGGCCATTCCGTACAGAATGGAATCGATGATGCGACCGTCCTGCAACACCACGGTGATGCTGCGTGCCACGCCGACGAGCAGCGCGGCCGGCAGGAGCAGCTGCATCCCCTCGAGATAGCCGACGATCGTCTGATCGAGCGAAAGCCGGGCGATGAGCCCTGCTGCGATCGCACCGATCAGGTAGGCCGCCGAGAGCTCGTTGAAGCCCCAATCCAGCTTGAGCGCGCCGTAGATGTAGATCGCGAGCGGCAGGGTGACGCAGGTGAGGATCAGCCCGTCGCGCGTGGTGAGCGGTGCATGGGTGATTCCCTCGCTCGCCACCGGCACCCGGTGCTGGCTCGCCCAGCGCAGCGTCCACGCGGCCCAGACAGCGGTGCCGACCACCCACATCGCCGTCCGGAGCGCGCCGCCGGACAGCGTCGGCAGCTCGGCGAGCTTCATCGCGATCCCGGCCTGGAACGGATTGGTCGGGCCGAAGGCGCTGCCGATCATCGCCGCCCCGGCGCTCGCCCCGATCATCGTCACGGCGTCGACGCCGAGACGGCTGCCGAGGAGCAGGAGGACGGGGATCAGCGCGATGATCTCCTCCTGCATGTTCTCGGCGGCACCCATCGCGGAGAAGAAGAGGATCAGGATCGGCAGCGCCAGGAGACTCCCCTCGCGGAACCTCGAGGCGAGCGCGTTCACGGCACGCCCGAGCGTGCCGATCTTGTCGACGAGATACCAGGCGCCGCCAACCAGGAAGATCGTGAGGATCACCTCGACGCCTTCGGCGATCCCGCGCGGGACCGCGAGGACGGCCGCGAACGGGCCGACCGGTGCGGCAGGCACCGCGTGATAGGTGCCCGCCACGGCGATGGTGCGTCCGGTGGCGGCGTCCACCACCCGTTCATACTCGCCGGCCGGGACCAGCCAGGTGAGCGCGGCCGCGACGGCCACGCCCCCCAGCATCAGGACCAGCGGATGGGGCAGCCGCCGCGAGGCCAGCTCAGTTGCTCTGGCTTGAGGGCGGGACCATCCCCTTCATCCGCATGTACGTCACCATGTTGCCGTAGTGTTCGGCGTTGTGGGCGATGTTGAACGCCAGTCCCCAACTCACGCTTCCCTTCATCCCGAAGAGATCGACCATGTCATGGTGGTGCGCCTTGCCCCACTCATGCACCGTCTGGCAGTACGCCATCGACTCCTTCACCGCCGTCACCAGCGCCGCCTTGTCGGAGACCTTCTCATAGTCCGGCTTGCGCATGGTCTTGTCGCCCTTGATCCCGGCGCAGATCGCGAAGTTGGAGTTCGCCACGTGGCCGACCAGCTCGCCGAAGGAGCGCACCGCCGGCGTCGGCTTCCAGGTGTAGTCGGCCGCCGGCATCTGCTCGGCGCCCTTCACCAGCCAGCCGCCATACTGCCCGATGAGCGGCGCCATGTCGCTGGCGGGATCGCCCATGTGGTCCATCTCCATCTTCTCCTTCTCCATCTTCATCTTGTCGGCCTTCGGCTTCTCCTGCGCGAGGACCGGCGTCGCCAGCATCGCCAACAGGGCGAGGGGGGCGACCAAACGCTTCATCATGGGTGGGGCTCCGGAATGAGGGAACTCAGAGGATGCTGCCGGTCCGTGCGCGGGACAAGCTCAGCCGCCGACGCGCTTGACCGTCCAACCGTTCTTTGACAATTCGGCGACGACCACGTCGCGGTGGTCGCCCTGCAACTCGATGACGCCGTCCTTGACCGTACCACCCGACCCGACCCGTTGTTTCAGGGTCTTGGCGAGGGCGTCGAGCGCGTCGCCGGTCAGGGGGACGCCGGTGACGAGCGTGACACCGGCGCCCTTGCGTCCCTTGGTCTCGCGGCCGACGCGGACGATGCCGTCGCACTTCGGCGCCGGGCCGGTCTCCCGGCAGCGGCAGTCCGCCACCCCGCGCCGGCAGGTCGGACAGGTGCGTCCGGTGTCCGTCGAGTACACGAGTCCGCCGGTGCGCTTCTTCATGCCCGGAACAGCGCCGCATCGGGCGCGCTCCCCTGCACCACCATTCGCGCCACCGCGCGGCCGCAGATCGCGCCCACCACGTTGCCGGTGCCGCAATAACCGCCGATCGCCCAGACACGAGGACGCACTTCCTCGAAGATCGGGAGCCCATCGGGCGTGTAGCCGACCGCTCCCGCCCAGCGATGCGTAATCGGCGCCTGCACCCCGAGCCGTTGGCGCAGGTGCGTCTCGAGCAGCGACTGCACCGGTTCGGCCGGTTCGGCGACGTCGGTCCATTCTCCCTCGCCGCCGCGGTCGCGCATTCCGCCGAGCAGCACCGACCCGTCGTCGAGCTGCTGCCAGTACTCGTAGCCGTAGCGGGAGTAGACGGCGTACCGGGTCTGAAGCTCGCCGGTCGGCGCCGTGGCGAGCATCTGGAGGCGGGCGGTGCGCACCCGCCCGGCAAGCTCGGGGAGGAGGCGTTCCAGCCGGCCGTCGACCGCGACGATGACCGCATCGCAGAGGACGCTGCCGTCGGTGGTGAGCACCCCGTGGCCGGTGATCTCGATCGCTGCAGAGCGCTCGTACAGCCGCGCCCCGCGCGCCACCGCCAGCTCGGCCAGCGCCCGACAGCGACGCAACGGATGAAAGACGCCATCGGTCGGAATCAGCAGTCCTTCACCATCGCTGCCGCGATGCCATGCGGCCGGCAGCCCGTCGGCCTGCATCGCCGCCAGCTGGGCGCGGCAGTCGTCGAGTTCCTCGGCGCTCTCGGCGATCCGCAACGACCCGTCGCGCCGGATCGCGCCCGGCGTCTCGGCGGTCATCCGGTCCATCTCCGCGAGGGTGCGCCGATAGAGCGCCGTGGCGCGTTCACGGCCGTTGGCGGCGACGGCATCGTGATGGAAGTCGGCCGGACCGGCGAGGAGGAAGCCGCCATTCCGGCCGGCTGCGCCGCCGGCCACGATGCCGGCATCCACGGCGACGACGCGCTGCCCCAAGTCAAGCAGCTCATGCACCGCGGTGAGACCGCTGCCCCCGAGCCCGATCACGCAGACGTCGGCGGCGACCGGTCCGTCGAGGCTCGGCAATCCGGGCCAGCGGCCATCCTCCCAGGCCGGGGCCGACTTCGGTGGTTCCCCACTCGCTCCCCAAGGCGCCATCAGGTCGAGTCGTCTCCATCAAGCAGTTGGCGAAGTGCCCCGGCCAGTTCGACGCCCGTCATCGGCTTGACGCTCACCCGGCGGATGCCGGCCTGCGCGAGCGCGTCGGCCGGGAAATCCTCGAGGTGTCCGGTCAGCAGCATCACGGGAAGGTCCGGCCGCAACGCCGTCAGCATGGCGGCCAGCTGCAGGCCCGTGATCTCCGGCATCGCATAGTCGGTCAGCACAAGATCAAAATACCCGGGATTCTCCCTGAAGAGCTTGAGCGCGAGCGACGGGTCGCTCAAGGCGGTGACCTTGTAGCCTATCCCCTCAAGGCGCCGCTTGCCGATTTCGGCGAGCCCCACTTCATCATCGATCAGCAGGATGCGCTCGCCGCGCCCTCTCGGCCCGGCATTCCGCATGGGCCGGGCACCGGGGTCTGCCTCGGGCGAGACGGGGAGGAGGCAATGCACCGCGGTGCCGTGATCGAGTTCACTCTCGATCCAGACCGCGCCGCCATGGTCGCGCAGGATCGCCCGCACCATCGCAAGCCCCAGGCCGGTGCCCTTGCCCACAGCCTTGGTGGTGAAGAACGGCTCGAAGGCCCGTTCCTGGGTGGCGGCATCCATCCCCTGGCCGGTGTCGCGGACCGTCAGCATCACGTAGTGACCCTCGCGCAGCCCGGGATGCGAGCGAATGAAATGATCGCGCGCGTAGAACTTCTGGAACCCGATGGTGATGGTGCCCCCTTCGGACATCGCATGCGCCGCGTTGGTCGCCAGGTTCATCACGACCTGGTGAATCGAGGTCGGATCGCCGAGCACCGGGGGCATCTCCGTCCCGTTTCCCTCGATCCGGATCGCCACGCCGGGCGGCAGGGCGGCCTTGAGCAGGCCGGTCGCCTCGAGGATCACGCCGGGAAGGTCGATCGAGCGGACGTCCACCGGCTGCGGCCGGGAGAAGCGCAGCACCTGTTGCACGATCTCGCGGCCACGGTCGGCCGTCGCGAGGATCTGCGAGAGGTCGCGCCGCAGGTCGTCGTTGCTGGCCATGCCAACTTCATCGCGCGCCAGCTCCGCGAATCCCATGATCATGGCGAGAATGTTGTTGAAGTCGTGCGCGATACCGCCGGCGAGCCGCCCGACTGCCTCGAGCTTCTGGGACTGCCGCAGCTCCGATTCGAGGCGGCGCTGCTCCGCCTCGGCCCGCTTGCGCTCGGAGATGTCGACGATCGCACTCACCACATAGAGACCGTCCTCCGTCTCCACCGGTGTGAGGCCGATCTCGAGCGGAACCTCCGAACCGTCCTTGCGCACGCCGAAGAGGTCGCGCCCGACACCCATCGCGCGCGTCTTCGGCGACGCAAAGAAACCGTGGCGGAAACCGGGGTGCTGATTCCTCGCCCCCGTGGGCACGAGCCGCTCGATCGACTGGCCGAGCAGTTCAGCGCGTGGATAGCCGAAGAGTCGTTCAATCTCGCGGTTCACCAGGACGATCGTGCCTGTCGCATCGATGACCAGCAGACCATTGGGTGACGAATCGACCGCGGCGCGAAGCCGCAGGTCGTCGGTGGGGGTGCGTTCCATGGCGGGACTCCAGACGGCAAGAGAACAGGGGGGCCGATCGGGTCGTGCGCACAGTGCATCACAAGCCTACGCCGCGTCATCCCCCCCGCCAGTCGGCGCAGCGCGTCGCCCGTGACGCGGAAGGTGGTCCATTCGTCCATCGGGACGGCGCCGAGCGCACGATAGAAGCCGATCGCCGATTCGTTCCAGTCGAGCACCGACCACTCGAGGCGGCCGCAGCCGCGGGCGACGGCGACTTCGGCGAGATGCACCAGCAGCGTCCGGCCGATGCCCTGGCCGCGGTATGCAGGCCGCACGAAGAGATCCTCGAGCCAGAGCCCTCGGCGGCCGAGGAAGGTCGAGTAGGTGTGGAAGAAGAGCGCAAAGCCGGCGGCGCCCCCGTCGACTTCGGCAATCACGACCTCGGCGGCCGGCACCGGCCCGAAGAGCGAGGTGCGGATCCCCTCCTCTGTCGCGACGACCTCGTTGGGGAGTCGTTCGTACTCGGCAAGCCCGCGGATCAGGTCGAGGATCAGCGCGACGTCGGCAACGGTGGCGGGGCGGAGCGTGGCGGGAGTCATGGAGGATACTAGCCGATGACCGCGCCGCCGATCCAGCCGGCAAGCAGCAGGACGGCGATCCCCTTGCCCCACCAGGGCCATCTGGGCCACAGCACCGAGACGGACACCGCCGTGGTGAGGGTCGCCAGGACGGCGAGCGACATCGCCGTCTCGACGCTGGGGAGCGGCGCCTCCGGGAGCAGCATCGCGTGGATGATCAGCCCGGCCGAGACGGCGATCGCCAGCACCAGCACGGCGGGATAGAAGCGGCGCGGCCGTTCGGGGGTGGCCGCCGCACTCGCCCGGCGCCATCCCATCACGCCAAGCGCCAGCAGGATCAGTGTCGTGTCGGCGATCATCACCCAGCGGAGCGCCGGCGACGTGATCGCGGGGACCTGCTGCGTGCCGAGGACGTGACCGATGGCGCGGAGGATGGTATCCAGCCCGCCGCGCCACCCGACGTGGATTGGTGTCGGCCAGGCGCTGCCGACGGCGACGGTCAGGAGCACGGCAACGCCGAGCGGAAGCAACGCCAGCGCGGCGCGCGGGAGGCGGCCGCGCTGCCCGTTGGGCTGGAGCAGTGCCCACGCCACGGCCGCGGGGACCAGGCCGATCGCCTGCGGCGACACCCAGACCGCCCCGACCGCGGCAACGGCGCCATAGGCCAGCGAGAAGCGCGGCGCCGCGAGCATGACCGCGAGCATGCCGATGGTGGTGGCGAGGAGCGGCGGACCGATGAGCGACGTGCGGTGGAGCGGAAGAAAGTCGGGGAGGATGAGGATGCAGATCGCGGCGAGCACGGCAACGACCGGGCCACCGACCACATCGACGATCACCAGCGACACGGCGATCGTGAGCCCTGCGGAGACGGCGGGCAACAACGGCCCGAGGGCCGACGACGCCGGCCCTTCGAGCCCCACGATCGAGAAGTGGCTTTCCTGCCGCGCCAGCAGCCAGACTATCGCACCCGCCGCGAGGAGGGCGAGGAGCGCGCGCCGCCGGAGCGGGGTCAGCGGCCGTCGGCCGGGTACCAGCGGCCGCCGATGCGGGCCATCTCCTCGAGCACGGGCGCCGCGCGGAAGCGCGGGCCGTGGGCGGCCTCCAATCGTTCGAGCTTGGCCACCACCTCGGCGGCACCGATCGCGTCGAGCGTACGCAGCGGACCGCCGCGGAACGGCGGGAAGCCGATGCCGAAGATGGCGCCGATGTCGGCGTCGCGCGGGACCCGCACCACGCCTTCGCTCATCGCCATCGCCGCTTCGTTCAGCATGGCGTACACGAGCCGATCCTGCACCCGCTCGACATCCACCTCACCGGCGGGACGCACACCCAGCAATTGGAAGACCGAGCCGTCGGCGCCGGTCTTGTGGCCATCCTTGTAGAAATAGAAGCCGCGGCCATTCTTGCGACCGAGGCGATCGTCCCCGCGCATCGCCGCAATCACCTTCGACGGCGTGAGCCGATCGCCGAACGCCTGATACATCACTTTCCCCGCCTTCTCGCCGACATCGAGGCCGACTTCGTCGAGCAGCGCAACGGGCCCGACCGGGAAGCCCCACGCGGTCATCGCCTCGTCGATCGTCTCGATCGGCACGCCCTCCTCGAGCAGGAAGCCCGCCTCGTTGAGGTACGGCGAGAGGATGCGGTTGACCCAGAAGCCGGGCGAATCGGCGACGACGATCACCGTCTTCCCCATCGCCCGACCGAACTGCACCGCGGTGACGATCGCGTCGGCCGAGGTCTGTGCCGTCGGGATGACCTCGAGGAGCGGCATCTTCTCGACCGGCGAGAAGAAGTGCATCCCGAGGATCCGCTCCGGGTACTGCGCGCCGGCCGCGATGTCCTGGATCGGGATCGTCGACGTGTTCGTCGCGATGATCACGTGCGGCGGCACCGCCGCCTCGACCTCGGCGATTACCTGCCGCTTCACGCCGAGATCCTCGTAGACGGCCTCGATCACGATCTGCGCGCCGCCGAAGCCGGAGAAGTCCGCCGTACCCGAGAGGAGCGCGCGGGTACGCTGGAATTCGTGCGACGTCATCCGGCGGCGCTTGAGGCGCGCGGTCATCAGGTCGGTCGCCGCCTTGATCCCCTTCCCCACGCGCGCGAGATCGGCGTCCTTGAGCCGCGCCTCGACGTTGGCGGTGAGCGCCGCCGTCCCCGCGATCCCGGCCCCCATGAAGCCGCTGCCGACCACCCCGATGCGACGCACCTTGGTGGCGCGGCCCGTGCCGACCGGCACGCCATCGTCCTTCTTGAGTGCGGTCGTCGCGAAGAAGATCTCGACCAGCCGACGCGACACGTCGGTCATCGCGAGCTCGCCGAACGCCTGCGCCTCGGCCTCGAGGCCGCGCGTCATCCCGCGCTCCATCGAGGTGCGCACCACCTCGAGCGCCCGGAGCGGCGCCGGGTAGTTGCCACCGGTCTTCTTGGTGACCGCTTCCCTGGCCTTGTTGTAGACGACGAGCCGACCCAGCGGCGTGCCGTCGAGCAGCGCGCCGCCAATGCCGCGTCCCTTGCGCGACGGCTTCCAGCCGCGAGCGAGCCGTTCGGCCGCCGCGATTGCCGTGTCGAGGAGGATCGACTCCGGCACGAGTTCATCCACCATGCCGAGCGTGAACGCCTTCTTGGCCCGTTCGTTCTTCCCGGCGAGGATGATGTCGAGCGCGGCCCGCACGCCGATCAGGCGCGGCAGCCGATTCGAGCCGCCGGCACCAGGCAGCAGGCCGAGCTGGACTTCCGGCAGGCCGAGCATCGTCTTGGGGTGATCCGATGCGACGCGATAGCGGCAGGCGAGCACCAGCTCCATGCCGCCACCGACGCAGGCGCCGTGGATCGCGGCGACGATCGGCTTCGGCGAGTCGGCCACCTTCTGCATCAGCAACTGACCGTCACGCGAGAGCCGCTGCGCTTCCTCGACGCTCCGGAGCGCGACGAATTCCTCGATGTCGGCGCCGGCGATGAAGGTGTCGGGCTTCCCCGAGCGCAGGACGATCGCCTTGACCGGCTCGTCGGCGGCGAGCCGCCCGAGCAGATCCTCGAACTCCCAGCCGACCGCCTTGCTGATCTTGTTGACGGTCTCGTTCGGCGTGTCGAAGGTCACGATGGCGACACCGCCGCGCCGTTCCACGGAAAAGGCGCTCATCCGACCCGCTCCAGGACCATGGCAAAACCCATCCCGCCCTGCGCGCAGATGGAGATCAGGCCGAACTGCACATCACGCCGCGCCATCTCGTTCGAGAGCGAGGTGACGAGGCGCGCGCCGGTCGCGGCAAAGGGGTGACCGATCGCGAGCGAGCCGCCCATGACGTTGGTGCGACTCCAGTCCACCTCGCCCACCACCCCGGGCAGGCCGAGGCGGCGCGCCCAATCGGCGGAGCCCCACGCCTGGATGTTGGAGAGGACCTGCGAGGCGAAGGCCTCGTGGATCTCGACGAGACCGAGGTCGTTCCACGCGATGCCGGCGCGCTTGAGCGCGATCGGCACGGCGTAGGCCGGCCCCATCAGCAGCTGCCATCCCGGATCGACGGCCGCGACGGCGTACGCGCGGATCGCGGTGAGGGGACGATAGCCGAGCGCGTGCGCCTTCTCCTCGCTCATCAGCAGCGTGGTGGCGGCACCGTCGGTGAGCGCGGAGGCGTTGCCGGCGGTGACCGAGCCGTAGTGGCGGTCGAAGACCGGCTTCAGCTTGGCGAGCGCGTCGAGCGAGGTCTCGGGGCGGATCAGGTTGTCGCTCTCGACGACCTGGTCCATGCCGCGCCCGCCGAACCACGGCGCGATCTCCATCGCGAGGCGACCATCGGCCGTGGCGGCAGCCGCGCGCTGGTGGCTCATCACGGCGAGTTCGTCCTGTGCCTCGCGGGAGATCCGGTTCTCCTTCGCCATCTTCTCGGCCGACTGTCCCATGCTCTGCCCGGTGCTCGGCTCGGCGATCGCCGGCGACACGGGGACGAGGTCGCGTGCGCGCACCTGGGCGAAGAGCCCGAGCCGATCGCCCAGCGAGCGCGCCTTCGAGGCCGAGACGAGGATCTGCGAGAACTTGCGGGTGTGCAGGATCGGCACATCGGAGAGCGTCTCGACGCCGCCCGCGAGGATCACGTCGGCGTGGCCCGCCATGATCTGGTCGGTCGCGTTGCAGATCGCCTGCGCACCGGAGGCACAGGCACGATTCAGCGTGTACGCCGGGACCGTCCTCGGCAGCTGCGGCAGCAGCGACACCTCACGGCCGACGTTGGGCAGCAGCGGCGAGGGCACGACCTGCCCGTAGATCACCTCGTCGACCTCGTCGCCGGGGAGCTCGGTGCGGTAGAGCAGTTCGCGGGTGCAATGCCTGGCGAGATCGGCTGCGGTCACATCCTGCAACACGGTCCCCGCCTTGGCGAACGGGGTCCGGAGTCCGGCGATGACGACCGCGCGGCGGCCTGGGGAGGGGGGGAGCATGCAGCAAATCTAGTGGTGAGCGGTGAGGGGTGAGGGGTGAGGGGTGGACGAGTGATCCGTGAGACGTGAAACGTGAGACGGCACCCGCCCCCGGGGGAGCCCGTTTCACGTTTGACCTTTCACCCGGTCCCCCTCACCCCTCACCCAGCGCCGCCACTGGCGGCGCCCCCGTTCACCGTTCACCGGGAATCCCCGATTATCTTGTCAGGTTGACTCCAAGCCGGAGAAGCCGTGCACCCGAACGATTCCGAGCAGCCTGAGATCGGCCTTCCGGCCGAGGCCATTTTCGAGGCCCTGCTCGAGGCACAGACCCCCGTCCCGTTCGAGCGGCCCGCGGCCGTCCCGAGTGCGACGGCCCCCGCCGCGACCCCCTCCGCGGCGCCCGACGTTCCCGTTCCTGCCCACGCGGTCCAGCTGAAGGGGCCGGCGGCGGCGTTGGCGCGCAACATGGACGCCTCCCTCGCCATCCCGACGGCCACGACCTTCCGCGAGCTCCCGGTCCGGGTGCTTGAGGCGCGCCGGGCCGAGCTCAACGCGCAGCTCAAGGCGGCGGGCCGGAGCGAGAAGCTGTCGTTCACGCACCTGATCGCCTGGGCGCTGGTGCAGGGCGCCAAGCAGTTCCCCGTGATGGGGACCGGCGTGCTCAAGAGCGGCGCCGATGCCTACAAGCTCGTCCCCGACCATGTCCACCTCGGCCTCGCCGTCGACGTCGAGCGGAAGGACGGGAGCCGCGGCCTGATGGTGCCGGTGCTGAAGGGCGCCGACACGATGACGTTCGCGGAGTTCCTGGCGACCTACGAAGGGCTGGTCGAGAAGGCGCGCACCAACAAGCTGATGCCCGACGACTTCGCCGGTGCCACGATGACGCTCACCAACCCGGGCGGGATCGGGACGGTCGCGTCGGTGCCGCGCCTGATGCCGGGTCAGGGGACGATCTTCGCCACCGGCGCGATCGCCTACCCGCCCGAGTTCACCGGAATGTCGAAGGAGCAGATCGCCGCACTCGGGATCGCCAAGGTGATGATGATCACCTCGACCTACGATCACCGGGTGATCCAGGGCGCCGAGTCGGGGAACTTCCTCAAGCTGGTCGACCAGTTCCTCCAGGGTGAGCACGGCTTCTACGAGGGGATTTTCTCGGCGTTCACGCTCGCTGCCCCCTCACCCCTCACCGCCTCCGCACCGGCTGCGCCGGCTCGCGCCCAGGAAGCATCCGCCGGTTGGACCGGCATGATGCCGATCGCGGGCAGCTCGACCTCGCCGGTCGAGCTCCGCCATGTCGCCGCCGGGATGGCGCTGATCAAGGCGTTCCGCACCCACGGTCACCTCGCCGCGAAGCTCGATCCGCTCGGCACGCCGCCCGTCGGCGATCCGGCGCTGGAGCCGGTCACCGTCGGCCTCGACGAGGCCACGATGGCGACGATTCCGACCGACGTGCTGCGCATCGCCGTCCCGGGTGCGACGCTGGCCGAGGCGCTGCCGCACCTGCAGTCCACGTACTGCGGCACCATCGCCTACGAGGTCGAGCACATCGCCTCGCATGAGCAGCGCGTCTGGCTGCGGCAGCAGATCGAGTCGGGCGCCCATCGCCAGCCGATCTCGGCCGAGGCGCAGCGGGCGCTGCTCGAGCGGCTCACGCAGGTGGAAGGACTGGAGCGCTTCCTCGGCAAGGCGTACCTCGGCGCGAAGCGCTTCTCGATCGAGGGGCTCGACATCATGGTGCCGATGCTCGACCTCACCATCGAGCTCGCCGCCGACGCCGGTGCGCGCGACGTCGTGCTCGGCATGGCACACCGCGGCCGCCTCAACGTCCTGGTCCACACCGTCGGGCGTCCGTACGAGGCGCTGTTCGCGGAATTCGAGGGCGCCAAGCAGTTGACGGGTGGGATGACCCCGGACGGCGGCACCGGCGACGTGAAGTACCATCACGGCGCCGAGGGGGCCTTCGTGACGACGGGTGGCAAGGCGATCACCGTCTCGCTGCTGTCGAATCCGAGCCACCTCGAGTTCATCGGTCCGGTGGTCGACGGCCGCGCGCGCGCGGAGCAGACCAACCGTCGCGGCCGCGAGGCCGTGGTCGACACGACAGCCGCGCTCCCGGTGATCATCCACGGTGACGCCGCCTTCCCGGGGCAGGGCGTGGTGGCCGAGACGCTCAACCTCGGCGATCTCGCCGGCTATCACACCGGTGGCTCGATCCACCTGATCGCGAACAACCAGGTCGGCTTCACCACCGATCCGCGCGACGGCCGCTCGACCCGCTGGGCGTCCGACCTCGCGAAGGGCTTCGACATCCCGATCATCCACGTCAACGCCGACGACCCGGAGGCCTGCCTCGCGGCGGTCCGCCTCGCGATGGCGTACCGCGTGAAGTTCGAGGATGACGTCCTGATCGACCTCGTCGGCTACCGCCGCCACGGGCACAACGAGACCGACGAGCCGGGCTACACGCAGCCGGTGATGTATGCGCGGATCAAGGAGATGCCGACGGTGCGGGCGCGCTACGCCGAGCAGTTGGCGGCGGCCGGCGTGCTCCCGGCGGCCGATGCCGATGCGCTCGTCACCAAGACGTACGACCGGTTCGTCGAGATCCAGACGTCGTTCAAGTCGTCGATCGGCCGGCCGACGCCAGCCGCCGAGCCGGCGCGCGATGCGGGCGTCGCCGGCGAACTCGAGACGGCGCTGCCGGCCGAGATGATCGCCTCGCTCAACGAGCAGCTGCTCGCCTGGCCGGCCGGCTTCACGGTCCACCCGAAGCTGGTCAAGCAGCTCGAGAAGCGCCGCAGCTCGCTGATCGAGCCGCATGGGATCGATTGGGGCCATGCCGAGGCGCTCGCGTTCGCGTCGTTGCTGGTCGAGGGGACGCCGATCCGCCTCACCGGGCAGGATGTCGGGCGCGGGACCTTCTCGCACCGCCACCTCGTGCTGCACGACGCGGTGAACGGCGCGGTCTTCGCGCCGGTGCAGGCGCTGCCCGGTGCATCGGCGCCGCTCGAGGTGCACAACTCGCCGCTCTCCGAGCTCGCGGCGATCGGCTTCGAATACGGCTACGCCACCGCGGCTCCCGAGGCACTGGTGGTCTGGGAGGCGCAGTTCGGCGACTTCGTCAACGGCGCGCAGGTGATGCTCGACCAGTTCCTCGCGTCGAGCCTCTCGAAGTGGGGCGTGACCTCGCGGCTCACGCTGCTGCTCCCGCACGGCTATGAGGGCCAGGGGCCGGAGCACTCGAGCGGGCGCGTCGAGCGCTTCCTGCAGTCCGCCGCCGAGGGCAACATCCGCGTGGTCAACTGCTCCACGTCGGGGCAGTACTTCCACGTGCTGCGCCGCCAGGCGAAGTGGGCGATCCGTCGCCCGCTGGTGGTGATGACGCCGAAGTCGCTGCTCCGCGCGACGGCCGCGAGCTGCTCGCTCGCCGACCTCTCGTCGGGCCGCTTCGAGACCGTGCTCGACGATCCGTCGACCAACGGACGGCGGGCCGCGGCGCGGACGCTGCTGCTCTGCACCGGCAAGGTCTATTACGACCTGGTCGAGGAAGCGGCCAGGCTCGGCGACGACCGCCCGCCGATCGCCCGCATCGAGCAGCTGTATCCGTTCCCCGAGCGCGAAGTGAAGGAACTGCTCTCGCGCTACCCGTCGCTGACCGACGTGGCGTGGGTCCAGGAAGAGCCGCGCAACATGGGCGCCTGGTCGTTCATCGAGCCGCGGATGCGCACGATCCTCCCGACCGGCGTGACGATGCGCTACATCGGCCGCCCCGAGCGGGCCTCGCCGGCCGAGGGCTATCTCTCGGCGCACAAGGCGGAGCAGGCGAGGATTGTGGCGGAGGCGTTGGGGGGGAAGGGAGCTGGAGTCGTGAGTCGTTAGTCGTGAGTCGTTAGAGAAGGCGGTCATCCCGAACGAAGTGAGGGACCTGCGTGGAAGCCATCACGCAGGTCCCTCACTTCGTTCGGGATGACAGCCACACACCTCAACGACCAACGACTAACGACTCTCCGGCGGCAACAACGGCCGCTCGCTCGACTTCCGCACCAGTTCCTTCAGCGGATCCGAGAGATGGTCACCGTAGTGCAGCAGGAAAACCCCGCGGGCGCGGCGCGCCATCAGGAACGCCAGCAGCGGCATGTCCGCCTTGGCGGCGTTGCACGGGCGGCAGGCGAGGACGAGGTTGTCGGGCCGATCGTAGGCCGACTGGCCGCGACGCGGCCGGACGTGGTCGAGCGTGATGGTTTCCGGCGGCACCTTGGCGCCGCAGTACGCGCAGACTGACCCGTGCCTGGCCAGGAGCCATTCACGGTGCGAGCCGTAGGTGCGTCCAGCGGGGCGAGCAACGGTGGTGCCGGCAGGACCTGGGAGGACCGCCGCTTCGGACGGTGGGGCGACGTTGGTTCCGCCGCGACGTCTGGTACGTGCCACTAATCTGCTTCCTTCTGAGAATCGTTTATGAACATCCCCGTAAAATAGCCGAGTGTACGATGGCGGCAAAGAGAGTCCGCCGTCAGGCGCCTCGGAGCCGTCCCAACAGGGAGCCCAGCGTGACCATGACCCCGCGACGGCGCCGGCTCCGGCGACCACCCCCCGCCGCGACGCCGTCGAGGAAATCGGCGATCGGTTCAGGCGTCAGCGGCGGGAAATGATCGAGGACATCGAGGACATCCTCGGCTCGCCCGGGCTTCGGCTCGCCATCTGGCGCCAGGAGCCCGGCGACCAGCCGCTCCAGATCGGCCGGGGCTGAGGGTCGATAGGTCCGCAGTGGCCATGCGCCGCCTGGCTGGGGCGGGAGACCGACCAGCATCTCCCAGGCGAGCGCGCCGAGGGCGTGGAGATCGTCCTTCGGCATGGCATCGGCGACGAGGCCGAACGAGGTGAGCACCGTCCCGCGCCGGTCGAGCATGACCGTCCCTGCCCAGAGCCGCCCGTGCGTGAGCTCCCTTCGGTGCAGTGCGGCGAGCGCGCGGGCGACCTCGCGCAGGATGGTGATCGCCTCGCGGAGCGGCAGCGTGCCGCGCTCGGCGAGTCGCTGGAGCAGCGGGACCCCAGGCGGAATCGGATCGATGATCCAGGCCCGACCCTCGAACTCCCCCGTGCCGATCGGCGCCGCAATCGCCGGATGGGTCAGCACAAGGAGTTGATCGGTGCGTCGGACGAGCGCCTCGCGAGTCGGCCCCTCCGGAGGGAGGGGGTGGAGCACCACCCGCCGCGAGGGCGGGGCGTCGGCGGGATCGGTGCGCCCGCGCGCGAGGAAGACCCGGCGGCCACCGGTGGCAGCCTCCTCCTCGCCGAGCTCGGCGGCCGACGCCACGGCGAGGCGGAGGCGAAGCGGCAGCGTGTCGCTCATGTCGGCTTGGTGGTCATCACCCAGATGCCACGGAAGAGGAAGGCGGTGGCGATCCAGCCGATGACGCTCCACCGAAGGTAGAGCTTCCGGAAGCGCGCGGTCTCTCCCTCGGGGCAGCGCTCCATCCGGACCTGGTCGGGAATCAGCAGCGCCAGCCAGATCGCCGATGAGATCCCCAGCATCTGGATGCCCTGCATGAGCCAAGGGACCTGCCGCCAGCTGCCGGCCGGATAGGCCTGCCGCACCATCATGATGCCGGCGATGGTCATCATCGCCCCGCCCAGGAAGGTGAAGAGGAGGTCGGTCCAGAGGATGCCACGGGCAATGTGGCGTGGTGTCCGCACGGCGCGGTCCCGCCAGAGCAGGATCGTCCAGACACCGGTCACGGTCACGTTCCCGACCATGAGCACGGCGCCGATCACGTGCAGCGCCTTCCACGTCAAGTACTGCAGAATGCCCCCTGGAGCCGTGAGCTGATTCCGATATTTCGACAGCCGAATGTCGAACGGTCGCCACAGTTTGATGCGGGAATCTCACACATTGGTACACCACGCGTTGCGGCGGCGCCTCATCCACTCGCGGCGAAATCCACCGCAACATCAATACCAACAATCACTTAGCCAGACAAGTGGAGGCCTGGCGGGCGGCCGCCCATGCCGCTGGCCCCGCGATTGCCATAGATCAAGGGAGCGATTCCACTCGCGGTTACCTCTGACCCGGATCCACCATGCGCGCTCGTCTGCTCTCGTTGCTGTCTGCCACCGCGTTGCTCGCCGCACCGCTGCAGGCGCAGAACGACCCCTATCAGGATGGCTTCCGGTTCGCAGGCTCGATCGCCGGCGCTCCCGTGATCGGCAATGTGGTCGGTGGTCCGTACCTCGGCCAGTTCGACACGGCGCCGAACGTCTACGGCTCCGCCTTCTATGTCTGGTGCGTTGACTACAACCACTGGATCAGCGGCGGGCAGACGTACAACGCGTGGATCACCCCGCTCGACGGCAGCAACTTCACCCACGCGCGGAACGGGGCCACCGGCACCTCGACCCCGGATGCCTACCGCTGGGCTGCCTACCTGGCCGACCAGATGCTCTGGCAGGATCAGGTCGCGCCGACCAACGCGACGAAGGCACGTGACGGGGCGATCCAGGATGCGATGTGGGCGCTGCTCGGGTACGGGAACAACACCACCACCCGGCTCAACAACCTCGTGACCAACTACGGCGCCTTCCTCGGCCTGACCGCGGGCTTCTACAACACGACGCCGGCGCTTGGCACCTATGCCGACTGGGCCATCATCACCTGCGACCTCGCGACCAACCCGAATTGCGGCGCGCAGGAGTTCCTGTATCGCCAGCCGTCGCCGCCGCAGGAAGTCGTCCCCGAGCCGGCCACGATGACGCTGCTGGCGACCGGCCTCGCCGGGATGGCCGTGGCGAATCGGCGCCGCCGGAAGCAGCAGTCCGGCAAGCACTAGACAGCCAGGCGAGGGTTTCCATGCGCGGGTGCGGCCATCGGCCGCACCCGCGCTTCGTTTGTGGAATCAGCCGTTGCGGCGGTCGTAGTCGTCGAGCAGGCCGAAGCGGTGCCGGAGCGCATCGAGGCGGGTGTTGATGGACGGCCGACCGGCGATGAGCGTGGCGAAGCCGTCGAGCGATTCCGTCACGAGCAGCGTGTCAAGCGCGCTGACGGTGTCGCGCAGGCCGTCGGTCACCCGGGCGTGCAGGGCATCACGCACCATCCCGTCACCGGGTTGTTCGACCCACGAACGACCGACGAGGATGAAGCACTCCGGCTGCTGCTCGCCGCGAAAGGGGTAGCGGAACGCCACCGGGAGGACGCGAATCGGCCCGCCGTGCCGCTCGATCATCCAGGCCGCCCCGCGCTCGAGGTCGTCGATCGGCGCGGCGGCGGGAGTGCGCTGGCCCTGCGGGTAGATCCAGACCATCATCCCGGGCGCGAGGCAGGCGGTGGCCTGCGCCAGATCGCGCATCGCCTGGGTGGCCGAGCGGCGCTCGACCGGGATCGCCCCGACGCGCTTGAAGATCTGGTAGCGCGCGAGGTTCTTCGCTTCCATCAGGATCCGGAAACGGTATCCCATCGCGGTGGTCAGCGGGGAGGAGAGGAAGCCGTCCCACCAGTTGGTGTGGTTGGCGACGACGAGGGTCGGGAGCGGCGGCCACGAGGCCCAGTCGTCGAGGGCACGCCAACAGACCGAGGCGAAGGTCTTCCGCGCGAGGCCGGCGACATAGTGCTCAAACGCCCGGACCGCGAACGGCCCGGGCGGGGGAAGCGGCGCGGGCAGGGCCCCGCGGTCGGTCATGCCGACTGCTCGTCCGGGAGCGCGCCGGAGAGGAAGCGCTCGTCCCAGAGAGCGCGGGCGAGGATCGACAGCTTCTTCGGCATCGTCGTGAAGGCGCGCCGGGTGAAGACGTCATAGCCGTTCGCCTCGATCACGTCGAGGATCCCGGCGTAGGTCTGCTGCAGCAGCCGCACCGTGAGCCGGGAGCCGTCGCGGGGGAAGAGGCCGATGACGACGTCGGCATCATCGAAGTAGCGGCGCGCCCGCGCCACCTGCCACTGCATCATCCGCACGAAGGCCGGGGTGACCTTGCGGCGCTCGAGGTCGGCGCGCGTGAGGCCGAAGCGCTCGAGCTCCTCGCGCGGGATGTAGACGCGGCCGCGGTCCAGGTCCTCGCCGATGTCGCGCAGCACGTTGGTGAGCTGCATCGCGACGCCGAGCCCGACCCCGGGCTCGCGGAACGCCAGCGGCGGGGCGCCGAGCACCGGACCGAGCATCAGCCCGACGCCGCCCGCGACGAGGTAGCAATAGCGGTGGAGCGTGGCGAAGTCCTCGAACTCGACCGGCTCGAGGTCCATCGCGACGCCGACCAGGAGATCGGTGAGCGGCTCAAGCGGAATCGGGAAGCGGCGCATCGTGTCGCGCAGCGCCAGCCACCGCGGGTCGAGCGGTGCGTCCCCGGCGTGGATGCGGCGCAGGTCGGCATCGAGCGCGGCGATCTCGGCACGCACCTCGGCGATCGGCCGGTCGCCGCGGTCGTCGATGAGGTTGTCGGCATGGCGGCAGTACTCGTAGAGCGCGAAGATGGCGCGCTTCTTCGCGAGCGGCAGGAAACGCGAGGCGAAGTAGAACGACTTCGCCCAGTCGGCCGTGATCCCCTCGGCGCGTGCGTAGGCCTGCTCGACGAGGGGCGTCATCCGGTGGCCGGTCGCTCCGCGACGATCCGCTCGGTGACGCACTCCGCCGAGATCAGCGCCATCGGGAGGCCGCACCCGGGATGGGTGCTCTGTCCGACGAAGAAGAGGTTGCCGTACTTGGGGTGGCGATTCTGCGGCCGGAACGCGCCGATCTGCATCAGGTTGTGCGACAATCCGAACGCCTCGCCGCGCAGGTTGCCGTAGTCGATGGTGAAGTCGGTCGGCGTGACCAGCCGCTTGGTGACGATGTTCTCGCGGAGGCCGGGCATCGCCCACTGCTCCAGCTTCTCGAGCATCCGCGCCTCGACCTTCGGTCCCTCGACGGCCCAGTCGATGCGGCGCGCCGGGTCGGGATGCTGCGACGGCGCGAGCACCAGGACGAAGATGTTCTCGCAGCCCTCGGGGGCGCCGCTCTTGTCGGTGCGCGTGCTGGCCACGACGTAGTACGGCGGATCCTCGGGCATGGCGTGCTCCTCGAAGAGGAGCCGGCACGCCTCGCGCATGTCCTTCGCGACGATGAAGTTGTGATGCTCGAGGTTGGCGTACTCCTTCCGCACGCCGAGATACATCAGCACCACCGAGCAGGAGAAGCGCTTCTGGTCGATCTTCGGATACGGCTCCTTGAGCAGCGCCTGATAGGCATACGGCAGGTCGGCGTTGACGAGGACGACGTCCCCCGCGACCCGCGAGCCATCCTCGAGGCGCACCGCGTTCACCGCGTCGGCGGTCTTCTCGAGCTCGGTGACCTTGGCGCCGTAGCGGTACAGCACGCCGAGTTCCCGGCCGAGCCGCTCGAGCGCGAGCGGCAGCTGGTACATCCCGCCCATCGGATAGTGGACGCCACCGCCGATCTCGGTGTACGGGAGCAGCGCGTAGATCGCGAGCGCGTCGTAGGGCGAGAGGCCGAGGTAGAGCGCCTGGAAGGAGAGCGCCTGCTGGAGCCGCTCGTCCTTGACGTACTTCGCGATCAGCTTCTGCAGGTCGCCGAGCGCCCCGAGATTCGCGAGCGAGCCGAGGCGGCTCGGCGAGATCATGTCGAGCGGCGACGTCATGTTCTTCGAGATGAACTCGAGGCCCGAGTCATACATCCGCTTGGTGCGCGCGAGGTATTCGAGCACGCGCGGTCCGCAGCCCGGCTCGATCCGCTCCATTCCCTCGAGCAGGACATTGAGCTGCGGGGTCATCTCGAGCACGGTGCCGTTGGCGAAGTGCACGTTGTAGTTCGGCAGCACCTGCACCACGTCGAGGTAATCCTCGACCTTCCGGCCGACCATCGCGAAGAGCTTGTGCCAGTACTCCAGCATCAGCAGCAGCGACGGACCGGTGTCGAAGGTGAAGCCCTCCGATTCCCAGCGTCCGTTGCGCCCGCCGGGTCCCGCGTGGCGCTCGAGGACGGTGACCCGATAGCCGGCGTGGGCGAGGTGGATCGCGCTCGCGAGGCCGCCGATCCCGGCCCCGACGATCACTGCCGTCCGCCCCGTGCCCGTCGGGGCGATCGGGGAGGCGACAAATTCGGCGATGTCGTCCGTGCTGGACGACGGCGCAGCAATGGTGGCCGGATCGAGAGTCATGAGCTTCGGGTTTGAGGCAGGGGGGGACGCATGAAATTAACGGGACATGGTCGGGAGGAGGAGCGCGAACGATTCCGCACCCACCCGGTATCCGGCCGCTGCCAACGCGGTCTTCCGCCCCTCGATCCCCGCCCCGCCGATCGAGGCGAACACGCTGGGCGGGAGGCGCGCCGGGAGGGCGAGCAATTCGTCCATGACCTGGTCACAGGTCTCCGGATCGCTCACGGAGAGGGCCACGGCCCCGGGCATGACCCGCCAGGCGGCGTGCACCAGTTCGTCCAGCGGGAGGTCGGTGCCGAGGTAGCGGATCTGCCACCCCCCGCGTTGCACCTGACAGAGGGTGCTCAGGAAACCCCATTCGTGGCGCTCTCCGGGGAGGCAGGCGGCCAGCACGAGCGGACCCCACTGCTGGTCGGCGCGAATCCCCTCCTTCAGGGCGTGCACCACCACCTCGCTCGCGAGATGCTCGGCCGCGATCGGCAGGTCACCAATGGTCCAGAGGTCGCCGATCAGGGTGGCCAGCGGCATCACGATTTCGTCGGCGAAACGGACCAGCCCGCGGATCGCCAGCTGTTCGGCGATCAGGAGCTCAAGCGCCTCGCGGTCGAGCCGGCGGATCGGTGCAAGCAGCCCCCCAAGCGGAGTGCCATCCGGCAGTTCCCGCCAGGCCGTCTCGATGACCTCGGCCGGAGGGCGTCCGACCAGTTCCCCGATCCGGGCACCCTTGGTCACCAGCCGCCCGTAGGCCCGGAGCAGGGCGACCTGGTCGGCGGTATAGGCCCGGTACCCATTGGCCTGCCGAACCGGCCGGACCGCCTCGTACCGGCGCTCCCAGGCTCGCAACCGGTCCCGGGAGAGTCCGGTCAGCCCGGACACTTCCTGGATTTCGTAGGTGCGGTACTCTGGATTCACGGGACCCCGAGGCGGAAGGCGACAGTGGGATAAGTTACCCCGGAGTGGGGAAAGGGATCCCCAAGTGCCGATGATCGATGATCGACCATCGATGATCGATCATCGATCATCGAGCCTGGGGGACTCCCGAATGCAGGACTTGCTGATCCTCGGCGGTGGCATCGTCGGCGCCGCTGTCGCCCGGGACGCGACAATGCGGGGCCTCTCGGTGACGCTGCTCGAGCGACGGACGGTCGGCTGGGGAACCTCCTCCCGTTCCAGTCGGCTGATCCATGGCGGGATCCGCTACCTCGAGCTGGGCGACATCCATCTCGTGCACGAGGCGCTGTCGGAGCGGGCGACGCTGCTCCGGATCGCGCCGACCCTGGTCCACCCGATCCCCTTCTACTTCGTGCTCGACCGCGGCGCCTGGTGGCAGTGGCTCCGGATCGGGGTCGGCGTCGTGCTCTACAAGCTCCTGGCCGCGAGACACGCGCTCGGGCCCCACCACCCGCTCACTCGCGCCGCGCTGCTCCGTCACGAACCGCTGTTGGTCGACGCACCGCTGCTCGGTGGTGCGGTCTATCAGGATGCCCGCTGCGACGACATCGGCCTGGTGCGGGCGACGATCGCGGATGCGGTGCGCCGGGGCGCGCGGATCATCGAGGAGGCCGACGCATCGGTGGCGATCACCGAGCAGGGAGTGGTCGCCGCCCTGCCGAGTGGCGAACAGATCACGGCCCGTTCACTGGTGATCGCGACCGGCCCGTGGACCGATGCGGTCCGCGAAGCGGTGGGGCTCCCGGCACGCGATCTGGTCGGCGGGACGAAGGGGATCCACATCACCTTCCCGACGACGCGCCTGCCGCTCACCCAGGCACTCGCGCTCCGCCATCCCGAGGATCGCCGGGTCATGTTCTGCATCCCCGAGCCGGAGCAGCAGCGTGTGGTCGTCGGGACGACCGACACCGAGACGGAGGAATCGCCGGATGCGCTAACGGTCGGCGGAGAAGATGTGGCGTACCTGCTCCGCGCGGTGCACCACCTCTTCCCGGCCCAGCGCCTGACGACCGATGACATCCAGGACCGCTGGGCCGGAGTCCGGCCACTCCTTCGACAGCAGGGGCGCGAGAGCTCGCGGAGCCGCGAGCATCAGATCCTGCGCGAGGGGAACGTCCTGACGATCGCCGGCGGCAAGCTGACGACGCACCGGGCGATGGCGGAAGAAGCGGTGGATCGGCTTGGGGAGATCCTTGGTCGGGAATTGCCGAGGTGTCGGACGGGTGTGGAGTCGTTGGTCGTTGGTCGTTAGTCGTTGGTCGTTCGGCTGGTGCAGGGGGGGACCGTTGGCTCGTCACCGAAACAGTGCACCCTGAGTCCCATTCTACTGGAGCAGACCATGGCGATCTCGAAGGCAACCAAGAAGGCAGCGTCGAAGGCCGTGAAGAACGCAGTCGCGGAGGCGAAGAAGGACGTCGCGAAGTCGGGGGCGGCCGCGAAGGCGGCGGTCCAGAAGCTCGCCGACAAGGTCTCCGGCAAGGAGGCGAAGGTCGCCAAGCGGAAGAAGGTGGCGGCGGCGGTCCTCGGGGCGGCGGCCGTGGTGGCAGCAGGAGTGGGAGTGGCCCGGGCGCGGAAGAAGAAGTAGGCCATCAGGCGCGGTGGCGCCGCGCTGCGAGTCGTCGCCCTTGGGCCTTCAACCCGGGGCGACGACTCGCAGCGTGAGTGGGCGAATTCGGTAGGTCAGCGGCGCGTCGAATCGCCGGACTTCGCCGTCGTAGGCCACGTCCACCTTCCGCTGCCGGGGATTGATGGTCACCTCTTCCGCGTGCAGGACCGTCAGGTGATCGGTGGGATCGGCGTTGCGCACCAGGCGCCACAGGAGGCGAAAGAGGCCAACCCGATCGATCGGCGGGACGATATACACCGCGAGTTGCCCTTCGGTGAGCGAGTCGCGGGTGCCCGCCTCCAGCCCGCGCATCCGGTAGGCGTTGTTGCCGACCATCACGAGTGACGTCCGGTGCGTGATCGATGCGCCATCGACGGTCAACTGAACCGTCAGCTCCGAATCCTCGCCCGTCACCTTCAGCGTGGCCCACGCCGCGATCAACCACTTGCCGAGACCCGACGCGGCGTAGCGCGATCGGATCCGGAGGACCTGCGGGTAGAGTCCCAGCGACGAGTTGTTGAGGAAGAGCTTGCCGTTCACCTCGGCCAGGTCGACCTGTTTGGGGGTCCCCGTCAGCAGGACCGCCACCGCCGGCTCGATCTCGACCGGAATGCCGAGGTCCTTGGCGAAGTGATTGAGGGTGCCGAGGGGGAGGACGCCGAGCGGGATATCGTGGCCGTCGAGCGCGGCCACCACCCCATTGACGGTCCCGTCGCCGCCGCCGGCCACCACCATTCCGGCGCCGACGGCAAGGGCCTCGGCCACGGCCGTCTCGATGTCGGCGGCATCGCCGACCAGGGCAACCGTCACCGTCCGTCCAGCGGCCCGGAGTTGGTCGGCGATGGCGCTGATTTCGGCCGTCGCGTCGGAGCGGCCGGCGCCGCGATTGACGATCAGGGCGATCGGTGATGTGGGGGTCGGGATATTGGTCATCTTGTCCACGGTGACGCTGCGCGGACCCGGCGGAACACGGGGCGCATCACCCGACCGACTCGGGGGCCCTCGTCGCATTATCTTAGGCGCAGTTCCCCTGTTCCCCGACCTGCGAGCCCGACACGCCGTGACCACACCGACCCTGGCCACCGACGCCGCCTGGAAGACCATCAATTCACTTCGCGTCCTGGCCATGGATGCAGTGCAGCAGGCCAACTCCGGACACCCGGGCACACCAATGGCGCTCGCGCCGGTGGCCTACGTCCTCTATCGACGCCATCTCAAGCACGCCCCGCATGCGCCGAGCTGGCCGGACCGCGACCGCTTCGTCCTCTCCTGCGGCCACGCGTCGATGTTGCTCTACGGCACGCTGCACTTGAGCGGCTACGATCTCCCGCTGGACGAGATCAAGCGCTTCCGGCAGTGGGGCTCGAAGACGCCAGGTCACCCGGAACGCGGCCACACCGTCGGCGTCGAGACGACGACGGGTCCGCTCGGCCAGGGGATCGGCAACGGCGTCGGGATGGCGATCGCGGAGCGGATGCTGCGCGAGCAGTACGGCACGGCACTCTGCGATCACCGCACCTGGGTACTCTGCTCGGACGGTGACCTGATGGAAGGGGTCGCGAGCGAGGCGGCCTCGCTCGCGGGGCACCTCAAGCTCGACCGACTCACGGTCATCTGGGACGACAACAAGATCACCATCGACGGGCGCACCGATCTCTCGTTTTCGGAGGATGTCGGCGCCCGTTTCGCTGCGTATGGCTGGCACGTCCTCCATGTGCGCGACGGCAATGATCTCGACGACATCGACACGGCACTGACCCAGGCGGCCGCGCACCAGGACGCGCCGACGTTGATCGTCCTGCGCACGATCATCGGCGATCCCGCGCCGACCAAGCGCGATTCGTCGAAGGCGCATGGCGAGCCGCTCGGCGCCGACGAGATCACCCGCACCAAGGCGCTGCTCGACTGGCCGACCGAGCCGTTCCACGTCGCGCCCGAGGCCTACACCGAGATGGCGCCGCTCGCGGCGCAGGGTAAGGAGCTGGTGCAGGCGTGGGAGGCGCGTCTCGCCGCGAGCCCGCGCGCGGCGGAGTTCCGCGCGCAGCTGGCCGGCACGCTTCCCGACGGCTGGGCCACGCATCTTCCGGACCTGAGCGAGGAGTCGGTCGCCTCACGGCAGGCATCGCAGAAGGCGCTCGCGGCACTCGCCCCGGTGATCCCCGGCCTGGCCGGTGGCTCGGCGGACCTCGGCGGCAGCAACGGCACCAACATCACCTTCGGCGACGTCTTCTCCGCCACCAGCACCGGCCCGCGCTTCCATTGGGGCATCCGCGAGCACGGGATGGCGGCGACGCTGAACGGGATGGCGTGCCACGGCGGTGTCCGCCCCTACGGCGCGACCTTCCTCGTCTTCGCCGACTACTGCAAGCCGTCGATCCGCCTCGCGGGGCTGATGGGGTTGCCGGTGATCTACATCTTCACGCATGACTCGATCGGCGTCGGCGAGGATGGCCCGACGCACCAGCCGATCGAGCACCTCGCGATGCTCCGCGGCATCCCGAACCTCGTGACGCTTCGCCCGGCCGACGCGGCCGAGACGGTGGCGGCATGGCGGACCGCGATCGGCCGGAGCACCGGCCCGACCGCGCTGATCCTCACGCGGCAGAAGCTCCCCGCCCTGCCGCGTCGTGCCGATGCAGTTGCCGAGACGGCGCGCGGGGGCTACATCCTCCACGAACCGGCGACGGCACCGAAGGCGATCATCATCTCGACCGGCTCGGAGGTGCACGTCGCCACGGCGGCCGCGGCGTTGCTCGAGGCCGAGGGGACGCCGACCCGCGTGGTGACGATGCCCTCGTGGGAACTGTTTGCAGCGCAGGATCCGGCGTGGAAGGAACGGGTGCTGCCGCGCGCGATCACCGCACGCGTTTCGGTCGAAGCCGGGCTGACCTTCGGTTGGACGCGCTGGGTCGGCGACCGCGGCCGGTCGCTCGGGCTCGACCATTTCGGCGCCTCCGCCCCGGGCGAGCGCCTCTTCCAGGAATTCGGCTTCACGGCGGGCCACGTGGCCGACGCCGTTCGGACCCTTCTGACCGCGAGCACGCCGTGACCCATCCCCTCGTTCGCCTCGGCGCCCTCGGCCAGAGCCCCTGGTACGACTTCATCACCCGCGACCTCGTCCATTCGGGCGAACTCGCGCGGCTGATCCGCGAGGACGGCCTGCTCGGGATGACCTCGAATCCGACGATCTTCGAGAAGGCGATCACCGGCAGCAGCGACTACGACGCCGACATCCGCGTCCTCGCCTCGCGCGGCGCGACCACGGCCGAGATCGTCGAGTCGCTGATGGTGGCCGACGTGCAGGCGGCGTGCGATGTCTTCCGCCCGGTGTACGATGCCAGTGGCCACGGCGACGGCACGGTCTCGCTCGAGGTGGCGCCGACGCTGGCGCACGACACCGAAGGGACGATCGTGCAGGCGGAGCGGCTCTGGGCGCGCGTCGACCGGCCGAACGCGATGATCAAGATCCCGGGCACCCGCGAGGGCCTTCCCGGCGATCACCCACTGCCTCGCGAAGGGGATCAACGTCAACGTGACGCTGCTCTTCTCCGTGGAACGCTATCGCGAGGTCGTCGACGCCTTCTGCCGCGGCCTCGAACAGCGGGCCGCGGCCGGACTGCCGATCGACGGCGTCCACTCCGTGGCGTCGTTCTTCGTCAGCCGCGTCGATGGCCAGGCCAATGCGGCGATCGCGAAGGCCGGCGAGGCCGGGGCGGCGCTCAAGGATCGGGTCGCGATCGCCAACGCGGTGGCGGCCTTCGCCGCCTTCGGCGAGACGCTGCTCACGCCGCGCTGGCAGGCACTCGCGGCGAAGGGCGCGAAGGCGCAGCGGACCCTCTGGGCCTCGACCAGCACCAAGGATCCGTCGCTCTCGGACGTGCTCTACGTCGAGGCGCTGATCGCCCCGGACACCGTGAACACGCTGCCGCCGGAGACCTTCCGCGCCTATGCCGATCACGGCGATCCGCACGTGCGGATCACCCCCGAGGCGGAGGCGGTGGCGGCGCGCACGCTCGCCGCGTACGATGCCCTCGGCGTCGGGACGCTCGCGGAGCGCACCGCGTTCCTCGAGGCCGATGGCGTGGCGAAGTTCGCCGACAGCTGGCAGCAGTTGCTCGACCGCGTCGAACAGAAGGCCGGTATCCTCGCCGGCTGACCTGTGGACGGCTGACCCTTCTCCTCCCCCGGAGTCCTGATGTTCGCTGCCCTGCGGAAGATCCCCCTCACGTGGTGGATCGGGATCTCGATGGTGTTCGGGATCGTGATCGGCTACCTCGACAACGCGGTCTGGACCGGCGTCTCGCTGACGCCGTACCTGCAGCCGTTCTCCTCGATCTTCATCAAGATGATCAAGTCGATCGTCGTGCCGCTGATCTTCGGCTCGCTGGTCGTCGGAATCGCCGGGCACGGGGACGACCTGAAGCAGGTGGGTCGCCTCGCGCTCCGCAGCATCATCTACTTCGAGATCGCCACGACCGCGGCGCTCTTCATCGGACTCGGCGCCGTGAACCTCGTGCGACCCGGCGATGGCGTGCAGCTGACCGCGAGCGCCGAGCAGGGCGCGAAGCTGGCCGAGACGAAGACCACCTTCGCGGGCGTGCTCGACCACACCGTGCCGGCGTCGTTCTTCAAGGCGGCTGCCGACAACGAGGTGCTGCAGATCGTCTTCTTCTCGCTGCTCTTCGGGATCGGGCTCGCGCAGGTGAAGGGGAAGGCGAAGGAGACGATGCTCGCGTTCTGCGAATCGCTCACCGACGTGATGTTCAAGTTCACCGGCATCGTGATGCTGTTCGCGCCGATCGGCATCGCGGCCGCCATCGCCGTGACGATCGGCAACAGCGGCCTCGGCGTCCTCGGCAATCTCGCCGCCCTGGTGTTGACATTGTTCGGGGCGCTGGTGGTCTTCGTGCTGGTCGTGCTCCTGCCGGTCGCCCTGATCGCGAAGGTTCCGATCCGGCTCTTCTGGAAGTACGTCAAGCAGCCGTACCTGATCGCCTTCTCGACGGCCTCGTCCGAGGCGGCGCTGCCGCTGGCGATGGAGAATCTCGAGAAGATGGGCGTGCCGAAGCGGATCGTCGCCTTCGTGCTGCCCACGGGCTACTCGTTCAACCTCGACGGCTCGACGCTCTACCTCGCCGTCGCGTCGGTGTTCGTCTCGCAGGCCGCCGGCATCGAGCTCACGCTCGGCACCCAGCTGCTGATGATGCTGACGCTGATGCTCACGTCGAAGGGCGTGGCCGCGGTGCCGCGCGCCTCGCTGGTGATCCTCTCGGGCACGCTGACCTCCTTCGGCCTTCCGCTCGAGGGCGTGGCTGTGATCCTCGGCGTCGACGCGATCATGGACATGATGCGGACGTCGGTGAACCTGCTCGGCAACTGCCTCGCGTCGGTCGTGATGGCGCGCTGGGAAGGGGAGTTCACGCCGGCCGAGAGCTGAAGACCACCACCTGCTCGGCCCCGCTCGCGGGGTCGAGCACCACGCACGCGACCAGCGCCCCGCGGACGATCACACTCGGCTGCGGGGCGCATCGCATCGGGAGCCGCACCGTCTCCCGATAGCGGCCGTCGGCGCCGAAGACATCAAAGACCGTCGCCGCCGCACTGGTTGGCGCCGCCCATCGCCGAACCCAGAGCGCGCCATCCGACGCCGCCACCAGCCCGACGATCATCGGATAGACCAGCGGCAGGCGTCGCGCGCGCACTTCCTCACTGGCCCCCTCGACCTGGGCAAGCGGGACTTTCAGGGTGTCGATGCGTCGAGCGAGCGCCCTCGTGCTCTCGGCGCGTTCCGCGGCGGGGATGGGCTGCGGCACGTCGGGCCGCGTGATCTGGCGCAGGATCCGGCCCGCCGCGTCGGTCTCGACAATCAGGTACCGATCGGCCGCGCTGCTGAAGATGGTGCCGCTGTTCGAGACCGCCCAGACCGGCATCGGGTGAAACGGGACGACATTCAATCCCGGTACCATACGGCCGCTGTGCGAGGTGATCGGCACGGTGGCCCAGCTGGCACGCATCGTCGGGTGGACCGGCACGCCGAGCGAATCGAGGGGGGTGCCATCGAGGCGGTAGCGCTGGTACGCATACCGGGTGCGTCGGTCGGCGGAGGGCGTCGCTTCGCGCGGAAAATGGAAGCGGCCCTGCGCATCGATCTGCGACGGGAGTTTCGAGCGCCACGGTGCGTAGAGTGGCCCTTCGAAGTGGCGATCAAACCTGGTCGGCAGTCCGCTCCTCGGGTCCGGGACGAAGTGCTGGACGCGACTCATGTTCCGCACGTAGAGGCTGCCGTCGGCGGCGATGATGGGTCCGGTGGGTGCGGTGAACTCGCCCGGCCCTTCCCCCTTCCGGCCGATGGTGGCGAGATGGCGGCCCGTGGAGTCGAAGACGACGATCCGCGGCTCCTGGACGTCGGCGACGTAGAGCCGTCCCGAGGCATCAAAGGCTAGACCGCTCACCTCCCCCAGCATGAACGGCGTCCGAGGCGCATCTTCGCCGACCGTCGCCACCACCCGGGCCCGGACCGTATCGACGGGGGCCAGGCGAGGCGGAAGGATCAGGGCGGCAAGCGAACAGACGAGGACGAGCATGGGCACTCCGGACCTGGTGGGGGGACGAGCAATGGATGTCCCTACCCCAAGAATGGTTGCCCCCAACGGTTTCCCGCCACCCGGTGTCCAACCCCCTGACGATGACTGACGCACTGCATGCCGCCCCGGCGCCGGGGACCGGCGAGGAGGAGCGGTGGCTGGTGGCCCAGGCAGTCTCGGGCGACCGGGAGGCGGCGCGTCGCCTGTACGAGGCGCACGTGGACCGGGTCTATCGTCTCGCGTACCGGATTGCCGGCGACCGGCATCTGGCGAGCGAGCTCACCCAGGATGTCTTCGTCCAGCTCTTCCGGGTGATCGGGCAATTTCGCGGGGAGTCGTCGTTCGCCACCTGGCTGCACCGCGTGGCGACCACCACCTGCCTGAATGCGATGCGGCGGGTGAAGCGGTTCCGGCAGCGGGAGTACGACCTCGAGGAGTACCACCAGCTGCCGGCGGTGGAGGGCGGGATCGCACCGGACCTGCGCGATGCGCTGAGCGACGCGATCGATGCGCTGCCGTCAAACCTTCGGATCGCGCTGGTGATGTACACGATGGAAGGCTACACCCACGCCGAGATCGGTTCAGCGCTCGGGATTGCCGAAGGAACGAGCAAGGCCCGTGTCTCCGAGGCACGGGCGCGACTGCGGGCGATGCTCGCCCCGCATATGGAGGACCGACGATGAACCAGCACGACCCGCTTGATACCCTCCTCCGCGATGCCGCGACAAGCTGGCGCGTCCCCGGCGACGTGCCGCGCGACGCCATCTGGGACGCCGTGGCCGCCGAGCTCGATGTGCCCGCGGTGCCGGTGCGATCGCGCCGCACGCCGGGGTGGGGCCTCCTCTCCGCGGCGGTCGCCGCGGCGCTCCTGATCGGCGTGGCGATCGGCCGACAGGGCACAGCGCCCGTCGCAGGGACGCAGACTGCGGCCGTCACGCCCGTCGCGGCGCACGATCCCTACCAGCGCGCCACCGAGGAGCTGCTCGGCCAGACTGCGGTGCTGCTGGTGGCGCTGCCGGAGCAGGGCGCCCCGGCGGCGGCAAACGCCCAGCTGGTGACCCAGGGCGTCGAGTTGCTGCGCAGCACCCGGCTGCTCCTCGATTCGCCCGTTGCGACCGACCCGCGGATGCGGGCGCTGCTCGAAGACCTGGAACTCGTGCTGGTGCAGGTGGCCGGCCTCGAGCCCCGCCGTGCCGATGAACTGACGCTGATCCGCGACGCCGTCCACCAGCGCGACCTCTTGCCGCGCCTCCGGTCTGCCGTCGTAGCCCATTCCCTCCAGCTGAACTGAGAGATCCCATGCGCCTTCGTGCCCTGCTCACCCTGTTGCTGGTTCCGGCCGCTGCCGCGGCGCAGGTGGCGACATCGCCTGTCGCTCCGCGGACCCCCGCGCCGATCATGACGACCGTGCCGTCCGCGCCCTTCGGCTCCTACTCCCGGCTTTCGCCGAGCATCAGCCTCGACCCGATCTCCTCGGTCTACAGCCTCGACCACCTCAGCGACGCGCAGATCCACTACACCGATGCGCTGGATCGGTATGCCCTCAGCGTCGACCGCCTCAGCTCGGCGTTCGACGGCTTCCCCTCCCTCAGCGGCTCCCCTTTCGGCCACCAGCCACCGTCGGCGTGGGCCAAGGATGATCCGGCGGATTCGCTCTACCGGCTGGCGCGCGAAACGCTGAATCGCGGCGACTATCGCCGGGCCGCCGCGCTCTTCGGCGACATCACCAAGCGCTTCCCGACGTCGGTGTACTCCCGCGACGTCCCGTACTGGCAGGCGTTTGCGCTCTACCGGATCGGCGGCACGCCGGAGCTGCAGGAGGCGCTGGGGATCCTCGATCGGTGGCGCGCCGCGCAGCCGGCGCCGGATGCACCCAAGGGCGCCGGTGCCCCGGCGAACGCCACAGGGGTCACCTTCCGGAACGGCACCACCGTGCTGATGCCGAGGGATGCGCAGGCCACGGCCGTCTACACCACGAGCGGGAACGGCGTCTCCTGGGCGAGCAGCGGCGGCCGGCCTGATGGCGACGCGCTGGCGGCCCGGATCGCCGGCGTGCTCTCGACGCGCGGCATGTCCGCCGATCCGCTCGTGAAGCGCGCCCTCACCGCGCGCGGGACCGACGCGTGCGACCAGGAAGAGCAGTCGGTGCGCAGCGAGGCGCTCAGCGCCCTCCTCCAGAGCGACCCGGAAACGGCGCGCAGCGTGGCCACGCGCACCCTGGCGCGAAAGGATGAGTGCTCGGTGCCGCTCCGGCGGACGGCGCTCTTCGTCCTGGCCGGGAAGAAGGATGCGGCGGCAACGAGCACGCTGATCGGCGTCGCACGCAACGATCCTTCCACCTCGATGCGACTGCAGGCGATCGACTGGCTCGGCGGGATGCCCGGCGATGAGGCCGTCGCCACGCTCGAAGAACTGACCCGCAGCAGCGACGGCTCGGTGCAGCGGGCAGCGGCTCGCGCCCTCGCGGCGAATCCGTCGCCGCGCGCCAAGGCGGCCGTCCGCTCGGTGATCGAGCGCAACGACGCCGACGAGTCGCTCCGCGCCTCGCTCGTCGACGCGCTGACCAGCGAGCGGAGCAGCGCGGAGGATGCCGCCTGGCTGCGCGGGGTCTATGCCAAGACCACCTCGCCGCGGGTGCAGTCGCGCATCGCCTCGGCGATCGCCCGCGTCGGCGGCGAGAGCAATGTCCAGTGGCTCACCGCACTCGCCCGCAACGAGGACGAGCCGCTCGACTCGCGCCTCGCCGCGATGCGCAGCATCAGCAGCACGGCGGACGTCCCCACCCTGATCCGTCTCTACGATGCCGCCACCCACCAGCGGATCCGCGGGACGCTGATCAGCGCGCTCGGCGACCGCAAGGAGCCCGGTGCGCTCGAGAAGCTGATCGAGATCGCCCGGAGTGGCACCGATCCGAGTGCCCGCCGCCTGGCGATCTCGGAACTGTCGAGCAGCAAGGATCCGCGCGCCACCAAGCTCCTGCTCGAGTTGGTGGACAAGTGAGCCGGCGCATCGAGGGACTCATCCTGGCGCTCACCGCCGCCGCCACCCCGCTCGCGGGGCAGGCGCTGGAGCGGCGGGTGGCCGGCGCCCCGGACGGCAACGTGCAATTCCACTTCGCCGCCCGGGCGGGCGTCTGCGGCAACGGTACCACCGTGCTCCGTGTGGACGATGGGGGCGGCTACTACTACTCCAGCGGCAGCGACCTGAATCGCGATCAATACACCGCCGGCCCCGTGCGCGTCGTCGTGGCACGGATCGGCAAGGAGATCGTCAGGATCGAGACCCACGCCGGCCCGCTGACAGCCGATGCCACCGACGGCACCAATCTCGGGGCGGTCGCCAGCGGCGAGGCGAGCAAGTGGCTGCTCGGCCTCGCGACCTCGCTCGAAGGCCGCCCCGCGCGCGACGCCCTGCTTCCGGCGATGATCGCCGACAGCAGCGTGGCGACGCCGGCGCTTGCGGCGATCGTCCGCGACGGCGAGCGTTCGCGCGACCTGCGGCGGAGCGCACTCTCCTGGCTCACGCGCCGTCGGGACGAGTCCGGCGGCATCGGCTCGGCAGCCGCGACACGACTCCTCGAGGAGATCGTCCGGAATCGGAGCGAGAATGAATCGTTGCGCAGCTCGGCGCTCTCCTCGCTCGCCTCGATGGAGCGCGGTGAGGGCGTCACCACGTTGATCGCCTTCTCGCGCGAGACCGATCCATGGCTCGCCCGGCAGGCCTTCGCGTCGCTGTCGCGGTCGGGCGATCCCCGCGCCCGGCAGTTCACCCGCGAGGCGGTCCGCCGCAGCGAACTGACCGATGAGCTGCGCGTCCTCGCGATCCAGGGCCTCGGCGGCGACTACGCCACGGGCGCCGATTACCGCCTCCTCCGCGAACTCTATCCGTCGCTCAGCACCGATCGCGAACGCGACGCCCTCATCAGCGCCCTCGGCAATGCCGGCGGCCGCGAGAATGTCACCTGGCTGCTCAGCGTCGCCGAATCCCAGACGGAGCCCGTCGCCCGGCGCCGGCGCGTGATCTCGATGCTCGGCCGGCTCGATGAGCCGAGGATCCGCGAGGCGTTGAAGGGAATGGCTGAGAAGGAGCGATGATCGATGGTCGATGATCGATCATCGATGGACGATAATCGATCATCGTATCTTAGGGGATGCATCGTTTCCTGTTGACGTTCCTGCTCGCAACCTCCGCCTCCGCGCAGTCACCACTGACTGATGCGGAGGCGGCGTTGCGTGCAGGACGGCCGTGGCGGACGACGCAGCTGCTCGCGCCGGTGCTCGCCGACCCGAAGAGCCGGACGCCCGACGCGGTGATCCTTGCGGCACAGGCTGCGGCTGCCTGGCAGGGTTGGGGCACGGTCACCAAGCTGCTGGCACGCGAGCCCTGGCTGGACGCGCGCTACGACCGACTTGGCCGGCGACTCCTGGCGGAGGCGGCGGTCGGCGAGGGACGTGCCCGCGACGCCGTGAACCATGCCACCGTCGCGGCGGCCGCCAATTCCAACCAGCGCAGCAGTGACGAGCAGGGCCGTCGCCTCCTCCTGCTCGCGCGCGGCTATGATCGGCTGAACGTCCTCGACTCGGCCGCGGCGCGCTATCTCGACGCGGCACAGCGCTTCCCCACGTTGCGCGACTGGCTGGCGTTGCGTGCCGCGGCGGTGACGACGGACTCGACCGATCGGAAGCGCCTCTATGCATCGCTCACGCTGTCCGGCGCGAGCGGTCGGGCACCGCGGGTCGAGGCGACGGCACGAGAGCGGAGTGGCGACACCCTCGCGGCCATCAGCGCATACCAGCGGCTCGGTGCGCGGGGCACGGCGCTCCGGCTGCGGTGGCAGATCGCCCGTGACAATCCCGCCAAGCTCGCCGTGCGCGATGAACTGCTCACGATGCTCGGCGGCGCAGCCACCACCGCCAGCAGTCGCGAGGCGCTCGACCTGCTCGACCTGCTGAGGCCCCCGCTCGACCGTGACCAGCGCCTCCTGACCGCACGGCGCGCGGCATCGCTCGGCCGGGCCGCACAGGCGGTGACCCATTATGCCGCGGCCGCCAAGGACGGGGCGCTCGCCTCATCCGATCGCCTGCGCTTCGGCACGGCCCTCGGCGACATCGGTCGCTGGCCCGAGGCCGCGGAGCAGTTCCGCGGCGTGACCGAGCCGGCGCTGGCCGGCCATGCTGCCTATTACGCGGCCCGTGCGCTGCTCCGCAGCAATGATCGCGACGCCATGCCGGCCCTTGAGCGCACCCTGCGCGACTTCCCGGGCGACACCCTCGCGGCCAGCAATGCGCTCTACCTGCTCGGCGACCTCGCCCTCGACCGTGGAGCGATTGACTCGGCGCGCACGCTCTTCCGTCGGCTCGTGACCCGCTATCCGTCGAGTGCGCAGTACACCCGGTCGCTGATTCTCTCTTCGCTGATAGCGATCGAAGCCGGTGACCCAACCACCGCGGTGCACGACCTCGACCTCGGCATCGCCGAGCGGAACCCGAGTGGCGTCAACGGGGACGCGTTGCGCTATTGGCGCGGTCGGGCGCTGCTGCTCGCGGGTGATGCCGCTGGTGGCAAGGCGGCCCTGCGGGAACTGCTCGACCGCGGTCCCGAGAGCTACTACGCCGTGCGTGCCGCGGCGCGGCTCGACACGCTCCCCTGGGAAGCACCGGTGCATGAGCCGACGCCCATCGACTCCGCGACGCGGGTCGCGTTCGAGCGCGCGGCGCTGCTCGACACCCTCGGCATGGGCACCGAGGCGGGATACGAGCTCGATCGGCTCGCCGCGAACGCCACCGGTGCCGACGGGCTGCTGCGGACCGCCGAGGCGTTCGCTGCGTACGGGTATGCGCAGCGTGCCGCGCAGCTCGCCTCACGCGCACTCGCCGCGGGCGCCCCGCGCGACGGCACCCTCTGGCAACTGATCTACCCGCTTCCGTACGAGACGCGGCTCCGCGAGACGGCGATGAGCGAGCGCGTCGATCCGCTGCTGGCCGCGTCGGTGATCCGCCAGGAAAGCGGCTTTGAGCCCCGCGCCACGTCAGGCGCCGGTGCGCGCGGCCTGATGCAGATGATGCCGGCCAACGGGCCGTCGCTGGGGCGAGCGCTTGGTTTTCCGGAGTTTGATGCGGCCCTGCTTTGGGTCCCAGACGTCAACCTTGCCTTCGGGATGCGCCACTTCGCGGGTGCCCTGGGCCGGTACCCCGAACCGGAACGGGCGCTCGCCGCCTACAACGCCGGTGGCAGCCGCGTCGATCGCTGGAGCCAGGCCACGCTGCGCGGGCTGATCGCCAAAGACCAACTCCGCGCGCCGATCGCCGACGCCGAGATCTTCGTGGAGCGGATTCCGTACGACGAGACGCGCGGGTATGTGCGGTCGGTGGTGAGGAATCTGGCGATGTATCGGATGATCTATGGGCGGTGAGGGGTGAGGGGGGAGGGGTGAACGGGTAAAACGTGAGACGTGAAACGGGGGACTCTGCGGCGGCACCCGTTTCACCTCTCACCTTTCACGTTTCACCCCGGTTCGGCGTTCACCGTCTGCTGCCGCGCATTGACATGCGCGGCTGAAGACTTCTTCCGCCGTCATCCCCCCGCGCGCACAATCCGATAGATCTGGATGGCCATCGCACCTTCGGTGTCTTCGACGGGGATGGCAACACGGTCAGACGCCCAGGCCGGCAGTCGCACGAAGGGATCGTTCATCGCCCGCTCGCGGGGGATCCACCGTTCGGCAGGAATGCTGACGATGTCGAGCCAGCGGCCGTCGCGGTCGAAGAGGTCGAACCGGATGGTCGTGGTGTCCATCTCGTCGCGACGCAACCAGCGTCGTCCGCTGCGGTCGACCGTCACTTCATCGTAAACCGGGCGTGCGTCGGGCATCTCGGAGAGCCGGAACGCGTTGCGAAGGGCGGACTCCGGGACGGCCAGCGGGGAGCCGGGATCTTCCTTGGCATGCCGCGCAAAACGCTCGACGATCCGATCGAGGATCCGCTCCTTCTCGGCGCGTGTGACCGGTCGGGCATCCTGCGGGCGCGAGAAAAGCATCGTGGTGTCGCTGCCGTTTCGACTCGCCACCACGGTCGCGCTGGCGGTCGATCCGATGAGGAAGCCACCTGCTGGATCCGCGACACTCAATTGATCTGGCTGGAGCGGTACGTGCAGCCCGACGCGACCCCGTCCGCCCCCATCGACACGCCACATGCGGTTGCGCGCGAGGTACGCCGGCAACTTGAGGGTGTCGGTTCGGCGACCATCCAGCGTCAGGCGGACAAAGCCGTTCTGCATCGTGGCGCCCGGGGCGGTTGGCCAGGTGAGCGGAATGGGCATCACGATCCGGCCGCTCCCATCCATCCCGATCGGCGACGAGCTCCGCGGCGTGCCGCGATAGATCGCGAGCAGCTTTCCCGTCGACAGCGAGAAGAGGTTGGTCCGCGACAGGGAAGGATCGTGCACGACGAGGGTGTCCCCTCGCATCGCCAGCATGGGCGACCGATACTCGCCCGGGCCCTCGCCGTCCCGTCCGATCGCTCCCGCGAAGCGGCCTTGGCTGTCATAGCGTCGGATCTGGGCGGGGTTCTGGTCGGCGACGACAAGCGAGCCGTCATCGAGCAGGACCATCCCCGTCGGGGTCCGGAGCTCGCCGGGGTCGTCGTCCGGCGGCTGGATGGTGCGATCAAGCACGAGCGTCCACTTGCCGCTGTCGACCGGGGAGCTATTGGTGACTCGCACGAGACCGCCGGGAAGCGTGTCCACCTGCGGACCCATGGCCGACACCGGCGTCGATGCCTGCGCCGCCGCGGCGTCAGTCTTGCCGGCGCCCGGCGCCTCGCCGCCGCAGGCGAGCAGCCACAGCACGCCCGAAGCCAGAAGAGATGTGGAGCGCGACATCATCGAGGACCGCCAGCGTGAAGGGCGAGAGCGACGTCGTGAACGCGGCCACGACGCCTGATCACGACGCAAGGTTTCGCCGCCCGTCCCTGTGTGTCGCAGGCGGGGATCCCCCGACCCGACCATTCGCCGCAGGCCTCGTGGCATCGCGCAACCTCGTCTCGCCCCAGCGGATCAACCTCCCCGCAGGGCACGCTCGCGCACGTCCTTCTGTGTCCGGCCCTCCGCGCGAATCGCCCGGACGGTTCGAGCACGATCCCGCTTGCTCAGCTTTCGCCCGTCCGGGGCGTAGAGCAGCGGGTGATGGACGGTGACGAATGGTGTGGTGCGGCCGAGCAACCGACCAAGCAGCAGCTGGCGGCCCGTGGAGGTGATGAGGTCTTCGCCGCGCACGATCAGGTTTACGCCGTGGCGCAGGTCGTCCACCACCACGCAGAACTGGTAGGTCCACTGGCCCTGCGCGTCGCGGATGACCGGGTCGCCGTGCTCGCGCGCGGGATGCTGGTGGATCGGGCCGAGGCGGAGGTCGGTGACCGTGGTTTCATCGTCGGGAAGGATCACGCGGACGGCGGTGCGACCAGGCCGGTCAATCGGCTGGCCACGGCAGGTGCCGGGGTAATGCCGTTCGCCGTCGGGCCCCGGCGTGCCGAGGTCGGCGCGGGTGCAGGTGCAGCCATAGAGGAGGCCGCGGGCGGCGAGCTGGTCGAAGGCGGCCTGATAGAGGTGGGGAACGTCGCTCTGGCGGTACGGCGAAGGCCTCCGGGCCAGGGACGCGAGCGACGGGTCGGTGGTGGTGTAGCCGAGCCAGGCCAGATCCTCCAGGATCCCGCGCTCAAAGCCCGGCGTGCACCGGCCGCGGTCGTGATCTTCCATTCTCACCACGATGCGCGCGCCGGTAGCCTCGGCGACCCCCCAGACCCATGCCGCGTGGAGGACGTGCCCCAGGTGCAGCTCCCCGGTGGGCGAGGGGGCGAAGCGCGTGACCAGTTCCCCGTCGGGAAGTCCGTCCGCGACCCTTCCCGCCAGCCGTGCATCTTTGAGGCGTTGCAAGAGCGAACTCAACTCACCGGGGGTAGGTCCGTGTCGCATGCGTCCTGGATTGTCGCTGGATTGTCGATCACGCTCGCACTGCCGGCGCCCGCGCAGGTGCGGAACATCAACCTGACCGGCACACCGATCAAGGCGATCACGGAACCGTTCACGGTGATCGGTGGCGTCCGCGAATTGCCCGGGAACAAGGCCGTCGTGGTCGATCGCCAGGAGAAGAAGGTGGTGATGGCGAACTTCACCACCGGCGGCGTCACACCGATCGGTTGCAATGGCAGTGGTCCGGGCGAATACGCCTACCCGGTGAGCCTCTTCTCCGGTCCGGGGACCGACACCTGGGTCGGCGACCCGCAGGCAGGGAAGATCCATGTCGTGAAGGCCGACGGGAAGGTCGTCGACGGAATCCTCCCGCCCGAAGGTGAGGGCGGGATGTCGCTCCTCGTCCCGCGCGCCGTCGATGCGAGCGGACGGCTGTATTACCAGTCGTTCCCCCGACCCGAGCCTGGCAAGACTCCGAATGCCGACTCGATGGCGATCCTCCGCTGGGACCGCGCGGCGAAGCGGATTGACACCCTTGGCAAGGTCCCGTCGGGGATGAGCGTCAACACCAGTGGTTCGTCCGGCAACAACATGCGCGTGATGATCTCCAGCAAGCCGCTCGCGGCGGTGCCGGTCTGGACAGCCCTTCCGGACGGCCGCGTCGTCATCGTCCAGCCGTCCCCGTACCGGGTGGACGTGCTGGGCCTCAACAAGTCAGTCACGCACGGCCCGACGCAGCCCTACACGCCGATCAAGATGACCGCCGCCGAGCGGAATGCCTATCGCGCCGCGCTCAAGACTTCCTCGCCCATCGGCATAACGCGGACGGTCGGCGGCGGAACCGGGGGAGGCAGCAACGTCTCGACAAGCGTCCAGAGCCCGGCCGCCCGCGAGATCCCCGACGAGGACTTCCCCGCCGTCATGCCACCCTTCTCGGGGCAGGGCGCGGTGCTCATCTCTCCCGACGGCGAGATCTGGGTCCTCCGCACGCGCCCGGCGAGCGACAAGGTGCCGACGTACGACATCTTCAACAGCGCCGGCCAGCTTACCGGCAAGGCAACCCTGAAGCCGAATTCCACCGTGGTCGGCTTCGGCGCCGGCGTGGTGTACGTGGCGCGGCAGGACCCCGAGGACGACCTCCGCTACCTCGAGAAGTACGCGCGCTAGCAGCGCCCGACGTTGCAGCCGTGTGACGATGCCCCGCCTTCCCCCCCGGAGGTGGGGCATCGTGTTTTATTTGTCCGCTGCATCATCCCGTGTCTCGCCGTCCTCCCCCCTTCTTGCAGAGCGACCATGCGTCGATTGTTGCTGCTCGTGCCGCTGCTCGGCACCGCCTGCGTCCAGCCACTCCGCCTCGCGCGGAATGATGCGCCGACGGTCCTCGCGCATCAGGACGTGATGGCCCCGAGCCCCGCCCTCCCCGGCAGCTATCCGGTTCACACGATGTACTACGGCAGCGGCACTGACAAGCACCGTGCCGAGTACCGCGACTCCGTGACCTTCAAGACCAAGCCGGTGGACGGGACCAAGCTCGCCACCGCCACGCCCGAGCGGAAGAAGTACTGGGGCTTCGGCTTCGACTCGATGCCGGTCAACGGGCGGATCTGGTATCCGGAAGGGGCTGGGCCGTTCCCGCTGGTGCTGATCGTGCACGGCAACCACAGCATGGAAGACTATTCCGACCCGGGCTACGCCTACCTCGGACAGCTGCTCGCGAGCCGAGGCTACATCCTGGTCTCGGTCGACGAGAACTTCCTGAATGGCGGCATCGGCGGCGAGAATGACGCGCGCGGCTGGATGCTGCTGCAACACCTGAAGGTGTGGAAGACCTTCAACGATTCCGTGGGGAGCCCGTTCCACCACCGGGTCGACATGAACAACATCGCGCTGATGGGGCACTCCCGTGGCGGCGAGGCGGTCGCGATCGCCGCTGCCTTCAACACGCTGAAGCGCTATCCCGACAACGCGGCGCTGACGTTCGATTTCAATTTCAACATCAAGGCCATCGCCGCGATTGCTCCGGTCGATGGCCAGTACCAACCCTCCAGCAAGCCCACCCCACTCGACAACATCAACTACCTGGTCATCCACGGATCGCATGACGGCGACGTCTCGTCGTTCATGGGGCTGCGCCAGTACTCGCGCATCCGCTTCACCGACGGCCAGCCGCATTTCAAGGCTGCGGTCTGGATGTATCGGGCCAACCACGGCCAGTGGAATACCGAGTGGGGCAAGAGCGACGCCGGCCCGCGCGGCGAGCGATTCCTCGATCTGCGCGGCCTGCTGCCGCCCGAAGAGCAGCGCGCGATGGCCGAGCTCTATCTCTCGGCGTTCCTCGACGCCTCGCTGCGCGGGAAGAGCGAGTACCTGCCGATCTTTCGCGACCACCGCGTGATGGGCGCATGGCTGCCGAAGACCATGTACGCGACCCGCTTCCAGGACGCCGGCTACCGCGCGCTCGCCAACTTCGACGAGGACGTCGACGTGACCACCGGCAGCGCGCCGGGGGTGGCGATCACCGGCGACTCGCTCGCGACCTGGAAGGAATCGGTGATGCCGCTCCGCTCGCGCGGTGGGCAGGTCGGCCGCTTCGCCGTGTGGCTCGGCTGGAACAACCGCCTCGCCGGGAAGGACACCACCAAGATGGGGCCGCCGGCGGCCTACACCGTGACGGTCACCGATTCCATCCGGAAGGCGTGGTCGGTGGGCAGCGCGAGCGCGCTCGAATTCTCGCTCGCGGTGACCGACGAGAAGCCGGGGCCGCGCGCCCTCCCGAAGGACAGCACCAAGGCGAAGGCCGACTCGACCAAGGCGAAGAGTGACTCGACCGCGAAGGCCCCGGCCAAGAGCAAGGAACAGCTCGCGAAGGAGAAGGCCGAGAAGGACGCCAAGGCGAAGGAAGCGAAGGCCAAGGCCGACAAGGAGAAGAAGGAGAAGCCGAAGAAGGAGGTGAAGGACTCCACGCCGATCGAACTCTCGATCGAGGCGATGGATGCCGCCGGCAATCGGGTCTCCCTGCCGCTGTCGCGGTACGGCGTCGCGCGGCGACCGCTGGAAGTGACCGTCTACCGGCGGGCCGGCTCCGACAAATCGTCCTTCGGCTCGCTCGCCGAATTGGTGCCGCAGACTTACGTGATCCGGCTGACCGACTTCCGTGACAAGGATCCGCGCTTCGATCCGTCGCAGCTGACCTCGCTCCGCTGGGTGTTCGACAAGACCACGGCCGGGACGGTGATCCTCACGGACATCGGACTCTCCAACATCTCCCCGACCTTCTTCGTCGGACGGGCTCCATGAAGCGGCTTCTCCCTCTCGCACTGATCACGCTGCTCGCCGGCACTGCCGCAGCCCAGTCGCCGACGCAGCCGCCGCCGCTCCTGCTCCTCCCGGGCTCGACCCGCGGCATGGCGCTCGGCAACGCCTACGTCGCGGGCGACACACCCGACGTGATCTTCTACAACCCGGCCCAGGTCGGCGATTCGCGCGGCACGGTGGTCTCGCACCAGCGCTTCGGATCGCACGCCTCGCTGGCGTCGCTCGCCACCAACACCACGGCGCTCGGCTGGACGGTCGGATTCGGTGTGCAGTACATCGAGTACGGCGCCGAGCGTGAGGACGGCGCAACGACCATCGGCAAACTCGCCCAGGGCGGCGACTTTGCCGCCTCGAGCGTCCTCGGCCTGATGAGTTTCTCGAAGCAGCAGAACGGCTTCCGCGTGGGCGTCACGGCGAAGTACCTGGCGCAGCAGGTCGCGCTGGGCCGGCAGAGCACGCCGTCGTTCGACGTCGGCTTCGCCAAGGACATCTCATTCGTCACGGTCGGCCTCGTCCTCGCCGACCCTGAGGGCGTCTTCGACAACAACTCGACCCCGGCACTCCGCCTCCCCACCAAGGTGACGCTGGGCGCGATGGCGACGGGCCTCCCCGTCAGCACCTGGTTCGATGGCGGGATCGCGGCGTCAGTGATGACGGACAAGCGCGGCCGGCTGGTGCCGAACGGGGGTGTCGAGCTCAGCTACGTGCCGGTCAGCGGCTGGAGCTTCACGGGCCGCGTCGGCGCGCAGGCCGCGATCCAGCCGGAACACGACGGTGCGTCAGCGTTGACGCTCGGCGCGAGCGTGAACGCCGATCGACTGAGCGTGGACTACGCGTTCCAGCAGTTGAAGGGGGCGGGGGCGACGCATCGGGTGGGGGTGAGATTCAGGTAGGATGAGCGATGATCGATCGACTTCCCCGCCCTCGGGCGCAGCCCGAGCGGCGGGGCCTCCGAACTAGACACACTCGGTCACTGTCCAGCGAGGGTACCGAGTGATTCGACTTCGGAGGCCCCGCCGCCCTCACTGCGTTCGGGGGCGGGGAAGACGCCGATGTCGATCGAGCATTACCAGGCGAGCACCCTCCCCCGCCAATCCACCATCCTCCCATTCACGCTCTCACCCGCCGCTTCGAGCGTCGCGAGCAATCCCGCGGCGACCTCGTCGGCGGAGGGCTGCACCGCCGGGCCGTGGAGCGCCGTGCGATAGAGGCCGGGATTGCCGATCAGCACGCGAATCGAATCGGGCTCGAGGTCGAGCGCGAGCGTGCGCATCGCCATCTGGAGGGCGGCGGCGCTGACGGCCTGGCCGTAGTGGCCGCCATCGGTGCGGTCGGTGAACGACCCGAGCCATGACGTGATGGCGAGAATGGCTGGCGAGGTGCCCGCACGGAGCGGCAGCCGGAACGCGCGTGCGAGCGCCAGCGGCAGCACCGCATTCTGGTCCACGTGCGCGAGCACCAGCGCGGCATCGAGCTTCGGCAGCGTGATGTTGGCCTGCTGATCGGTCAGCGTCGGGCCGGCGTGTTCCTGCCACCCGGCCAGGATCAGCCGATCGACCGCACCGCCAAGCGCCTCGGTCACCGCCTGCGCGACCTCTTCGGGGGTGCGGCGCGAATCGCCCACGAGCACGACCTGGTCCGGCCGTTCACGCGCCAGGTCGGCAAAGAGCGGAATGCGGCCCGGTTGTGCGGCCACCACGGCGAGGCGATCGCCGCGCTCTGCCGCGACGCGGACCATGGTGGCACCGAGTGGCGTCGCGGCGCCGATGATGGCGATCCGAAGTGTCATCGCGTCCCCGCGGTGGCTTGGGTGTACCAGTCGAGGATCAGTTGCCGGGTGCGCAGCCAGTTCGAGGGATGGCGCATGGCGGCACCGCACTCATCGCTCAACCGCACCAGCGCGGACGGCACGCCTCTGAGCTGCAGCGCGGTGAACCACTCGCCGCCCTCGTCGATCGGTACTGCGCGGCGGCAATCGCCTGCGACCACCAGCACGGGGGCGCGCACCGCCCCGACGACGTGCAGCGGCGAGCGCTCGCTCCAGTCGAGCCGGTCCTGCCGCCACGGCCGTGAGAAGAAGGACTCCTCCTCCGCGCCGAGCGACCCGGGGAGGGTGGCGAGCCAGTCGTTGGCGGGGCAGCGCACCGACGCCGCAGCAAAGCGGGTGCTCCGACCCACGACCCACGACGCGAGCATCCCGCCGCCGCCGCAGCCGCCGACGAAAACCTTCGCCGTGTCGACCCAGCCGCGGCTGATCACCTCGTCGACGCCGGCGATCACGTCGTCGAGGTCGACGCCAGGGTAGCGGGTGCCGAGCGCGGCACCGAAGTCGCTGCCGTAGCCGGTCGAGCCGCGCGGGTTGAGCAGGAGCACGAGGTAGCCGGCTGCGGCCATCTGCTGCGCCGTCGGCGAAAAGCCGAGGTGCTGCATCGCGTGCGGACCGCCGTGCAGCTCGACGTGCATCGGGCGCTTGCTGCCGACCACGAAGTCGGGCGGCTTCACGAGCCATCCCTGCACGAGCGCGTCGCCGGAGTGGTACTCGACCTCTTCGACCTCGCCGAAGTGCACCGCCTTGGCGAGTGCGTCGTTCAGGTGCGTGACCGGCTGGATCTCCCACGGCTTCTTGAGCGGGAAGCGCACCAGTTCCCATGGCAGCGACGTGGTGCTCCGGATGGCCACGCCGTAACCGCCCTTCCGGGCAATCCCGGCGAGCTCCATCCGGTGCAGGCCATTCGACCCCGGCTTCACCTTGCCGTCCTTGAGCGAGACCGAGTAGCTGTTGATCGCCCCGCGATCCTCCGCGGCAAACCAGATGCTCTGATTGTCCGGGTCCCACGTGGCACCGACGGCGTCGCGGTCGAGTCCGGCCGTCAGCGTGCGGAAACCGCCACCATCAGGGCGGATGACGTGGAGCGGCTGGGTACGGTAACTCGCCGTCCCCTCGCCAAAACCGCTGAAGGCGATCCACTTGCCATCCGGTGAGACCACCGGTGTGTGCCAGAAGCCATCGGTTGCCGTGATCCTGCGGAGCGTGCCGGTCGCGACCTCCACGGCATAGAGCTGCGACTGCTGATAACGCCGCTCGGCATCCGGTTCAATCAGGCCGTCGAAGACGATCGCCGTTCCGTCGAGGAGCCAGTCGAACGGAATGGCCCCGCTCACCCCAGTGTCGCGCGCCCCGACGTCGAAGCCCCCGCCGGTCACCTGGCGCGCCTCGCCGCCATTCGCATTGACGACGAAGAGCTGCACCCACCCCTCACCCGAGCGGAGGCGGGTCGCGATGCTCGGGTCGGCGGCCCAGTTCCCCCCCTCGGCGGGGATCGGCGCGGCGACGCGGATTGGCGAAGCGAACGGCACCAGCCGCGTGAAGGCGATCTGCTGGCCATCCGGCGACCAGCGGAACGCGAGCGGTGGCGTGGGACCGGTCGTGAGCGTCACGTCGCCGCCGCCGAGGGTGCGCACCATGAGCTGCGTCGTGCCATCGACCTCCGCCAGCCAGGCGAGGCGCTTCCCGTCCGGCGACCATGCCGCGTGGTGCCCGGGCGCGATCTGCCGGGGGTTCGCGCCGTTGTCGTCGACCTGCCAGAGCATTGACTCGTAGCGGTCGGCGATCCGGTTGACCTGGATCCGGGTGTAGACGATCGACTTGCCATCGGGCGCGATGGCGGGCGAGGCGACCCGCTCGAGCTCGAGGAAGCGGTCGAGGGTGAAGGTCCCCTGCGCCGCGGCCGGAACCGTGGCGCCGAGCAGGAGCGCGGCGAGCGCGACCCTCACGTTACGCGGCGCTGCAGCTCGAGGATCACGCGGGCGATCACCATCTCGACGCCGATGCGATTGTGGCCGCCCTCGGGAAGGATCACGTCGGCATAGCGCTTCGACGGCTCGACGAATTCGAGGTGCATCGGGCGGACGGTGGTGAGGTATTGGCGGATCACGTCCGTCATCGTGCGGCCACGCTCCTCGACGTCGCGCTGGAGGCGGCGGATGAAGCGGACATCGTCGGCGACGTCGACGTAGAGCTTGATGTCGAAGTGCTTCCTCAGCCGGGCATCGGTGAAGAGGAGGATCCCGTCGACGATCACGATCGGACTCGGCTGCACCGTGACGACGGCGGCCGCGCGGGTGTGGGCGGCGTAGTCGTAGGTCGGCTTCTGGATCGGCTGCCAGGCGGCCAGCGCCTCGAGCTGCTCGACCATCAGGTCGTTGTCGAGCGCGTCTGGATGGTCGAAGTTGACGCGGCGCCGGTCGTCCATCGAGAGATGGCCGAGGTCCTTGTAGTAGGCATCCTGGTCGACGAACGCCGCGTCGATGCCGGTGGCCTCATGGATCGCCCGCGCCACGGTGGTCTTTCCGGAGCCGGAGCCGCCGACGACGCCGATGATCAGGGGGCGGGGGCGAACAGCAGTGGACACGGAGGACTCCGATGGCGGGGGTGAACGGTGAACGGTGAACGGTGAACGGTGAACGGTGAACGACGAAAGGTAAAACAGGTGCGGCTTCATAGTCCGCGCCCTGTTCCCTCCCGTTCACCGTTTACCGTTCACCGTTCACCCTTTCCACATCCACCCGCAGCTCATACCACCCATCCTTCTGCCAATGCAGCACGACGAGCTGATGCGTGCCGGTCGCCGTGAACTCGGCCTCCTTCACATGTGACTCGCCGGGCACCCAGTCGTCGAGGAGGAGCGTGCCGTCGAGGTAGATGCGGATGGCATCGTCCGCGATGGTGCGGATCCGGTACCGCCCCGGCGCCAGGGTGGTCGACGCCTCGGCGCGCGTCAGCAGCCAGCTCGACGGAATCCCCTTCGGGGGGCCGTACCAGGTGAAGTCGAGGCGCGTGGTGTCGCGTTGCGCCACGATCCCCTGCAGCGGGGCGGCCGACGTGCTCGCCGGCGCGCTTCCGGTCGAGTCGGTCCGGGCGAAGGTGACCGCCCACTTCACGGGAAGGAGGTAGCGCACCCACGCAAAGCGAACCGGCACACCAGCGGCAGTCCGCATGCCGAACGGCGAGGTCACCGCGGCCCCGCGATACTCCAACTCGACGCGGTAGTCTCCCTCGCGGCCGGCCATCGGCGTCACGACCAGGGTGTCGCCGACGCGGCCCGTTTCAGCGGAGAGGGTCGCGACGCCGTCCTTGGCCACGACGCGCCAGCTGCCGGCCGGTCCGAGCACGCGGAGCTTCTGCGGCGTGGCGTCGCTGCGCCCGACCGGCCAGAGCTTCGGCGAGAGGTAGTCGTACGGGCCCCATTCATCGACGATGATCGTCGCGCGGCCACGACGGCCACCAGTCGGAATCAGGGCGTCCCGCCCACCCGGCATCTTCGCCACCACATATCGCGCCGGAATCGGGACGGACGTCGCCTCGCCCGGGCGCTGCACCATCGACCAGCCGGTCGTGTCACCGCTCACGCGCAGCAGGGAATCCACCTTGAGGAAGCTGTTGCCGTCGGCACGGAAGCGTTGCGTGTTCTCGACCCGCATCGCCAGCCGGGTACCCTCGAAGCTGTTGCCGAGGACGGTGTAGTCCTGCGACCGCGTGTCGCGGTACTTCGGGTAACCCCAGTCGCTCGGCTCGATCTTGTTCCACCAGAGGCGGATCGCGGCGGTGTCGCCCTCGAAGCGATTGCCGACGATCCGGATGTCCTGGCCGTGCTCGATCGCGATCGCCTCGACGTTCCGGCGGAAGGTGTTGCCGAGGATCACGGACTGGTAGGAGTAGCCGCCCCAGACGCCGTGCCAGTTCTCCTCGACGCGGTTGGCGACGAAGGCGTTGCGCGAGAAGGTCGCCTCGATGCCGTTCGTCGGGGCGTGCGAGAAGTCATTGGCGTAGAAGAGATTGTCGTCCGCCCCGCCCTTCCCCGTGTCCATGGTGGACTGGCCGGCCCAGAGGAAAAGGCCGTCGCCGCCGTGCGTGACCGAATTGTGGGCCACCACGTTGAAGCAGCTCTGCTCGTACATCAAGAGGCCGGCCGAGTCCTGGCCGCGATTGTAGAAGCGATGCGAATAGCCGCGGACATCGTAATCGATCCGGTTGTGGAGGATCCGATTGTACGACGAGCGATACATCCCGATGCCGAGGCCGGAGTTGTAGGAGAAGTCGTTGTTCCAGATCAGCAGGGAGTCGGTGCCGGTCAGCATCAGCCCGTTCATTCCCTGCCGCACCGTCACGTTGCGAATCTCGCCGCCCGTGACCCCCTCGAGATAGACGCCGGCGCCGTGCCGGAGCCACTCACGCTTCTCGTTCTGGTGGAAGGAGAGCCAGTCGACCAGCGACTCCTTCTCGATGCCGGAGTAGAGCCGCGGCTTCTGGTTGTAGGAGAAGTCGTTGTCGAGGAGGCGGAGGCCGCGGGTGCCTCGGGCGACGAGACCGTGCTTGACGCCGTGTATCGTCACACCGTGCACGGTGATGTTCGCGCCGCCATCGATGAGGATGCCATCGCCGGTGAAGCGATCGGGCTGGCTCCGCACGGTGTCGCCCACGAGCTCCACGCCGCGCAGGTCAAGCGTGATGCCCCTGCCGCGGACGATGATGCCGACCGAGTCGGTGGCCGGAATGCGATACCGCCCCGGCGCGATGCGCGTCGAGGCGGTGATCGTCATCCCGGGCGTGAACGGGACGGGGCGCTGCGCGGGGAGCGCGGCGGGGAGCAGCAGGAGCGGGAGGAGGCGGAGGGTGGGCATCCCGAAAGCTACCCATGGTACCATCCTCCCGTGTGTAAGGGCGACGCATGCGTCGCCCATCTTCCCTGCCCGCGTCGCCGCCCCCCTACCCCGCGAAGATGTAGTTCGCCCCGAACTCCTGCGCCCGCGCGACCGCGAAGACGCCCGACGGCACGATCTGGATCCCGGGGAAGAGCCCGGCCACCCACTCCTTCTTCACGGTGGCCGGGTCGAGCTTCATCTTCGTCGCGGCGGCGGTGCTGTACACCGTGAGGGCGACGTTGCACGCCCCCACCAGCACGCCACCCTTGAGCAGTTCCGAGATGCCGAGCCCGGGAATCGGCAGCCCGGTGATGGTGGCATACGGATTCTTCGTGGCCGGCTTGCCATCGACCATCACCTTGAAGATCTCGCCCATCCCGTACTTGGCCCACACGGCATCGTTGAATCCCATGCCGAGTCCGCCGTGGCGCAGGATGACCATCGCGGTGGCCTTCTCGCCGGGATAGGTCGCGTCGGTGGTGTTGAGGTAGATCCTCGGCCAGATCGCCGGCATGCCGTCGTTCGGCTCGGTCGCATCGAAGACCGTCTTGTGCTTGCCCGTCAGCTTGCCGAACCATGCTTCGAGCTTGGGGTCGGCGGCCATCGAGGTCGCGGCGGCCGCATGCATGGTCATCGGCAGCAGCGACGCGGCGCCGACGCCGACCGCGGCGGCCGCGACTTGGCCCAGGAAACCACGACGTGGCGTCCCGGGCGTGAACCCATGGTCCATGGGAACCTCCAGATACAGGGCGAAGGAAACTCGGGGGAACCCCGCCCTGATAACCTACGGCCGGTCCCGGAACGCGAAAGGGGCGACGTTGCCGTCGCCCCTACCACCTCCGGAACCACCACGCCGCGCACCCATCTCCCCGTGTGTAAGGGCGACGCATGCGTCGCCCCTACGTGTGCCCGCTACGCGTAGTCCTCGACAGGCGGGCAGGTGCACACCAGGTTCCGGTCGCCGTACGCCGAGTCGATGCGCCCGACGGTCGGCCACGACTTCCGCTGCCGGAGGGCGGCCACCGGGAAGGCGGCCTGCTCGCGGCTGTAGGGCCGGTTCCACTCGTTCGCGGTGACCTCGCTCAGCGTGTGCGGCGACCCCTTGAGCACGTTCACCTCGCGGCTCGCGGTGCCCTGCTCGATCTCGCGGATCTCCTCCCGGATGGCCAGGAGCGCGTCGACGAAGCGGTCGAGTTCGCTCTTCGGCTCCGATTCCGTCGGCTCGATCATCAGCGTGCCAGCCACCGGGAAGGAGACCGTTGGCGGGTGGAAGCCGAAGTCGATGATCCGCTTGGCGATGTCCTCGACCTCGATCGCGGCGGTTGCCTTGAACGGACGCATGTCGATGATGCACTCATGCGCGACCAGTCCGTTCTTCGCGGCGTACAGCAGGTCGAACGCCCCCTCGAGCCGCTTGGCGATGTAGTTCGCCGAGAGGATCGCCACCTTCGTCGCGTAGGCCAGCCCCTCGGCGCCCATCAGCTGGATGTAGGTCCATGAGATCGGCAGGATGCTCGGGGATCCCCACGGTCCGGCCGAGATCGTCCCGGCCGGATGCGCGTGGCCAAGGTCGATCACCGGGTGCCCCGGGAGGAACGGCGCCAGCTGCGGCGCCACGCCGATCGGGCCCATCCCCGGCCCGCCGCCGCCGTGCGGGATGCAGAAGGTCTTGTGGAGGTTCAGGTGGCAGACGTCGGCGCCGATGTCGCCCGGGCGGCAGAGGCCGACCTGCGCATTCATGTTGGCGCCGTCCATGTATACCTGCCCGCCGTGCGAGTGGATGACCTCGCAGATCTCCTTGATCGACGACTCGAAGACGCCGTGCGTCGAGGGGTAGGTCACCATCAGCGCCGCGAGGTTCGCCGCATGCTCGGCGGCCTTGGCCTTGAGGTCGGCGACGTCAATGTTGCCATGACTGTCGGCTGCGACCACCACGACCTTCATCCCCGCCATCACCGCGCTCGCCGGGTTGGTGCCGTGCGCGGAGGTCGGGATCAGGCAGACATCGCGGTGGTGATCGCCCCGCGCATGGTGGTAGGCGCGGATGACCATCAGCCCGGCGAATTCGCCCTGCGACCCGGCATTCGGCTGCAGCGAGACCCTGGCGAAGCCGGTGATCTCGGCCAGTTGGGCCTCGAGCTGCCGGAACATCTCCGTGTAGCCCTGTGCCTGCTCGCGCGGCGCGAACGGGTGCAAGGCCCCGAAGCCCGCGAACGACACCGGCATCATCTCGCTGGTGGCATTGAGCTTCATGGTGCACGAGCCGAGCGGGATCATCGCCGCGGTCAGCGAGAGGTCCTTCGCCTCGAGGCCGCGCATGTAGCGCAGCATCTCGGTCTCGGAACGGTGACGATGGAAGACCGGGTGCGTCAGGTAGCCGCTGGTCCGCTTGAGCGTCGCCGGGATCGCCTCGTCGGAGACCATCGCCGCGTCGAGCATGAACGGCAGTGCGCCGTCGAGCGCGAAGCAGGAGATCAGGTCGCCCAGGTCGGAGAGGGTCACCGTTTCGTCGAGCGAGACCACGACGCGATGCGTCCCGATCCGGCGCAGGTTGATGCGGCGCGCCGCGGCGGCCTCGATGATCCGGTCCTGCTTCCAGCTCTCGACCTTGACCGAGACGGTGTCGAAGAAGTGCTGGTGCTCGACCGCGTAGCCGAGGCGATGCAGCGCGTGCGCGAGCAGCAGCGCACGGCTGTGCACCTGCGTGGCGATTCGGCGGACGCCCTCGGGGCCGTGATAGACCGCGTACATCGAGGCCATCACGGCCAGCAGCACCTGCGCGGTGCAGACGTTGCTCGTCGCCTTGTCGCGGCGGATGTGCTGCTCACGGGTCTGCAGCGCCATGCGGAGCGCTGGCTCACCGCGGCTGTCCTTCGAGAGGCCGATGATCCGACCCGGGATGTGGCGCTTGTAGGCGTCGCGCGTGGCGTAGAACGCGGCGTGCGGCCCGCCGTAGCCGAGCGGCACCCCGAAGCGCTGCGTGTTGCCCACCGCCACGTCGGCGCCCCACTCGCCCGGCGGCGTCAGCAGCGCCAGCGCGAGCAGGTCGGTCGCCACGGTGACCAGCGCGCCGGCGGCATGCGCCGCCTCGGCGACGCCGCGGAAGTCCCGCACCAGGCCGTCGGTGGCCGGATACTGGAGCAGGCAGCCCACCACCGTCCCCTCACCCCGCACGCCGAAGGTGAAGGACTCCGGGTTCCCGACGATCACCTGCACACCGCGCGCTTCCGCCCGCGTCTCGACCACGGCGATCGTCTGCGGGTGGCAGGCGGCATCGACCAGGAAGATCGGCGTCCCCTCGTGCTTGACGATCGCGATGGTCATCGCCATCGCCTCGGCCGCCGCGGTGCCCTCGTCGAGCAGCGACGCGTTGGCGATCTCGAGCCCCGTGAGATCGGAGACCATCGTCTGGAAGTTGAGCAGCGCCTCGAGGCGGCCCTGCGCGATCTCGGCCTGGTACGGCGTGTAGGCCGTGTACCAGCCCGGATTCTCGAGGATGTTGCGCTGGACCACCGGCGGCGTGAAGGTGCCGCTGTAGCCCATGCCGAGGTAGGAGCGGAAGACCTGGTTCCGCTCGGCCAGCTGTTGCGCCGTGGTGAGCACGGCGCGCTCGTCGAGGCCCGGCGCCAGCGCCAGCGGGCGGCGGAGGCGGATCGTCTCCGGCACCACGTCGTCGATGAAGGCGTCGAGCGAGTCGTAGCCGAGCACGCCGAGCATCGCCTGGATCTCGTCGGGGCGGGGCCCGACGTGCCGGGTCGAGAACTCGTTCGGGGCAAGGCACGACGAATGCGGCGCAGACTCGCCGCCATGGGCGCTGCGGACTTCGCGGGGTGCGGATGCGGTCGTCATCAGAGGCATGCTCTCGTGTTGAAAAAGCGACAGGGCCCGGTCGGGCCCTGTCGGATGCGTTCAGCGCTTCAGCTCGCGGCGATCATCGCCTGATAATCTGCCGAGTTGCGCAGCGCGAGGATCTCGTCGGGATTGCTCGGCTCAATCTTCACCAGCCAGCCGGCCCCGTAGCAGTCGTTCGCGACGGTCTCGGGGGCGTCGCCCAGCGACTCGTTGATGGCGACGATCGTTCCCGAGGCGGGAGCGAAGAGCTCGCTCACGGCCTTGACCGACTCGATCACCCCGAACGGCTTGCCGGCGCTCACGGCCGTGCCGATTGCCGGCAGCTCGACGAAGACGATGTCGCCGATCTGCTCGACGGCGAAGGCGGTGATGCCGACGGTGCCATCAGCGGCGAGCCACTCGTGCTCAACCGAATACTTGAGGTTGTCCGGATACTCCACGGCTGACTCCAGGGCTCAGGTCGAACGACGATAGAACGGCATGGCGATCACTTCGGCAGTCACCCGCTGGCTGCGCACCCCGATCTCGACCGTCGTCCCGAGCGCTGCGTTGGCAACGGGAAGGTAGGCCATCGCGATCGCGTAGCCGAGGGTGGGTGAGGCGGTCCCGCTGGTGACGATCCCCACCGGTTCTGCCGCGGCGGGAAGATAGACGGGGTACCCCGTCCGGGCGATGCCGCGCCCGGTCAGCTTCAGGGCAACCAGCGTCTTGGTGGGGTGGTCCTTGGCGGCGGCCAGTGCGGCGCGGCCGACGAAGTCCCCTTCCTTCTCGAACTTGACCACCCGTCCGAGGTTGGCCTCGAACGGCGTGGTGGCGCGGTCGAGCTCCTGCCCGTAGAGCGGCATCCCCGCCTCGAGGCGGAGGGTGTCGCGGGCGCCGAGGCCGACCGGCACCAGCCCGGCGTCCTTCCCGGCGGCGAGGAGGCCGTCCCAAATCGGCAGGGCGTCGTCCCAGAGGGTGAAGAGCTCGAAGCCGTCCTCGCCCGTGTACCCGGTACGCGCCAGGAGGACCGGCAGCCCGAACGCCGTCGCCTCGCGGCCGCTGTAGTACTTGACGGTGCTGAGATCCACGTCGATGAACGGCTGCAGGATCTCGGCGGCCTTCGGCCCCTGGATCGCGACGAGCGACGTCCGCATCGAGGCGTCGTCGAGCGAGGCATCGAAGCCGTCGAGCCGCTCCCGGAGCGCCGCCGAGACGACCTCGGCGTTCGCGCCGTTCGCGACGACGAGATAGCGCGTCTCGCCGAGGCGATAGACGATCAGGTCGTCCATCACCGATCCGTCGGCGGCACAGATCATCGAGTAATGCGCCTTTCCGATCGCCAGCTTCAACGGCTGGGTGACCAGCGCGTAGTCGAGGGCGCGATCGGCCTCGGCCCCCTTGATCCAGAGCTCGCCCATGTGGGAGAGATCGAAGAGGCCGGCGGCACTCCGCACCGCCTTGTGCTCCTCGACCAGCCCTTGATACTGGACCGGCATTTCCCAGCCGGCAAAGGGTACCATGCGGGCGCCGAGGGCGACGTGGCGATCGAGGAGAGCGGTCTTGAGCACGGCAACGGTCCGGGAATGGGTCAGAACCCTAAGATAATCGATGATCGATCATCGATGATCGATCATCGATCATCCCTCGCACCCTGCCAACCCCTCCACATCTTGGTCACCCCGTCGATATTACCGGGAGTCCCCCACCGGAGTTGTGCCCCCATGCGTAGCCGAATCCTGATGCCGCTTGTCGGAATGACCCTGATCGCCCTCCCGCTCAGCGCCCAGGCGGACTTCTTCGTCGCCGGCCGCGCCAGCACGCTCGGCTTCGGGGTCGAGGTCGCGAAGCTCGTGACCCCGAACATCGGGGTGCGGGGCGGGGCGTATCGCTACTCGCGCACCATCAATCGCAACCAGTCGGACGTCGAGTTCACCGCTGACGTGACGCTCAAGGGGATGGCAGGACTCGTGGACCTCTACCTGTCGCCGCGCGGCTCCTTCCACCTCACGGGCGGCATCATGAGCGCCCCGGCGGAGGTGGACGCGACCGGGAAACCGACGGGTGGCACGTACACCTTCGACGGCACCGAGTACACCGCGGCGCAAGTCGGGACGGTGACGGGGACCGGGCGATGGCCGAAGACGATGCCGTACGCCGGCCTTGGCTGGGGAACGCCGGCCTCCAAGAAGGGTGGGATCACGATGCTGCTCAACCTCGGTGTGGGAATAGGCAAGCCGACCGTCGGCCTCACGGCCTCGGCTGCGACGCCGGGCTCGGCGCTCGCGCAGGACGTCGAGGCGGAACGACTCTCGATCCAGGACGACGTAAACAAGTACCTGAAGGTGTATCCGGTGGTGTCGTTCGGGTTGGCGATTCGGTTCTAGTGCTCGACCGGGGGAAGCGTCGCGAGCAATCGCGCCGCCTCTCCCCACCCGCCATCCACCCGTCCGCGCACTCGTCCGCCGTGCAGCAGCATGACCATCCCGACATGCGCAATCTCGCCTGTGGACGGGGCACGACGGCGCGTCACGCCAAGCGCGTCAAGCGCTCGCTCCACTTCGGCGACACTTCCCGACAACACCAGGTCGGCCGGTAGCAGCCCCCATTGATCGGCGAGTGCGGCGAGCCGACTCGGGGTGTCGCGCCACGGATCGAGCGTGAGCACAATCACAGAGACATCGGTACGCCTCGCGCTCGCGCGCACTCGCTGCAGATCCCGCACGATCGTCGGGCAGACGGTCGTGCAGTGCCCGAACGCGAAGGTGAGCAGGGCCGTGCTCTGCCCAAACTGGGCAAGCGAACGGCGGCGTCCATGTTGGTCCAGCAATTCGAGTCCGGCAACGTCGAGGTCGGCGCCCGTGAACACACCAGCAGGTGCCACGAGTGGTCCCGCGCCAACCCCGGCAGCCACCGCGACTCGACGACCCGTGAAGCCGACTGCCATCAACGCGATCGCCGGCACAACGATCAGTGCCCCCTCCCACCAGGGATTGTTCCGTAATCGCTGGAGGTCGGCGCGGAGTGCCGCACCCCAGACGGCAAGGAGCACTCCGAGCATGCCGAGCGGCTGCCCGACCAGGAGAATCCACCCTCCTGCATCGGGCAGCCCACCAGGTGCCGAGCCGAAGCAGGCGGCGCGGGTGCGCAGCAACCACTCCGGCTCGACCGAGCCGACCGGCCAGAGCGCCAGCGCCCACCATCCCGCTGTGATCAATACGATCAGCAGCAGTGCAGTGAAGGCCGCGCCCGGCCGGACAGCCCGTGACCGAGTCATCCGATCTTCCAGAGGAACGACAGCAGCTTCCAGTTGGTGAAGTAGTAGAGAACAAAGGCGAGCAGGAAGACGCCCACGAGCACCAACGTGCCCGGCGTCGCCCCGGCGAAGCCCCGCTCGGGCGCATGCAGGTCCGCATTGAGCGCATCGACATTCGCCGGATGCACCGGCGGGTTGGTGAGGCCTTGCGGAATCCCGCGAATGTCGGCTCCACGCGGGAACTCGGTGACCGTCTCGCCAAAGAAGACCGACGTGACCGCAATCAGGATGAAGGCCAGCGCCCCGGTCACGGCGATGATCCCGCCAATCCCCATGATAGCGAGGAACACGTCCACGGCCGGATTGAAGGGCACGTCGAACGGTGCCTGCGAAAAGGAGATATCCCAGTGCCGCCGCGGCACACCAAAGCTCCCGGCGAACGTCATCCCCATCACCAGCAACAGAAGGCCGCCGGCGAAGAGATACGGCTGGATCTTGGCGAGCCCCCAGAAGGCCACCTTGCGACGGAAGATGAGTGGCAACAGGTAGTACGTGGCCCCCATGAAGGCCAGCGCGGTGCCGCTCACGACGGTGGAATGGAAGTGCCCTGGAATCCGCAGTGTGTTGTGCGCAATGATATTGATCTGCTCGGTGCCCAGCGTCACGCCCGTGATACCCCCGACGAAGCCGAAGACGACTACCGAGAACACCAGCGACGAGAAGCCAGGGTCGCCCCAGGGGGCGCGTCGGAGCCAACCGAAGAGGCCGTCCGTGTATCCACGCAATCGCATCCCCAGCTCCATGCCGGCCGGAACGGTGAAGCCGTGGACCATCGAGGCCAGCACCGCCATGTACATGAAGTAGGAGGTGTTGACAATCTTCCAGGCGGGACTGAAGCCGGGGTCCACCAGCAGGTGGTGCGCCGAGGCCATCGAGATGAACATGATGTAGAGCACGAAGGCCGACCGACTGACCTTCTCGTTGAGCACGACCAACCCGACGGTGAGCGCCCCGAGCATGTACCAGATCGCCACCATCGCCGCCACGTTGATCTGCTGCGACGAGTGCCCGAGTGCCCACCAGAGCATCCGGTAGATCTCCGGGTCCACCGCCTTGATCAGGCCAAGCGACCAGAGGAAGGTGGGGATGTAGACCATCGCGCCATGCACCAACGTGATCACCGCGATGATCGCCGCGGTCACTGCGCCGTAGACCACCAGCGGCATCGAGCCCTCGTAGGTCTTCTCACGCTTGGCAATCACCAGCGTGGCGAAGAACTGGGCCGTCACCAACAACGCCCCGACGGCAAACAGGATGATGCCCAGGTAGTAGAGCGGATGGGCCTTGAGCGGGGGATACGAGGTAAACAGCACGTCCGCGCGGCCGGTCCACTGGGCCCATTCGACGATGAGCGCGCCGACCACCATCAGCCCGAAATTGACCCAGCCGAACCTCGGTGCCGCCGGCCTGGCGTTGAGAAGGACGGTGGCTGCAAACCAGAGCACCGCCATCTCGAAGAAGATGATGAAGAAGATCAGCATGTTCATGCCGTGCACGCCGAGCAGGCGGTAGTACCACACGGCCGGCAGCAGGTGCACCGCCTGCCAGCGGGTGAGCACGAGCAACAGCGCCGCGATGGCGCCGATCAGGAGCGCGACGACTGCCACCACGGCGTTGAAGCGCACGAGCAGCTCGGCCTGACGGTGGATCGTGCGGCCGGTCGCGGGACAGATCCGGACCGCCGGCATGGTCGGGGCGCTCACGGGGCACCGCCATTCTTCACGGCGGCCTTCGCATTGTCGGCCACGGTCGACCCGGACTCGTCCACGACGATCACGCGTCCAACCATGGTGTGGTGCCCGATGCCGCAGAATTCGTTGCACACGATGCGGAAGTCTCCCGCCGTCGTCGGCGTGACCCGCAGGGCGTAGTCATAGCCCGGCACGATCTGGAAGTTGATGTTGATGGGGAAGAGCGAGAAGCCGTGGTTCACGTCGGCCGACGAGAGATGCAGCATGTACTCCTTGCCGGCCTGCAACTGCAGAATCGGGTACCACGAGAAGGTGGTACCCACCAGGTAGACATCTGCACCCGGGGGCGGCTGAACGATCGGAAGCCCCCGATCCTCGCCAATCTTGTATTGGTTGGCGAACTCCACCGTGCGTGCGTAGAACGCCTTGGGGTCGACCCGGGTGCGGACACCGGCCGGGTTCTGTCCGCCGCGATAGTGCCACAACGGCATCATGGCGAAAAGCACCATGCACCACGCGAAGGCGATCCCCACCCAGATCTTCTCGGCCTTGTGGGCTGGTCGCCACCAGATGCCCGGCACCGGTTCAAGTCCGGTATGTACCTTGGTCAGCATCACGACCTCTCAGGACTAGGGAAGAGTGCCCGCCGGCAAGGTGAGGATCTCCCACATCCCCCAGCCGGTGAACAGGACGAACATCACGACCAGGCCGACGGCGAGCAGCAGGAAGACATTGTCGTAGAGCCGTTGGCCGAGCGGGATCGGCTCGGTGTCCTGCGGGGCGGGGTCAGGTGGTGACGTCATGGCGGGCGCTCCTCCGGTGGTGTCGGTGGAACTCAGGTGGGTTGGGGGCTGGGGGCGGACCGCAACAGGTCCGCAATGGTGGTGTGTCCGAAAAAGGCCTCGACCGAGGCAGCAACCCGTGACCACTGGTGGTGGGCTGCGCAGGGCGAGGCCTCGTTGCACGTGGCGCGGCCGACAAGGCAACGCCGAGCGCTCGTGGCCACGAAGGGCCGGACGACCCGCGCCAGGACGAGCCGCGCGGGAGGCTCGGCCAAGGTGAACCCGCCGCGCGGGCCGCGCGTGGAGAGGAGGACGCCCTCACGAGCCAGGATATGCATCGTCTTGGACAAATAGTTCTTGGGCACGCCGAGGGCGACGGCGACGTCAGCCACGTTGACCGGGACCGAGCCGCCGTGATCAGCCAGATAGAGCACGGCCTGCAGCGCATTCTGTGCGGTGCTACTGAGCCACATGGAGAGACCGGGAGGGGGGATAATTGCTAACATCATGATGATATGATTAATTATCGGTGACGTCAATATGTCCCGACTGACCAGACCCTTCCGCCGCCTGCTCGCCACCCTGGATGCCGGCTTCACTCGGCTCTACGGCGTGGCGTGGAATCCCCTGCACCAGCCGGGGACGGTCGCCGTGGCCATGCTTCTGGTGATGCTGGTCACGGGTCTCTACCTCGTCTTCCTCTACCGGGTGGGCGCGCCCGCCGCGTCGGTCGCGCGCCTCGCCGCCGACCCGTGGCTCGGCTCCTGGATCCGGTCGCTGCATCGCTATGCGTCGGACCTCTTCGTCATCGCGGCGGTCCTCCACGCAATCCGCATGGTGCTCCAGCGACGCAGCTGGGGACCCCGCACCCTGGCGTGGCTCTCCGGCGTCTTCCTGCTCGGCATCGGGCTGCTCTGCGCCTGGACTGGATTCGTGATGGCGTGGGATTCGTTCGGACAGCGATTGGCCCTGGAAGGGGCCCGCTTGCTCGACGCGCTCCCGATTCTGTCGGAGCCAGTGGGTCGGATCTTCGCAGGCGAGAGCCCGGTCCCGAGCGCGTTTTTCTTCGTGAATCTCTTCCTCCATATCGCCATTCCGCTCGCGATGGGGGCGGGCCTCTGGTTGCATATTTCGCGGCTCGCCCGGCCCGTCCTGCTCCCGCCACGCCGAGTGTTGTGGGGCGTGATCGCGGCACTGCTCTTCGCCGCGATCGTTCGACCAGCGCCGCTCGGTCCCGCGGCCGATCCCCTGGTGCTGCCGGCCACCACCCCACTCAACGTGGTCACGGCGTGGTGGCTGCCACTTTCGGAGCGACTTCCCCCCTTGGTGCCTTGGCTCGGCGCGCTGGCAATGGCGGGGGTCGCCGTCCTGGTACCGCGATTCACTCGGCAACCGCGCGAGGGGGCCTGGGCGCCGAGCAGCGTGGACCCCCGGCTCTGTACCGGTTGCAACCAGTGCCCACAGGACTGCCCGTGGGAAGCGATCACCATGATCCCGCGCGCCGATGATCGGCCAACGCTGGTCGCTCAGGTGGATCCGTCACGGTGTGTCAGCTGCGGCATCTGCGCCGGCTCGTGCGCGCCGATGGGCGTCGGCCCTCCGGGCCATACCGGCCGCGATCAGCTGGTCGAGCTGAGGAGTGGACTCCTGCCCCGGATCGCCCTGCCGACGCACGGCGGCGCCGGCGTAGTCGCCATCTGTTGCGCGCAGTCGCCCGCAGCGCACCGCGCCGCGCTCGAGGCGCACGGTGCCACGCTGCACCTCGTCCCCTGTGTCGGCAATCTCCATTCGTCCGTGGTGGAACTGCTGATTCGTGGCGGAGCACCCGGGGTCCTCATCGCCGGGTGCCCACCGCGCGACTGTGTCGGGCGCGAGGGACCGAAGTGGCTCGACGAACGGCTCTTCAACGACCGCGAGGCCGAGTTGCAACCACGGGTTGATCGGCGACGCCTGCGCGTCACGACGCTGGCGCCCGGTGCACGGGCCGAGACACTCGCGGCATTCGACGCGTTGGTGCAGGACCTCACCACGCTGGCGCCACTGCCGGCAGAGGCGGTGGGCGATCTTTCCCTCGAGCTCATCTGTGAACCGGTGCCATTCGACGAGGATGGCCCATGACCGCGATGCGATGGCTCGGGGCCGCGGCCGGGACAGCCCTTCCCTTGGCGCTCCTGGTCGCGGCTTCGGGACCAGCCGTCCGTCAGCATGCGATGGGCGACTCCCAGTTGCGACTCTCCTGGCGCGCGCGTCCGGAGCGGATCGAGGTGTGCCACAGACCGTCGGCCGAAGAACTCGCTCGGGTGGCGGAGCACATGCGGCAACGGTTGATATGCACCGGCGTGGAGGCGAGCTACACCCTGCGCGTGGTAGTGGACGACCGCGTCCTCAGCGAAGAGGTGGTTCGCGGCGGGGGCCTGCGCCACGATCGCCCGCTCTCGCTGCTCCGTGACTTCGCGGTCCGCACGGGGGCGCATCGCATCCGGGTGATGCTGGTGCGGCGCGAGACACCGACGGTGGTGGACACGACCAGAACGGCCAGCACCGAGCCGGACACTGGCCTCTACGCCGGTCGGGCCGGGCGTGAGGCGACGGAGCGGCGACGCCGCACCCTCGCGGCAATCCCCCCCAGCCTGACGCTCGACACCACGATGATCTTTGCGCCAGCCCGGGTCGTCGTGGTCACCTTCGACGCGGATCGCCGGCGGCTCGTGGTCGCGCGTGGGGAGCGCTAGGGACAATCGAGGGCGGCGGCACCCATCATCCACGTCACCGCCCCTGCCACGCCTGGAACCAGCGCAGCAGGTAGTCGCGGTCCTTGCGCCAGTCGATCCGATTGCCGATCCGTCCGAGTTCGTCCCCGATGGTCTGGTGATGGACGCCGAGCGCGGCGCTGACCTTGCGGATCGAGAGGCCGCTCTGGAGGCGCGTCAGGATGTCGATCTGATACTCGGTGAGCTCGATGTCGAACACCTTCGGAGGCCAGGTGCCGTCATCGACCCGCGGTACCGACTTGATGCGCCGGGGTACCTCGAGGCGGACGTTGGGCGAGAGGTAGAGCCGCCCGGCCAGCACTTCGTCGAGTGCGACCTTCACCTCGGAGAAGTCCGATGCCTTCACGACGAAGCCTGACGCGCCGGCGTCGATCGCGCCGGTCATCAGCCCGTGGTCGCGATAGGCAGTGAGGATCAGGAACCGCGGTGCGTCGGGGAGTTGCCGCAGCGCCGGCAGTTCGTGGAGTGCGCTCCGCGTCTTGAAGGCGAGGTCGAGGAGGACGGCGTCCGGCTGCGTCTGGCGAATGGCCCCTGCCAGCATGTCGAGGTCGGTGACCTTCCCGACGACCTCGAACCACGGCGCGAGCCAGCCCGCGAGGGCATCGGCCATCGGCAGGAAATCCTCCGCGATGAGGACGCGCGGAAGCGTCATGCCGGCGCGAGTGTCGGGAGCGGAATCTCCACCCGGACCTCGGTGCCGCGCTCCCGGCTCGAGGTGAATTCGAGCCGGCCACGAAGCAGCTTGACTCGTTCCTCCATCGACGTGAGGCCGAGCCCGCGGCCGTGCGCGGTCGCGCCGACGTCGAAGCCGTCGCCTTCGTCGCGGACGACGAGGTGCACCGCACCGGGTTCGGCGGCGAGCCGCAGGTGGACGACCTTCGCGCCGGAGTGCCGAATCGCGTTGGCGAGCGCCTCCTGCGCCACGCGATAGATCGTCAGTCGGCGCGGCCCGTCGAGCGTGTTGAGGGGACCGGTGAACGACGCCTCGATGGTGACCCCGGCATGTCGCTCCTTGGCGGCGATCATTGTCCGCATCGCCGGCTCGAGGCCGTGATAGTCCACGGCGGTCGGATGGAGCGCCCGTGCCACGAGGCGGATCTCCTCGGCGATCTGGTCGAACTCGTGCGCCTGCGATTCGGTGATGCGACCGTTCTGCTCGCGCAGCACGTGCGTGGCCGTGGTGAGCCGCATCACGAGCTCGTCATGCAGCTCGCGTGCGATCCGTGCCTGCTCCCGATCCTGCGCGGCGATGAGCCGCCCGGCGAACGAGGAATGGGCGCGCAACAACCGGCGCTGCTGGATGACAACCGCGCCGATGATGGTGCCGATGAGGATCGACAACACGAGCGCCAGCGTGACGATGACGCTCACGGGGATGGCCTCGCGATGCGCTGCCGGTCGCGTTGTTCTGCCATGTGGAAGGCCACGATCATCAGGAGATACGAGAGCGCCCCCAGCAGGTTCTTCAAGGCAAACATGAGGGAGTGCAACTCGCGCTGATCCGGGCCCGTGAAGCGCACCCCGATCGCAAGCAGCGGACTCGGGGCCCCCACCAGGATGAAGGCAGCCCCGATGATGAACAGCTGGTCACCAAACATGTCGCCGCGCGACTTCCGGGTCCGGTACAGGACCAGCGCGGAGCCGACCAGGAGCAGCGTCATCCCGTGGATCACGCCCGTAACCTTGGCGAAGCTGCCCGGCTCTTCCACCGCAAGCGTCAGGCCGACGATGGTGAGCGCGACGACTCCGGCCAACATGAAGAGGGGTCGGCGGCCCGCTTCCGTCGCCATGGCGCTTGCCACCAGGCAGAGCGCCAGTGCGGCGCTGATCGGATACCAGGCCTGCACCACGTATTGGGCGTTCTGGTATTGGATCGCGCCAACCGTACTTGCGACACTGGCGAACGCGTCCACGACCACCCAGGCGAGCAGCCATCCACCTGGACCATCCAGGAAGCGGCGATGGGCAACGCCAATTCCCGCCGTCGCGACCGATACCCCCACACTGGAGCTCGCGATCATGTACATGACGCTCACGGCGGCGGGCACTCCCCGTTGAGCGGGCTCTCGCAGTCACACATGCTGGGGCACGGCCACCCTTCCTCTTCGTAACCGGTCCCGTCGCCTGACGCCTCCCTGGCCTCCCCCTTCCGGATGATGTCCTTCCCGTCGGCAGTGGTCGCCACCATCACGAAGGTCCAGCTGCCGTCCGGCTTCTCGGCCAGATAGGTGCGGATGCCGGCTGCCTCGGGATCGCGAAGCAACCGCTCGAACGAGGCACGCGGGAACATCACCCCCTTGAGGGCGTCGGGGTGGTGCTTGCGCCACCGCGTGGTCAGGTCGACTGCGGTGGCGAGGTCGATGCTGTGCCGGTCAGCGAGCATGGGATCGGGGACTCCAGTGGAAAGCAGGGGCTCCGGAAGGAAACCATGGCTCGGGCCGATCGGGAGGGGTGGCGTGTCGGCGGGACCCCAACCATTTCCCCCTCCCGCGCATCTACCCGTCATGTCCAATCGCCAATTCACGATGGTCGCCCTCGCAGCGCTCCTTGCCGGCTGCGGTGCCGCCACCCGCGACGCCTCACCGCGCGGCGCCACCATCGACACCCTCCCCGGCGGGATCGTGTCGGTCACCAATCACTCCCCTGCCGACAGCGGGCAGTGGTCCCTCGTGCTCGAGCGGACGATCCAGCCCGCCGATGACAGCGCCGGCGCGCTCCGTGACCCGGCCGACCTGATCCTCCTCGACGACGGCACCGTCTTCGTCGCGGACGAGAAGCCGACGGAGGTGATGCGCTTCGATCCCACGGGCCGCTACGTCGGCTCGGTCGGTCGCGAAGGGGCCGGGCCAGGGGAGTATCGCTCGGCGTGGCTGACCTATCGCGGCGACACCCTGGTGGTCCACGACCCCTCGGCCGCTCGCGCCGGCACCTTCCTGATCTCCACCAACGCGCCGCTGCTCCAGCGCCCGACCACGCCGCGCTACTTCTCGCGGATCGGACTGGATGGCAGTGGCCGCGCCGTGGTGCCGGTGATGCTGCCTCCCGACTCGACCAAGCCGCCGCGGCGCGGCTTCATCCGCTTCTCGGTCGACGGCGCCACCCTCGACACCGCGTTCCTCCCGGAGCACCCGAAGAGCGACAAGCGCTGGCTGGTGCGCGAGGGAAGCGTGGTGCGGATGGAGATGCTGGTGCCGCTGCAGCCGCAGGACGTCAGTGTGGCCGATCCGGTCGGTGGCTTCGTGGTGGGATGGAGCGGCGAGTATCAGCTGCGTGCCACGCGGAACGGGCAGGATACCACGATGCTCTTCTCCAGGCCGAGGCCGAGTGGCCCGGTATCGGCCAGCGAGAAGCAGGCGATCGTCGACGACCGCATCAACGCCAACAAGCAGTACACCCCCGAACCGGTCCTCCGCGCGTCGCTGCTCACCTCGGCGATCCCGGACGAACGCCCCGCCTTCGAGCAGCTCGCCGTCGACCGCAGCGGACGGCGCTGGGTGCGGCTCTCGAGCAGCGACACGACGACGGTGCGCTTCGACCTCTTCGACCAGCACGGTCGCTGGCTCGACATCGTCAGCGTGCCGCAGTCCGGGTGGAACCGCCAATGGTGGCATCCCGTCTTCTGGGCCAAGGAGCGCGTGGCAGTGCTCGTGATGGACGAGGACGGACGTCCGGCGATCAAGATCTACCGGATCACGCACGGCAAGTAGTCGAGTTTCCTTTGTCATCCTGAGCGAAGCCAGCGGAGCGGGCGAAGTCGAAGGATGACACTTCGGCGAGAAAGTCTTCCGTTCCGTCGGGCAACGTTCCTCCAGCTTCGGGCATCTACCCCCTCATGACCACACGCGCCCCTGCCCTCGCCCTCGCCACGCTGCTCGCCGGCTGCTCCCTTTCCGCCAAGGACGCCGCGCTCGCGACCGCCAAGATCGACACGCTGCCCGGTGGCATCGTGCAGGTCACCAACAGCGGCCCGACCCGCTGGGCCGACACCTCCGGCTGGCGGCTCGTGCTCGAGCGCGAGATCATCCCTGAAGAGGGGTCGCCGGGCGAAATCGGCAATCCACGCACCGTCGTGGCCGGCGAGGACGGCACCATCTACCTGCTCCAGACGGCGCCGGTGATGATCAAGGTCTACGGCCCGGACGGGCAGTGGCTCCGGAACATCGGCCGCGAGGGCAACGGTCCGGGCGAGTTCCGCGACGGGATGTTCGGGATCTCGCGCGACACGCTCTTTGTGCAGGACCCCAACAATTCGCGCTTCACCACGTTCACGACCGCGGGCACCTTCATCACCGCGAAGCCGTCGCAGTGCTGCTGGTGGACGTCACGCTTTCCGACCTTCGGCGACGGCACCGTGGGCATCATCGGCCAGCTCCCCGATACCACCAAGGCCGGGAATGGTGGCGGCGGGGCGTTCTACGTCACGCGGATGGATGGCAGTGTGGTCGACACCATCAAGTTCAAGAACGATCCCCCCGACCCGAACGACAACTGGGTGATCACCCTCAAGCAGGGCAACAGCACCTCGATGATGAGCATGGGGATTCCGCTGCGGCCGTCGCGCGAAAGCGCCTGGCTGCCGGACCGCCACAAGGTGGCCGGCATCACGGCGGACTACACCCTCTCAGTCCTCACCACCAAGGACGACACGGTCCGCCGCTTCTCCGCCCCCGCGCCGACGCTCACGATCACCGAGGCGCAACGCGACTCGATCTTCGAGGAGGAGGTGGCCGGCGTCGGCGAGCAGTGGGAGAAGTCCGTGCGCGAGATCGCCAAGCCGAGTCAGTTGCCGACCACCTGGCCGAAGTGGAGCGGTGTGGCGGTCGACCGCGCCTCGCGCATCTGGGTCGCCCGGCCCGGGGCCAAGGGCGCCGCCTCGATCCTCGACGTCTTCACCCCCGAGGGGGTGCTGCTGGGCAGTGTCCCCGCGCCGGACCCGAAGATCCTCGAAGGCTTCTGGACCTCGTCGCGGGTCTACCTGCGGGACGAGACGCCGGAGGGGCTGCCGAGGATCCGGGTGTTTCGAATTGACACGACGGGAACGCAATCACGGTCGATAAACGATGGATGATGGATGGTGTTGAACCATCATCCATCATCCATGATCCATCATCCTTCCCCGCCACCCCCGCCGAATCTTCCCTTCCGACGTTACCGTTAGGGGTGCGTCCCTTCCGTTCCCTCATGCATCATCCCAGCGCCGGCTCCTTCACGCCACCGAACCAGTACCAAGAGGCTCGTCATGCGCCATGCCCGTCCCGCCAGCGTCCTGCTCGTCGTGCTCGCCCTCGGGGCGTGCGGCAAGAAGGACGGTGACGCGAAGTCCACCGACTCGATCCCGCAGGACTCGTCGCAACAGGGCTCCACCCTGACCCTGCCGGTGGTGGGCGAGGAGGTGCGCCAGGGCGACCTGATCCTCACGGTGAGCGCGACCGGGTTGGTCCGCACCGATGCCTCGGCGACGATCAAGGCCGAGACGGGGGGCACGGTCGAGGCGGTGACGGTGCGCGCCGGCGACCGCGTCAAGAAGGGGCAGGTGCTCGCGCGCCTCGACCCGAAGCCGCTCGACCTCGCGGTGCAGGAGGCCGAGGCGCGGCTCGCCCAGTCGGAGATCACCTATCGGTCCGAGGTGATCGCGGACTCGACGGTCGAGGGGAGCGTGCGCCCCGAGCGCCGCGCCTACATGCGGTCGAAGGCGGGGATCGACGGCGCGCTCGTCGGCCTCGAGAAGGCAAAGCTCGAGCGTGAGCGGGCGGTGGTGCTGGCGCCGTTCGACGGCATGGTCGAGCGCGTCTCGGTCTCGCTCGGCGAGCGGATCGGCGCCGGCGCCGAGGTGGCGGTGGTCGTCGACCTGCAGAACCTCCGTGTCGAGGCGCAGGTCCAGGAGCAGGACCTCGCGAAGCTGCGGGTCGGCGGCGATGCCTTCATCACCGTCGCTGCCGTCAGCGACAAGCCGATCCACGGCACGATCGCCGCGATCCTCCCGATGGTCGACAGCGTGACCCGCGCCGGCAGGGCGGTGGTGCGCGTTCGCGGCGACGGGATGCTGCGCCCGGGGATGTATGCCTCGCTCCGCCTCGAGGCGAACCGCCTCAAGGACCGCACGATCGTGCCGCAGCGCGCGGTGATCGAGCGCGACGGCCGCCCGCTCGTCTTCGTGGTGCGCGACGGCGTGGCGATGTGGGAGTACATCCAGCGCGGCGAGAGCAACGGCCGCGAGATGGAGGTGCTGCCCGATACGACGAGCGGCCTGATCCCGGTCAAGAAAGGCGACGTCGTTCTCGTCGAAGGGCACCTCACGCTGACCCACCAGGCGCGCGTGCGCCTCGTGGCGAAGCGTGAAGGCGACCAGAACTGACCGGGGCGCCGACGTGTCGTTGAGCGCTGCGGCCCTGCGCCGCCCAGTCTCCACCTTCTCGGCGATCCTCGCGCTCGTCCTCCTGGGCGCGGTCTCGCTGAAGCAGATGCCGGTGTCGCTCCTCCCGGACGTGACGCTGCCGGTGCTGACGGTGCGCACCGCCTTCCCGGGCGCGGCGGCCGAAGAAGTCTCGCGCTTCGTGGCTGAAGAGATCGAGAAGAACGTCGGCAACACCCCCGGCCTCGTCGACATGCGCTCGGTCAGCCGCAACGGCGAGGGGAGCACCACGCTGCGCTTTGCGTGGGGCACCGACATGCAGAAGACGGTGCTGGTGGTGCGCGAGAAGCTCGACAACATGCGCGGCTCGCTGCCGAGCACGGCGTCGCGCCCGACGCTGCTCACCTCGGACCCCGGTGAACGGCCGATCGCCATCCTCGGCCTCACCGGGCCGGGGGACCTGCGCGCGATCGCGCGGACGGCCAACGACGTGCACGCCCGGCAGCTCGAGCAGATCGCGGGCGTCGCCTCCGTGGCAGTGGTCGGCGACCCGGACGACGAGATCCGCGTCGACATCGACCCCGAGCGCGTCCGCGCGCTGGGCATCACGCCCGACGACGTCGCCTCGGCGATCAAGACGGCGAACCCGGCCGCGACCGGTGGCACCATCAAGCGCGGCCAGTTCCGCTTTTCGGTCCGCACGCTCACGGAACTCAAGGACCCCGACCAGATCCGCTCGATCCCGGTCGGTCCCGCCAACGCGGGCATCACGCTCGGGCAGATCGCAACGGTGACCCCTGCCTCCGCCGACCCGCGCACGCTGGTGCGGCTCGACGGCGGCCCGGCGGTCGGCCTGGTGGTCTACAAGGATGGCGGCTCGAACACCGTCGCGGTGACCCGCGAGCTCAAGCGGACGCTGGACCGGCTCCGCGCCGACTTCCCGAGCGTGCGCATTCACCTCGTGGCGGCGCAGGCACAGTTCGTCGAGGACGCTCTCTCGAACCTGACCCAGGAGATCGTCGCCGGCGGGCTGCTCTCGATCCTGCTGATCCTCGTCTTCCTGCGCGACTGGCGGATGTCGGTCGCCATCGGCGTGATGGTGCCGCTCTCGGTGCTGGTGTCGCTGACGCTGCTCCAGATGCTCGACGTCACCATCAACATCCTCTCGCTCGGTGGCCTCGCGCTGGCGGTCGGCCTCCTGGTCGACAACGCAATCGTGGTCGCGGAGGCGACGGGACGACTCCGCGAAGAAGGACTCGACGGATGGGACTCCGCACAGCAGGCGGCCGAGGAAGTCTCGGCACCGCTGGTCGCCGGCACGCTCACGACGGTGCTCGTCTTCGGCCCGATCGTCTTCGTGCAGGGGCTGGCCGCGGCGCTCTTCCGCGACCTCTCCCTCTCGGTGGTGACGTCGCTGCTCGCCTCGCTGGTGATGGCACTGACGCTGATGCCGGTGATGCTCACCTGGGGCCGGAAGAAGGGCGTCGTCGCCCCGGTGCACGGTCCGGCGCACGACAGGCTGGCGCGCTGGGGTGAGGGATTCACGGCGTGGTACGAGCGGGGAATGCACTGGTCGCTGGGGAATCCCGGCAAGGTGATCGGCATCTCGGCGGTGGTCACCGTGCTGACGATCTGGCTGGCGACGACGCTGCCGCGCGAGGTGCTGCCGCAGGTCGACGAAGGCACCGCGGTCGCGGAGCTCCGCCTGGCGCCGGGCACCGCGATCGAGGAGACCGTCCGCCAGTCGGCCCGCATCGAGGCGGCAGCCAAGCGCCTCGGCAGCGTCGGCGTGTACGAGCGGATCGGCGTGGCCACCGACGAGGAAGTCCTCTCCGGTTCCGAACCCGGGACGCCGGGCACCGCCGTCTTCGTGATCCCGGTGCCACCGAAGATGGCCGCCGCCGTCTTCGCCGACTCGCTGCGCAAGGCGGTGCCCGATCTCGCCGCCGGTTCGCTCGCGATCGACCTCGCCGGGCAGTCGGAGTTCGGCTCGCTGATCGGCCGCGAAGGCCGCACCGTGCGCGTCGAAGTGTCGGCGCCGAAGCCGGCCGACGCGGCGCGCTCCGCCGACATGGTGCGGGCGTCCCTGACCGGCATCAAGACGCTGGCCGACGTGCGCGACGGCTTTGCCGGGACGCAGCCGGTGGTCGAGATCACGCTCCGGCGTGACCAGATCGCCCAGCGCGGCCTGCAGATCCAGCCGGTCATCAACGCGCTTCGCGGGGCGCTCGGCGGCGTCGATGCGAGCGAGCTGCGGGAAACCGACCGCCGCACGCCGATCCAGGTCCGCTATGCCGGCGCTGCCAACGAGAATCTCGAGACGGCGCTCGCGTCGACCATCGGCGGCTACCCCGTCTCGCAGTTCGTGACGGTGAATGAAGTCCGCGCACCGATCGAGGTGGTCCGCGCCAATCAGCGCCCCGTCTCGGTCGTCGAGGCGGTGGTCGAGAAGGGCGGCACCGCGAAGGCCACCGATGATGTCCGCAAGGCGGTCTCCGCGTTGACGCTTGCCCCGGGCGCGAGCTGGCAGATCACCGGCGCCGACGAGGAGCAGCAGCGCACCTCGCGCGAGCTCGGCCTCGTCGCGGTGCTCGCGGTCGCGCTGATGTTCCTGGTGCTGGCCGGCGAGTTCGCCTCCTTCACCACGCCGCTGCTGGTGCTCACGACGGTGCCGCTCGCCGGCGCCGGCGGCATCATCGCGCTCTGGATCATGGGGCAGTCGATCAACGCCGTCTCGCTGATCGGCATCGTGGTGATGATCGGCATGGCCGACAACGAGGCGGTCGTGAAGCTCGACGCGATCCGCCGCTTCCGCGAACAGGGCTACTCGATCGACGACGCCGTGGTCAAGGGCGGCCTGCAGCGGCTCCGCGCGATCGCGATGACGCTGCTGACCACGATCACCGGCGTGCTACCGCTGGTCTTCAACTGGGGCAGCGGCGGCGCGCTCTACCAGCCGCTCGCGGCCGGCATCATCGGCGGCTCGGTCTCGGCGCTACTGGTGACCTTCTTCCTGCTCCCGTCCTGTTACGCCGCCGTCGAACGGCGGGTGGAGCGGAAGGCCGCAGAGCGCGCCGCGCGCGAGGTGCTGGCATGATCCGCTGGGCTGCCACCCGCCCTTCGGTCATGTGGGCGCTCGCCGCCGGCCTGCTGATTTCCGGCGGCGTCGCCTTCACGAAGCTCCCGCTCGCGACCAAGACCACCGTCGAGCTGCCGCGGCTCTCGGTCGGGGCCTCGTGGGGTGGCGCCTCGCCCGAGCTGGTCGAGATGTACCTGACCTCACCGATCGAGGCGGCGATCCAGGGCGTCCGCGGCGTGCGACGCACCGAATCGAGCTCTCGAGAAGGCAGCGCGAGCATCACCGTCGAGCTCGACCCGAACGCCGACGTCGCGCATCGCGCGCCTCGGGATCCTCGAGCGGATGGAGACGCTGCGCAACGACCTCCCGTCGAATGCACGGAACTCGGTGCGGGTCGGCAATTGGGTCCCCGAGGACCTGAGCGAGCAGCCGCTGCATCCTGGTCAACGTCGTCGGCAGCTACACCCCGGGCGCGTTGCAGAAGATCGCCGAGGACCGGGTCGTGCCGTACCTCGGGGCGTTGACGGGCATCTCGTCGGTCTCGGTCAACGGCGGCGCACGGAACGGCGTCGTGGTCGCGTACGACGCCGACCGGCTCCAGCAGCTGGGGATCGATCCGGCACTGCTCACGTCGGCGGTCAGCAACGCGAAGATCTCGCAACCGGTCGGCGAGATCACGTCGGGGCCGTCGGTGCTGAGCGTCTCGGTGCGCGACCAGCCCCGGGCGATCGAGGATCTCGGCAAGCTGCCGATCCGCGGCCGAGGCGGGATCGTCTATCCGCTCGGCCAGCTGGCGTTCATCACGCCGGAAGAAGACAACCAGGGGCGGGCCTTCCGCCTCAACGGCAAGACGGCCGTCGGGATCTCGCTGCAGCGCGAGGCCGGCGCCGATGCGATCAAGACGGCTGCGGCCGCGCGCGCGGTGATCAGCTCGCTGGCCAAGACGCTGCCGCCGGGCGTGCGCCTCACGATCGCCCGCGACGAGAGCGAAGACCTCTCCAAGCAGCTCAACGACCTGATGCTGCGCGGGGCGATCGCCTTCGGCGCCGGTCTTCCTCGTGCTGATCGTGACGATGCGCTCGATGCCCGGCGCGACCCTCGTCCTGGGCAGCGCGGCGGTGGCGATCGCCGGGACGGCGCTCGGGCTCTACCTCTTCAAGATCCCCGCCAACATGCTCACCCTCGCCGGGCTGGCGATGGGGATCGGCATCCTGGTGCAGAACGGCCTGGTGGTGGTCGAGCGATTGCGCGCATGTCCCGAACACCGCCGACGCGCGCGCCGAGGCCGGCGCGGCGATCGCGCCCGCGGTGCTCGGCTCGACGCTGACCACGGCGGTGGTGCTCTTCCCGTTCCTCTACTTGCAGGGAAACACCCGGGCCGCGTTCGTGCCGTTCGCGGCGGCCTTCCTGCTGGCGCTCTTCTGGTCGGTCGGGACCGCGCTGGTGCTCGATCCCGGCGGTCGGCCAGGGCGGCGACCGGCGCGCCCATGGCTGGCCGCGCATGATGCGCGTCTACGAGCGCGTCGTCAACAAGCTGCTGCGCTGGCGCTGGGCGACGATCGGCGTCACCGTGGCGACGATCGGCGTGCTCACCTGGGGCTTCATCACCAAGGTGCCGCGCAACAGCTGGGGCGGCTGGGGCGGCAACGAGCGCACCTCGATCTCGGCCAACGTCTCCTTTCCGGGCGGCTCCGATCCGGCAGAGGTCGCGCGATTGGTGAGCGAGCTCGAGCGCGTGGCCCTGGGCCACGATGGTGTCGCGCTCGTCACCGCCAATGTGAACCCATCGTTCGGACAGGTGGTGGTCGAATTTTCACCGAAAGGTTCGCTCTCTGACGCTCCCTACACGGTGTATGAGGAGTTGACGCAGCGCGCGGTGATGATCGGCGGCACCAAGGCGGTGAGCGTCTCTCCGCCGAAGGGGATGCAGGGGTACTACAACTCCTCGGGGAGCATGAGTCCGTCGCGCCGAGTGCGAATCCTCGGCTACTCCTTCGACGGCGTGCTGCAGCTGGCGCTCAACCTCAAGCGCAACCTGATGAATTTCCCGCGGGTGCGGAAGGACGAGATCAACGTCAACGCCGCCCTCGGCTGGGGCGGTGACAAGTCGATCGCGATCGCGATGGCGCCCGACCGCGGTGCGCTCGGGCGGATCGGTGCGACGGCGCAGGACTATGCCGGCTCAGTGGCGCGCCAGGTGCGGAATGCCAGCGGCGCCACGCCGCTCGAGATCGGCGACGAGAAGGTGGACGTGGCGGTGCGCTCCGTCGGCACGCAGGACCGCACCATGGCGCAGCTCGGCGAGGGGCTCGTCTCGAACAAGAACGGCGCGCCGGTCCGCATCAACGACGTCAGCACCGTGTCGGAGATGGAGGGGCTCGCCGAGATTCGTCGCGAGGACCAGCAGTACATCCGGATCCTGTCGTACGACTTCCGCGGACCGCAAAAGCTCGCCGACCGCACCCACAAGACCTTCATGAGCACGATCTCGGTGCCACCGGGCTATGTGGTCGAGGACGAGACCGGCAACTGGGGCGAGGACGAGAGCGCCAAGGGACTCTGGTACGTCTTCGGGATCGGCGTGACGCTCGTCCTGCTTTCCGTCGCGCTGGTCTTCGACTCGGTGTGGGCGGCGTGGATGGTCTTCCTCTCGCTGCCGATCGCGCTGGGTGGCGTGGTGGCGGCGTTCTGGGCCACCAATTCGGCCTTCACCCGCGAGGCCGCCGTCGGCGTCATCCTCGTGGTCGGTCTGGCCGTGAACCAGTCGATCCTGCTGATCGACGCCGTGCTGGCCGCCAAGCGGCGCCACGGCGAGACGCCGGCCACCGGCGCCGACGTGATGCGCGCCGCGCTCGACCGGGCCGGGATGATCGTCCTCGTCACGCTCACGACCCTCGCCTCCCTCATCCCGATGGCGTGGGGCGCGGCCGCGACCACGCTCTTCGGCGCGATCGCCCTCGCCACCGCCGGCGGCACCGTCGCCGGCACCATCGGCGCGATGTTCCTGATGCCGGCGTTCCTCGTCGGGTGGAAGGCGCGGAGGCGGAAGCGGAAGCCGAAGACCGTCGATGTCGCGGAGGCGGTGGCGGGGTGAATGGTGAAGAGGTCGTAGGTCGTAGGTCGTAGGTCGTAGGTCGTGAAAGGTGAAACGTGAAAGGTGAAACGGAGCCAACCTTGGCACCCGTTTCACCTCTTACGTTTTACGGTTCATCGTTCCCCCCCTCACCCCTCACCGCGGCCTGACGGCCGCGGCTGAATGGATCCCGTCCCGTTGGACCTGCCCCGCCGTTAGCTTCCGGCATCCCCACACCTCAGGACCGCCGCATGCTCCGCCGACTCCCCGGTCTGGCGCTCGCCTTGGCTGGCCTCGTCGTCCTCCCCGCCCTGCTCTCCGCGCAGGATGACGCGCGCGAGCTCGCAGAGCTCCGGCGCCGCGTGGCGGTCATCCGCAGCCAGTTGCCGGCGATCACCGACGCGGCGGAGTACGCGGCCAGCCACTTCAAGGCCGACTCCGGCCGGCGCATCCTCGTCTCGAAGCAGGTGGACCCCGGTCTTGGCCTGGAGTTCTACTTCCGCGCGGGCGGGCCGCCCGAGAGCGGCAACGCCGACGACCCGGCGCTCCGCGGCGTGGTCCTCCTCCCGATCCGGCACTGGGACGGGACGGGACTGGGGATCGCCATGTTGTCGCAGCAGTACGGGGAGCAGGGGCGACCGACGATCGCGATCGGGCCGACCGCCGACCGTCCCTCGCTGCCGGTTGGGCGCCGCTTCCTCGACAACGGGGCGCCCACCGGCGATCGCGTCCACGGCGACATGAACGGGATCGCCAACATGATCGTCGCCTGGACCTGGTACGCCGAGCTCGTCTCGGCGGCGACCCGGGACGGCTGGTGGACCGGGAGCTATCTCACCGTGCTCCAGCCCGGCGCGACGCAGCACAACGCAAACGTCCGCTTCCGGATGCCGACGCCGCCACCGAGCGTCATTCCCGCCGGACGCCTCGGCGCGGCCTACCTCGATGCGCTCGACTCCCTGCTGGCGAAGGCGGGGACTCAGGCCCACCGGCTGCAGGTCTCGCGTGCCGCCGATTCGTTGCGCGCCGCGCGTGCCGACGGCGGGAAGCTCTTCGTGGCCAGCTGCGGGCACTACCTCCAGGAGGCGGTGCAGGGCGACTCGATCGGTTCGCCGTTCCGCCCGCTCGACTGGCGCTGGGACGTCGCCGGGAAGCTCCGCGCCCGCGGCGGCGGGGCGGGTGACGGCATGCTCTGGTTCGGCTACGGCGGCTATGACTGCCCCAACATCGACGTGGCCGGCACCTTCCACGCGGCCGGCCTCCGGGTGGTGGCGGTTGCCGACCGACCGGCCACCGAGACCCCGGCCGGGGTAATGGTCCAGCTCCCGCTGGGCTGGCGCATGCCCGATGCCGGGGCGCCGCTTCCCTTCGCACCGGGGGCGGTGGCCCCGACCGCGTCGGTGGACATGGCGATCCACTATCTGTGGCTGAAGCGGCTGGTGGGGACGACGGGGGAACGTTGAACGGGTCGTGAAACGTGAAAGGTGAAAGGTGAAACGGAGCCAACCCCGGCACCCGTTTCACCTCTTACGTTTTACCGTTCACCGTTCACCCCTCACGGATCGCCCCGCGGCCTGCCGGCCGCGGCTGTACTAAACCCCTCTCCCACAACCACTTAGGAATCCCCGTCCGGCTTGGTTCCCAAGCCCGGGGAGGCTATATTTCGCTGTTTCCGTTCGACCCCGTCGGACGTCGGCCTCCCCTCCGTCACCTGGACCCATGACCGCACCGAATTCGCGCGAACGCATCCTGCCGCGCCTGATCGAGGACGAGCTCCAGCAGTCGTTCATCAATTACTCGATGAGCGTCATCGTCTCCCGGGCGCTGCCCGACGTCCGCGACGGCCTCAAGCCGGTCCATCGCCGCATCCTCTACGCGATGAACGAGCTCGGCCTGATCCCCACGCGCGCCTACAAGAAGTCCGCGACGGTGGTCGGTGACGTGCTCGGCAAGTACCATCCGCACGGCGACTCGTCGGTGTACGAGGCGATGGTGCGCATGGTGCAGGACTTCTCGCTCCGCTATCCGATGGTGGACGGCCAGGGGAACTTCGGCTCGGTCGACGGCGACCCCGCCGCGGCCTATCGCTACACCGAAGCGCGGATGACGCGGATCGCCCTCGAGATGCTCGAGGACATCGACAAGAACACCGTCGACTTCCAGCCGAACTTCGACGACCAGCGCGAGGAGCCGACGGTCCTGCCGTCGAAGATCCCGAGCCTGCTGATCAACGGCTCGAGCGGCATCGCGGTCGGCATGGCGACCAACATCCCGCCGCACAACCTGCGCGAGATCGCCAAGGCGATCGACGAGCTCGTGAAGAACCCCGAGTGCACCGTCGACGACCTCCTCCGGCACGTGAAGGGCCCCGACTTCCCGACCGGCGGCTACATCTACGGCGAAGCCGGCATCCGCGAGGCCTACGAGACCGGCCGCGGCCGCGTGGTCATGCGCGCCCGGGTGCAGATCGAGGAGAACGAGCGCACCGGCCGCAACGCGCTGATCATCACCGAGCTGCCGTACCAGGTGAACAAGGCCAACCTCACGATGTCGATCGCCGAGCTCGCCTCGGAGAAGAAGATCGAGGGGATCAGCGGCGTCCGCGACGAGTCCGACCGCGAGGGCATGCGGCTCGTCGTCGAGCTCAAGCGCGACGCGATCGCGCAGGTGGTGCTGAACCAGCTCTACAAGCACACGGCGATGCAGTCGACCTTCGGCGTGATCAACCTCGCGCTGGTCAACGGCGCGCCGAAGGTGATGTCGCTCAAGGAGATGCTCGGCCACTTCGTGGTGCACCGCCATGAGGTGATCGTCCGGCGGACCGAATTCGACATGGCCGAGGCGAAGAAGCGGGAGCACATCCTCGAAGGGCTCAAGATCGCCGTCGACAACATCGACGAGGTGATCGCGATCATCCGGAGCTCGTCCGACACGCCGACCGCCGATCGCCGGCTGCGCGAGCGCTTCGGCCTCTCCGAGCCGCAGGCCGACGCGATCCTCAACATGCGCCTGGCCAAGCTCACCGGACTCGAGATCGACAAGCTCGAGGCCGAGCTGGCCGAGGTGCGCGCCACCATCGCCGAGCTGCAGAGCATCCTCGACTCCCGCGACAAGCGGATGTCGATCCTGCTCGCCGAGCTCGACGAGGTCGCGACGACCTACGGCGACCCGCGCCGCACCGAGATCCTCCGCGACCAGGGCGAGTTCTCGGTCGAGGACCTGATCGCCGAAGAGGACATGGTCATCACCATCTCCCACACCGGCTACATCAAGCGGATCCCGGTCAGCACCTACCGGAAGCAGCGCCGCGGCGGCCGGGGCCTCACCGGGATGGAGACCAAGGAGCTCGACTGGGTCGAGACGCTCTTCATCGCGTCGACCCACGACTACCTGATGTTCTTCTCCGATCGCGGCACGGTCTACTGGCTCAAGGTGCACGAGATCCCGCAGGGCGGTCGCGCGGCGCGCGGCAAGCCGGTGGTCAACTGCATCAACATCCGCGAGGGCGAGCGGATCGCGGCGCTGGTGCCGGTGCGCACCTTCGGCGACGACGAGTGGCTGATGTTCGCCACCCGGAACGGCACCGTGAAGAAGACCGTCATGTCGGCGTACGGGAACGTCCGCACCGTCGGCATCAACGCGATCAACATCGAGGACGGCGACGAGCTCATCGACGTGCAGAAGACGCGCGGCAACGATGACATCGTCCTCGCCACCTCGTCGGGCATGTCGATCCGCTTCCACGAGAGCGACGTCCGCGAGATGGGGCGCGCCACCGGCGGCGTGAAGGGCATCGAGCTCGGCTACGAGGACCGCGTGATCGGCATGGTCGTCGTGCGCGAGCGCGCCGAGCTGCTGGTGGTCTCCGAGAAGGGGATCGGCAAGCGCTCGCTGATCGGCGACTACCGCGTGCAGAAGCGCGGCGGCAAGGGCATCATCACGATGCAGCAGACGCCGAAGACCGGCCGCCTGATCGCGCTGAAGGACGTCCTCCCCGAGGACGAGCTGATGATGATCACCAAGGGCGGCATCATCATCCGCTGCCCGGTGCAGGGGATCCGCGTCAGCGGCCGCAACACCCAGGGCGTCAAGCTCATGAACCTCGACACCGACGACCGCATCGTCGACGTCGCCCGCGTCCAGAAGGAGGACGACGACGACGCCGAAGGGGCGGAGCCGCTGGTCGACGAGGGCACCGAGGACACCACCGGGGCGTGACCGGCCCGTCGCTGGAGTCGCTCCGCGAGGCGCACGCCGGCCTCCTCGGTGTCGCGGAGCGCACGCCGCTGCTCCCCCTCCCGGGGGAGCGGCCGGTGCGTCTCAAGGCCGAATGGCAGCAGCCGATCGGCGCCTTCAAGATTCGTGGCGCCTGGACCGCAGTCCGCCGCCTCCCCGAGGCCGTCCGCCGCCGTGGCGTCGTCACCTCGTCGAGCGGGAACCACGGGCTCGGCGTCGCCTTTGCCGCACAACGCCACGGCATCCCCTGCGTCGTGGTCATGCCGGAGTCGGCGCCGGCCGTGAAGGTCGCCGGCGTCCGCGAGCTCGGCGGTGAGGTCATGCTGGTCGGCGCCACCCGCGGCCCCGAACAAACTTTGCGTGCGGAGCAATTGGTCGCCGAACGCGGCCTGACCTTCATCCCGCCCTACGATCACCTCGACGTGATCACCGGGCAGGGCACCTGTGGCCTGGAAATCCTCGAGGATTGGCCCGAGGTGGGGACGCTGGTGGTCCCGGTCGGTGGCGGCGGATTGCTGGCCGGAATCTGCGCCGCAGTGCAGGCATTCCGCCCGGGCGTCCGGGTGATCGCCGTCGAGCCGAGCGGGGTACCCAAGCTCTCGGCCGCCCAGTCGGCGGGGCGGCCGGTGGACCTCGCCGGTGGCACGAGTCTGGCCGACGGTTTGTTGACGCGCTCGGTGGGGATGCTCACCTGGCCGATCATCGCCCAGACCGTTCGTGAGGTGACCTCCGTGACCGACGACGAAATCCAGACCGCCATGCGATTCCTGGCGGCCCAAGGATGCAAGGTGGAACCGTCGGGCGCCGTCACCACCGCCGCCTGGCTCGCCGGGCGCGTCTCGGGCCACGACGCCGTCGCCCTCGTGGCGACCGGCGGCAACGTCGATCCGGCCCGCTACCAGGCGCTGGTGGGCTGATGCTCTCGCTGAACCCCCGGGTGCTGCTCGCGACCGAGGACAATGCCCTCGCGCGGACCCTCTCCTGGGTGCTGAAGGAGAACGGCTACGACGTGGTCACGGCTCTTGGCGGCCCGCAGCTGCTGGAGCGGCTCGAGCAGGAAGAGTACGACCTGATGGTCCTCGACATCGCCGGCGCCGACGGCGGCACGCTCGATCGGCTCGGGCGGGTGCGCGAGGACCTCCGGCATCGTGACGTGCCGATGCTCGTCCTCACCGACCCGACCTTCGATCCTGCCCGACTGATGTCGCAGACGCTCGGCGCGGCCGACGTCGTCCAGCGCCCCTATCGCGTGCGCGAACTGCTGGCGCGGATCAAGGCGCACCTCCGGGTCGGTCGCGAGCTGAACAAGGCGCGCGCCGAGGCGCGCTCGCGCAGCGAACTGGTGGCGATCCTCCGCGAAGTGACCGCCTCGCTGAACCCCGAGGAGATCTACCAGATCCTGGTGCGCCGCGTCGCGACCGGGCTCCGGATCGCGCGCTGCTCGGTGGTGCTTGCCGACACCGACCTCGTCCAGGGGACGGTCGTCGCGGCGTTCGAGAATCCGACCCTCCGCGACCTGCGCGTGCACCTCGACAAGTACCCCGAGATCCGCCGCGCCCTGCAGACCGGCGAGACGGTCCTGGTGGCCGACGTCGAGGCCGATCCGCTCTACCAGGAAGTCCGCTCGACCTGGGGCGTCGCCGCGCCCGAGGCGCGCACGCGCTCGGTGATCGCGCTGCCGTTCTCGCTGAAGGGCCGTACCGCGGGCGTCTTCTTCCTGCGCACCACCGCCGATGACCCGCCGCTCAATCGCCTCGACCTCGGCTTCGCCGAACAGGTGATCGAGGCCGCGGTGACGGCGCTGGAGAAGGCCTATGACCTCGAGCAGGCGCACGACGGCGCGGCCCAGCTGCGCGAACTCGCCGACACCGACCCGCTCACCGGCTGCGGCAACCGCCGCGTCCTCGAGGAGCGCCTCGGCGACGAGCTCGAGCGTGCACGCCGCTACGACCAGGTCGTCACCGCGGTGGTCCTCGACGTCGACGACTTCAAGCGCATCAACGACTCGCGCGGCCACCCGGTCGGCGACCGCGTCCTGGTGGACCTCGTCTCGCTGCTGCGCCGCGAGCTGCGGACGATGGACTTCCTGGCCCGCTACGGCGGCGAGGAGTTCGTGATCCTGCTCCCCGAAACCGGCACCACCGGGGCACGGATCTTCGTCGATCGGATCCTCCGCCGGGTGGCGAACCATCAGTTCGGCACCACGGCCGCGCCGATCGCCGTCACCGTCAGCGCCGGCCTCGCGACCTTCCCCGACGAGCGCGCCGCCGACGCCGGTGGCTTGCTCAAGCTCGCCGACGAGAATCTGTACAAGGCGAAGCAGGCGGGGCGGAACAGGTATCGTGATTGAGTGGTGAGTCCTGAGACTTGAGTCGTGAGAGGCGTGCCCCCTCTCACGACTCAGGACTCAGGACTCAGGACTCAGGACCCCGGAACATCAGCCCCCCCATCAAGGAATCCGAGTCATGCGCATCCTCCCTGCCCTGATGCTCCTCACCGGCCTCGGCGCCGGCGTCCTCGTGGCCCGGCGCGACGTGCCGACACCGGCGCCGGTGGCGCACGGCGTCACCACGCACGGTGAATGGGTCGCGTACCCGAACGCCAAGGGCGACACGGTGCGCGCCTACGTCGCCTATCCCGAGCGGCAGGGGAAGGCACCGGCGATCCTCGTGGTGCACGAGATCTTCGGCATGACCGACTGGGAGCCGACCGTGGCCGATGACTACGCCGGCAAGGGCTACGTGGCGATCGTCCCCGACCTGCTCTCCTCGCGGTACGGCTCGACCAAGGCGCTGGGCGATTCCGCGCGCCGCCTGGTCGGTACCCTGAAGTCGGCAGATGTCGTCGCCGATCTCGACGCCACCTACAAGTGGATCACCGCGCAGGCCGCGACCAACAAGGACCGCGTCGGCGTGATCGGCTTCTGCTGGGGTGGCGGCACCGTGTGGAGCTACGCCGCGAGCAACCCGAAGCTCAAGGCGGCCGTGGTCTGCTACGGCCCGCTCGCCGACACGATGCTGCTGCGCACGGTGAAGGCGCCGGTGCTCGGGGTCTACGGCGAGAAGGACGGCCGGGTCACCAATTCGCTGCCCCAGATCGTCGCGACGATGAAGGCGCTCGGGAAGTCGTTCGTCGCCGACTCGTACCCCGGCACGGGCCACGGCTTCCTGAAGCCGGGCCGCACGGGGAGCGGCACGCCGGCCGCCGCGAAGGCGCAGACCGACATCGATGCCTTCTTCAAGAAGCAGCTCGAGGGGAAGTGAAGCACACCGTCCTGCTCGCGCTGGTGCTGGTCGGCGGCTGCAAGTTTTCGCCGCTGATGAACCGGATCACCGTCGGCGAGGAGCCGTTCGCGGTGGTCGTCGGTGAGGGCCCGGATGGTCGGACCGATCTCTTCGCCGTGTCGGCGGGGGGCGGGCTGGTGACGCAGCTGACCTTCACGCTGCCTGTCGAGGTCGGGCCCCGGCTCACCGCGAATGGCGGCGTGCTGGCGTTCATCCGGATGCGCGACACCCTCCCCACCACGCCGCGTGAGGTGGTGGTGATGAACCTCGTGAGCGGTGGCGAGCGGTCGCTGCCGCTCCCGGCCGATGCAGGCCAGCCGCAGCAGGTCGGCTGGAGCGACGACGAGGCGACGCTGTACGTGCGCACCGAGCGTGGCACCTGGGCCGTCGCCGCGCCGCCGGCGGCCGCCGAGGCGCACCCAGTCGCGATGGGCGACGCGGCCGCCGACACCGCCCTCACCCTCTGGCTCGGCACGCCGCGCTTTGCTCGCGGCATCAGCTGCGGCGCAGGGATCTGCGTGATCACCCCGCGCGGCGACACGACGCAGCTGACCCCGACGGGGCATCATCCGCTCCGCTGGGGGACCGATTCACTGGCGTGGTTCGATGGCGAGGTGCTGATGATCCGGGCGCTCGGCCCTGGGGGCCCGAGGCGAATGACCTGGACCAGCCCGCCGCGGCACCCGCGCGACGGCAGCTATGCCAAGGGCGCCAAGCCCGCGACGACGCCCTAGCTGCGGGTGTAGAAGACGAAGTCCTCGAGGTGCTGGATCTTCGCGGCCTTCTCGGCGAGTTCGTGGGCCAGGAGGTCGCCGGTGGTGACGATGCCGATCACGTGATCGCCGTCGAATACCGGCAGGTGGCGGATCCGGCGCTCGCTCATCAGCTGCCCGCAGTCGGCCAGCGTCGCGTCCGGCAGCGCACTCACCAGGGCCGTGGTCATCACATCGCCCACCGTCGTGGCCCCGGGGAGCTTGTCGGCTGCCACCACGCGCCGCATCAGGTCGCGCTCGGTGAAGATCCCCACCACCTTGCCCGCATCCTCCACCAGCACGCTGCCGGTGCCGGCCTCGTTCATGATCTGCGCCGCATCGCGGACGGTGGTGGTGGGCGCAACCCGCTGAATGAGGTTGTTGCGCTTGGCGGCAAGCATCTCGCGGACGGTGATCATCGGGAATTTCCGGTTGGGGAGGAGATTTCCATAGTACCCCGCTCCGGCCAAAGGTGCCAGAGGGACCCACCGCCCGCCCCATCCCAGCGACTAGATTTGACCCCGTTCGTGCGGCCCGGTCGGCCGCTGAGCCACTCCCCAGACCCGCCCAGGCCATGACCCGCCTCCTCGAGTGCGTCCCCAACTTCTCCGAAGGACGCGATCCCCGCGTCATCCAGCAGATCACCGACCGCATCGCCGCGGTCGATGGCGTCCGCCTGCTCAACGTCGACCCCGGCAAGGCGACGAACCGGACCGTGGTCACCTTCGTGGGCGCCCCCGACGCCGTGGCCGAGGCGGCCTTCCAGGCGATCAAGCTGGCCGGCGAGCTGATCGACATGCGTCGGCACAGCGGCGAGCACCCGCGCATGGGCGCAACGGACGTCTGCCCGTTAGTGCCGATCAGCGGGATCACGATGGCGGAAGCCGCCGAGTATGCCCGGCAGCTGGGCGAGCGGGTCGGCCGTGAGCTCAACCTCCCGGTCTATCTCTACGAAGCGGCGCAGCCCGATCCGGCACGGAAGAACCTCGCCGTGATTCGCGCCGGTGAGTACGAGGGCCTCCCGAAGAAGATCACCCGCCCCGAGTGGCGCCCCGATTTCGGTCCGGCCGCATTCGACGCCCAGCGCGGGGCCACCGTGATCGGTGCGCGCGACTTCCTGGTCGCCTACAACATCAACCTGAACACCACCTCGACGCGCCGGGCCTATGCCATCGCCTTCGACGTGCGCGAGGCCGGCCGCACCGTGAAGCAGCCCGATGGCACCGAGCAGCAGCAGCCCGGCACGCTCAAGGCCGTCAAGGCGATCGGCTGGTACATCCCCGAGTACGGCGTGGCGCAGGTGTCGATGAACCTCACCGACATCGCCGTCACCCCGGTGCATGTCGCCTTCGACGAGGTCTGCCGAGCCGCCGAGGCGCGCGGCGTGCGCGTCACCGGCTCGGAGCTGGTGGGGCTGGTCCCGCTGCAGTGCCTCCTCGATGCCGGACGCTACTTCCTCGAGAAGCAGCAGCGATCGATCGGTGTCTCGGAGGCGGAGCTGGTGAAGATCGCGGTCCGTTCGCTTGGCCTCGACGAGCTGACCCCCTTCCACCCCGAAGAGCGGGTGATCGAGTACCTGCTGCGGGATCCCTCGGCCACGCGCCTCGTCGCGATGACGGTGGCGCAGTTCGCCGCCGAGACGGCGGCGGAGAGCGCGGCACCGGGTGGCGGCTCGGTGTCGGCGGCGGTCGGCGCCTTTGGCGCGGCGCTCGGGACCATGGTAGCCAATCTCTCCTCGCACAAGCGCGGCTGGGACCATCGCTGGCAGGAGTTTTCGGGACACGCCGAGACGGGGCAGCGCGCCGTGCAGGAGCTGCTCTTCCTGGTGGACGAGGACACGCGCGCCTTCGACCGCGTGATGGCCGGCTTCGCGATGCCGCGCGGCACCGACGAGGAGAAGGCCGCACGCCGCGCCGCGATCGACGCCGCCACGCTTGAAGCGACCCGCGTCCCGTTCCGCGTGATGGAGACAGTCCTCGGCGTGATGCCGCTGATCAAGCTGATGGCGGAACAGGGCCAGCCGAGCTCGGTCTCGGATGCCGGCGTCGGCGCGCTCTGCGCCCGCGCCGCCATCATGGGCGCCTATCTCAACGTCCAGATCAACGCGTCGTCGCTCAAGGGGAACGCCGAGGCCGCCGAGCTGGTGGCCAAGGGGGCCGGGATGGCGGCGCGGGCGCAGCAGCTGGAGGATGAGACGTTGGCGGTGGTGCGGGGGAAGATGTAGCAGCGGTGAGTCGTGAGTCCTGGGTCCTGAGAGGCGAGAGCCCGCACCTCAGCACTCACGTCGCGCGACTCAGGACTCACGACTCAGGACTCAGGACTCATGCCTATCAAAGCCGCCCACGGCCCCCACCGCACCGCGAAGGGCTGGATCCAGGAAGCCGCCAAGCGGATGCTCATGAACAACCTCGACCCCGAGGTCGCCGAGCATCCGGAGTCGCTGGTCGTCTATGGCGGGCGCGGCAAGGCGGCGCGCAACTGGGAAGCGTATCACGCGATCATCGCGACGCTCGATCGGCTCGAGAACGACGAGACGCTGTTGATCCAGAGCGGCAAGCCGGTGGCCGTGCTCAAGACCCACGCGATGGCGCCGCGCGTGCTGCTCGCCAATTCGAACCTCGTGCCGAAGTGGGCCACCTGGGAGGAGTTCGATCGCCTCGACCAGCTCGGCCTGATGATGTACGGCCAGATGACGGCCGGCTCGTGGATCTACATCGGGACGCAGGGCATCCTGCAGGGGACGTACGAGACCTTCGCCTCGGCCGGCGCCAAGCACTTCGGTGGCTCGCTCGCCGGGACGATCACCGTCACCGCCGGTCTCGGCGGGATGGGCGGCGCGCAGCCGCTCGCAGTGACGCTCGCCGGGGGCGTGGCGATCTGCGTCGAGGTCGATGCGAGCCGGATCCAGCGGCGACTCGAGACGCGGTATCTCGACGTGACGGCTTCCTCGCTCGACGAGGCGTTGCGCATGGCGCGAGAAGCGAGAAGCGAGAAGCGAGCGCTGTCGATTGGGCTCCTCGGGAATGCGGCGGAAGTGATTCCCGAGATGGTTCGGCTCGGCTTCACGCCCGATCTGGTCACCGACCAGACCTCGGCGCACGATCCGATGTGGGGATACCTCCCCCCGGTGCGACCCGACGAAGACCTTGTCGAGCTCCGCAGCAAGCAGCCCGATGCCTACCTGGCGCGGGCGCGCGCGGCGATGGTGGCGCACGTGCAGGCGATCATCACGATGCAGGAGCGCGGCGCGATCGCCTTCGACTACGGCAACAACCTCCGGGCGCAGGCGGAGCTCGGCGGACTCGCCGGCGCGACGACGGCCTATCCGGGCTTCGTGCCCGCGTTCATCCGCGACTCCTTCTGCGAAGGGCGCGGCCCCTTCCGTTGGGTGGCGCTCTCCGGCAACCCGGCCGACATCGCGGCGACCGATCGGGCCCTGCTCGAGCTCTTTCCCGACGACGAGCGACTGCAGAAGTGGCTTGGCTGGGCCGGCGACAAGATCGCCTTCCAGGGGCTGCCGGCGCGGATCTGCTGGCTCGGCTATCGCGAGCGCGACAAGGCCGGACTCCTCTTCAACCAGATGGTGCGCGACGGCCGGGTGAGTGCGCCGATCGTGATCGGCCGCGACCACCTCGACGCCGGCTCCGTCGCCTCGCCCTATCGCGAGACCGAGGCGATGATGGACGGCTCGGACGCCGTCAGCGACTGGCCGTTGCTGAACTTCGCCACCGGGATCGCTTCCGGGGCCGGCTGGATGTCGTTCCATCACGGCGGTGGTGTCGGGATGGGCTACTCCCAACACAGCGGGCTGGTTGCGGTCGCCGACGGGAGCGACGAGGCGGAGCAGCGGCTTCGGCTCTGCCTCACCAACGACCCCGCGATGGGCGTCATCCGGCACGCCGACGCGGGCTATCCACTGGCGAGGGACGTGGCGCGCAGCCGCGGTGTCGACATGCCGTCGCTCGACCGGTGACGGCGCGGACGGGTAGATTCCAGCGATGACCGCCGATCATCTGTACACCGGGATCACGCAACTCGTCTCGCCCGGCGGGCGCGGCGCACTTCGCGGCCCCGCCATGTCCGACCTCGAGATCCTCACGGACGTGGCGATCGCGGTGACGGACGGGAAGATCTCGTGGATCGGCCCGGCCCGCGCCTGGGATGATGCCGGCACCCCGACGACCGATCTGGGCGGGCGCGCGGTCGTCCCCGCCCTGGTCGACCCCCACACGCACATCGTCTGGGCCGGTGACCGCCTTTCCGACTTCGAGGCCCGCGCCGCCAAGGTCCCGTACGAGCAGATCCTCGCGGCCGGCGGCGGCATCCGGCACACGGTGCAGCGGACGGCCGAGTCTTCCGTGGCCCATCTCGCCGCACTCGCCGCGCCGCGCGCCGATGACCTGATTCGCGGCGGAGCGGGCACCATCGAGGTGAAGAGCGGCTACGGCTTCACGCTGGCGGCGGAGCTCACCTCCCTCGAGGCGATCCGCCTGTTGCACGACCGCTGCCCCGCCCATATCGTCCCGACGCTGCTGATCCACATCCCGCCGCGCGACGAGGCGGAGCGACCGGGATACCTGGAGATGGTCACGCAGACGCTGATCCCCGAGGCGATCAAGCGCCGTCTCGCGCGGGCCGTCGACATCTTCATCGAACGCGAGGCGTTCACGCTCGACGATGCGCGCCGCGTCTTTGCCTGCGCCCGGGATCATGGCCTCGCGGTGAAGGCGCACGTCGACCAGTTCCATGCGATCGGCGGCGTGGAGCTCGCGATCGAGCACGGCGCGGTGTCGGTTGACCACCTCGAGGCGTCGGGCAAGCCGCAGATCATGGCGCTCGGCCTCGCCCCCACCATCGGTGTGATCCTCCCCGGGGTGACGTTGCATCTCGGCATCCCTGCCGCCCCCGGGCGCGCGCTCATCGACGCCGGCGCGGCGGTCGCGATCGGGACCGACTGCAATCCCGGGTCGTCGCCGCTCTTCTCGCCGCAGCTGGCGATGGCCCTGGCGGTGCGATTGAACGGCCTCACCCCCGCGGAGGCACTCGTGGCGTCGACGGCGAACGGCGCCGCCGCGTTGCAGCGCGAGGGTGTCGGCCGGCTCCGGGTCGGGATGTGCGCCGACTTCCTCGTCGTCGGATCGGCCGACTGGCGTGATCTTCCCTATACCCTCGGCGGATCGCCCATCGAACGGATGATCCTCGCCGGCCGGGAGTTCCACTCGTGACCACTGCCCCGCTCCTCGTCGGCCGTCCGCTCTCGCTCGCCGACGTCGTCGGCGTGGCGCGCAACGGCACGCCGGTCGCGCTCTGCGACGATGCCCGCGCCCGCATGGCGACCAGCCGCGCCTTCATCGAGCGGATCGTCGCCGAGGGGCGGGTCGTCTACGGCGTCACGACCGGCTTCGGCAAGCTGGCCAACGTCCGCATCGCGCCCGAGGACGTGCAGCAACTGCAGCGGAACCTGATCGTCTCGCACGCCATGGGCGTCGGCGAGCCGCTCTCGACCGAGGTCGTCCGCGCGATGCTGCTGTTGCGCGCGCAATCGCTCGCCCAGGGATTCAGCGGGATCCGGCTCGTCGTCGTCGAGCTGCTGCTCGAGCTGCTCAATCGCGGCGTGCACCCGGTGATCCCGTCGCAGGGCTCGGTCGGTGCGAGTGGCGACCTCGCCCCGCTGGCGCACATGGCGCTCACGCTGATCGGCGAGGGTGAGGCAGAGTACCAGGGTGTGCGCCGCCCCGCCGCCGAGGCGCTTGCGGCGGCCGGTCTCACGGCCGTGACGCTGCAGGCCAAGGAGGGGCTCGCCCTCATCAACGGCACCCAGGCGATGACCGCGATCGGGGCGCTCACCGTGCACGACGGCCAGCAGTTGGCCACGGCGTGTGACATCGCCGCGGCGATGTCGCTCGAAGCGCTGAAGGGATCGCGCGCGCCATTTGACCTCCGGGTCACCTCGGTACGGCCGCATCCGGGCGCCGCGGAGACGGCCGCCAACGTGCTGGCGATCTCGGCCGACTCACCGGTCCACGCCTCCCACGCCGACTGCGACAAGATCCAGGACGCCTACTCGCTGCGCTGCATCCCGCAGGTGCACGGCGCCTCGCGCGACGGCCTGCGGCACGCCGCCGAGGTGGTCACTCGCGAAGTGAACGCGGTCACCGACAATCCGCTGGTCTTTGCCGACGATGACCTGGTGATTTCGGCCGGCAACTTCCACGGGCAGCCCGTCGCGCTGGTGATGGACTATGCCAAGATCGCGATCGCCGAGCTCGCCAACATCGCCGAGCGGCGGGTGGAGCACATGCTCGATCCGGCCGTGAGCGGGCTGCCGGCGTTCCTGGCCCGACAGGGCGGATTGCACTCGGGACTGATGATCTCGCAGTACACTGCGGCTTCACTCGTGAGCGAGAACAAGGTGCTCGCGCACCCCGCCTCGGTCGACTCGATCCCGACCTCGGCGAACCAGGAAGATCACGTCTCCATGGGGACCACCGCCGCGCGACAGTGCGCCATGATCCTCGAGAACGCGCGCTGGGTCATCGCCGTCGAACTGCTCAATGCCACGCAGGCGCTCGACTTCCACGCCCCACTCGTCCCCGGGCCGGGGGTCGGCGCCGCCGTCGCCCTGATCCGCTCGGTGGTCCCGCCGCTCGACGCCGACCGGATCATGACCGGGGACCTCGCGGCGGTGCGGCTGCTGATCACGAGCGGGAAGCTGCAGGCGGCGGTGGAGAAGGCGGTCGGGGAGTTGCGGTGAATGGTGACCAGTAACCTGTGACCTGTGGGGGTGTACGATGAATGCTCCGGCGTTGCGGCCAACTAGTCACGGGTCACTGGTCACGGGTCACGTCGTCCTCTGGGCCCTGCTCTGTCCGATCTTCCTCCCCGCCCAATCCCTCGAACCCCGCCTCGACTCGATCTTCGCGCGCTACCGCGGCGACGCCCCCGGCTGCGTCCTCGGCATTGATCGGGACGGTGCGCCGCTCGTCCGGCGGGCGTGGGGCCAGTCGGCGATCGAACAGCGCGCGCCGAATCGCGTCGAGACCGTCTTCGAGGCGGGCTCGGTGTCGAAGCAGGTGACCGCGGCCTCGGTACATCTCCTCGCGGCGCGCGGACAGCTCTCGCTCGGCGACGACATCCGTCGGTACTTCCCCGAATTGCCCGACTACGGCACGCCGATCACCATCACCGACCTGCTGCAGCACACCAGCGGCCTCCGTGACTGGGGCGCGATCGCCGAGCTCGAGGGGTGGCCGCGCGGCACGCGGACCATCAACCACGGCCACGTCCTCGCGATCCTGATGCGGCAGCACGGGCTCAATCACCCGGTCGATGCGAAGTACTCCTATACCAACAGCGGCTACTCGCTGCTCGCGATGCTGGTGGAGCGCATCAGCGGGATGCCGCTCGCGCAGTTCTCGGCGCGCGAGTTCTTCGGTCCGCTGGGGATGACCCACACGAGCTGGCGCGACGACTATGCCCGCGTGGTCATGGACCGCGCGCAGGCGTATGGCAAGGTCGGGGGGCAGTGGCGGCTCGACATGCCGTTCGAGAATCCGCACGGCCATGGTGGCCTGCTCACCACCGTCGACGACCTCCTCCGCTGGAATGCCGCGCTGACGGCGCGTCGCGTGGGCTCGCCGGATGTCAGCGCGGCGATGGAAGTCCCCGGCGTGCTGCGCGATGGCACGCCGATCACCTATGGCGGCGGGCTGGTGATGGATCAATGGCGCGGCGTGCGCCAGATCGCACACAGCGGCGCCACGGCCGGCTATCGCGCCTATCTGGCGCGGTGGCCGGAGCAACGCCTCTCCGCCGCGCTGCTCTGCAATGCCGGTGACGCCGACGCGACCGCGCTGGTGCGCCAGAGCGTGACGACGCTGCTGCCCCTGGCACCGCTGCCCCCGGCCACGACGCGCCCCACCGCGCCAGCGGCGACCCAGTCCGTGACGAAGGTCCAGCTCTCGGCGTACATCGGCACCTGGACCTCCGCCGACGCCGACGCGCGCTGGCGCATCACCGCCGAACACGATTCGCTGATCGTTCGGCGCACCGCGGGAGAGCGCCTCGCCTTTCGCGCCGTCGCCGCTGATTCGTTCACCAACGGACCGATCAGCATCGCCTTCGTCCGGCGCGGCAGCGCAAAGCCTGTCGTGGCGCGGGTTTCGGTTGATCGGGCGCTGGGGGTGGGATTCGTCAGGGTGGACGGAGAGAGGTAATAGACGTGAAAGGTGAAACGTAAGACGTGAAACGGGAGCCGAGGGGTAGACCACGTTTCACCTTTCACCTTTCACGTTTCACCTTTCACGTCTCTTGCCTCTCGCCGTTCGCCGCTCATCATCCTCCCTCCCCCCTTACACTTCCCCCATGCCTGCTACGCTGCGTCCCGTCATCGTCCTCCTCCTCCTCGCGGCCTGCAGCCGGCGTCCATCAGGGCCGGCGGCCGAGCCGGTCATCACGCGGCTCGGCGACACCACCTTCGTCACCACGCAGGAGCCTGGCCTGGACGGCGCCGTGGCGCTGACCGAGCGCTGGGCCCTCGCACCGGATCCCGTGCGCATCGGCACCATCGGTGCCGCCGTGCTCGGCGCCGATGGCACGGTGTGGTATGCGTCGGCGGGTGGCTCGGACAACGCGGTGCTCTATCGCGACGGCAAGAGCGGCGATCATCGTGCGATCGCACAGCGGGGGAGCGCCGCCAACGAGTTCAGCGGACCGCTGCTGCTGGCGGCGCTCGCGGATGGCGGGCTCGTGGCCATCGACACGGCGACGGGGCGTGGGGTGCGCTATGACTCGCTTGGCACCGTCGCGGACACGCTGGCGATGCCGTGGCTGGTCGGCGCGACGGTCGTCACCGCCGATCGCAGCGGCGGGTGGTTCGCGCAGGCTGGCGAGGGCACGCACTGGCTGCATCACGCGGCCAATGGCGCGCTGACTGACACGGTACGCGCTGTCGACGGCGTGCAGGGTGTGCTCGCCATCGCGCGCGACGGCTCGCTGCTCCGGGCCACCGCCGGCACGCGGCAACTCGAGCGGCGCGCCTTCGACGGTCCGACGCTCACCGCGCGCTGGAAGGGCGCGGCCCTCGTGCCACCGCTCGCAGCGGCGCACGACGCCGTCGGCTTCTCGTGGGTCGGCGATGCCACGACCTGGCGCGCCTTTGATCGGGACGCGCAGCTTCGCTTCACGATCTCGCTCCCGCCCGGCGAGCAGCTCGTCGATCGGAGTGGCGAGTACCTCCTGGTGCGGGCGGCCTCCGGCGCACTCCGCGTGATGGAGGCACGAAGCCCGGAGCGCTGAATCGTCACTTACCTCCCTCTGACGATTCCGCCTCGCCCCGACTCGGCGGCAGGCGGAGATTCCCCTCCACGACCTTCTCGTGGAGCGCCCGATGCGAAAGCCCTGGTTCCTGCTCGCCCTGCTCGGCCTCGCATGCACGCTGCCGAGCGATGCCGATCCGCCGGGGCAATTGCCGCCACCACCGCCCCCCGTCCCCGGCGGGGGACTGCGGCTGCTCTTTGTCGGCAACTCGCTCACCTACACCTGGAACGTCCCCGGACTCGTGCGCCAGCTCGCCGAGGCGGCCGGCAGGCCGGCGCCGACGGTCGTCGCCCGCACCGCGGCAGACTACGCCCTCGAGGACCATTGGGCCGAGGGCCAGGTGCAGCGCGATCTTCGAGATGGTGACTACGACGTCATGATCCTGCAGCAGGGGCCGTCCACGCTCACGTCGAGCGGCGAGAACCTGACCCAATGGGTGCGCACCTTCGCCACGGCGGCGGCGGCGGTCGGCACGCGCGTCGGCGTCTATGCCATCTCCGCGCCGGTGGGCGCCAACTACCAGGCGGGGGTCGAGCACTACCAGACCGCCGCGGACGTGTCGGCCACCGCCTTCTACCCGTCGTCGCAGGCGTGGCTGGCGGCGTGGAACCTCAACGAGGCGATGCCGCTCTACGGCGGCGACGGCTTCCATCCCTCGCGCCACGGTGCCACGCTGAACGCGATGGTGATCGCCGCGCTCATCTTCGAGATCGATCCGGCGACCATGCCGAACCTCTTTCCGACGATCATCAGCGACGCCGAGATGGGGCAGTTGCGGCAGGCGGCGGAGCAGGCCGCGCGTCTCCACGGACGGCGCTGACGATGCGCCCCTGGCTCGCCGTCCTCCTCGCGCTCGCCGGCCCGATCCATCCGGGCCGCGTGGCCGCCGCGCCCGACAAGGGACTGCGGCTCCTCTTCATCGGCAACTCGCTCACCTACGTCCACAACGTTCCCGACCTGGTGAAGCGACTCGCCGCCGGCGCCGGCAAGCCAGCACCGACGGTGGAGATGCGCGCCGCCCCGAACGTCGGGCTCGAGGATCACTGGAAGGAAGGATGGGTGGCAAAGGCGCTGCAGAAGGGGCACTACGACGTGCTGATCATGCAGCAGGGGCCGTCGACCCTCGCGGCGAGCGGCGCCGACCTCGGCCGGTGGACCGCCGTCCTCGCCGCGGAAGCCGTCAAGCACGGCACCCGCCCGGCGCTCTATGGGGTCTGGGCGCCGGCCAGCGGCGGCATGGAGGCCTCGATGGCCAACTACCGGACCGCGGCCGATGCCGCGGGCACCGCCTTCTATCCGGCCGCCGCCGCCTGGCAGGCGGCGTGGGGCGCAAAGCCGACGCTTCCCCTCTACGGGCCTGATGGCTTCCACGCCTCCGAGCACGGCGCGTTGCTCGCGGCGATGGTGATCACCGGCGTGCTCTTCGACGTCGACCCGGCGGCGATGCCGAACCTCTTCAAGGGGACGATCAAGGACGACGAGATGGCGGTGATGCGGGAGGCGGCGCGGAGGGCGATCAAGGAGGGAAGACGATGATCGATGATCGATCATCGATCATCGATCATCGATACTCCGGGTAGTGCTGCTCCTCACAGTTCGGGCAGAGGCCGTGCGAGATCGCCGTCCCCGCCTTCTGCGCGGCGAAGTATTCCAGGCGCTGCCAGGCGTGGGAATCGTCGCGCACCGACTTGCAGTGCATGCAGACCGCCACGAAGCTGCCGAGCGCGGTCGTGAGGGAGATGCCGAGGGCGCGTGCCTCGGCGATGTCGCGCTCGTTGCCGATGCGGAAGAAGGCCGCGAGCATCCCGAAGCCGATCATCAGCTGGGCGGTCCACCCCACCAGCGTCACGGCCGAGAAGAGCACCTCGGCGTCGTCGAGCCGCGGCGAGATGCCGGCGGCCAGCCCATGGACCGCGATCGCCAGCGCCGTGACGTAGCGCTCCTGCCGCGGAAGCCGGGCGGCATTGGCCACCTGCCACGCCGCCGCGAGCACGATGCAGGTCATGATCACCAGGCTGAGCGGGACGCCCGGCAAGAGACCGAGCCGCGTGATCGCGAGCACGGCAATGGGGATCACCAGCGCTGCGAGCGGCACATACCACCAGGTGGCGTGTCGGCCGCGAACTTCGAGTGCCCCCGAAAGCAACGACCCCGCGAAGCCGATCCGCAGCAGGGCGGCCATGAAGACGGCAGAATCGGTCGGTGCGGCGGCGGGGAGGAGGAAGTGCCAGGAGAGGCGGGTGAGGAGGAAACCCCATGCGATCAGCCACCAGATCAGGAACCGCTCGCGGCGGAGCCAGGCCAGGTAACTGAGGGTGATGAAGCAGACCGACGCCATCATCAGGGGCACACCGGAGCCCAGCACTAAGCTTCGCATGTCAACAATGGTAGAGGGATGGGTGGCCTCTTGTCACCCCGCCTTGGGTTGTGGGGTCGAACCGATCAGGATGCGCCGGGCGTCTCGCAGCGCCTCCTTGGTGCCGACCAGCACCAGGGTGTCGCCTGCCTCGAGTCGCTCGATCTTGCTCGGCGCCGGGATCCCGACTCCGCCGCGGGAGATCGCCAACACCGTCGCCCCGGTTCGCCCGCGCAGCCCGACTTCCGCCAGCGTCTTCCCGGCGGCGGCATAGTGTGCCTCCATCCGGAAGGGCGTCGGTGCACCGATCCCCGGAAGCATGTGAGTCGCGGTGGTGAGACGATCCGCGGCACCCGGGTCCACCGGATAGAGCCCCGTGAGGCCGGAGGTCGGCATCTCCATCGTGGCCTGCTCGGGCGGCAGTGAGGACCGGAGCGCCTCGATCAGCACCTCGGCACCGGCCGCGACATGCCCCTGCAGGTTGGTTGCACTGCGCCACGCGCCGAAGCCCATCAGCAGCAGGATCACCGCGAAGACCACCACCCCCCGGAACGAGGAGACGAAGGGCTGCGTCGCCAGCAGGACCGGCAGGCCGAGCAGGAAGACGATGGTGATCTCGAGGGTGGCCACCAGCGAGCGACGAGGGGCCGCGGCACGGTCGAAGCCGGTGGTATGAGGCAGCGCCAGATTCGCCAGCAGCAGGGCCAGGCCGCGGGCCATCCGGAAGATGCCGAGCAGGAACGGCGCGGCGAGGGCCACGCCCGTCAGATAGAGCCCCACCCGCGCGAACGGCGAGGAGATCCCGAGGCGGGCAATGAACTCCTCCTCGAGGCGCACGCCGAAGATCGCCATGCCGACCACGACGCCGATCACGCAGGCGGTGTCGACGAGCAGCCAGCGGATCATCCCCTTGACCCGATCACCCGAGGTCCGGCGTGCGGGCGCGCGACGCATCTCCTCGACCCAGGTGGCGTACAGCGCCGCGTAGGTCTGCAGTGCCCGGGGCAGCTTGCGATCGACATAGCTCGCAGCGGCCGGCGCATGGCGGACCATGAACGGCGTGAGCAGCGTCGTGATCGCCGAGACGGCCACCGCGACCGGATAGAGGAAGCCGCCGACGGCGCCGGTGGCGAGTCCGAGCGAGGCGATGATGAAGGAGAATTCCCCGATCTGCGCCATGCTCATTCCGGCCTGGATCGCCCCTTGGGTGCCCTGTCCAGCCAGGAAGGCGCCCAGCGAGACCGACACCAGCTTGCCGACCACGACCACGACCACGAGGAGGAGGATCGCGACCCGGTATTCCATCAGCAGCGACGGCTGGATCAGCATCCCGACCGAGACGAAGAAGACCGCCGCAAAGACATCGCGGACGGGGCGCACCAGCTCCATCACCGCGTGCCCCTTCCCCGATTCGCTGATCAGCGAGCCCGCGATGAACGCGCCGAGCGCCACCGAGTAGCCGAGGTACTGCGCCAGCAGCGCGAAGGCGAAGCAGATGCCGAGCGAGGCGACGAGCGTGGTCTCCGGCCGCTTGAGCCGCACGATGAAGCGCATCAGGCGCGGCACCACGAGGAGCCCGCCGACGACCCAGACCGTGAGCAGGATCAGGAGGCGCAGGGCGGTGCTGAGCAACCCCGCGCCGCTGGTGCCACCGCTCGCACCGAGCGTGGCGAGGCCGGCCATGAAGAGGACCGCCGCAAGATCCTCGACGATGAGCACGCCGAAGACGAGGTCGCGCAGCTTCCGCCCGACGCCATGGTCCTCGAACGTCTTGGCGATGATCGTGGTGGAGGAGATCGCGACGAGGGCACCGGTGTAGAGCGCCTCGCGCGGCGTCCAGCCCAGCAGGTACGCCGCCGTCAGCCCGAGGAAGGCCATCATCGTCACGTCGAAGAGCGCGGTCACCGCCACGCTCGGACCCACCCGCAGCAGCCGTCGGATCGAGAACTCGAGGCCGATCGAGAAGAGCAGCAGGATCACGCCAAGTTCGGCGAGCGTCTCGGTCGTGACCCGGTCGGCGACGACCGGCACCAGCGTGACATACGGCCCGACCATCACCCCGGCCAGCAGGTAGCCGAGGATGACCGGTTGCTTGAGACGTTGGAAGACGACGGTGGTGATCGCGGCGGTGCAAAGAACCAGCGCAAAGGTCGGCAGGAAGGCGTGTGCTTCGCCCATCCCTCAGCCCTCGCCCGCAGGAGGCGCGGTGGTGATCGGCCGCCAGGCGATCGCCTCCCAGGCCGCGTCGAGGGTGGCAAGGGCGTGCGGATGCGTCGCCGACCATTCCTTGGTGGCGATCTTTTCGGCTGCAAAGCCGACCAGCGCGAGCCAGACCGAGGTCCACAGCTCGACCACGCCGGCCCGCACGCTCCCTTCCTGTTTCCCGGCGGCCACGAGCTGCTCCAGGCCGAGGCGCAGGTCGTTGGCCGCCAGCCGCGACGCGTCGTCCAACTCGCCGCTCAGGCGCCAGTTGAGCAGCAGGCGGACACGGGCCGGGTCGCTCTCGGCACTCTCCAGCCACTTCCGCCCCAACGCCCCGAGCCGCTCACCCGCCGTCTTCCCGCCGGCCTGGACCGCGTCGCGAATCGCGGCCGTGCCCCAGCGCTGGCTCTCCTGGAAGGCGGCATTCAGGAGGGCCTGCTTGCTCGGGAAATGCCGATAAATGGTCCCTTCGGCCACCCCGGCCCGCTTGGCCAGGATCGGGGTGGTCGTGGCGTGGTAGCCCAGGGTGGTGAAGAGCTCCCGGGCCGCCTCGAGGAGGCGATCACGGGTGGTCGGCGCATTGTCGGCCATGCTGCTCCTCGGCTGGGCGAACGCCCCAACGGGGGGGCGGATTATCTTCGGGTCTTGGCCAATGCACGACCCGAATCAGAGGACTACTCAATGAAGATGCTCGTTCTCGGCGCCGGCCTGCAGGGCTGCGCCTGTGCCTTCGACCTGCTTCAGGACGCCGAAGTGACCTCGGTCACCCTGGCCGACCTCCAGCCGGAGCGTGCCGCCCGCTTCCTCACGAAGCTTGACGATCCGCGGCTCCATCTGGTCACACTCGACGTGACCGACCACGAGGCGGTCCGCGCCGTGATGCAGGGGCAGGACGCCGTCCTCAGCGCGATCCCCTACTACTTCAACGGGCCGATGGCGAAGCTCGCCGTCGAGTCGGGCTGCCATTTTGCCGACCTCGGCGGGAACACCGAGATCGTCATGGAGCAGAAGAAGCTCGAGGCCGAGGCCCACGCCAAGGGGCTGTCGGTCATGCCCGACTGCGGCCTCGCCCCCGGGATGGTGAACATCCTCGCCGCCGAGGGGATCCGTCGCCTCGACCGTACCGACCGGGTACGAATCTACGTCGGTGGACTCCCCCAGCACCCCGAACCGCCCCTCAACTACCAGATCGTCTATTCCCTCGAGGGGGCGCTGGACTACTACACCACCCCCTCGTGGATCCTCCGGGACGGGAAGAGCACCACGATCGAGGCGCTGAGCGAACTCGAGCCGGTGGTCTTCAACGAGCCGATCGGGACCCTCGAGGCGTTCCATACCGCCGGCGGCCTCTCGACGATGGCCTTCTCGTTCGAGGGGAAGGTCCGGGAGATGGAGTACAAGACGCTCCGCTATCCCGGCCACGCCACGCTGATGAAGGCGATCCGCGAACTCGGCTTGCTCGACAATACGCCGATCAAGGTGAAGGGGAAGGACGTCGTCCCCCGCGACGCCTTCATCGCCGCCGTCACCCCGAAGCTGACCAAGCCGAACGGCCGCGACCTCGTCGCGCTCCGCGTCGTGGTCTCGGGCGAGAAGAACGGCGAGCCGCACACCACCACCTTCGACCTGGTCGACTACTTCGACGAGGTCCACCACATCTCGGCGATGATGCGCTGCACCGGCTACTCGCTCTCGCTCACCGGCCTCACCCAGGTGCGCCACCAGGTGATCCGCGCCGGCGTGACCACGCCGGATGAGGGGATGCCGTACGACCGGTACGTGAAGCGGGCTCGCTGCCCGCGGGGTCGTGATTACCGAGCATTGATCGAGAAGCGAGAAGCGAGAAGTGTGGTCTGGCGGGGAGATCCCAACGCCGGGCCACGCTTCTCGCTTCTCGCCTCTCGCTTCTCGCTTCTCGCTTCTACCAGCTCCACCCACTCCCGACATACCACCGCGTCTCGCCGTTCGCCTTCGCCGCGGTGACGTTGAGCTGTGCGGCGCGGAGGACGCGGACACCGATGCCGCCGCCCGCGCCCCAGGTCCACTCGTTGAACGTGAAGCGCAGCTTGCCGCTCGGCACCGGCGACCCGGGTGCCGGGTCGGCGAGCGGCGACGGATCCTGGAAGGCGCGGCCGCCGTCGACGAAGCCGAGGATGGTGATGGCGCCGAGTCCGCCGAAGTCGAGCAGCTCGTGGCGCAGTTCCACGCCACCAAGCACCAGGCCCCGGCCGACCAGCACACCGACGGGCAGCGCACGATGCGACGTGCCACCGCCGAAGGTCGTCACCGGCGACTCCCACCCCGGGATCTCGTGCTGGATGCCGACGGCGGTGGTGCGCGAGACGGCGCGGAAGGCGTAGCGCGCCGTGAGACGCGTGCCCTTGTGCGGCGAGATCCAGCCGCGTGCGATCCCGTAGCCACCGGTGTAGCCGTCGCCACCGCTGCCGGTGAACGCCCCGGCCTCGAGCAGCAGCCCCCGATTCGGGTTGTACTCGTTGTCGCGGGTGTCGAGCACCAGCGCGGCGCGCAGCTGCGCGTCGGTCTGCGTGAGCGACATCGGGAATCCCGGGCACGGCGCGGTGACACAGACGATCACCCCGTCGTCGAACGAGGCGTAGGGGTACCGATTCATCAGCGACGACTGCGATCCGGCGAACTCCTGGCGGTCGACCGCGCCCCGCAACGCCAGCTGCAGCGGCCCCCGCAACCGGTGGGAGACGTCGAGCCAGCCGTCCTGCCGGGTGCGCCGCAGCGAATTGGCGTCGATGTCGGGAAGCCCGGCGTCGTCGCTGTTGCCGAAATGCGTCTCGCGCGTCGCCTCGACGCGGAGCCGGGCCCGCCATCCCTCGTCAAGCCAGAGCCGCTTGTAGTCGCCGCGGACGAGGTAGGACGAGCGGGTCGAGAAACCGAGGTCGAGGCTGTGCTCGCGCAGGTTGGTGACACGCGCATCCCACGGCGCCTGGCGAAAGCGGATGATCCGCGCGACGCCGAAGACGCCGTCGTTCGGCGTCGAGGTCAGGTACGGGAAGTACGAGACCCGCGGCGGGGCGGCCTCCGGCTCCGGGTCCTGCGCCGCGAGCGGCGCAGCGAGCAGGGCGAGCGCGAGGAGCGCGCGGCGACTCATGAGAAGAGCGTGGCGCACTGCTCGATCCGCGCCCCCTTGTCGTCACAGACCGCGAACGGCGATGCCGTCATCGCGGCCGCCCCGTACTGCCCCTTCTTGTTGACGGCGTAGAACTGGATCTGGTACTTCGGGCGGCCACGCTCGTCGAGGAGGCTCGGCGGCGTCATCGCGACGACGCGCTTGAGGGTCGCCAGCGCCGCGTCGGTCGGGCTCATCCCCTGCCGCATGAACTCCACCGTGAGGAAGCCGCCGCAGGTCATGATGTTCATCTCGCCGAGGCCGGTGCTGCCGGCGGCGCCGACGGCGTTGTCGGTGTACTGCCCCGCGCCGACGATCGGCGAATCGCCGCAACGGCCGGGCACCTTCCACGACAACCCGCTCGTGGTCGTGACCGAGGAGATGTCCCCGGCGGCATTCACCACGTTCATGTTGATGGTGCCGGTGGTGTACGCCATCTTCTCGCCCGGCTTGGCCTCGAGCCAGTTGTCGCTCGCGCCGCGCGACGCGCGCCACCGCAGCCAGGCCTCGCGCGACTGCGGCGTGAGGAGATCCTCGACCTGGTAGCCGAACGACTGCGCGAAGCGCTGCGCGTCCTTGCCCACGAGGAGGATGTGCGGCGTGTACTTCATCACCAACCTTGCGATTTCGCTCGGCGTCTTGATCCCCTCGAGCGCCCCGACGGCACCGGCGCGCTTGGTCGGGCCGTGCATGCACGAGGCGTCGAGCTGGACCACGCCCTCCTCGTTCGGCAGTCCGCCGTAGCCGACCGACTGGTCCGAAGGATCGAGCTCCTGGATCTTCACTCCCTCGATGCCGGCGTCGAGCGTGTCGGTCCCCTTGAGGACCAGCTCCACCGCCCGTGCCACGCCGCGCAGCCCGTTGGCCGACGCGATCGCCACCGGCGCCGCGACGCGGCTGCGGAGGATCGCCGGTGCGGCGACGACCGGCTTCGGGAGCAGGGCACTCCCGGCCACCACGGCGCCGGCGGTGCCGAGGAAGGTGCGACGGGAGAGTGGCGTGTCGGACATGCGAGCAGCTCCGGTGGAGGGTCAGGGTTCAATGATAAGAAGGTAAGGGGTGAGGGGTGAGGGGGGACGGGGAGGAGCGGCGTGAAAGGTGAAACGTGAGACGTAGCGCGCCGGGTGGCCTCCCGTTTCACGTTTGACGTTTGACCTCTCGCCCCCGCCCCTCCGATCCACCGTTCACCTTCCCCGATCTCCCCCCCAAGGCGAGATTTGACCCATGACCCCTCCCCCTCGCCCCCGCCTCGACCCGGCGATCTTCAATCTCCCGGTCGAAAAGATGCGGGCCGGCTATTACTCGGACAAATACTTCGTTCGCGCGCGCGACATCCTGCTGAACGACGACTACTCGCCGCGGGTGACGGTCCAGGTCTTCGGGAAGAGCGACGCCTTCCTGGGCGGGATCGACGAGGCGATCGCGATCCTCAAGCTCTGCAGCGACGACTGGTCCGGCATGACGGTGCGGGCGCTGCATGACGGCGATGCGATCGTCCCCTGGGAAGTCGTGCTCGAGATCGAAGGGTCGTACGCCGACTTCGCGCACCTCGAGACCCTCTACCTCGGCGTGCTCGCCCGACGCACCCGCGTCGGCACCAACACCCGCCGCGTCGTCGAGGCCGCCCGCCCGAAGGACGTGATGTTCTTCCCGGCACGCCACGATCACTGGCTGGTGCAGACCGGCGACGGCTACGCCGCGCACATCGCCGGCGCCATCGGCGTCTCCACCGACGCACAGGCGTCGTGGTGGGGCAGTGAGGGCGTCGGCACCGTCCCGCACGGCCTGATCGCCGCGTACGGCGGCGACACCGTCCTCGCCTCGCGCAAGTTCCTCGAGCATGTGAGCGACGACATCCGCCTCGTCTCCCTCGTGGACTTCGAGAACGACTGCGTCGGCACCTCGCTTGCCCTCGCCAACGCCCTCGGCCCGCGACTCTTCGGCGTCCGCCTCGACACCAGCGAGATGCTGGTCGATCGCTCGGTGATTCCGCAGATGGGACGTTTCAAGCCCACCGGAGTGACACCGCAGCTGGTCCACAACGTCCGCGACGCCCTCGACGCCGCCGGCCACCAGCATGTCCGCATCATCGTCTCCGGCGGCTTCACCGTCGAGAAGATCCGCGAGTTCGAACACCTCGGTGTCCCCGTCGACAGCTATGGCGTCGGCTCCTCCCTCTTCCAGGGCCGCTTCGATTTCACCGCCGACGTGGTGAAGCTCGATGGCAAGCCGTGCGCAAAGGTCGGGCGGGAATGGCGGGAGAATGCGCGGTTGGCGGTGGTGGAATAGTCGTGAGAAGTGAGTCGTGGGTCCTGAGGGGTGGAACGAGTCGCTCCTCTCACGACTCAGGACTCACGACGCACGACTCAAACGGGATCCCATCATGACCACGATCTTCTGGGACGTCGACACCCAGCACGACTTCATCGCCGCCGACGGCCTCCTCGCCGTCCCGGGGGCCGAGGCCGTGCGCCCGGTGCTCGCGCGGCTGACCCGGCATGCGCACGAGCACGGCATCCGGATCGTCGCGACCGCCGATGACCATGACCTCGGGCACGCCGAGATCAGCCACACCCCGGATTGGGCAACGACCTATCCGCCGCACTGCATGCGCGGCACGCCCGGGCAAGCAAAGGTGGTGGAGACGACGCTGCGGGCGCCGCTGATGGTGCATGCGGTGCCGCACGACGCCGAGGCGCTCGCGGCCAGCGTGCGTGGTCACGATGGCGACGTGCTGATCCTCAAGCCGGGGACGGATGTCTTCCGGTGGAATCCGAACGCGGCCACGGTGCTCGCCGCGCTTGCTCCGACACGCATCGTGGTCTACGGCGTGGCCACCGACGTCTGCGTGGTGGCCGCAGTCGACGGGTTGCGACGCCTGGCGCCGGACGCGGAGCTGGCGGTGGTCGAGGACGCAATCGCCGCGCTCGATGCCGCCCGGGGTCGCGCGTTGCGCGTGGAGTGGATCGCCCGCGGCATCCAGATCGTGACCAGCGGGCAACTGCTGGCGTGAGTACCGCCAGCCGCTTCTTTCTCCCCGGCCCGGTCGAGGTCCATCCCGACGTCGCGCGGGCGATGCTGCACCCCGCCATCGGCCACCGCTCGGCCCAGGCGGAAGCCATGCTGGCGCGGGTGCAGGGCGGCCTCGGCGACATCCTCCAGAGCCGGCGACCGGTGATGACGGTGACCGCCTCGGCGACCGCCATGATGGAAGCCGCCATCCGCGCGGGCGTCGAGGAGCGCATCCTCTGCGTCATCACGGGTCACTTCAGCGAGCGCTTCGCACGGATCGCCGAACGGTGCGACAAGGAAGTCGTCCGCCTGCACGTCCCGCCGGGCGAGGCGCTCGAGCCCGACCTGCTCGCCTTGGCGCTCGATGGACCGCCGGTCGATGCCGTCTCCCTGGTGCACGTCGAGACCTCGACGGGCGTGGTCCAGCCGATCCCCGACTTGCTCCGCCTGCTGCGCACGCTCGGCGACGTGGTGACCATCGTCGACGGCGTCTCGTCGATCGGCGGGATCGACGTCGACCCTGACCGCTGGGGCGCCGATTTCTTCCTCGGCACCACCCAGAAGGCTCTCGGCGTCCCGACGGGCGTCGCGTTTGCCGTCGCCTCGGAGCGCTTCCTGCGGCGCGCCGAATCGGTCGAGGCGCGCGGCCTCTACCTCGATCCGGTGTCGCTGCACGCCGATGCGGTCGCCGGGCGCTTCCCGCACACGCCCGCGCTGCCGATCGTGCATGCGCTCGACACCCAGCTGGCGCGCATCGCGTCCGAGACCCTCCCGGCACGACACGCCCGGCATCAGGCGATGCGCGAGCGCGTCGAGGCCTGGGTGGATGGGCATCGACGGTGCTCCTTCATGGCCCGCCCGGGACGACGTGCGGATACCGTCGCCGCGCTGCGTCTCCGCGAGGGAGAGAGCGCCGAGGCACTCGTCCGCGCGCTCGACGCCGTCGGCTGGCAAGTCGCCACCGGCAAGGGCGACCAACGCGACACCGTGATCCGGATCGGCCACATGGGTGATCGCACCGTTGACGAACTGAACGCACTGCTGAGTGCACTGGAGCCACTGCTGTGATCGACCCCGAGAACCGGTGGCAACCCGTGATGCGCTTCGTGACGCGCAACTTCGTCCGCGGCCTCGTCATCTCCCTCCCTGTTGCCCTGACGGTCTGGATTGCGTGGCGCGCGGTCACCTGGGTCGACGGTTGGCTCGGGCTGACCATTCCCGGCATCGGCCTGCTCGTCGTGATGGCCGGCATCACCGCGATCGGTGCCCTGGCGACCAATGTGGTGACCCGGGCCGCGCTCGCGACCCTGGATCAGCTCTTCGAGCGGCTCCCCTTCGTGCGGATTCTCTACACCGCCGCCAAGGACCTCATGGGGGCGTTCGTCGGCAACAAGAAGCGCTTCAATCGCGCCGTGCGCGTGCAGCCCGACCCGTCACTCGATCTCTGGTTCCTCGGCTTCGTCACCGCCGACGATGCCACGCGCCTCGGACTCCCGGGCCACGTGGCGGTCTACCTGCCGCAGTCCTACAACATCGCCGGCAACCTGATCCTGGTGCCGGCCGAGCGGGTGGTCCCCGTCGAGGGCGATTCCTCGGATGTGATGAGCTTCATCGTGTCGGGTGGGGTGACGGGAGCGAAGGGCGTGGTGGAGGCGGGGCCCGATTGAGGACTCAGGATGATGGATGATGGATGATGGATGGCGCCGTAAATATGGGAATGCCCTCTCATTACGCAGCCACTCAACCCCCGATCATCCATCACCCATCATCCATGATCCATCATCCCATCCGTTAACAGCTGCACCCCCTCTCCGTCATTCCGTGCGACCCCCGATACTTGCAGCGTCACCGATCGCACACGCCTCACCAAGGATGACTGTCATGCGCACTCCGCTCTTTGCTGCCGCCGCCCTGCTCGCCCTGGCGGCCTGCAGTGACTCACCGACCGGCACGAACGACACCGGGCTCCTCGCGACGAGGATCTCCAACGACGTCGCCACGGTCTCTGCCGACGCGACCGCCGAGGACGTCGACGTGATGGCCGGGCTGAACGGGATGAACGGCAACTTCGCCGCGAGCCTCGTCGATGGCATGTCCCCGCCGCTCGGGCCGGGCAACGTCACGGGCTGCGGCTTCGGGGGTGGTCGCTTCTCCTGCCCCCGAACAACGCGAACGGCCTGACCATCACCCGGACCGTGGCGTTCTATGACGCCCAGAACGCGGTGCAGCAGGCCTACGATCCGATGCTCACCGCCAAGATCGAAGTCGCCGCGACCCTGCAGGGCGACGTGAGCCGCGGTCCCTGGACCGCCACGATCAGCCGCACCCGCAACTTCGTCCACACCGGCCTCCTCGGCACCGAGACCAGCCGCACCACCAACGGCACGGCCACCGGCGCCGCGTCGCGGTCGCGGATCAGTGAGAGCGGCAACAACCGCTCGTACGACATGGCGGAGACGGCGACCTTCGTCGACGTCGTCGTCCCCGTGCGTGCCGAGGGCGTCGCGCCCTGGCCGACCTCCGGCACCGTGACCCGCGTCGTCACCGTCACCCCCGAAGGCGGCACGGCGGTCACCCGCACCGTGGTGATCACCTTCAACGGCACCGCGACCCCGACGGCGACCGTCAACGGCGAGCCGTTCACGCTGAACCTCGGCAACCGGACCGCGCAGCGGCGGCCGAACGGCTGAACGGAGCCCCGAGGCACGCGGAGGCTGGTGGCGGGTGACCAGTGACGAGTGACCCGTGACCAGTGAGCCGTAACCCGGTAAGGCCGTGAAAGGTGAGACGTGAGACGGGAGCCCTCGGGCAGCCACCGTCTCACGTTTCACGTTTCACCCCATTCCTGGTCACAGGTCACAGGTCACCGATCACCGGTCACGGGTCACTCGTCACCGGTCACCGGTCGCGATTCCCCCTCCTCCCCCCAGCCCCCCTCCCCCCCACCATTAGCTTTCCGGGTTCTACCTGAACCCCGGAATGCCCCAGGATGTCCGAGCCCGACAAGTACCTGCCTGAAACGATCGAGACCAAGTGGCGTGAGCGGTGGGCCGCCGAGCGGACCAACGAGCCGGACCTCGACCGGGCGGCGCGCCCCTTCTACAACCTGATGATGTTCCCCTACCCGTCGGCCGAGGGGCTGCACGTGGGGAACCTCTTTGCGTTCACGGGCGCCGACGTCTTCGGCCGCTTCAAGCGGATGCAGGGCTTCCAGGTCTTCGAGCCGATCGGCTTCGACGCCTTCGGGATCCACTCCGAGAACTTCGCCATCAAGGTCGGGGTGCACCCGGCCGAGCTGATCCCGCGCAACATCGCGAACTTCACCCGCCAGCTGACGCGGATGGGGGGGATGTTCCCGTGGCGGAACGTCCTGTCGACCACCGAGCCGTCGTACTACAAGTGGACGCAGTGGGTCTTCCTGCAGCTCTACAAGCAGGGGCTCGCCTACAAGAAGAACGGCGCCGTAAACTGGTGCCCGAGCTGCAAGACGGTGCTGTCGAACGAGCAGGTCGATCGCCGGGCGCGTGCGAGCGGTGCGGCACGGTCGTCGAGCAGCGCGTCCTGGAGCAGTGGTACTTCCGGATCACCGACTACGCCGAGCGGTTGCTCAACAACCTCGACGATCCGACCAAGATGGACTGGTCGGACACCACGGTGATGGCGCAGAAGAACTGGCTCGGCCGCTCCGAGGGCGCCGAGGTGACCTTCCGCGCCGGCGACGCCGCAAGCTCGGCGATCACCGTCTACACCACGCGCCCCGACACGCTCTTCGGCGCGACCTTCCTGGTGCTCGCGCCCGAGCACCCGCTGGTCGACGCGCTCACGACCGACGCGCAGCGCGACGTGGTCCAGGCCTATCGCGCGCAGGCGGCCGCCCAGGACGTGGTGACGCGCAAGGTCGGCGACAAGGAGAAGACCGGCGTCTTCACCGGCAGCACCGCGATGAACCCGGCGACCGGCGCGCAGGTGCCGGTCTGGATCGCCGACTATGTCCTGATGGACTACGGCACCGGCGCGATCATGGCGGTGCCCGGACACGACGAGCGGGACTTCGCCTTCGCGACCAAGTTCGAGCTGCCGATCGTCCGCGTGATCGCCGAGCCCCGGCGCAGGACGCGGGCACCCCGCTCGAGGCGGCCCACACCGGGATGGACGCCGGCAACCGGATGGTGAATTCGCGCGAGTTCGATGGCCGCACGCCGATGGACGCCAAGGCGGCGATCACCACCGTGGCTGGTGCTCGCGCGGACAGCGGGAAGCAGACGGTGCAGTACCGCCTCTATGATCTGGTGCATCTCGCGCCAGCGCTACTGGGGCCCGCCGATCCCGATCATCTACTGCGACGACTGCGGCCCGGTCCCGGTGCCCGAAGCCGACTTGCCGGTGGTGCTGCCCGCGATCGACGACTTCCGTCCCGATGACTCGGGCGTGTCGCCGCTGGCGCGCCATGCCGAGTGGTACTTCGTCCCCTGTCCGACCTGCGGCAAGCAGGGGCGGCGCGAGACGGACGTCTCCGACACCTTCCTCGACTCGGCGTGGTACTTCCTGCGCTACCCGAGCAGCGAGCTGACCGATCGGCCGTTCGACCTCGAGCGGACGAAGAAGTGGCTGCCGGTGGCGAGCTACATCGGCGGCAACGAGCATGCGGTGCTGCACCTGCTCTATTCGCGCTTCATCACGATGGTGCTGCACGACGCCGGGATGCTCGACTTCGAGGAGCCGTTCCGGAAGTTCCGGGCGCATGGGCTGATCGTGAAGGACGGCGCCAAGATGTCGAAGTCGCGTGGCAACGTGGTCGTGCCCGACCAGTACATCGACAAATGGGGCGCGGACACCTTCCGCACCTACCTGATGTTCCTCGGCCCGTTCCAGGAAGGGCGGCGACTTCCGCGATGCGGGCATCTCCGGACCGCGCCGCTTCCTCGACAAGGTCTGGGAGCTCGTCGCGGTGGCGAGCGACCCCGACTGTCAAGCGACGCGGAGATTCGCCGCGAGGTGCTGATCAAGTGGCACCAGGTGAAGCAGCGGGTGGCCGAGGAGATCGAGCAGCTCCGCTACAACACCGCGATCGCCGCGCTGATGGAGCTGGTCAACGTCCTCCGTGACCAGAACTGCGCCGAGCAGACGGTGGTGCGCGAGCTGGTGCAGATGACGGCGCCGTTCGCGCCGCACTTCGCCGAGGAGTGCTGGGAACGCCTCGGCCACCGCACCACGATCTTCGACTCGACCTGGCCGAGCTACGACCCGGCGCTGACGATCGAGGACAGCGACCACCATCGCGGTGCAGGTGAACGGCAAGACGCGCGGCAGCGTCACCGTCCCGCGGGACGCCGGCGAGGCGGTGGTCCGCGCCGCGGCCGAGGCCGATCCGGCGGTGGCGAAGTATTTCGGCGGGCGAGGTCAAGAAGGTGATCTGGGTGCCGGGGCGGATGATGTCGTTTGTGGTGGTGGGATCGGGGTCGTAAGTCGTAGGTCGTAGGTCGTAGGTCGTAGGTCGTGAAAGGTGAGACGTGAAACGTGGCCCGCGCGGGCACCCGTTTCACCTCTTACGTTTCACCTGGCGCATGCTCCGGCTTACGACCTACGACCTCCGACCTACGACCTACGACCTACGACCTATGACATCTCCCCCCGATCTTACCTTCCCCGATTTCTTGCGCGTCGACATCCGCGTCGGCCGCGTCCTCACCGCGGCGCCCAATCCCAAGGCGCTGAAGCCGGCGTACGTCCTCACCATCGACTTCGGCGACGACCTTGGCGTCAAGACCTCCAGCGCGCAACTCACCGTGCACTACACGCCGGAGGAGTTGGTGGGGCGACTCGTCGTGGCCGTCGTGAACTTCCCGCCGAAGCGCGTCGCCGGCATCAAGAGCGAAGTGCTGGTGCTTGGTGTTCCCGATCGCGACGGCGCCGTGGTGTTGCTCGCGCCCACGCATGACGTCCCCCTCGGCGGGAGGATGTACTGAGCGGCGAGCACCTCATGACACGCGACGGGCAAATAGTTTGTTGAGCAACTAGTCTCGTTTCGTCATGCATCGCCCGCTGTCATCTGCATTCGGCGACCGCATCGGCCGATACCTCCCACGGAATCTCCCCCTTTCCGAGGAACCCGCCATGCGAACGTCTCCCGCCGCTCTCGCGCTTGTCGTGCTCGCCACGCTGGCCGCCTGCAACGATGACGGCACCGGCCCCGATGGGAACTGCGTCGTCAGTGCCGTGGCCGTGACCGGCGCGCCGACCACCCTCAACGTCGGCGCGACCGTCACCCTCCAGGCAAACATCACCTCCACCGGCTGCACCACCGCACCCACCGTCACCTGGACCAGTTCACTCAACTCCACGGCGACCGTCACGGCCGCCGGCGTCGTGACGGGTGTCGCGGCCGGGCCCGTGACGATCACGGCGACGGCGGGCGGCAAGAGCGGCAATGCGACGTTCACGGTGGCCACCGTTGCCGTCGCCTCGCTCGCGATGTCGACGGCCAACCTCGTGGTCGGCGCCGGGATGGCGAGCTCGCTGACCGCGACGCCGAAGGACGGCGGAGGCAACCCGCTCACGGGCCGCACGGTCACCTGGACGTCGCGCACCGGCGCGGTCGCCACCGTGTCGCAGAGCGGTGCAGTCACCGCCACCGCCGCGGGAAGCAGCTGGATCGTCGCCGAATCGGAGACCGTCAAGGACAGCACGCAGGTGTGGGTGGTCGATCCGCGCATCGCGTACGCCTGGAACGACAATCCCACGATCCTCGGCCTCTCGGTCCCGGATGTCGTCTACAGCTTCAACATCGCCGCCGGTGCCAACTCGTTCGATCGCGCAAGCGCCGGGCTCTACACCGCCACCTGGACCGGTCTCACCCTCTCGCCGGGCGGGATCAACGCCCAGTTCGTGACCGCGTACGGCGGCGCCGGCGGTGGCTTCTGCATGGAGGACAACTGGACCACCGCCCAATTCGTCTTCCGCTGCTTTGACAAGACCGGTGTCGCCACCGACCTCTCCGCCAACGCCGTGGTGGTTGGCTCGGGCACCTTCTCGGGCCGCTCGGCATTCGCCTGGATCGACACCCCCGGCGCGAGCGCCAATGCCTCGGCCACCTGGCGCCATCATCCGCTCGGCCTTGCGATCTTCTCGGAGCGTGTGGCGACGGGGAGCTACGTCGTTCGCTTCACCGGCCTGCAGCGCGCGAGCGCGAGCGACCGCGAGGGCGTGGTCGTCAATGCCTACGGCAGCACGGCGGCCGTCTGCCAGCCCGGCGCGCCGACCAGTACCGCGACCGGCCTCGAAGTGGCGGTCCGCTGCTTCGACGCCACCGGTGCTGCGGTTGACTCCCGCTACACCATCCTGCTGGTCGACGGCGCGCGGACCGGCGCCCGCCTCGGCTTCGCGCTGGCCGACCAGCCGGCGAGCGCGGGCTACACTCCCGCCAATTCCGCCGTGCGCGGCACCGGCAGCGTCCAGATCACCCGCGCGGCCGCAGGCACCTGGGACGTTGCCTTCACGGGGCTCTATCGCAGCGGCTCCCTGAAGGAATCCTTCCTCGTCTCGCCGGTCGGCACCACCGCCGGTCGCTGCTGGGTGAACTACTGGGATTATTCCTCGACGGCGGGCGGCACGAGCAGTGCCCGCGTCTCGTGCGCGACGACGGCGGGGGTGTTGGTGGATATGCCGTTTTCGATTGTGGCGGTGCAGTAGGTCGTAAGTCGTAGGTCGTAGGTCGCGCGCGGTAAAACGTGAAAGGTGAAACGGGTGCCCACGCGGGCCACGTTTCACCTTTCACGTCTTACGACCTACGACCTACGACTTACGACTTACGACCTACGACTTACGACCTACGACTTCCAACTACTTCCCCTCCACCCTCGCCTTCAACAGCTTCAACTCCGCCTCGGCGCCGAGCCGCATCGCACCGAGCATGATCTTGCTCGCGCCGGAGAGCACCGAGGAGCCGACCTTGCTGCTGTCGCGGACGGCGGTCGAGAGCGAGTCGAGCATCGGCGAGGAGAAGGTGGTCACCAAGGTCGTCGAGTCGCCGGCGGCGGCGAGCGAATCGCGCCGGATCAGGACCACTCGGCGGGTGCCGGCCGAGTCCTCGACCATCTCCATCACCAGCAGCGTCGGCGCGTTGACCTCGCGGACGACCCAGTCGCCGGCGAACGTGCCGTTCATCTGGCTCGCGCTGTCGCCCTTCGTCGCCGACTGACGGAGGCGGAGCGTGTCGCCCGCGGCCAGGAGCCCCTTGCCAAGCGGGGCCTCGATCTGGGATGAGCTCATCCAGAGCACCATCGAGTCGGGGCTCGCGAGCGCCGCGAAAATCCGCTCGGGAGTGCCGGCCATGGTGATCGTGACGGTGCCACCATCGCCCGTGAGCTTCTTGAAGCCATAGTAGCAGGTGCCGGCCACGACGACGATGATCAACGCGAGAATTCCCAGGATCCACTTGAGCATCAGGTCGACTCCCCGCCGGCCGGCTCCGCCGTCCGTGCGCCAAAGAGCTGGTCCAGCATCAAGATCGCCGAGGGATTTCCGGCGGCCATCTTGAGCTGGTCGATCGCGGTCATGGCGTTCTTCTCTTCCTCGACCTGTTCATTGATGAACCACTGCAGCATCACCTGCGCCGGGTAGTCGTTCTCGGCGACCGCCAACGCGTAGAGGGCGTTGATCGACCGGGTGACCACCTGTTCGTGGTGCAGCGCCGACTGAAAGACGGCCAACGGACTCTCGAAGTCGTGATCGGGCGCCTCGATCGCCTGCAGCACCACCTGGCCACCACGGTCGCCCATGTGGTCGTACAACTTCATGGCGTGGACCCGCTCCTCCTCCGACTGCACCCGCATCCAGCTGGACATCCCCGGCAGGGAGTTGGCGTCGAAGTAGGCGGCCATCGCCAGGTAGGCATAGGAGGACGCCAGTTCGAGGTTGATCTGGGCATTCAGGGCGTCTTGCAGCTTCGGGGACACCATGCGGGAGGAGCTCCGGTGGAGGGTTGGCTGAATTTAGCGGCGAGAAGCGAGAAGCGAGAAGCGAGACACGCCACCCCGCGCGGTATGGTTCTCCCGGGTGGGGCCCCTCGCTTCTCGCTTCACGCTTCTCGCTTCTCGTCCTCTCCTGAAACCCCCACCCCAGCCCCCTCCGTCGGTCCTGCGACGCTCCCGCCCGTCCCTGCATCTATACTGCTGCCATGACACGAGCCCTGACGATGGACGCGATGACCCTTCCGAACGCCGACACGGTGATCGCCCAAGCCAAGCAAGGCGACCCGGTCGCGCTGGAGACCCTTTATCGGGCCTACAGCACCCCGGCGTACAATCTGGCCCGGCGGATCTGCCGCACGACGGAAGACGCCGAGGACGTGCTGCAGGAGACCTTCTTCGAGGTCTGTCGTAGCATTCGCAACTACCGCGGCGATGGCTCCATCTGGGGCTGGATCCGTACCGTCACCTCTTCCAAGGCGCTGATGCGCCTCCGGCGGAACAAGTACCGCGTCACCGACGACCTCCACGACGACCTGGCCCCCTCGCGGGGCAGCTCGGTGGCCCTCAAGATGGACCTCGAGGCCGCCCTGGAACGGCTGAGCGACACTGCTCGGGCCGTGGTCTGGCTGCACGACGTGGAGGGATTCACCCATGAGGAGATCGCCACCCAGATGGGGAAGACGGCGTCCTTCTCGAAGTCCCAGCTGGCCCGGGCGCATCAGCGCCTCCGGGTCTGGCTGGGCGAGGAGTCCCTGGCATGACCACCCACCTCTCGATGGAACAGCTCCTCGCCGTTCGTGACGGCGACCGGAGTGAGCCCGTCCTGGCCGGGGCCCACCGGCATCTCGCCGACTGCGCCGCCTGCCAGGCGGAATTGAACCGCCTGCACCAGCGGACCGCGCGACTCCGCGCTTTGGCCACCATGACGCCGGGCCGCGACCAGTTCCCCGCCGTGAAGGCGCGGCTGCACTGGGAGCAGTCCCACACCCGGCAGCGCCGTCTCGCGACGCTCGGCCTCTCGATCGCGGCCTGCTTCCTGATCGCCGTGGTCGGCCGCCACCTGATGGCGCCGCCGACCCTCGACGCCGAGCAGCAGCTGGAGACCGCGATGAGCAACTCGCAGCTGCTCGAACAGCGACTGCGCGACTGGAAGCCCGACTCGCGCGTCCTTGATGGTGCGACCGCGGAAGTCGTGATGCAGCTGGAAGACAAGATTGCCGCGCTGGATGCGGAGCTCGCCCGGGCGAGCACGGCCAGCGAGGCGGAACGACTGGAAAAGGAAGTGGCGCTCTGGCAACAGCGCGTCGGCCTGATGAATGCCCTGGTGGAAGTTCATGTCACCAAGGCCAGCAACGTGGACCTCTGATCGGTCCCCCTGACGGAGCAGCAACCATGCGGAACCTGACCCACTCACTGCTGTTGGTCCTGCTCGCGGCGGCGCCCGCCGCGGCGCAAGACACCACGGTGATGATCCAGAACAAGGATTGCACCGTGAAAGTCGACGGGAAGCGACTCCCGGCGGCCGAAGAGAAGAAGGCGTGCGAGCGGATGCGCGCCGCGACGTCGCGGATCCAGGCGCAGACGGTCGAGCTGCAGCGGCAGGCGGAGCGGATGTCGAGCGATCTCGCGCGCATCCAGGGACGAGCCGCAGTGCAGGAGCGGGCCATCGCCGGCCAGATGCGCGCCGCCGAAGAGGCGACGCGTGGGGCGGCCGGCGCCCAGATCCGGCTGCGCAGCGACCTCGCCGAGCGAGCCACCGCCGGCCGGATGGCCGAACTCGATGCCACGAGCCGCCTGGCCGAAGCGCGCGCCGGCGTGATGGAGCGCCAGATGAGCGAACTCGCGGCCTCCAACGCGCGGCTCGCCGAAGCACGCAGCCTGACCGGCCGCGCGATGGTCGCCATCGCGGCGCGCCCGCGCCTCGGCATCACGATCGACACCCGCGCGCGCGACACCGACAAGTGGGGCGCATACGTCAGCGCCGTCACGCCTGGCGGCCCGGCCGACAAGGGCGGCGTCCGCTCCGGTGACATCATCGCCAAGCTCGCCGGCAAGGCCGTCACCGGATCGGGCGACGAGACCCCGGGGATCAAGCTCATCGCGATGATCGGCGCCCTCGAGCCGAACAAGACGATCGCGGTACAGCTGCGCCGCGGCAACGACACCAAGACCGTGAAGGTCACGCCGTCGGATGACGATTCGTTCTTCGCCGGCCCCGCGATTGTGATGGACACGGCGCGGCGCAGCTTCGGAATGACGTTTGATACGCCGTCGCTCGCCCGGAGCCGTGCCGGCGCGCAGGCCGACATGATGCGGATCATCGAGCGCAGCGGCGATCCCCTCACGAGTGGCTCGTATCAGTTCGTTGCCGTCAACGGAATGGGGATGGGCGGACCGCTCGCATCGGTCGAGATGACGTCGCTCAACGCTGGCCTGGGCAGCTACTTCGGGGCGACCGAAGGCGTGCTGATCATCAATGTTGGCGAGAAGCAGGACGCCGGCCTCCAGGCAGGCGACGTCGTCACCGCCGTCGATGGCCGCAAGGTGACCTCGCCGGGGCAGCTGGCCCGCATCCTCCGCACCTACGAGAAGGGCGAGGAGTACAAGCTGCAGATCATGCGGCAAAAGAAGACGGAGACGGTGACGGGGAAGATGCCCTGAACTGCTGTCGCAGGTCGTAGGTCGTAGGTCGTAAGTCGCAAGACGTGAAACGTGAGACGTGAACGGTGAGCAGCCCTCGCCCTCCACGTCTCACGTTTTACGTTTCACGGGCTCCGCTTGACTCCGACGCTTGTAAATGGTCGTTTACTTAATGGCCAAGTTCAATCGCCGTGCCGCCGAACGCCCGACCGAACTCCTCGAGGCTGCCCTTGAGCAGTTCTATCGGGTCGGCTTCTCGTCTGCCAAGATCGAGGAGATTGCCCGCGCCGCCGGGGTGACGGTGGGGACGGTGTACCGATACTTCCCCTCGAAAGAAGCGCTCTTTCGGGCGGTGGTGGAGCGGCATCTCGACGCCGGGTGGAGCCGTGGCAGGGAGATCGCCGAGGCGTACGGGACGATGACGGCGCGCGAGGTGGTGGCGCTGCTGCTCGAGCGGTGGGAGGCGGTACTGCAGGAGCCCGGCCCCCGGCGGGTCGCGATCCTGGTGCTGCGAGAGGCCCCGCTCTTCCCCGATGCGGTGAAGTTGTATGAGGCAGAACTACTCACCAGGGGGCGGCTTTCGTTCGAGCGCGCACTGCGCCACGGGATCGAGCGCGGCGAATTTCCGCTCCTCCCGATCGAGGCGACCGCCCGAGCGCTCATCGGGGCCCCGCTGGAGCGGCTGCTCTGGGAGGCGACCTTCGGTCAGGCCGATGACGAGGGGGCCCAGTCCGCCCTGCTGGTCCGCGGACTGCCGAGACTGGAGCAGTTGACGCTCGGGCCGGCGGCAGTGACGGCCACACCGATCCCGCGGAGCGAGCCGGTCGCCCCGGGGACGCTCCGGATCACGACGCTGCGCCCCCCCGGCTCCGATTAGTTTGCGCGGATGGACAGACGCACCACGATCATCACGCGGGCCCTTCGCCTCCGCTGCCCCCATTGCGGCGGCGGAGGGCTCTTCCGGCACTGGGTCACCATGGTGCAGGACTGCCCGCACTGCGGCTACTCGCTGGCGTCGGGGAATCGCGTTGGCGCCAACCTGTTGAACCTGGTCGCGTCAGAAGTGACGCTCTTCGTCGCGATGGCCGTGATCATCGTCCGCAGCTGGCCGAATCCGCCATGGACCTTCCTGCAGTTTGGTGCGCCAGCGCTGATGGTGATCGCCCCGCTGGTACTCTATCCCTTCTCCAAGATGCTGTTCATCGCCTTCGACCTGGCGATGCACCCCGAGGCGATGCCCGACGCCAAGGTTCACGGCGTGGGGCGGTAACCCCACTTCCCCCAGCACCACGCCACCAGCAGATACGCCGCCACCGCTGCCACGGTCACGTCCGAGAGGAAGTGCGCCTGGGCCTGCACGCGCGTCAGCGAGCAGCCCGCAGCGAGTCCGATCCAGACCGGCCAGGCGCGCGGGTAGAGCCGGCAGAGGATCCACGCGCCACTGAACGCCACCAGCGCGTGCGACGATGGCAGGCCGATGTCGCGCGTCGACCAGAAATGGTCGCTGAACGGCCGGAAGTAATACGCGCCCTCGTGCAGCTTCGGGCGCTCCCGCCGCAGGACGATCTTGAGCACCTCCGCCAGCAGTCCGCCGAGCGCCGGCATCCCGCCGATCAGCAGCGCCGCGCGCCGATCCCGGCTGTGCAGCCCGACCGCCAACGCCAGCAGGAGCCAGAGCGGGAGATAGCCGACGATCCGGAGCATCCGGCCGAAGTCCGCCTCGTAGACGCCGTCCTTGACGAGATGCTGGTAGGCCCAGGAATCGCCGAGGTGCGCGAGGACGATGGCAGCGGCGGCAAGGAGGGCGACGCGGAGGGCGGGACGCATTCCTAGAGTATAGCGGTGCGGCGCTACCTTTCCGGAATGCGCCTCCTCCCTGCCTACGTGCTCCTCCTCGCCGCGGCACCGGTCGCCGCCCAGGAGCTGCCGCCGTTCGTCCCGGTCAATCCGATCATCGCCGCCCGCTCCCCCCTGTATGCGCAGCCGATCGTCGCGGCCGCGCCGGGATGGCGGTTCCGCCTCGTCACCGACTACAGCAACGCGATCGAGACCGGCACCTCGGTGGACCGGCGCGAGTACCTGCTCGACGCCGAACTGCTCCAGATGGATCTCTGGATCACGCGCGACCTTTCGCCGCGCGCCTTCCTGATCGGCGATCTCTCGGTACGCGGAGGCTACGACGGGAAGCTCGACGCCTTCCTCAACTGGTACCACGACCTGATCGGCCTCCCGGTGCCGGCGCGGAATCGGCGCCCCGAAGACACCTTCGGCTGGACCCAGACCCTGCCCGACGGCCGCGTGATCGATCGCGCCCGCCCGGGGACCTTCCTCGGCGACCTCCGCCTCGGTGCCGGCGTCCGCTTCGGCCGCTCGCAACTGGTCGGGACCGTCACCCTCCCGACGGCGACCGCGTCCGGAGAGGGTTGGGGCCGCAAGACGCTCGGCACCGCCATCTCGCTGACGTCGCGTCTCGCCGAGAGCAATCGGATCATCGTCGACGGTGGCCTCTCGGCGGGATGGACCCCGACGCACGGCGCCCTCGCGACCTACCAGAAGAGCGCCTTCCTCGGCGGACTCATCGGCAGCCGCTGGCGCTTCTCGGGGAGCCAGTCCCTCTTCGCGACGATCGCCTTCCAGACCGCCAACTGGCAGAACACCGGCTGGGCCTCGGTCGATGGCCGTGACGTGACGCTCGATGCAGGCGGCCTCGTGAACTTCAAGAAGGGGTGGCCCGAGGTCCAGATCGGCATCACCGAAGACCTCGCGCCGCATGGGCCGGCGGTGGATGTCGGGTTCAAGGTTGGGTTGAGGTGGCGGTAGGGCGACGCATGCGTCGCCCGTACGAAATGGGATGTCCGGGCCGCGGGCTGGTGTCGATCTTCGTAGGGGCGACGCATGCGTCGCCCCTACGGCGCCGTGATGACCACCAGCAGTGACCGCGGCCCCTGCGCCCCGATCACCAGTGCGCGCTCGATGTCAGCCGTCTTCGAGGGCCCCGAGATGAAGACGCCAAACCCAGGGGTGTCGCGCTCCAGGCCCAGCGCCGCGTAGGCCCCGTGCATGTCCGCCACGAGGTTGGTGGCGCGCAGGACCAGCACCAGGTGGCTCGTGACGAACGGCAGCGCCCGATGCCCCATCGCCGAGTCGGCCACCCAGATCGCCCCGTTCTCCACCACGCCGAGCGCACCGCGCAGGATCACCAGATCGATCCCGTCGAGTGATCCGCCAGAGAAGGTGGCCCCCTCCTCCACCATCGAGATGACGCGCGCTGCATCCGGGTAGCGCGCACGGATCGCGGCCGACGGGTCCTGCGTGACCACCGCCTCGCCGCCGACTTCGCGGATCATCGCCGCAAAGCGATCGACGGCATCAGCAGGCAATGCCCCACCCACCGGCAGTTCGGGCAGCGGCCGCAGGTCGGGGCGATTGCGCCGTACCGCGTCGAGGATCTTCGCCCGGTTGCTCATCCGCGTCCGCTCCGCTGATACCACGCCCGGAACGACTCCTTCGGTGCGACAGGCATCTCACGCTCGCGCCCCCACGAGGTCTGACGCAACAGCCACGTGGGGACCATGCGCAAGGCGAACCGGGCCATGCGGCCGCTCCGTTCATACCAGAGCCGCGATCCGAAGATGCCACCGAGCAGCCGCATGGTGAACCGCTTCTTCGCGGGGAGGAGTCCCGAGCGCCCCACGACCTGCCGCCAGCGATAGAGCTGTTGCGGAATGTCGATCTTTACCGGGCAGACGTCGCCGCACGAGCCGCAGAGGGTCGAGGCGAACGGCAGCGACGCGTGCTTCTCCAGGTCGATGCCCGGGGAGAGGATCGCCCCGATCGGTCCGGGAATGGTGGAGCCATAGCTGTGCCCACCGCTTCGCCGATAGACGGGGCAGGTATTGAGGCAGGCGCCGCAGCGGATGCAGGCCAGCGCCTCGCGGAACTCCGGGCGACCAAGGTGCTCGCTGCGCCCGTTGTCGACGATCACCAGATGCAGTTGCCCCGGCGCACGCGGCGCGACCACGTGCGAGCTGTAGGCGGTGATCGGCTGGCCGGTCGCGCTCCGTGCGAGCAGTCGCAGGAAGACACCCAGATCCGCGACCCGCGGAATCAACTTTTCGATTCCCATCGCGGCGATGTGCACCGGCGCCAGGTGGATACCCAGATCGGCATTCCCCTCATTGGTGCAGACGACGATCCCGCCCGTCTCGGCGATCCCGAAGTTGACACCCGTGAGCGCCGCCTCCGCGCCGAAGAGCGCCGAGCGGAGCGGGCCGCGTGCGGCATCGGCGAGGCGGCCCGGGTCGTCCTCGGTGGCCGCCGTGCCGAAGTGCTCGGCGAAGAGTGCCCCGACCTCCGCTTTCCGCTTGTGGATCGCCGGCATGACGATGTGGCTCGGCGCCTCCTTCCCGAGCTGCACGATCCGCTCGCCGAGGTCGCTGTCCACGACGGTGATGCCGTGCGCCTCGAGATACGGATTGAGGTGGCACTCCTCCGTGAGCATCGACTTGCTCTTCACCAGCCGCGTGGCACCGCGCGCGCGGAGAATGTCGAGAATGATCCGGTTGTGCTCCTCGGCGTCGGTGGCCCAGTGCACCACCACCCCGTTGGCGAGTGCGTTCCGCTCGAACTGCTCGAGGTACTCGTCGAGTCGCGAGAGCGTGTAGGCCTTGATGCCGGAGGCCAGCGTGCGCAGGGCCTCCCACTCGGGGATGGCGCGGGTGACCTCGTCGCGCTTGGCCCGGACAAACCAGAGCGCCTGGTCGTGCCACGCCGTCCGCTCGGCATCCCGTGCGAACGCTGCGGCGGCCTTGGGGTGCGCCGTGACGCTCACGGCCGTTCGCCGTTGAGCACTTGGGCGATGTGCATGACCGGGAGCTCTGCACCCTGCCGTCGAGCGACACCATCGAGGTGCATCAGGCACGACATGTCTCCGCTCACCAGCACCTGGGCGCCATGGCGCCGATGATCGGCGATCCGGTCGCTCCCCATCCGCGCCGAGATCTCCGGTTCGTCGACCGCGAAGGTCCCGCCGAAGCCGCAGCATTCATCCGGCCGGTCGAGGGGCACCACCTCGGCGCCCCGAAGCCATGCGAGCAGCGTGCGGAGCGCCCCGCCGGGCGTGGGCCCGAGCTCAGAGGCCGTGGCCTGACGCAGTCCGCGCAGCGCATGACAGCCGACGTGCACTCCGACCCGGTACGGGAAATCGATCGGGGGCCCGTCGGGGAGGGTCAGCAGGAACTCCGAGAGTTCGACGGTGCGGCTCCGGACTTCCTGCACCTGCGGCGTCTGCGGCAGGGCGTCGAAGTGGTGCCGCACGAACTGGACGCAGCTCCCCGACGGCGCCACGATCGTGTCGTACCCGGCAAAGGTGCGCACGAAGCGACGCGCCGCCGCATGGGCGTCGCCTTCGCAGCCGGCATTGGCCATCGGCTGGCCGCAGCAGCTCTGTTCCATCGGGTACGACACCTTCACCCCGCGCGCCTCCAGCACCGCCAGGGTGGCCTGCGCCACCCGCGGGATAGAGCTGGTCGACGTAGCACGGGACGAAGAGCGCGACGCTCATGCGTGGAAGATGAAGATCGGCTCCATCGGCAGCCACTTCTCGCCCGGCTTGGCCCACGGGAGCGGCCGCTGGAAGTGCCACATCAGCTCCTCCCATTCCTGCACCCTGGTGTTGAGGAGGTCGGCCGCCGCCTTCGCCTCGAACGAGAAGTGCTCGGCCACCTCCATGATCATGCAGAGCCGGTTCTGCAGCCGGTAGATCGTCATCTCCTTGATGCCCGAATCGCGCAGCGACTCGAGCACCTCGGGCCAGACGTCACGATGCCACGCCTCGTACTCCTTGATGAGCGCGGAGTCATCCTGCAGGTCGAGCGTCAGGCAGAAGCGTCGGAGCATGGGATCCCCTCAGGCGGCCGGTTCGAGCGTGGCCGTGTCGTTGATGCCGGGATGGCGATAGCCGCGGAAGCCGAAGTGGAAGACCACGAGGTAGCAGAGCGTCGGGACGATGAACGCCGCCTGGATGCCGCGGGTGTCGGAGAGGTAGCCCATCACCGCGGGGAGGATCGCCCCGCCGACGATCGACATCACCAGCAGCGAGGAGCCGAGCTTGGTGTGCCCGCCGAGGCCGTCGAGCGCGAGCGCGAAGATGGTGGGGAACATGATCGAGTGGAAGAAGCCGATCAGCACCACCGCCCAGATCGCCATCGCGCCGGTGGTCGAGATCGCGGTGACGGCGCAGGCCAGCGAGCCGGCCGCGAAGAACGCCAGCATACGCGGGGCCGGGATCGTCTGCATGATCGCCGACCCGAGGAAGCGACCGACCATGAAGCCGAGGAGGTGGTACTTGAGGAAGCCGGCGGCGGCGCGCTCGTGCGTGCCGGGGAGGACCTGCTGGGCAAAGCGGATCACGAACGACGCGACGCCAACCTGGGCGCCGACGTAGCAGAACTGGGCGATCACCCCGCGCACCAGGTTGCCGTGCGCCAGGATGCTCCCGGTCACCGGCGCGGCGGCATGCCCGTCGTGCGCCGACTCGACCACGTCGGGGAGCTTGGTGCGCCAGATGAGGAACGCCACCACCAGGAAGATCGCGGTGATCACGAGATACGGCCCGCGCACCGCCTGTGCCTCGGTGATCCGATAGAGGTCGACCGCCTCCGGGCCCATCGCCGCGAGCTGTTCCTTGCTGTACTCGACCCCGGACAGGATGAAGGTCGCGCCGAGGATCGGAGTGACCAGCGCCCCGACCGAATTGAACGCCTGCGCCGTGTTGAGGCGCCGTGCGGCCGACTCCGGGGGCCCGAGGACCGTCACGTACGGGTTGGCGGCGACCTCGAGGAAGCACTGGCCACACGCCATCACGAAGAGCGCAAGCAGGAAGAAGGCATACTCGCGCGTCGCGGCGGCCGGGAGGAAGAGCAGCGTCCCGGTGGCGCAGATCATCAGCCCCGTGAGGATGCCGCGTTTGTAGCCGACCCGCCGCATCAACCACCCCGCCGGCAGCGCCGCGAGGAAGTAGCCGCCGAAGAACGCGGTCTGGATCAGCGACGACTGGAAGTCGGTGAGGTCGAGCGCCTTCTTGAGGTGCGGAATCAGGATGTCGTTGAGGTTGACGCCCAGCGCCCAGAGAAAGAAGAGCGAGGTGATCAACACCAGGGGGACGAAGAAGCGCCGTTCGGTGAGCGGTGCCGTCTGGCCGGTCATGGCAGTCCTGTGCGCAGGGGGGTCGAGCGGGAACCGCTCAGGTGATGGCGCGATCGAGATGGACGTAGCCGCCGTCCACGTGCACCTGCTGCCCGGTGGTGTGCCCGGACACCGGCGAGAGCAGGAAGAGCGTGGTGGCCGCGATCTCCGCCGCGGTGGTCATGCGATGGTCGAGCGGAATCTTCGCCACGATGCTGCGGAGCTTGGCAACCGGATCGGGATGCGTGGCGAGCCACTGCTCGTAGAGCGGGGTCATCACTTCGGCCGGGACGACCGCGTTGACCCGGATCCCGGCCGGCAGCAACTCGACCGCCCATTCGCGCGTGAGCGCGAGGATCGCGCCCTTCGCCGCGGCGTAGCCCGAGGTGCCGCCCTGCCCCGTCAGCGCCACCTTCGACGCGATGTTGACGATCGCCCCCTGCGACGCGGTGAGCGCCGGCAGCGCGTAATGGGCCATGGCGTAGTAGTGGGAGAGGTTCCGCTCGAGCGACGCGGCAAACGCCGCGGGCGACCCGCCCGCCAGCCCCACGCCATCATTGACGCCGGCGTTGTTCACCAGCGCATCGATCCGCCCGCAGCGCGCAATCACCTCCGCCACGGCCGCCGAACAGGCCTCGGGCTGGTCGAGCGAGGCGATCACCACCTCGACTTCGTGCCCTCCCGCACGAAGTTCGCCGGCAAGCGAATCGCTGGCGACCTCGTCGCGGTCGACGATCACCACGCGCATCCCCTCGGCCGCCGCGGCCCGGACGATCGCCGCACCGATCCCTTTGGCGCCGCCGGTGACCACGGCCACCTTCCCGTCGAGTCCCAAGTCCACTCGCTACTCCTCGAGTCCGTAGAAGGTGGTGGCGTTGCCACCGAAGATTGCCGTGCGCTCGTCGACGCTGAAGCGCACCAGGTATTCGGCGATCACCTCGCGCACCTCCTCGTAGCTCCCGGCCAAGAGGCAGACCGGCCAATCCGAGCCCCACATCAGCCGATCGACGCCGAACGACTCCACCACGACGTCGAGGTATTGCCGCAGCTGCGTGGGCTTCCACGACGCCCAGTCGGCCTCGGTGATCAACCCCGAGAGCTTGCACCAGACGTTCGGTTGCATCGCGAGCGCACCGAGGTCGCTCGCCCACGGCTCGAGGACGCCATCCTTGATGAGCGGCTTGGCGATGTGATCGAGCACGAAGCGCTGGTCCGGCAGCATGGCCGCGAGCCGCGTCGCGGCGCGGAGTTGCCGCGGCACGAGCAGCAGGTCGTAGGTCAGGCCGAGCGGCGTGAGGGCACGGATGCCCCGCACCACATCCTCCTGCAGCAGGAATTCGTCATTCGGCTCGCCCTGCACCAGGTGCCGCACGCCGCGAAAGTGCCGATCGCTCGCGAAGTGCGCCAGCCGCTCGGCCACCTGGGGTGAACGCAGGTCGACCCATCCCACGACGCCGCGGATGAACGAATGGTCGCGCGCGAGGTCGAGCAGGAACTGCGTCTCCGCTTCCGATTGGTCGGCCTGCACCGCCACGCAGGCATCGACCAGGTTCGCCGCGAGGAGCGGGGCGAGATCGGCCGGGAGGAAGTCGCGGCGCAACACCGCCATCGCCTCCGAGATCCATGCGTCGCGCCACGGGTCGTAGCGCCAGAAGTGCTGGTGCGCGTCGATCCGCGGCATCAGGCGCTCGGCGTCCCGGGGTAGGCAACGGCGCGCTGGCGCGACGTGCCGAGGCCGTCAATGCCGAGCTCGACCACGTCGCCCGGCTTGAGATAGCGCGGCGGCTTGAAGCCGAGGCCGACGCCGGCGGGCGTCCCGGTCGAGATCACGTCGCCCGGCAGGAGCGTCATGAACTGCGAGATGTAGGAGACGATCGTGGGGACGTTGAAGATCAGGTCGTTGGTGTTGCTGTCCTGCAGCATCTCCCCATTCACCGAGAGCCAGAGGCGCAGGACGTGCGGATCGGGGATCTCGTCACGGGTGGCCAGGAAGGGCCCGAGCGGCGCGAAGGTGTCGCAGCTCTTCCCCTTGACCCACTGCCCGCCGCGCTCCATCTGGTATTCGCGTTCGCTGTAGTCGTTGTGAAGGACGAAGCCGGCCACGTGGCACATGGCGTCGACCTCGCTCACGTAGCGCGCCGTGCTGCCGATCACGACGCCGAGCTCGACCTCCCAGTCGGTCTTCTGCGAGCCGCGCGGAATCACCACGTCATCGTTGGGGCCGCAGAGCGCCGTCGTCGCCTTGAGGAAGATGATCGGCTCGGTCGGCTCGGCGGCACCGATTTCCCTGGCATGCAGCCGGTAGTTCATCCCGACGCAGATGATCTTCGACGGCCGGGCGACGCAGGAGCCCAGGCGCTCTTCGGGGTCGAACCGGGGGGCGCTGGCGCCGTGCGTTTCGAGCCAGGCGGCAAGTCGCGGCAGGCCGCCGTGGCCGAAGAAGCGCTCGTCCCAGTCCTCGCCGAGGGCGCTGCAATCGATGCGGCTGCCGTCGGCGGCCAGGACGCCGGGGCGCTCCTCGCCGGGCAGGCCCACGCGGATCAACTTCATGGCATCACTCCGGAGCTCAACTGTTCAGGCGGATGAAGCCGCCGTCGAGCGGATAGTCGCTGCCGGTGATGAACGACGCCTCGTCGGAGCAGAGGAAGAGCGCCAGGTCGGCGACCTCCTCGGGGCGGCCCATCCGGCCGATCGGTTGCGTGGCCGCGAGCTTGGCGAACATCTCCGCCTCGCGACCCGGATAGTTCTTGGCCAGGAACCCGTCGACGAATGGCGTGTGCACCCGGGCCGGCGAGATCGCGTTGCACCGCACGCCATGCTTGGCATAGTCCTTGGCGACCGAGAGGGTCATCGAGACCACGGCCCCCTTGGTCATCGAATAGGCAAAGCGATCGGCAATGCCGACCGTCGCGGCCACCGAGGCGATGTTGACGATCGCGCCCTCGCCGGCGGCCTGCATCTCGTCGATGACGGCCTGCATGCAGAGGTAGCAGCCCTTCACGTTGACGCGGAACAGTCGGTCGAAGTCGGCCTCGGGGGTGTTGGCCAGGTTGCCGATGTGGGCCACCCCGGCCGAGTTCACCAGGCGATGCACGGGGCCGCGGCCGTGAATCTCGGCGAAGGTCTGCGCGACGGCGTCGTGGTCACTCACGTCGCACGCATGCGCCCAGGCCGTGGCGCCACTGCGCACCAGTTCGTGGGCGGCGGTCTCCGCGGCCTGCCCCGAGATGTCGACGAGGTGGACGCTCGCCCCGGCCACCGCGAACGCCCGCGCGATCGCGAGACCGATCCCGCTGCCCGCGCCGGTGACCACCGCCGTCTTGCCGTCGAGCCGGAACTTCGCCGCGCTCACAGGGACACTCCGCGTTTCCAGGGGATGAAGTCGTCCTGCCCCAGCTCCTCGGCGCGCGTGAGCTGTCCGCTCGCCACGGCGATGATCAGCTCGAGGATCTCCTCGCCCATCCCCTCGAGCGTGGCATCGCCGGAGAGGATCCGGCCGCAGTCGATGTCGATCAGGTCGGCCATCCGCGTGGCAAGGGCGCTGTTGGTCGCGAGCTTGACCACCGGGGCGATCGGGTTGCCGGTCGGCGTGCCGAGGCCGGTGGTGAAGAGCACCACGGTGGCGCCGGCGCCGACCTGTGCGGTGGTCGCCTCGACGTCGTTCCCCGGCGTGCAGAGGAGGTTCAGTCCGGGCGTGGTGGCGTATTCGGGATAATCGAGGACGTCGGTGACCGGCGACGTGCCGCCCTTCCGCGCCGCGCCGGCCGACTTCATGGCGTCGGTGATCAGGCCGTCCCTGATGTTCCCCGGCGACGGGTTCATGTCGAAGCCGGAGCCGACCGCCTTGGCGCGCGCGTTGTAGCCGGTCATCAGCTGCATGAAGCGCTCGGCGTGGCGCGGCTCGGTGCAACGGTCGATCAGCTCCTGCTCGACGCCGCAGAGTTCCGGAAACTCCGCGAGCAGCGTCGTGCCGCCGAGCGCGGCGAGGAGATCCGCGGCGTGCCCCACGGCCGGGTTCGCCGTGATTCCCGAGAAGCCGTCGGAGCCGCCGCACTTGAGGCCGACGGTGAGCTTCGAGAGCGGCGCCTGCGCGCGCGTCACCTGGTCGGCCTGCACCAGGCCGTAGAAGGTCTGCTCGATCGCGGCGGTGAGCATCGCCTGTTCCGACAATTGCCCCTGCTGCTCGAAGAAGAAGAGCGGCTTGTCGAAGTGCGGGGCGCGCTTGGCGATTTCCTCGCGGAGCAGGTCGCCCTGCGCGTGCTGACAGCCGAGCGAGAGCACCGTCGCACCCGCCACGTTCGGATGGTGCAGGTAGCCCGCGAGGAGTCCGCAGAGGTTGCGCGAGTCCTCCCGCGTGCCGCCGCAGCCCCCGGAATGCGTCAGGAACTTCACCCCGTCGATGTTGCCGAAGACGCGCCCAGACTGCCGGACTCGTCCCTGCGTGTTGCCGCGGCCGCCTTCGCCGTGGCGCTCCAGCAGGGCGCGCACCTGTTGGCGATAGATGTCCGGGGGCGAGAAACCGAGCTCCTCCTCGAACGCCTGGCGAATCATGTTGACGTTGCGATTCTCGCAGAAGACGAGCGGAATCACCAGCCAGTGATTGCGGGTCCCGACCTGGCCGTCGGCGCGGTGATAGCCGAGGAAGGTGCGCTCCCGCCACGCGGAGACATCGGGTGGCGTCCAGGGGCGCGGGTGTATTGCCGCATGCATCGCGGCGGCGGCGTGGCGCACGTTTGCGGTGGTGATCGCCTCGCCGGCCGCGATCGGCACCACGGCGGTGCCGACCAGGATGCCGTACATGATGATCGGCTCGCCGACGGCGCGCGCAGTGGTGGTGAACTTGTGCTTGGGGGAGACGTTCGTGGCGAGGAGCAGGTCGGTGTCGGCGTGGCGCACGCGCTCCCCCGCCGAGAGGGGCACGAGCGCCACGAGGACGTTGTCGTCGGGATGGACCCGCAGGACGCGATCGGGCATGGACTTCCAGCTTGGGGAATGCCCGGATGCTAACGCGTCCGGCGGTCCGACGCTACATGCGCCTCAGGCCTCGCCGACCTCTCCCGCCCCGAGCGGCGTGCGGCGAATCGCGGCACGGAATGCGGGGTGGCGATTCCAGAGAAAGGCGCCCATCGCCAGGGCGGCGCAGACGTTCGCGGCGAGCACCCCCCAGAGCGGGAAGAGGCCGCGGGTGACCTCGGAGGCCACGGCGAGCACGCCGTAGAAGGCGAAGAGGAAGGCGACGAGCAGCTGCAGCACGCCGTAGCGCGCCACCGAGGAGCGTTCCGAGAGCGTGACCATCCGCGCGAGGAAGAGGCCGAAGAGCGCGAACGCGACGAGGTGGACGACGGTGTAGGCAACGATCGCCATGGTGACGGGCGCGGCCAGTTCTGGCGGTGAGGTCCGCAGCACGAGCACTTCGCCGAGGATGCTCGGCGTCAGGAGCGGGGTGCCATTGACGGTGTCGAGGAGCAGGTAGAACGCGGCGACGATGGCGGCGCCGATCACGCCGGTGGTGATTCCTTCACGCGGTCCGAGGGGGGTCATGGGGGGGCTCCATGGTGGGGGGACGCGTTCCAGCAGCCAGCGAGGGGCTCACCTCATGGCAGAGAATCCGGGGCGCCTTCGCCGAAGAGGAACTGCTCCATGTTGCGGAGCAGGAATTCCTTCGCCTTGGGCTGATGGGGAATGAGGGCGTAGTGGTTGATCAGCTGCTGCTGGGTCTTGAGCCACTCGCCCCAGCAATTGCGGCAGATCGTGGTGTAGATCCGCTCGCCGAGCTCGTTGGGGAACGGCTTGAAGGCCTGGGCTTCCCCGGAGGTACCACAGCGCACGCAGGAGATGGTTGCCATGGCTGCAATATAATTCCGACTTTGGCAGTCGGACATCCGGCCAACGGACTACTCGGCGGCCGGGGCGCCCTTGGCGAGGAGCCGTTCGGTGAAGTCGAGCCGCTCGTGGACTTCGCTGAGCTCGGCGCGGAGCTGGTCCATCTCGGCCCGGAGGTCCTCGATGGCGGCGACGCCGCCGTCGACCATCACGCCGGCCCGCAGCTTCGCTTCCTCCAGCCGGGTCTTGGCCAGCTTGGTCACCATCGAGTGGATGATCCCCATGATGGGGATCGCGAAGATCATGAGCGGGATCAGGTCGCGCACCGGGGCTCCGGGGTCAGGGGTGGATCAGTCGCCGGAGCGGATCGCCTTGACCCCGCTGGCGGTGCCCATGGCGGTCGCGGCCCCGGCGATCAACGCGGTCCCGCCGCCCACGATCGGGAGGATCGCCACCACGGGGGCGGCGATCAGGGCCACCGCGCCGCCGGCGATCCAGGGGGCGAGCGGGTGGCGAACGGCGTCGACGAAGCGGAGCCGGCTCCGGACGTACTCGCGAGCAAAGCCGAACGCGGTCAGGCCGACAAACGCGCCAATGGCCATTCCGATGATGCCGCCGATGAATCCGAACATGGTGCCCTCCAAGGGGGTGACCTGTTTCAGTACGCAACAGGCCCCGGGAAGATTCAGGGGCGGGGGGATCCGAAATACGGCGCGCTCCTGAACCTTACCAGGCAGGGCTCGTCGTCACAGGTGGTGTACCCGAGGAAGTACCCGCCACGGGAGTCCAAGCCGACGACCGCCAGGCTCGCCGGCCACGCCGGCAGAGGCTTCGGGGGCAGCCAGCGGTTGGTGGCCGGATCGACGACGTCGAAGAATTGGCCGACCCCCACCGTCGTGCGGAACACCCACCAGGAGCCCGGGCGGAACTCGCGCGCGCTCCCGATCCGGTTGCTGCCGACCGGCGGCTTCACCGTTTGGTAGATGGCGCGCCCCGGGGTCTTCGTGATCTTGGTCCCCTTGCTCGGATCGAACGGAACGATCGGGCTGGTGACCTGTCGCAGCAACTTGCCCGACAGGTCGTACTCGGCCACCGTGTTCGGAATGATCCGCGCATGCAGCAACGTCCGTCGAGCAGTCAGGGTGACGGTCCCGACCGGGGCGGAGCTTTGCTGCGAGCGATCGGCGATCTCGGGGACCGTGCCGAACGAACGGAGCAGGACGATGCTGTCGCCCTGGAAGGCAAAGAGGTGAATTGCTGCGGAGTGGTTGCCTCGGCGGCCCGCGACCCCGCCGGCGACCACGAAGGTGTCGCGCGTCAGCGGCAGGACGCTGCCGAATTCGCCGAGCACGAGCGGCAGGCGCCCCTGCCGAAGGAACTTGCCATCGGCACCGATCTGGTGGACCTGCATCCCGAAGCCGATCACGGTCACCACGTGGTTGGGCGCGATCCCGAGCCGGTAGATCGTCGTCCACTCGCCGGGTCCCTCGCCCTTGTGCCCGAACGACCAGAGCAACGAGCCGTCGGCGCGCAGGCAGTGCAGTCGCAGCTCCAGGTCGTCGAGCAGGCAGGCCCGCCCATCGCTCCCCACGACCGCCGCGATGATTCGCGAAAGCTCAAGGTCAGGCGCGATCCGCTCCACGGTCGGGGGCGTAAAGGTCGTGGCTTGGGCATGCAACGCCGTCGGCACTCCGATCACGCATGCCGCGAGCAACGTCACGATGAACCGCTGGGGCATGGAGCGCTCCGTGGGGGTCCCTCAGCATACCCGCCACCCGTGCGCATCGGCAGGGGTGGCGGGTTCGTTTGACAGGCGCGGCAGGTGGCTAATACCGGATCAGCGCACTCCCCCAGAGGAAGCCCGAGCCGAACGCCGTGATCGCGAGGAGGTCGCCCCGCTTGAGGAGGCCCTGCTCCAGCGCCTCGTCGAGCGCGATCGGAATCGTCGCACTGGTGGTGTTGCCGTAGCGCTGGATGTTGTTGTAGACCTGGTCATCGCGGAGGCCGAGGCGCTTCTGCACCATCTCGGAGATCCGGAGATTGGCCTGGTGCGGAATCAGGAGGGCCAACTCCTCGGCGCGCTTGCCACCCTTCTCGAGCACGGCACCGATCGACTCCGGCATCCGGGTGGTGGCGTGCCGGAAGACTTCCTTCCCGTCCATGTCGAGGAAGCCCTTCCCCTCGGCGATGTGTTCCGCCTGGTTGCGCGGGTGGTAGATGCTCCCCGGCGTGTCGACCCAGAGCAGCCCCGCGTGCTCGCCTTCGGAGTGGAGGTCCCAGGCGAGGATCTCCGAGCCCGCGGTGTCGTCGCACGCCTGCACGATCGCGACGCCGGCGCCATCGGCGAAGATCACCGCGGTGTTGCGGCCGCGGTCGGTCACATCCATCCCGGTGCTCTGCAATTCCGACCCGACCACGAGCACGGTCCGGTACATCCCGCTCTTGATATAGGCGTCGGCGATCGAGAGGCCGTAGACGAAGCCGCTGCACTGGGTGCGGATGTCGATCGCCGGGATGGTGCCGATGCCGAGCGCCTGCTGCAGGTAGACACCGTTGCCGGGGGCGAAGTGATCGGAGGTGGAGGTGGCGTAGACGATCGCGTCGATCTCCGACGCCATCATCCCCGCCTTGGCGAGGGCACGCTGCGTCGCCAGCAGCGAGAAGCCGGTGGCCGAATCGCCTTCGACGGCCCAGTGACGCTGCTGGATGCCGGTGCGCTGGCGGATCCACTCGTCGGTGGTGTCCATCAGCTTGCTGAGGTCGTCGTTGGTGACGACGCGCTCTGGGACGGCGCGGCCGGTGGCGACAATGCGGGTATTGGGCATGCGGAAAGTCTAACACGGAGCGCTCCCCGCCCCCGCAGGGCGGCGGGGCCTCCGAGCCCGTTGCCCTCGGTACCGTCGAAGGAAAGCGACCGTGTGCACCCACTTCGGAGGCCCCGCCGCTCGCGCAAGCGCGAGGGCGGGGAAATATTGGTGTCATGCACCTCGTCGTCCCCGCCGCCGAACACCTCGACAGTTACCGCGACGCCCTGGCGCGCGGCTGGTCGCCGGATACCCGGCGGCCGGCAGCGGGCGGTGAGGAATTGGCGCGGGTCGATGCCGATCCGGCCCGCTTCCTCAGGGAACAGGACGACATGACCGGGAGCGGGCCTCCGGTCCATCTCCCTGACGGCACCGTGGTGCCCAGGCTGCCCGGGTATCGCCGCTGGCTTTGGGACGGCGCATTCGCGGGCGTGATCTCCTTCCGCTGGCAGCCCGGCGGCGAGTCGCTGCCACCCTACTGCCTGGGGCATGTCGGCTACTCGGTGGTCCCCTGGCGCCAGGGTCGCGGCTACGCCACCAAGGCGCTCCGCCATTTTCTGGGCGACCTCCCGCCGCTCGGCCTGCGCTACGTCGAGCTCACCTGCAACACCGACAACGCCGCGTCGCGGCGGGTGATCGAGGTGAACGGCGGCGTCCTGGTGGAACAATTTTCCCCGCCGAACGTCGTGGGTGGCGGCGAGAGCCTGCGGTTCAGGATCGCATTGCCGCAGTAGTCCGGATCGGCAGGCCGTCTCCTTCCACGAGTTGTCGTGAATTTCCCGCCGCTCCCGTGGTTCCTCGCGATCGCCATCCTGGCGCCAATCGTGGGCATCCTCTTCCGGCGCCACCACCGCGAGAAGCTCCTCGCGCGCGTGCGCGCGGGGTGGGGTCGCGTCGGCCCGATCGGCACCCTCGACGACGATCGAGTGACGGAGGCCTGGCGCGAGCTGCGCGATGCGACGCCCGACGGCGACGAGATCGACGAGCGCACCTGGGCCGACCTCGATCTCGATCGGGTCCTTGCCACGCTTGACCGGACCCACACCGGCCTTGGCCGCCAGCGACTGTACTGGCGCCTTCGGAGCGGCGCGCCGTGGCACTCGACGTCGGCCCTCGAACCACTGACGGAATCCTTCGGCAGCCATGCCGCGCTCCGGGAGGCGGTCGGCAGCCAGTTGCGCGGCGCCGGCAGCCATCTGGGCTACGGGCTCTGGATCCTCACCCGCCCCGAGTTGATCGTCGTGCGCTGGTGGTACTGGGCCTTCCCGCTGCTTGCGATCGCCATGCTCGGCAGCCTGATTGCGATTGCCTTCTTCCCGAAGATCGTGCTGCTCACACTCGCGCTGGTCGTGCTCAACCTGATCGTGCGCATGGCGACCGCGTGGCAGATACCGGGGTTGCTCGCGCCGATGCGCCAGATCGGACCGATGATCGGGAGTGCGGAGCGACTGCTGACCATCGAGGCGCTGCGCGACCTGGGGAAGGGTCGGATCGCCACCGACGTCGCGGATCTCCGCCCGTTGAAGCGCATCTCGCGATGGGTGAGCCGCGACGCGATGGCGAGCGGGGAAATTCTCACCGCGATCTGGGAGTACTTCAACATCCTCTTCATCCTCGACGCCAACGCCCTCTTTTTCGGTGCGCAGCACCTGCGTCGGCTCGGGCCCGTGCTCGCGCGCGTGGCGTCGTGGATCGGCGACATGGACGTGGCCCTCACCGTGGCCTCGCTCCGGGCCGAGCCACGAGACTGGTGCGTTCCGGTGGCGCGCAGCGGCGCGACGACGGTGACGGGGATGTGGCATCCGCTCATTGCGGAGCCGGTGACCAACGACGTGACGCTCGTCCCCGGCCACGGCGCGATCATCACCGGTGCCAACATGTCCGGGAAGAGCACCTACCTCCGGACGATCGGCATCGCGGCCGTCCTGTCGCGGGCGTTGAACAGCTGTCCCGCGCAGTCCTACCATGGAGAGTGGTTCCGGGTGCGCTCGTTGATCGGACGCAACGACGACCTCGCCGCCGGGAAGAGCTACTACCAGGTCGAAGCCGATGGGGTCGTCACGATGCTCCGGGACGCCACCGCGGCGCAGCCGACGCTCTTTCTCCTCGATGAATTGCTTCGTGGCACCAATACCATCGAGCGTCTCGCGGCCGGGGAGGCCGTGCTGCGTGCGCTCCTGGCCGGCGGCCCCGATGGCTCACCGCACGTCGTGATCGTCGCGACCCATGACGGCGAGCTGGTGTCGATGCTGGCGGACTGTTACGCGCCGTTCCATTTTCGCGAGACGATCGGCCCCGGCGGACTCTCGTTCGATTACCAGCGCCACGAGGGTCCGGCGAGCACGCGCACGGCGATCGCGCTGCTGGAGGCCACGGGGGCACCCGCGGCGGTGGTGGCAGCGGCGCGGGCACGGGCCGAGGCGCTGGATGGCGGGACCGCCCCGGCGCTGCGCCAACAGAGCGGCGCATGAGCATGTCGCATCGCCCTCAGCTGCTGCTGGGCGTCCTGCGCGTTCTGCTCGCCCTCGGCTTCATCGCCGCCGGCGTGCTGCACTTCGTGAAGCCGGCGCCGTACCTAGCCATCATGCCGCAGTGGCTGCCGGCGCACGCGCTGCTGGTGCAGATCAGCGGGGTCGCCGAGCTGGCGGGCGGCATCGGGCTTCTGCTGCCGAGGTGGCGCCGCGCGGCGGGCATCGGTCTGATCGTCATGTTGATCATGATCCTGCCGGCCAACGTGCAGATGCTGTTGAACTACCAGGCACGCGGTGCCCCATCGACGGAGATCGTGCTGCTCTGGCTGCGCCTTCCGCTGCAACTGGTGCTGATCTGGGCGGTGTGGCGGGTGTCGCGCAGCGAGGCGGCTCGATCCTAGGGTGGGCGACCGCACCGCGACGTAGATTCTCAGCTGCACCTTCCCCGACAGGGCCGGCCGCCACAGGAGCTCACATGAGTGCCCTCCGCAAGCTGCGCGCGATCCTCACGATGGGCGTGGTTTCCGGCGTATTCTGGGGAACGGCCTCGCTGCTTGGCTTCGCGGGGTACCAGTTGCTCAAGCACGGCACCTTGGGCTTCAGCGCATTCCTCTTCGTGCCGACCGTGATCCTCGGTTTCGTCGGCGGACTCCTCTACGCCACGGCGCTTGCGTTCCTTCCGAGGCGCGACGACTCGCCGGGACTCAGCCCGTGGCGCTCCGCGCTCATCGGCGCGCTGGGCGGCGCAGTGATGATGGGCCTGATCCTGCTGGCGCTGCTGCGCAACGCCAGTGATTTCAGTCTGCTCGGCGTGGTCGTCTTTCCCATCAGCGTCTTCGCGATCCTCGGCGCCGCGACCGGCTACGCCATTTCTGACACGGCAAAGCGCGGGGCCCTGCCGACGGACGAGGAACCGCGCACCCCGCTCGCCCCGTAGCGAACCCCGAATGCCCCAACCTGCAACGATTCCCCACCCCGTGGCACGCCCCCGGCCCTGCTGGTGGCGGGGTGGCGACTCGCCGCCCCCGTTGCCGGGGTAGCTTCCGGTAGGGCAGCCCGACCGGCTCGGCTGACCTGCAGTCCTCGCGCGAGCGTGACTGCCTTCCGTCCCCCGCGGAGGTGCCCATGTCCGGAGCGGCCGATTCCACCGTCCCCCTCGATTTCCGCCTGCTCTTCGAGGCGCTGCCGGGTGCATATCTGGTGCTGCTGCCGGACTACGGCATCGTCGGCGCCAGCGACGAGTACCTCCGCGCGACGATGACCACGCGGAGCATGCTGCTCGGACGCAACATCTTCGACGCCTTCCCCGACAATCCCGACGACCCGGAAGCGACCGGCGTGCGGCAACTGCGCGCCTCGCTCGACCGCGTCGTGGCCACGCATGCGCCTGATGTCATGGCGGTCCAGAAGTATGACATTCGCCGCCCCGAGGAGTTGGGCGGCGGCTTCGAGGAACGTCACTGGAGTCCGATCAACATCCCGGTGCTCACCGCCGACGGGACGCTGGCGTGGATCGTCCATCGCGTGGAGGATGTCACGGAGTTTGTCCTGCTGCGTCGCCGGGGCGAGGAGATGGAGGCGGAGATCTACCGCCGCGCCCAGGAGATCCAGTCGGTCAACGAGGCGCTGCGCGAATCGCAGCGGACGCTCGAACAGCTGGTGGCCGACCGCACCGCCGAGCTCGCCGCGGTGAACGCCTCGCTGCGCCAGGAGATGGAGCAGACGGCGTCGCTGGAGGAGCAGATGCGCCAGGCGCAGAAGCTCGAGGCCGTCGGCCGACTGGCGGGGGGCGTGGCGCACGACTTCAACAACCTGCTCACGATCATCACCGGCTATGCGGAAATCCTGCTGGACGTGGTGCCGCGAGAGCACCCCGACGCACGAGTTCGTGGTCGAGATCGGCAAGGCCGCGGCTCGCGCGGCGACGCTCACGCGGCAGCTCCTGGCCTTCAGCACGGCAGCAGGTGCTCGAACCGAAGGTGCTGGACCTCAACGCGATCGTCCACCGACACCGACAAGATGCTGTCGCGACTCATCGGCGAGGACATCGAGCTCTGTCGCTGCTCGCTGCGCCGAGGGCCTCAGCCGGGTGAACGGCCGACCCGGGCCAGATCGAGCAGGTCATGATGAACCTGGTCGTCAATGCGCGCGACGCGATGCCGCGAGCGGCGGGCGCCTCGACGATCGAGACGCGCGAACGTCGATCTCGACGACGGCTACGCCGCAGTACCACCTCGAGCGTCGAGGCCGGGCCGTACGTGATGCTCGCCGTCAGCGACACCGGCGTCGGCATGGACGAGGACACCCGCCGGCGCATCTTCGAGCCGTTCTTCACCACCAAGGCGGCCGGCACGGGCACCGGCCTCGGCCTCTCGACCGTGTACGGCATCGTGAAGCAGAGCGGCGGGCACATCTGCGTCTACAGCGAGCCCGGGCACGGCATCGACGTTCAAGATCTACCTGCCCGGTGCGCGGCGGGTGAGGCGGTCGACCCGCGTGCAGCCGACCCGGGTACCGGCGCCGGTCGGCACCGAGACGCATCCTGCTCGTCGAGGACGACGACGCAGGTGCGCGCGCGTCGCGCGGATGCGCGCTGGAGCGCTCCGGCTACGCGCGTGCTCGACGGCGGCGCAATGGACGCGAGGCGCTCGCGCTCGCGGCGCGCCACGCGGGGCGCATCGACCTGCTGATCTACCGATGTGGTGATGCCCGCAGGTGGGCGGGCCGCGAGGTCGCCGAGCGCGATCACGCGCCGTGCGCCCCGAGCACCAAGGTGCTCTATCATGTCGGGCTACACCGACGACGCCGTGGTGCGCCACGGCATCCTCGCGGGCGGCGGTGGCGTTCCTGCAGAAGCCGTTCACTCCGGGGGCGCTGGCCAAGAAGGTGCGGCAGGTGCTTGGGGGAGAGGTGGGGTGACCTGTAACCTGTGACCAGTGACCAGTGACCAGTGAACGGTGCTCCAGAACCGGGGAATCAGTTCACCACCGGAAGCGCACGATGCTATCCTGGTCGCCCGGTTCGCCATCGGTGCCCCATGCCCGCCCGCGTTCGATGGCGTAGAGCCGCACCGAGGCGGGGAATTCGACCACGCCGAGATCCTTTCCTGCAGCATCGAAGACGCGCCATTGCTTCCTCCCTGCGGGCCCACCATACAGACCGATCGCGATCGTGCCATCGCGTCCCGTCAGCAGATCGCTGAACGGGGGATAGAACTCCGGGGAACGCGACTTCGGCGAAGAGCGCTCGGGCGGCGGGTGGTGACCGCTGATCGTTTCGACGTTCGGCGCGGATGCTATCCGCGATCCGTGTAGGGATCGGAATCGGTCGATAGTGAGATCTCGCGGGCGAGCAGCGTATCGCCCGTGGTGGCGTTGAAGGCCAGAAGCTGGAAGCGCCCGTCCCCGGCGCTCGCTTGGCCTGGGATGGCGAGCACGATCCGATTCCTGTCGAGCGGCTCGGTGAATCGGGCCTGGGGGACAGAATGGAATCCGAACGCTGACGCCCTGCTCGCGATGCGCGCATGCAGCGTCGCCATCGGGACTCCAGCCGATCGATCGCACAAATCGCCCATCGCGCCCTTGCACGAAGAAGAGGAAGCCGCGCGCCGTCAGCCCCGTGAGCCAGGCCGGCGATGGGAGGTTCGGCAGCAGCATGCTCATCATCTGGTAGGATCGATCCGCTGCGATGCCAGCGACGAACGGCGACGCGAGCGCCGTCGCGCTTCCCGCCACGCCACGCGGGTCGAGGAGCTCCGCGGGCCGGCGTTCCATCCGCAGCAGCTTCCGGTCAGGCCCGACGAAGGTGATGCGCGGCACGCCGGATTCGGTAAGCCAGAGCGTATCCCCGATCCACCCAGCCCGGGTGCCCTCGATGCGCCGGAATTCGCCTGGGCCTTCGCCGTTCCGACCGAAGGTCCCGAGCGGTCGGCCATCGGGGGAGAAGAAGCGGAAGTTCCGGTCCTGCTGCTGACTCGCCACCATGACGCCCTTGGGCGAAACGAAGAGCCACCAGATCGGCAGCAGGTCGTTCGCTTCGGCGTCGAGGCGGAGGTCCTCGCGCGCCTGGATGACGGACTGCGCCGAAATGTGGGGCGTGCGCGCGCCGATGAGGAGGGTAAACGCGAGCAGAAGTGGCAGGGGTCGACTGGTCATGGCAGGAGGCATCCCTGATGATCGCCCCGGATTCGGAGGGGCGATAGTGGCGCACTTCCTCGGCCATCGTTCACCGGCGAATCAGTTGGCCGAGGCCACTCGAGACCGTAGCTTTGCTCTCCCTCCTCTCCATGGAGCCTGGCGTGTACGGTCTGATCGGCAAGATGCTCACCCACCCCGGCCAGCGCGACGCGCTGATCGACATCCTGCTCGCCGACGTCTCGACGATGCCGGGGTGCCATAGCTACATCATCGCGCGGGACCCGTCCGATGCCAACGCGCTCTGGATCACCGAGGTCTGGGACTCCAAGGCGTCGCACGCGGCCTCGCTGCAGCTTCCCGCAGTGCAGCAGGCAATCGCGCGCGGCCGCCCGATGATCGCGGGATTCGGGGAGCACATCGAGACCGAGCCGGTGGGCGGGCACGGGTTGGCGTGAGCGGAGTGGGTGGCGCCTCACCACCGACTCCCCCGCTATAGCTTGCAAGGCGACCTCCCGACGCACCCTCCCTTCACCGGAGTGCCCATGCGCGCTGCCGCCCTGCTGATCGCCACCGCCCTCATCGGTTGCCAAACCTCTCCAGAGGCGTCCAAGAGCACCGCCTCCGTGCGGGACTCGGCTGGCATCGAGATCGTCACGAGCACGACTCCCGCATGGCGCGAGGGCGAGGGATGGCAGGTCGACACCATGCCGATGACGGTGATCGGTGCCGACGAGAGCGACCCGCAGCAACAGTGGAAGTATGTGGAGGGAGCCGCCAGGCTTTCGGATGGCAGCATCGCCGTCGCCGCAGACGGATCGATCCGCCTCTTCGGTGCCGACGGCCGCTTCGTGCGACTGATCAGTCGGTCCGGCGAGGGCCCCGGGAGTTCCGCTACTTTGGCGACCTGCTGGCCCTGCCGGGCGACACCATCCGGGCCAACAACAGCTTTGGATACCAGGTGGCTTGGTACACGCCGACCGGTCGCCTCATTCGCGAGGAGCGCATGGACCGCGAGCAGCTTGCGCGCTTCGGCCCGTGGTCCGAATGCAGCAACGGCTTCCTCCCTGACGGTTCGCGCTACGGGTGCAAGCAGGACGCCGTCGATCCCGCTCTCGGCAACCAATCGCCCCAGCATCGTCGATGCGAACGGGATGAGTTCTCCCGGGCCGGGGCTGCTCCGCCAATTGAATCGCGTCTGGCTCGTCACCCCGGCTCGCGACACGGCCTACCCGCTCGGCATCGAGGCGGGGCTCGAGCAGTTCGGCGTGAAACTCGAGGCGGGGCGCGAAGCGTTCGTGATCCACCCGTTCCACTCGCGGTCGTACCTCGCCAGCGGCGGCAATCCGCTGCGCCTCGCGATCGCGACTAACCCCGACTACCGCATCGAGCTCTGGTCGATGACGGGCAAGCTCGAGCGGATCATCGAACGACCGGGCGCTCGACTGGCCCCGACCGCCGACGAGATCGCGCGCGCCCACGAGTCCATGGCCAGCCAGCTCAAGTACATGGACCAGGCGACGCGGGATCGCGTGCTCGCCCAGGTGCCGACGCCGGATTCCCTCGCCGCCGTGGCCGGCTTGGCGATGACCCCGACGGGGGAGTTGCTGGTACAGCGGGAGGGATTCCTGCTGTCACACCCGGCCTCGGTGTGGGATGTCTTCGGCACCGACGGCGGCTTCCTCGGCAGCATTCGCATCCCCGGCCACATGCGGCTGCTCGCCGCGGGAACCGACCACCTGCTGGTGATCCGGCGCACCCCGGACGATGCCTGGTTGGTCGAGGCCTACCGGCTGAAGCGATAGATGGGACGAACCACGCCTGAGGCCCCCATGACCGTGCAGGAAGCGCTCGACACGCTCAAGTCGCTCGGCGACGAAGGGGTGCATGTCGCCGTTCGCGCCGATCTGGATCAATGAGATGGTCCGGAGATAGGGGTGAGATCGAAGATCGATCCCCCGCCCCCGAGCGGAGTGAGGGCGGCGGGGCCTCCGAAACAGACGCACTCGGTCGCTTCGTGGTGAGCGTACGGCCGCGCATTGGCGCCTCCCTGCTCCCGCTCGCGCTACTCGCCTGCGGCACGCCCTTTGATCGGGCCGTGGTGACCGCGAGCATCCGCGACTCGGCCGGCGTCGCAATCATCACGAGCACAACGGGCGCGTGGAAGGATGACGAGGCGTGGGAAGTCGACTCCGTGCCGACCACTGTGCTAGGCGCCGACGAAAACGATCCGCAGCAACAGTGGCGCTCGATCGAAGCGGCCGTGCGATTCGCCGACGGCCGCATCGCCGTGGCGGTCGATGGTTCCATTCGGCTCTTTGGTGCGGATGGCCGCTTCGTGCGGCAGCTCAGCCGCACGGGCGAGGGGCCGGGCGAATTCCGCCGCATCGGTGCGCTCCAGCTGGTCGCCGGCGACACCCTCCGCGCGCACGACCCATGGCTCACGCGCGTGGCCTACTATGCGCCCGACGGACGGTACGCCCGCGAGCAGCCCTTGGCCCTCGATCGGTTCAACGCGCTTGGCCGATGGGTCGAGTGTGTCCCGATGCTGCTCGTCGACGGCTCGCAGCTCGCCTGCCAGGAGGACTCGGCCGCGGCCGGGGCATCTGGCACTGCGTCGTCGCCCGACGACGCTCCAGGCACCCACCGGCGCCAAATCAGGCGATGGGCGGTGCCACCCACGCTCGACACCGCCTACCCACTCGGCATGTACTCGGGGCTCACCAGCCACAACATCGCCGTGGCCCCCGGGCACACGGTGTCCGTGCTGCATCCCTTCGACCCCTGGCCTCAGATCGCGGGCGGCGGCTCCCCCCCCCGCATCGCGCTCTGGGCGAGCCACGATTACCGCATCGAACTGTGGACACCTGCGGGCGTCCTCGAGCGGATCGTCCAGCGCATCGGTGCCCGGCGCGCGACGCCAAGGGTGGCGACGTCGGCGGAACGGCAGTACATGGCTCGGACCATCGGCTATCTCGACGCAACGACGCGGGAACGCGTACTGGACGCAGTCCCGCGGCCGGACTCGATGCCGGCCCTCGTGGACCTCGAGTTCACGAGGGACGGCCATCTCCTGGTGCAGCGCGAAGGGCTGCTCGAGATGCAGTCGGTGTCGACCTGGGATGTCTTTGCGCCCGATGGAATCTTCCTGGGTTCGTTCCAACTGCCCGGCAACGCCCGGATCATCCAGGCCGACGCTGACTTCCTGCTGGTGCAACTGCGGACCTCCGACGCAGGCGTCCTGCTCGAGGTGCATCGCATCCGTCGCCCTCCATCAGCTCCCTACACCCCGTGACCCCCGGCTACTCCGGTACCCCGGTCAGCAAGAAGCTGGGCATCAGCGCCGGGCAGCGCCTGCTCGTGATCGACTGTCCTGAGCCCTACGCCGCGATCGTTGCCGACATTCCCGAGGGCGTAACGCTCGCCACGCGCCCCAGCAGCACGGTGGACCTCGTGCATCTCTTCGCCACGGAGCGGCGCGTGCTGCAGCAGCGGCTCGAGAAGCTGCGCACCGCACTCCGGCCGGATGCGGTCATCTGGGTCTCCTGGCCGAAGAAGGCGTCGAAGGTCCCGACCGACATCACCGAGGACACCATCCGTGCGGTGGCGCTGCCCCTCGGCCTCGTCGACGTGAAGGTCTGCGCCGTGACCGACGTCTGGTCAGGCCTCAAGCTGGTGGTGCGGAAGGAGCTGCGGTGAGCGCGCTGTGCCACGATTCCCGACCCGCACCACCCCGCGCCGAATCACCCACTCCGCCACCGCGATGTTGATCAGCCAGCCGAGCCCCATCATCACCGCTCGCGGGCCCTCGGTCGGCTGCCCGACCAGCAGGAACCAGGGGAGGTGCGTGATGACCTGCGTCCCCGCACCCATCCCGATCGCGTAGGCACGCGTCATCCACGCGCCATGCTCGGCGAAGCGTCGCCGCCGGATCGCGTCGAGGCTCAGCACCACGGACCCCAGCATCGCGGCGCCGAAGACGAGGCGCATCGCGTAAAGCGCGACGCCGTCTCCGGCAGGCCAGGGATAGGTGAGCGTCATCCAGAGTCCAGTCACCGCGACGAGCAACGCGAGCGGCAGGAGCAGCCACCCCGCCGCCCGGTGCACGCGCGGCGCGCGGCGGCGCAGCCCCGCCGAGAACTGGAACGCGCCGACCATCCCGAAGGGCACCGCCGCCAGGACATGCAGCAACACGGGCAGCGGCATCGCCATGAATCGGGCATTTGCTTCGGTGATCGGTCCGCCGCGCGCCAGGTCGGCCACGCGCACGGCACCCGCCACCGACGGGACCAGCGCCAGCAGGAGGAGCAGCGACGGCACCAACCAGTCGCCCCGGCGCGCGGTGGTCGACGCCGGCTTCACCGACGGGCCCCGAGTCGCAGCCCGGCCATGATCACTACGTCGTTGCGCGTGGCGCGGGCGCCCTCACCCTGAAGCGACGTGAAACCGCTGACATAGTCGCGCACCTCGAGCCGCAGCTGCACGCGCCCGAGGTCGAACTCACCACCCGCGTTCACGAACGCGCCCTGCGCCGTGGCGGCTGCGGGAGCCAGCAGCAACAGCGCCAAGGCCGCGACCGTCGCGGGCATCGTGAGTCGCGCGACGACCCGCCGAACCAGCGGTGCCACGATGAAGACCGTCGGGAAGGCGATCGGCCAGGTCCGGAGGCAGCTGCGGCCCCACTGCGCGAGCAGGCCCGGATGGACACCCTGCGTGGTGAAGAGGACGTAGCCCGAAACGATCGCGACCATCACGGCCGAGAGGAGGGCGCTGAAGAGAACGGGGGCGAAGCGAGTGGGGATGCGCATGATGTGCTCCTTGTGTTGAGTTGTGGAGGTGGTGGTCACGACGCGAGAAGCGCGTGATCGAGCCAGCCCGCGAGGTAGAGTCCAAGGCCGTAGATCGCGTGGGTGAGGAGACTCTGCAGTCGGGCCGCGTTCGGGCGCGGCGTCCGCGACGCGGCGACGCCGGCGCCCATGGCTGGCTGCATGATCAGGAGCGGCGCCGCGGTGGTACCGATGCCGACGAGCAGCGCCGGGCCGAGGGCTGGCCGGTGCAGCCAGGCCGCGCCCCAGATGGCGAGCAGCAGGGCCGCGAAGCTGACGCCGATCAGGTAGTGCGCCGTCCAGCCGATCAGGCGCTCCCGGCGGACGGGAGCCGACCGGGCGATGGCGTCATGGCGGAACTGCCCGGCGGCCATCCCGCCGACCCAGCGGCCGAGCAGCGCGTAGTCGAGGCGCGCGAAGCCGAAGAGGGGCTGTCGCACGGCGCCCCAGAGGTCCATCAGCAGCGTGGCGCCGACACCGATCGGCAGTGCATGGATGAGCAGTTCCATCGTTCCTCCCCAGGCGTCCTTGAACCCTTCGAGTGGACAGGTTACAACTTCAAGTCGACTTGAGGTCAAGGGGGGCCGATGGACATCGGGGAACTGGCGCGGCAATCGGGGGCGGCGCCCTCGGCACTGCGGTTCTATGAGGAGAAGGGATTGATCCGCTCGAGCGGGCGGCACGGCCTGCGCCGCCAGTACGAACCGGAGGTGCTCGACCAGGTCGCGTTGATCACGCTCGGGCGGTCGGCGGGACTCACCCTCGACGAGATCGGCCAGATGCTGACAGTGGGTGGCCGTGCGAAGGTCGATCGCCAGCTGCTGGCGGATCGTGCGGATGCGATCGACGACCAGATCCGAAAACTGACCACCATCCGCGAGGGACTGCGGCATGCGGCCGCCTGCCAGGCGCCCGATCATCTCGCGTGTCCGAAGTTCCGGCGCTTGATGGGGCTCGCGGTGCGCAAGGCGATCGTGACCGCGAGACCATCGCCGCGCCGTCAATTGCGGCCGTCAGGCCGCGGCAGCGGCGCATGATGCCGCCGACCAGGCAGGACCCCGACCTCGTGCGCCGACTGCTGCGCGCCAAGGATCGGATGGACGCCGCCTCGCACGAGGAGTGGCCTGTCCGAGCGGCTCGGCGCGCGTGAGCGGCGTCTCAGAGGCGCACTTCGCGCGGTCGTTCAAGGAGGCCTTCGGCATCCCGCCGCACCGGTACCTGCTCACGCGCCGGATCGAGCGGGCGATGGCGCTGCTGCGCGACACCGATCTCGCCGATCACCGAGATCGCCTTCCAGACCGGCTGGGAGCAGCCTCGGGCACGCTTCGGCCGCACCTTCCGCGACGTCACCGGCGAGAGCCCAGCGGGAGCTCCGCGCGGCTGCGGGAGAGCCGCGCCGCAGCTCGGGCCCGGCGCGTCCCGGCCTGCTTCCTGCAGCGCGGCGCACCGTCCCGACCTCACGATCGCAGTTTCGGAGAAGCGACGGCAGGACGCGGGCGATATGCCTCGGGTCCGCACCACCTAACGGGAGGTCCCATGAGCCAAGGGTGTCAAGGTGGTCGGGCTCTACGTTCGCGATCAGGACGAGGCGCTCGACGTTCTACGTCGAGAAGCTCGGCTTCCGCGTCCACACCGACGTGCGGAACGGCGACTACCGCTGGCTCACGGTCCAGCACCCGGACCAGCCGTCGTTCCAGCTCGGACTGTTCGCGCCGGGGCCGCCGGCGCTCGACGCCGGCCACGGCCCAGGCGCTGCGCGAGCTCGTCGCCAAGGGCGCCATGCCGCCGCTGGTGCTGCACGGTCGACGACTGCCGCGCCGCCTACGAGCGCATGCGCGCCGGCGGGCGTCGAGTTCACGCAGGAGCCGATCGAGCGCTACGGCAGCGTCGACGCCGGCTTCCGCGATCCGTCGGGCAACGGCTGGAAGATGATCCAGGCGCGAGGTGGCCAGTGAGCCGCCCCACGTGGCCGCGCCAGCTGCACCGCTGGGTCTCGATCCTCTTCACCCTGACCGTGGTGGCCAACTTCGTCGCGATGTCGCAGGGAACGCCACCGGCGTGGATCACCTACGCGCCGCTGCTGCCGCTCGCGGTGCTGGCGCTCACCGGTCTCTACCTCTTTGCGGTGCCGTATCTGAAGAAGGGGTGAGGGGTGGCGCCCCGCCCTGGACACGCCTCGATGTAGCTTGGAAGGAGACCCCTTCCAACCGTCGGTTGACCATGACGCTGCAGCATCCATCGGCGCCTGCGCTTCCTCGTCTAATGTTCGCCGCCCTGCTCGTGCTGCCGTCCGTGGCACACGCCCAGGGCGGCCCGGCCGGAAACGACTTCGCCGCGTGGGCCGACTCCGTCGCGACGGCTCCAACTGCCGTCGCGCTCGACGCACTGCGCGCCAACACCCAGGTCTGGGACGGCGGGCAACGCTCGTTGGCCCGCGGTTGGTGGCAACTTCGCCGCGGCGTCGTCACGGGCAACGCGAACACGGTCGAGGCAGGCATCCGCGTGCTCGTGATTGAACGCACCGCGCAGCGGGAGTCGCCGTGGCCGGCGTACTTCCTCGCGCGCGGCTTCCATGACCTGAGCGTGCTCCGCGCGCCGATCCGGAGCAATCTCGCGCAGCCTGAGGGCGAATCGAACGTCGCGACGTTCTGGCATCTACTCGTGCCGCTGATCGACGCCCACCCGGCCTTTGCCCCGGCCGCGCGCCTTGCGACCGACGCGCTCCTCGCGCTTGGCGATCGCACCCTTCGCCCCGATGAGTTGACGGTCCTGCGCACCTTGCTGCTGCGCGAGCCGTCGAACGCCGCCCTGATGATCGTGGAGGCACGACGACTTCGCGCGACAGGCGCGATGCCGGCCGCACTGGCCCGATTCGACGCCGCTCTCGTCCATGGAGGCGACCGCGGCGTCCTCGGCCTGGAGCGGGCGCGCACCCTTGCGGCCCTCGGTCGCGTCGCGGAAGGCGAAGCGGCCTACTGGGAAGGAATGGCGGCTCTCACGCCTGCCGGACGCGAGGCGTACCGCACCGATCTCGCCTGGTTCGTCCAGCCCGACACCCTGGCCCCGTTCGATCGGGTGCCGACCGACTCCGTCCCCGCCTGGCTGCGGCGCTTCTGGCTCGAGCGCGATGCGCTCGCGGCCAATCGGCCCGGCGAACGACTGCAAGAGCAGCTCCTGCGATGGAACGATGCCTTCCGTGACTACCACGTCCCGCTTCCGTGGCGCCGGGCGCAGTTCGGCCGGGTCGAGTACCTCTTCGAGGAACTCGATCTCTGCCTGAACGACGCAGGCCGCCGACTGCAGGAGGACCTCGCGCGATTGCAGCCGAGCCTGATGGGCGACACGCGCAGTGACGAGCCCCTCCTCGACCATCGTGGCCTGATCGTGCTGCGGCATGGGCTGCCGCTGCGTCGCGTCCGCGGCAAGCCATCGGCTGATACCGACACGACGATCCAGATGCTCATCAACCGCCGCGGCGCGAACCTCGCCCCGGCGCTGCGCGCCGAGGTGATGGCGGAGTCGATGCGCTTCAACGAGAGCTGGGCTCTACTGGCTCGATGGGCAATGGCGCACCCTCACCTTCCGCGGGAGTCAGGCGCTGGGATACCACGCGGCGACGACCCTCACGAGCTACCTGCCACTCACCGATGCCCTCGGCCGCCGCTTTGGCCGCCGACTGGCAGCTCCGTGTCGGTCTCTCCGATGACTGGGCCAAGCGCCGCGGACGCCCGCTTGCAGCGACGGGGTTCGACGGCCGGACGAGCCCTCGGGGTCATCGCGTGTGACGCCGGTGATCGGGGCCGTCGGTGCGGCAGCAGCGGGTCGATGCGGAGCTCGGCGTCGCCACCGACAGCGATTCGCCGCCGATCTACGACCCCTGGCCCTCGGCGATTGCGGTCTACGGCCTCGGGCACGACGCGGCGACGGGAAAGGCGCTGATCGCGCTCGCGATCCCTCGCGAGCATCTTGAGAGCACGCCGGTCGGCAACGGTCGGCGCGACCAACCGGTACAGATCCGAGTGACCGCCTTCGAGCGGAGCAGCGGCCGGTTCGTGGCGCTCGACTCACTGGTCCACTTCCTGAGCCGCGACATCGATTTCTCCGGAAGCTTCGTGAATCAGCTGCTCGAGCTCCCGCTCACGCCCGGGTCGTGGCGCGTCGCCGTGAAGCTGACGCAGGGGGTCGACACGGCCGGCTCCTATGCACTCCTGCCGGAGCTCACGATCGGTCCCTCGAGTCGCCTGACGATGAGTGATCTCGTGCTGGGTCGGGCCGGGGGCGCCGCGTGGAAGACGCCGCACGGCGGCAGCTTTCCGGTCAACACCCTCGGCACCTGGCCACGGCGCGACGAGGCGGCCATCTACTACGAAGTGTATGGCGCGCGGACCGGCGACACGCTGCGGACCCGGCTCGAGATCCGCTCGCTCGCTCCGGGGCGCGGGAGTGATCGCATCTCGGCATCGTTCCGAGAGGTCGTGGGCGACGGCCCGGTCGCGGTCGAGCGCCGCCTCGGCCTGGCAGAGCTCCGGGGCGGGCAGTACGAGCTGAAGGTGACGGTCGAATCATCGAGCGGTTCAGTCAGCCGACAGCAGCGGTTGATCGTCACCGTGCCCTAGTGGCTGACGACGCCGGGGAGGCGCTGGCGCCCCACCCTGGGCCTTCTCGATGTAGCTTGGGAGGGACTCCTCCAACCGTCGGTTGACCATGACGCTGCAGCATCCGGCCGTCCAGCGACTCCTCCAGATGGGATTGGCCTATCGTGGCAATCCTCGCCTTCTTCGGCGAGCTCCGCTGGGGCTCGAACGCGATGTTCCTCTTCGGGGCGATCTGGATCGGCCAAGCGATCGTGACGGTGTTTCTGAGGCCGCGCGATCCGAGCGACGTGTCCCCTCGGTTGCCGGAACCCCGATGAGGCGCAGCTCCACGATGGCCCTCGCGCTACTGTGGTGCGGGGTGCCACTCCTCGGCATCGCCGCCCAGCAGATCGACGTGCGGCCGGCGCCCCGGCAGGGGTGCACGGGGACACCGACCGCCGACTCCACCATCTACGACGCCGACGAAACATCTCCCGCTCCCCAGCTTCGGAGCTTTCGGAGGCTGGAAATGCCGACGGCCCTCCGCGACGCCGGCGGGAAGGGTGGCGTGACGCTGGCCTACGTCGTGAACGCCGACGGCCGGGTCGAAAGCAGCAACGTGGTGGTGATGAACGCCAGCGATTCGACGTTGATCGCGCCGGCCCGTGCCGTGGTCGTCGGGTCACGCTTCTGGCCCGGGTGCCGAGGTGGCATCCCGGTGCGCGTGCAGGTGACGCAGTCGTTCGGCTTCGAGGCGAAGAACTACGACTCGAGGGGATTCCTGATCCGGCCGAAGGGCGGCGGATGAGGCGCAGCGCTGCTTGATGCCGAGCCAACCTCCGGAGGATCTATCTCTCCCTTCCGACACGCCCTCGTTGCCGCCGGGCTGATCGCGCCGGCGTTGGGGGCGCAGCGCGCCCCGGCCATCCGCGACAGCGCCGGGATCCGCATCGTCACCAACGGCGCGACGACCGTGCCCGCGCGTCGACTTGATCCGCGACCGATCCTCTCGATCGGCGATGACGAGAGCGGGACGACGTTCGGCACGGTCGCGGGGGCGATTCGCCTGAGTGACGGAAGCGTGGTGGTTGCAGATGGGAAAGCGGGCGAGTTGCGGCTCTTCAGTGCGGCGGGTCAGCTGGTGCGCGGGGTCGCGCGTCGCGGGGAGGGGCCGGGCGACGTCAAGAACTTCGCCGGCCTCTCTCGACTTCCGGGCGATACCGTGCTGCTCTGGGACAATCGCCTGAGCCGGCTGACGCGATTCACAGCCTCCGGACAACTCGTTCGGACCGCTCCAGTCGATCGACTGCCCCCCGTCAAGTTGGGGGGCGGGGCGACGTCCACACCCTGGATCACCCTCCTCGGTGTCCTTGCAGATGGCAGCCTGATTGGCAGCTATCGACTGGGCCTCTACAATCCGCCCACCGGGCTCTATCCCGATACTGCCTTCGTGGTCCGCGTCGTGCCGCCCGGCGGGATCAGCACGGTCGCCAGGCTGCTGGTCGGCGAGACGTACATCTTCGAGTCGGTCACCACAAAGTTCCTCACCGATGGCGCCAGGCCGTTCACGACGGCCGGACTCATTGCAACGGGACCCTCGTCGTTCTGGCACAGCGATGGGCGGCGATTCGAGTTGCGCGAGTATTCATCGCGGGGCGCCCTGAAGACCATGATCCGGCTGGCCCGGACGCCGACTCCGGTGACCCCGAAGGAGATCTCCGTTTTTCGTGCCAACCTCATCGCGGCGGCCAAGACGGAGATGGCGTCAGAACCCGCGATGCGGGACAACTTCGTCAAGCACGCCGAGCTGACTGGCGCCTGGCTCACCTTTCCGGCGACCCATCCGGCGTTCACTGGACTGGTCGTCGCGAGCACCGGTGAAGTGTGGGCCCGCGAGTACGGCGATTCGACCAAGGCGCAGCGATGGCATGTCTTCGCGCCGACGGGCGTGCGGACGGCGACGATCGAGATTCCGGCCGGTGTCGAGCCGCTGGAGATCGGCCGCGACTACGTCCTTGCACGCGTGCGCAACGAGGATGACGTCGAGAGCGTGCGGGTGTATCGGTACCAGCGATAGCCCTTGCGCGCATTATATCGCCCTTGTTACATGTTACCGTGTACGGTAACATGTCGTCATGGGCAAGGTGCGCCGCGGCGGATTCGTCTTCGTCACCTGGAAGGGTGACCACCCCCCCCGGCATGTCCATGTGTATCGGGACGGGCGTCTGCTCGTGAAGTGGAACCTCGAGGACCATGTCCCCATGAAGGGGCATGCCACCGACCGGGTGCTCCGCCTCATCGCAGCACTGCAGGAGGAGGGCGCGCTGTGAAGATCACGTCAGTCGAGGCCAACAACCGCAAGCGGGTCTTCGAGGTCCGAACCGTCCGGGAGCAGTTGGTCTACCCCTACGCCAAACTCGCCGTCCCCCCCACGGGCAACGACCGCATCGTCGACGTCTATCCCGATCCGGAGACCGGCCGGGAAGCGTTCACCTATCGACTGGAATCGGGCACCGAGGACACCATCCACCTCGATGCGGTGCTGGAGTACCATCAGGACCCTGCGTACCTCAATGAGTTGCTGTTGCACCGGCTGACCGTCGAAGCCGGGAAGGCGCTTGCCACGAGTGAGCTGGCCAAACGCGAAGTGGCGCGCCGCTTGGGAACGTCAGCCAGCCAGCTTTACCGATTGCTCGATCCGAGTCACTCAGGGAAGTCCGTGGGCCAGATGTTGGCGCTGCTGCATCTCCTCGGGCGGGAGGTTGAAGTGATTGTGCGGCCGACCGTGCCGATCCGCCCAATTCCGAGGCCACGGCGACGGCGGATTTCGGCGTGAGGTATCGGTGGGCCGTGACTTCAGTGCAGCGATCGCCGAGGATGCCGATGGGGCCCAACGAATCATCGTGTTCAAGCTGACGCGGAAGAACTGAGCAGGGTCCTCGCCCATCGGCGATCACGCAGCTCCCTCGCTTCGCTCGGGATGACAATGCCTGGATGGTGATCGATCATCGATCATCGATCATCGATCATCGCCCCCCTTGCGCCCACCCGCCCCGCGCCTTAACCTACAACCATATGGTTGCACGTCTCCCCAGCCGCACCCGGCTCGCCGATGACCAGCTTGACCGCCTCTTCCGGGCGCTCGGCGACCGTACCCGGCGCGATATCGTCGCCCGCGTCCTCGGCGGCGAGGAGGCGTCGGTCTCCACGCTCGCGGCGCGGTACACGATGTCGTTCGCGGCGGTGCAGAAGCACGTCGCCGTCCTTGCCGAGGCCGGATTGGTGACCAAGCGCAGCCAGGGCCGCGAGAAGCTGGTGCGCGGCAACCCGAAGGAACTCGCCCGCGCCCGGGCGCTGCTCACCCAGCTCGAACAGCTCTGGACCTCTCGCTTCAGCCAGCTCGACGCGATCCTCGCCGAGCCCTTCCCCCCGACGGAGTAGCCATGCCGATCACGTCTGTCACGTCCGATGCCGCCGCCCGCACGCTCACCGTCGTCGCGGACTATCCCGTCCCGGTCGCGCGCCTCTGGGCCGCGTATGTCGATCCGCGCCAGCTCGAGCGCTTCTGGGGGCCGGTCGAGTGGCCCGCCACCTTCACCCGGCATGACATGGCCGTCGGTGGCCGCTCGCACTATTACATGACCGGCCCCGATGGCACCAAGGCGCACGGCTGGTTCCGTTACCTCGCCATCGAGCCGCTCAAGCGGATCGAGCTCGAGGACGGCTTCGCCGACGAGCAGGACGTCCCGAACCCGAACATGCCGACGATGCAGATGGTCTTCTCGTTCGCCGAGACGCCCACCGGTTCCCGCTTCCAGTGCGTGACCACCTTCACGAGCACCGAAGCGATGGAATCGCTGGTGGCGATGGGGATGGTCGAAGGGATGAGCTCGGCGATGGGCCAGATCGATGCCGTCCTCGCGGACCTCACGTCGTTCGCCGCCACACGCGGCACCGAGGCGCAGCTGCTCTCCGACACCACGGTGCGCATCTCGCGCATCATCCGCGGCTCGGTCGACCAGGTGTGGCGCGCCCATCACGAGCCGGCCCTCATGCAGCGCTGGCTCCTCGGCCCCGATGGCTGGACGATGCCGGTCTGCGAGGTCGCCACTCGCGTCGGCGAGCGCTATCGCTACGAATGGGAAGCCGTCGACAAGTCGGCGCGCTTCGGCTTCGAGGGCGAGCTGCTCGAGTCGTCGCCGCCGTACCGCGCCGTCACGACCGAGCAGATGATCGGGATGGACGGCCCCGGTACGCGCAACGAGCTGACACTGGTCGCGACACCGTCCGGCACACTGCTCTCGATCGTGATCACCTATCCGAACAAGGAGATGCGCGACATGATCCTCGGCAGCGGGATGACGACCGGGATGGAGACGAGCTACGCGCGGCTGGAGTCGGAGGTGCTTGGGGGGTGAGAAGGGAGGGGTGAGGGGGCGTGACCCTAGATCTCCATCCGGGATTCGTGTCGCCCCTTCACCCCTGGGAAGCTCCAATGGACTTTGACCTCGCACATGCCGTCGAGATCCTCGATCGGACCCCTGCGACCTTTCGGGCCCTGCTGGGTGGCCTCACCGGCGCCTGGCTGACGCCGAACGAGGGGCCCGAGACCTTCAGTGCCCTCGACAACCTCGGCCACATGATCCACGCCGAGCGGACCGACTGGATTCCGCGCGCGGAGGTGATCCTCGCGCAGGGGGTCGACCTCCGCTTCCCGCCGTTCGATCGCTTCGGCCACCTGCACGAGCAGCGCGACCGCAGCGTTGCCGAGATGCTCGACGAGTTCGCGGAGCTGCGGCACGCGAGCCTCGAGACGCTCCGCGGGTGGCAACTCGGGGCACACGAACTCGCCCTCGAGGGGGAACATCCCGTCTTCGGGCGCGTCTCCCTGCGCCAGCTCCTCTCGGCGTGGACGGTCCACGACCTCGGGCACATTGCCCAGACGTCGCGTGTCCTCGCCAAGCAGTACCGCGAGGCGGTCGGACCGTGGCGCGCGTTCCTGCCGGTGCTGGACCGGTAGCGCGTCGATGTCGCGCCGCCTCCAGCTCACCCTCTTCGTCCCCGATGACGCCGCGGCGATCCTCGAGCCGATCCGCCTTCGCCTCGATCCGGTGCAGCACGGGTTGATCGGGGCGCATGTGACGCTCTGTCGAGAGGACGAGCTGGCGGAGTCGCCGCTCGCGCAGTTGCGCGCGCTGGCGTCGCTGCCGCCTGCGATCACGCTGACGTTCGGGGCCCCGGTTGGCTTCGACGCGCACGGCGTCCTGCTCCCCTGCATCGACGGATCGACGGAGTTCCACCACCTGCGCGCCGCCGTCCTCGGCACGACGGCGATCCGGCAGCACGCGGCGCACATCACGCTCGCGCATCCTCGCAATCCGCGCGCGCCGGGGAATACCCAACCGAGCGACATTGCCCTCGCGACGCCGCTTCGGATCACCTTCACGAGGGTCTCGCTGATCGAGCAGGTCGATGGCGGGCCGTGGGTGGTGTGGGAGGTGGTGGCGTTGGGTGGCGCCCTCCCTCACCCCCCCCCGATGTAGCTTCCACCAACCCCTCCCACCGGACCGCCGATGCCAGCCCAGATCATCCTGCTCGTCGTCGGAGGCATCCTCTTCTACCGGATCGGCGACCACGAGTACGGCGCGGGCTTCGTCACCGCCGGGCTCTCCATCCTGCTCGGCATCATCACCTGGCTCGTGCTCGGGTGGGGCGGCTACGGCTACTTGGCGGGCCAGCTGCTGCTCTTCGGCGGACTGACCTGGTACAACATGAAGTACCGCCCACCGGGGAAGCGGGGGTGAGGGGTCTCCTTGCAGTCGCGCTCGCTGCGTTGGTCGTCGGATGTGCCAAGCCCGACGTGGATGCGGCGCCCAGGCTGATCGCCGACTCGGCCATTTCGCTCGGCATCGAGTACGAGCTGGGCGACCTCGCGGCCGGCCCGGACGGCAGTTGGTGGCTCCTCGACACGCGGAACAGGGTGGCGGCGCACTTTGCCCCGAATGGGGGACCACTCGGGCGACTTGGCCGAGCGGGCGAAGGACCCGGCGAGTTCCGGACGCCAACGCTGATCGGCGTGACGGCGAGCGGTGACGTCGCGATCATCGACATCGCCCTGCGACGCCTCACCGTGTTCAGCGGCGATTCGGCCAATTCCGCGCCGCGACTGTTTGCTACCCCGCCACTCGTTTCTTCGTTGATGATGGGGCCGGATTCTGGCATCGTGACGCTCGGCACCGGTGGCTACCCGCCACGCGGCCCGTCACTCGTCACGATCAAGCTGTCTGGTGGTGCAGCCCTCGACACGACGTGGATCTGGGAGGCGGCTCCGGCCATGGTGGATGCCCCGGGCGAGCTGAACAGCTTCCTCGTCGACCTCAATGCTCCGTTCCGGCGCGATCGTCGTGATCGACACCCACTCCCCGACCTTCGCCGTGGTCGATGCCTCGCACGCCACGACCACATGGACCATCCCGGCGAACGACCCGCCCCTGGTCTGGAGCGAGGCCGACGCGAGGGAGCGCGGGAAGCGAGCGAATCGCGGTCCACCGCGGACCATCAAGGGCGTCAATGTGGACCCAGCTGGCGCCGTGGCCTTCCTGGTCGGGCTGGCCGAAGGCGCAGATCGCCGGCGCTCGCGAAGTGACCGTCGGCGGTGACGACCACCTCTGGTGCGTCCGGTTTGCCAAGGAGGGATTCCTGCTCAAGCGTTATGACCGGCAGGGGGTCGAGCGAGGGTCAATGCGCCTCACCGTGGAACCGACGCTGCTCCGGCCCACCGCGGACGGCATCGTGATGGTGGTGGAAGACGATGCTGGAAGGGTGCTGGTGACGCAAATTCGCGGTCCGAGGTGACACCTGACTGGCGCCCACGTACCGGCGTTTTCGATGTAGCTTCAGAGGGTCGCCACCCCGCCTGACCTGGAGATGCTGATGGACCTCCTGCCTTCGGTCTCACTGCTCGACGTATTCCAGTTGATCTGCGTGGCCATCCCGTTCGCCATCATCGTGACGGCCGCGGAAGAGCACCGACTCGACCGGCGCGCGTTGCTGGTGATGGCCGCGAGTGCAGGCGCCTGCATCGTGATCGGCTGGCCGCTCGCCACCCTGATGGGCGTCGAGACGATGCCGGGGTACGCCGTCACCCTCTCGGTCGTTGCCTCGGTCGCCGGGTACCTGATGGCCCGCGCGCTCCGCCGCAATCCGGAACTCGACTCCCCAGTGACCACCGCGATAGCGGCCATGGTCATCTTCGCGGCCGGCGGACTCTCCGCGTTCCTGATCGACGACATTGAACTCCGACTCATCGTCCTCGCCGGGGCGGTGTTCGGTACTGGCCTGAGCGTGGGGTATTTCCTGCGTGTTCGCCGCGAACTCAGGGCACAGCGATGACCAGGTACGACTGGCTGATGCTGCTCGTGGGCGCCTCGATCCTTCTCGAAAGCGGCTGGCGCTGGCATCGCCTGAGCGGGACGGCGGCGCATCTCGCACTCGCGCGGGCACTCTTCGGCCTCGGTTTCCTGCTCGCGAGTACGAAGCTGTCAGCGCTCCTTGGCGTGCCCGCATGGCGCACCGGCTTCTCCGTCGTCGGCGTGGCGGTGGTCGTGGCCGGACTGGTGCTGCAGAGTCGAGCCGTCGGATCGTCCTACCGGAACATCGGGATCATGCTGGGGTCGATCGTCGCGATGGTGGCCGCGCTCGCCTTGGGGATCTTTCTCGCCGGGGCAACCGGGGTCGACACCACGGTCGGGCTGGTCGCGATCATGCTGATCTTGCTGGCCGCGGTTGGCGGAGCCACCGTCAAGTTGCTGCGGAACGACCCCCTGCTCGGGTCGCCGGTGAGCGCGGGCGTCGCAATGCTCGTGCTCTGCGGGTTCACGGCCTTCCTGGGAGCGGCGGCGGTCCTGGCGGGTGAGACCGTCGTCGGCATGATGGTGATCGGACTCTCGTTGATCGGCGTCGGGCTCGGCGTCGGGTATTATCGTCGCACGCGCACTGCCATGCTGAGGTCCTGAATGCAGGTCGAGATCAACACTCACAACGGACGGGCCCGGATGAACGCCACGCGCGACGTCGCCAAGGCCGGCATCGGCATGGGCAGCGCCCTCGCCATCACGATCTCGTGGAGCCTCCACCAGTCGATCCTCTGGGCCATCCTGCATGGCTTCTTCGGCTGGTTCTACGTGATCTACTACGCCCTCACTCGATGATCCCCTCCGGCCTCGGGCCCATCGGCCCCGCGATCATCGCACGGAAGCGGCGCCACCTGATCGCCGCGTTCCGCGGCCAAGGCGCCACCTCGCCCGCCTCCGCCCGCACCCTCGACGAGCTCGGCCTCGGCCACGGGATGCTGGTGCGAATCCAGGAGCATCGCCACGTGCTGGTGGATGCCGGCGAGGGGCGATTCTACCTCGACGAAGCACGCGAAGCCGCCGTGTCGAGGATACGGCGGTTGATGCTCGGCGCGGTGGTGCTGGTAGTGGCAGCCGGCGCGGTGCTGCTGAGCCAACGGGGCTAGGCACCACACCAACTGCTGCCATCGAGCACCACGCAACTAGGACTTGAGCTCGTCGTCCGCGGAATCCCACATCGCATCCACGTCGCGCTCGACGTCTTCCTTCGCCTCGCCGTAGTGCTCCTGGATCTTGCCGACCAGCTCGTCCTTCTTCCCGGCGATCACGTCGAGGTCGTCGTTGGTCAACTTGCCCCAGCGCTGCTGAACCTTGCCGCGCAGCTGCTTCCAGTTGCCGGCGATGATGTCCTTGTTCATCACGTGCTCCATGTCAAAGGTGTACACGGTGAACGAATCAGGCGGCGCGATGCGCACAGGCGCATGGTGCAACGTGTCCATCGTTGGAACAGGAAGCCAGATGGGCCGCCTTTCCGCGCATTCGGTGGCACGCATCCGCGCGATCATCGACCCGATCACCCTTGAGCAAGGCAGGCCCATGGATATCCGCTTCACCGAATCCGGCCACCGCGGCAGCGTTCACCGCGCATGACGGCGACGTGATCGCCGGCAAGCTGGTCACGTCGCGGATGAACGCCTCGCACCTGATCATCGAGCACACCGAGGTCGCGCCGAGCCACGCCGGCACCGGCCTCGGCAAGGCGCTGGTGGCGGCCGCCGTCGAGTGGGCGCGCGCCAACCACCAGCGCTTCCTCCCGCTCTGCCCCTTCGCCAAGGCGATCTTCGATCGAACGCCCAGCCTACAACGACGTCAGGCAGGGGCAGGGCCTCGCGGGTGTCATCCTGAGCGTAGCCCGCGAAGCGGGCGGAGTCGAAGGACCTCTGTCCAGCCGCACCGGAGAGAGGTCCTTCGACTTCGCAGCCCTATGGGCTGCTACGCTCAGGATGACAGCGGTTGGGGCGTCCGCGAATCGGCTTGTGCACGTTTCCATCCCATACGCATCTCCCGGCACCTCAAACCGGGACAACCCGATGCGACCCATCATTCCGCAGCTCCTGTTTGCCCTCCTCCCGCTGGCGCCGCTGGCCGCCCAGGGGTGGATCGATGAACGCCCCGTGGGCCCAGGCCCCGTCCGCTCTTCTCCCGCCATCGAACGCGTCGGTTCCACGGTCCGCGTGACCATCGACGGCCGGATCGCCCGCTTCGAGGTTGAAGAGCGCTTCCGCAACACCGGCCGCGGCATCGCCGAGGGGACCTACCACTATCCGATGCCCGGCGAGGCGCTCTTCACCGACTTCTCCCTCTTTCAGGGCGAGAAGGAGCTGAAGGGGGAGATGATGCCCGCCGATCAGGCCCGCGGCATCTACGAGGGAATCGTCCGCCAGCTCAAGGATCCCGCGCTGATCACCCTCGTTGGTCACGGCCTGATCCGCGCGCAGGTTTTCCCGATCCAGCCCGGCGAGACCCGCACCGTGATCCTCCGCTACAACCAGCTCCTGGCCCGCGACGGCGATGCCCTGCACCTCCGCTATGCCGCCGGGCTGCGCGGCGACGCGCCGGTGGCGGTGCGCTTTGACGTGGCGCGCGAGGGCGAATACGCCACCCCGTACTCACCGACGCATCCGATCTCTCAGAGTCGCCGTGATGGTACGCTCCGCATCACCATCACGCCGCCGGTGCGCGGCGACGTCGACCTCGTACTGCCGTTCCGCCGTGGCCTCGTCGGTGGCACCGTGCTGTCTCACGCGATCCCAGGTGAAGATGGCTATGCCCTCCTCTTCCTCTCGCCGCCGCCAGCCAGTGACAACGCCGTCGTCGCCCGTGACTTGACCTTCGTGGTCGACGTCTCCGGCTCGATGAGTGGCGACAAGATGGAGCAGGCGCGCACCGCGCTGCGCCAGGCCCTCGGCACACTCACCGCGCGCGACCGCTTCCGACTGATTGCCTTCAGCAGCGGCGTCCGTCCCTTCCGTGACGGCTACGCCACGGCGACGCCCGCCAATCTCCGCCAGGCGCGCGAGTTCGTCGACGGCCTCAACGCCACCGGCGGGACGAACCTGCAGGGAGCCCTCGATGCGGCACTCGCCGAGCGTGCCGACGCGGAGCGGATGTCGCTGATCTTCTTCCTCACCGATGGCCTGCCATCAGTCGGCGAGAATGCCCCCGACAAGATTGCGGCGAGCGCCGCAGGACGGATCGGCCGGCACCGCATCTTCACCTTTGGTGTCGGGCACGACGTGAACACCTACTTGCTCGATCGGCTCGCCGTCGAGGGCCGCGGCTCGGCCACGTATGTCGCGCCGGGTGCGGATGTCGGTGATGCCGTCGGTGGCGTGATGAGCAAGCTGTCGCGCCCCGCCCTCTCCGACTTGCGCATTGTGAGTGCGCCGGTGCGCTTCCTCGACCAGGCACCGGCCGCCCTCCCCGATCTCTTCTACGGCGAGGAGTTGGTGGTCCTGACACGCTATCGCGGCGCCGGGGATGGACCGGTCGTGATCGAAGGGACGCGCGATGGTCGCCGGGAGCGCTTCAGCCTCGCTGGGCACTTTGATCGCCAGTCCTCGGACAACGACTATATCGCCCCGCTCTGGGCCGGGCGACGGATCGGTGAACTGAGCCGCCAGCTCCGCCTCGAAGGGTCGTCGCCCGAGTTGATCGGGCAGATCCGCGACCTCGGCCTCCGCTATGGCATCCTGACCGAGTACACCTCGTATCTGGTGCAGGAACCCGGCGTCGTGGCGATGGGTGGTGGTCGCCCCGTGCTTCCGGCAGCACCCGCTGGTGCGGCCGAGGCGCGGCGGATGACCGGCGAACGTGCCTTCGAGAGCGCCCGCAGCGATGCCGCGATGGCGAAGAGCAACACGCTCGCCGATGCACGCGATCAGGTCGCCACACGCCAGCTGATCGGGGCAGCGGTCGGCCGGACTGAGGCCGCCGCCACCCGTCGGCTCGCCGGACGTATCTTTGCCAAGCGGGGCAACGTCTGGACCGACGTGAACCACCAGGATTCGTTCAAGGTCACGACGATCGCCCCTTTCTCGCCCGCCTGGTTCGCGCTGGCCAAGGCGCGGCCGGCACTCGCCGAGGCACTCGGCCTCGACGCCCCGGTGATTGTCGCCGGTCGGCACACCTCGGTGAAGGTCGCCGAGGGTGGCCTGACCACGTGGAGCGCCGGTGCGCTCGACCGCTTCCTGACGGAGTTCGACGGCCGATGACCGGACCGGTGGGAGAGCTCTTCCGCGAATACCACGCTTCGCTCGTGCGCATGCTCACGCGGCGCACGGGCGACGTGGATCGCGCCGAGGAGATCGCGCAGGAGGTCTTTGCGCGCGCAGTGGCCGCCCCACCGCGCAACCCGCGGCCGTGGCTCTTCGCCGTGGCACTCAACCTGGTGCGCGAGGAAGGGCGGCGCGACGTCCGGCAACAGCGACGGCTCGTGCTCTACAAGGCGGAGCAGCCGGCGGCCTTCGAGGCGCCGGACGACGCCATGGAGCGCGGTGATCGGCAGGCGCTGGTGCGTGCGGCACTCGACCAGCTCTCGGCACGTGACCGCGACGCGCTGCTGCTCAAGGCCGAAGGATTCAGCTACGACGACATTGCGGCCACGCTGGGACTGGCCCGGGGAGCGGTCGGCACGACGCTCTCCCGCGCCCGCCAGAAGCTGGTCGAAGCCTACCGCGCCGGGGAGGGACGCCATGACATCGCATCTTGATGACGGCACGATCCACGAACTGCTCGACGGCGAGATTCCGTCAGCGAAGCTGCCGCCGCTGCAGGCGCACCTCGCATCGTGCGCGGAATGTCGCGCTCGGCTCGAGTCTGCGCGCGAGATGGTGGACTTCAGTGACGAACTGGTCGAGTTGCTCGATGATCCGCCGGTGGCAGCGCCGGTCGCCACGGTCGTCACGCCACTGCCCAGCCGATCGCGTCCGTGGATTCGTCAGTTGGCGTGGGCCGCCTCGATCGCCGTGGCGGTCGGCGCCGGATGGTACGCACGCGGTGATGTGCAGCAGGTGCTGCCGGCGGTACGCGTCGACTCGCCGATTGCCGACGCGATCAGCGCGGTCCCGCCGACCACCGTGACGGCGCCACCGGCCGCGCCGGAGCGCGCCGCGGCACCGGCACCATTGGTTCGTGGCCGCCGGGAAGAGTCGGCGAAGCCGATCCAGGAGCTCGCCGATCGTCGGAACGACGTGACGGCGAAGTCGGTCTCGGCGGAACAGCAGGTGGCGGTCGGCGCTGCCGCACCGGTGCCGGCCGCTGCACCCGTCGCAACAGCCCCACGCGCTGCAAGCGGGGGCGGGCTGGCGTTGGGCGCCGCGGAAGCACGCCGGGCCGCGGCGCCCGAACGTGGGAATCGGAGCGATCTCGCCGCGCGGGACCTCGTGGCAACGAAGCAGTTGATCGACATCGCGCGAGTGGACACGATCTCCTTCACCACGGCGAGCGAGGCGATGGGTGGCAAGCTTCGCCTGATCGACGGGCTGGTGCCGCTGCGCTTTGAGCAGGGCGGCGGCTCGGTGCGCGTGGTCTATCGGCTGGGGGAGGCCGAGGTGCGGTTGGTCCAATCGCTCGTGGCCGGGGACGTGCGGGTCTCGCTCAGCGGGCCGCCGGGCTTTCCGGCTGATTCGCTGACGGCGCTGCGGCGACGGGTGAGGGAGTAGCCGCTACTTCAGGGAATCCTTGGGGATAGCGAGCGCGGAGGTCAGTGCGCCGAGCTCGGCGCCGGAGAGCGAGCGATAGAGCGTGTCGGGAACACCCGTGGCCGGGTCGATGATGATCAGGCCACGGGTCGTGCCGTTGAAGTAGAGATTGATGTTCAAGTCCCCGAGCGGATGCCGGCGTGGCCCCTGCGGCGTGCGCCGGATCACCGCGTCGTTGGTCAGCAGCAGCCCCTCGTTCCAGGCCGCATTCCCGGGCACGAAGGCGTAGCGCACCAGCTCGCCGGCCTGCAGCGAACCGTCGGCCCGTGCCTCCTCGAGGAGTGCCGGCGGCACGCTCGAACCGACCGCGCTCAGGTCGGGGAGGACGCCGCCGCTGAAGCCGCGAAAGAGCTGGACGATCACCCAGAAACCGAAGCCGAGCGCGATCGCGGCCGTGACACCGATGACCGCCATCAGGCGAATCCGCCGCCAGCGGCGCTTGCGCTTGACCACGGCAGGCGCAAGCAGCGCCTCCGGCGTCCGCGCCGCGGCGAGCTCCGCGGCAAACGCCTTCCCGTCAGGGCGTGCGGACGGCGCCTTGGCCATCGCGTGCTCAACCGCGGCGACGAGCGCGGTCGGCAGTTCAGGGCGCAGCGTGCCGAGGGCGGGCGGCGTCTCGAGGATCTGCTTGGCCAGGATCCCTGCCGTCGTGGTGGCCGTGAAGGGAAGCCGGCCTGCCAACATCTCGTAGAGCGCCACGCCGAGCGAATAGACATCGGCGCGACCGTCGACCTCCTCGCCGAGCGCCTGCTCCGGCGAGAGGTATTGCGGGGTGCCAATCGCCATGCCCGGCGTGCGCTCGCTCTCCCGGCCGGTGACCAGGGAGATCCCGAAGTCGGTCACGATGGCGTGCCCATCGGCGTCGAGGAGGATGTTCTCCGGCTTGACGTCGCGGTGCACCACGCCACGTGCGTGCGCCGCTGCGAGCGCTTGGGCAACCTCGTGGGCCACGCGGAGCGCCTCGCCCGGCTCGAGTCGCGGTTCAGCGGCCAGGCGATCGGCGAGGGAGCGCCCCGGCACCATCCGCATCGTCAGGCAAAGCAGGCCGTCGCGCACCTCGGCGGCATAGAGCGGGACGATGTGGGGGTGTTCGACGGTCGCGACCACGCGCGCCTCCTGCAGGAAGCGATCGCGGGCCTCGGTCGAAAGGCCGCCGACCGGGTCGAGCACCTTGATGGCGACGTCGCGCCTGAGCACCGGATCGTGTGCCCGGAAGACGGCGCCAAAGCCCCCAATGCCGAGGACCCCCAGCACCTCGAGCTCCCCCTGGAGCGAGGCGGTCAGTCGGGCCTGGAGCGTGGCGACATCGATCGTCATGCGGGCGGCTGGCGTGGCATGCCCCAATCTACTGATAGGGCCGCGGGGTGGGGGAGCGATCAGGAGCTGCGGCTGCCCCCCGCAGGCCGCGTCGGGCGCAGTTGAGGCTCCCCTCCCGCAATCTTCATCATTCCTTCATCTGTGCCAGCCAATCCTTCCCCGTGGAGGATTGGCTGTTTCACGCTCCAGCACAGGAAGGGTGACTATGCGTACAGTGCAGAAACTTCTCACGGCAGCGCTGATGCTGGTGAGTGCGACATCCCTCGCAGCGCAGAGCCGAACCGTCGCCGGTACGGTGCGCTCCCGCCCGGTCGTGATGGTCGGGGCCCCGGTTCAGGTGTCGGCTCCCATTGCGGGCGCGGTGGTCCACCTCAAGGACGAGACCATCTCCGTCCGGACCGACGCCAACGGCGCCTTCCGGATCGAGATGCCCGCCCTCTCGTCGGAGATTCTGGTGGTGTCCCACCCGGACTACGACGCGGCGGAGGTCACCGTCGCCGGGCAGACCACGATCGACGTCCTGCTGCTCTCCTCCATCCGCTACAACCAGTATGGTGTCGTCGTGGACCGGAAGCCGGTGGTCCCGGAGACCCGTGACGGCTTGATGGTCTTCGAGAGCAAGGACGGCGTCTACCGCTTCTGGTTCGACGTCCGACTCAACATCGACGGGGCGCTGATCACCGGCGACAAGCTCAACGAGAACGGCAGCGGCGCCGAGGTGCGGCGCGCCCGGATGGCGATGAAGGGTCAGTTCCGCGAGAACTGGTACGGCGAGCTCGACATCGACTTTGCGGATTCGCGCGCCGATCTGAAGGATGCCTACCTGATGTACATGCCGAATCGGAACTTCAACGTGAAGTGGGGCAACTTCAAGGAAGTCTTCTCGATGGAGCAGAACACCAGCAGTCGCTACCTGACGTTCATGGAGCGGCCGATGGTGACCCGCGCCCTGACCCCGGCCCGGACGCTCGGCACCCACGTGGTCTACAGTCGCGGCTGGCTGCTCGCCGCGGGTGGCGTGCACTTCCAGGATGTCGGCGGGTGGGAAGAAGTCCAGAATCGGAAGGACAACAACGCCGACTTCGGCGCCGATGAGGGCTACTCGCTGACTGGCAAGGTCATCCTGATGCCGTTCGCTGGCGACAACACGAAGGGGCTGCATTTCGGCCTGGCGCAGTCGTATCGCACCGCCAAGCTCGATGATGACATCGGCACGATGCGCTTCGACGTCCGCGGGCCAGCCAACGTGAACCGGCGGAAGTACGTCGACACCGACCGCATCCAGAACGTGGACCATGCCGTGCATGCCAACTTCGAGGCGGCGGGTTACTACAAGGGGTGGAAGGTGGCCGGGGAGTACACCACGGCCGCGATCACCAGCAAGGTGGACTCGATCGCGGTGGCCGACCTGAAGGGGCACTACGTGGCGGCCAGTCGCCTGCTCTTCGGCGGAGGCTACCAGTACAACGCCAATGACGGCGAGTTCACGCAGCCCCGTCTCGGACGCGGTTGGGGCGACCTCGAAGTGGCGGCGCGCTACGAGTACATCAACCTGACCGACCTCGGCGCCTTCGTGCAGGGCGGCGGATCGGAGGCGTGGACGTTGGGGATGAACTTCTATCCGAACAACAACGTGAAGTTCATGGTCAACTACTCGCTGGTGAACAACGACCGGTATGCCAACGGCCGTGGTCGCCTCAATGTCGGCACCACCGCGACCGGCGCCAAGACCCCGAATCCGCAGCTGATCGTCGAGAAGGACGGCAAGGCGGGCGAGGACTATCGGGTGCTCGCGTTTCGGGTGCAGGTCTCCTTCTGATGTCCGCCAGGATGCGGCATAACCACGAGGCAGTCATGACACGGACACGGACTTGGATGACGCTCACGGTCGCCCTGCTTGGCCTGGGGACCAGCGGCTGTCTGGATGACCTGGCACTCCCGCCACTCCCGCCGAAGGCATCGGAGATGGTGCACTACTGGCACTTCAACGCCCTGCCCACGGGGACGCTCACCGCGCCGATCCCGGCCGACGTGAGCAAGCTGACCGGCACCGACATCTCCTACCCCGGCACCGGTGCGGGATACCTGGATCAGGTCTCGCCGGGGTCAGACCTGAACGCGCAGCTCGCGCAGCCGGCAGGCCTCGGCCTCCGGCCGCGCAATCCGGCCAACACGCGCGAGCTGATCATCGTGGCCCCATCCACCGGCTACGAAAAGCTGGTGGTGAGCTACGCGGTGCAACGATCGAGTGCCGGCGCGGCGCAGGAGGAGTTCTACTACTCGGTAGATGGCGGGACGAGCTGGATCATCGTCGGCGCAGCATTCGACGTGACCGAGGAGTGGATGGTGAAGACGATCAACCTCTCGGCGATCACCGCCGTGAACAACAAGGCCAACCTCCGCTTCCGGATCAAGTTTGTCGGAACCGGCGCGGACGGCGCATCGGGCAATCATCGCCTTGACAATCTCGTGATCGAAGGGACCCCGCCGAACTGACGGCCAGTCCCGGTTCCCCGCCCGACCCGGGCGGGGAACCACCGCCCTTCCCCAGCGATCGGGAGTGCCACCATGTCAGGGCAAGCACCACAGATCGGGGAGATCTCCGCCCCGCGCTTCGAGTTCCGCAGTTTCGGACAGGACTTCGACCTGGTCCATCACCGCCTCGGCCGCCTTTCGGTGCCGGTGCCGGAGAAGGTCTGGGAACGGCGCTCCGACGAGATATACATCGTGTCACGCGGCAACGACGTCAACAACACGAAGATCCGCGACGGCAAGATGGACATCAAGACGTTCGTGCAATCGGTGGGCGGCCTGGAGCAGTGGAATCCCCTCATGAAGGGAGAATTCCCGCTGCCGGCCGCCGTGCTGCGGACCGAGGTGTTTCCCGCCTTCCACGTCGCGGTGCCGACGCTGCCACACGGTCCCTGCGACTATGCCACGTTCCTCTCGCTGGTGCGTGCCCATCCCGATCTTGCCGCCGTGCGCGTCCGGAAGCAGCGCTTCGGCTACCTGGTGCATGACACCATTTGCGAGTATGCGGTGGTCTGGATCAACGGCGCGCGGGTCGTCTCGGTCGCGACGGAATCCACCGACATCGAGGCGTTGAAGCGGACGATCGTCGATACCCACATGACGGGACTCGAGAACATCAACTACCTCCAGGCCATCAAGCGGGTGATCGGGATGCTCCCGATGCCGCTGGCCAACGAATAGCCGGAGCGTCCCGCCATGGCACAAGAGATCGAACGGAAGTTCCTCGTCCGCGGCAGCTTCGAGGGACAGGCATCGCGACACACGCGGATCGTCCAGGGCTATCTCTCCTCGGTGCCGGAGCGGACCGTCCGCGTGCGCATCAAGGGAGATCAGGGCTTCCTCACCATCAAGGGGATCGGCAACAGCTCCGGGGCCTCGCGCTTCGAGTGGGAACGCGAGATCCCGACGGCCGAGGCCGACCAGCTCCTGGCACTCTGCGAGCCCGGGGTGATCGACAAGATCCGATACCTGATCCCCGCCGGACCGCACACCTACGAAGTGGACGTCTTTCACGGCGACAATGACGGCTTGATCGTGGCCGAGATCGAACTCGGGTCCGAGGATGAGCCGTTCGAGCGACCGGACTGGCTCGGCGCCGAAGTGACGGGGGATCCGCGCTACTACAACTCGGCATTGATGAAGCACCCCTACCGCCACTGGCCGAGCGCGTGATGCGGGGAGACGCGGCAGCACCCGAGCTCGCCGATCCGCTCGACATGCGGCAGTACCGCATCGAGACATTGCCGGTGCGGGCCAAGGGCCCGGTCGAGCGGCGGATGGCGCAGCTCGGGATCCCGCTCGCCCTGGTGCTGTTCGTCGTCTTCGGCTTTCTGGTGCAGCTTCCCTTCCTCCAGCACATCGACCCCGCCACGCTCACCTCGGAGCTGGCCCGGAAGGAGTTCGCCGCCGACGGCGGCGCCCTGTTCAGCCACAACCTGGGCCTCCTCTTCGCGATCTTCCTCGCCTCGATGGTGCTCTGGGGGACGGTCGCCCTCCCCAATTACCTCGTGTCGCTGATGCTGATCAGTGCACTGGTGCTGACCGGCGTGCTCACGGAGAAGGAGGCGTACGCGCAGCTCGGCCACCCGGTGATGTGGCTCAACATCATGTCGTTCGTGCTGGCCAGCATGCTGGTGGCCACCGGGCTCGCCAAGCGGATGGCGCTCTGGCTCATCCTCCGCTTCGGCCATAGCGCGAGTTCCGTCTTCCGCGTCTTCATCGTGCTCAACCTGCTGCTCTCGGCATTCGTCTCGGCCACCACGGCGAAGGCGGCGATCCTGCTGCCGCTCTTCATGGTGATCGCGGCGATCTATGGTGCGCGCCCCGGCGGGCCGCGGACGAACTTCGGCCGCAGCATCGTGTTGCAGAACCTCCTGTGCATCAACCTCGGCGCCGGCGCCTTCATGACCGGATCGGGGGCCAACCTGCTGGCGGCGGCGATCATCGGTGGCGCGCTTGGCAGCACGATCTATTTCGGCGACTGGATGATGGCGATGTTCCCGGTGATGGTCGGCCTGATGCTGGTGGGCTACCTCCTGGCGATGAAGGTCTTCTTCCCGCTGGCCCCGGAAGAACGGCTGCCGCAGATCCCGGGTGGGATGGCACGCCTGCAAAGCGAGTACACGGCCCTCGGACGGTTGACAGGGAAGGAGATTCGCGCCGCCCTGATCTTCGTGGTGATCCTGGCCCTCTGGGCCACCGACCGCGTGCATGGCGTGAGCCCGACCGCGGTGGCGTTCGTCGGCGCGATCGTCGCGCTGCTGCCGCGCTGGGGCATCGTGCAGTGGAACGAGGTCGACATCCCCTGGCACCTGATGCTCTTCTCGGCCGGGGCCTATGCCCTTGGCGCCGGCTTCGACGCCACGGACCTCCCGTCGATCGCGGTCAACGCCGGCTTCGACCACCTCGGCATCGGCAACCACACGCCCTTCTGGGTGCTCTACCTGCTGCTGACCGCCGTGATGCTCTTCAGCGCGCTGGTCTTCGAGTCGAAGACGATGCGGGCGATGATCTTCGTTCCCATCGCCATTGGCGTGGCCGGCCGATTCAGCTACTCGATCGTCTCGCTGGCGCTCCCGGTCGCCTTCCTGATCGAGCATGTCTACGTCCTGCCGTTCAACAGCAAGCCGGCCGCCCTGCTGCTACGAGACCGATCGCTACTCCCTGTCCGACACCTTCCGCTTCGGCTTCACCATGATGGTGATCTCGTGGCTGGTCATCATCCTGGCCGGGGAGAGCTGGTTCCGCCTGCTGGGGATCACCCCGAACGGCGTGTTCGGGCTGTTCTAGCATGCGACTCACCCCCGGCCCCCCGAGGAGTACCCTGCGATGACGATCCTCTTCCGCCAGAGCCGTGAGCTCGAAGCCGAGATCGATGAGTACCTCGACCTGATCCTCCAGGGCGGCCTGCTCTTTCGCCGGGGCGTGAAGTGCTTCCTCGACCACCGGCTCGAGGAGTTCGAGCAGCGGCTGGAAGAGCTCCGCGGCATCGAGCGGCGCGGTGACACGCTGCGACGCGGCATCGAAAGCAAGCTGTATCTCCACACCTTGATCCCCGAATCGCGGGGGGATGTGCTCGGCCTGCTCGAGAGCGCCGATGAGGTATTGAACGTGGTCACCTCCACGCTCCTGCGCTTCTCGATCGAGCTCCCTGCCCTGCTCGACGACCTGAACCCGCTCTTCCTCGACCTGGCCGACAATGCAATCTCGGCGGTGGATGCGATGGTGGGTGGCTGCCGTGCCTATTTCCGGAATCTCTCCGCCGTGCGCGATCACATTGCCCGGACCCAGGGGCTGCGGGAGGAAGTGAATCGCCTGGCAGAGACCTATGTCCGGGCGGCATTCCAGCGCGACCTGCGGCTGAGCCACAAGAATCAGCTGCGCTACTTCGTGGCCCATACGGAGCAGATCGCCGAGGACGCCGACGACGTCTGCGACCGCCTCGCGATCGCCGCGATCAAGCGGTACGTGTGACCCGATGATCTGGTTCTTCCTGCTGAGCGGTCTCTTCCTTGGCTGGTCGCTCGGCGCCAACGACGCCGCGAACATCTTCGGGGCCGCGGTCGGCACCCGGATGATCCGCTTCCGGACGGCGGCGATCATTGCGAGCGTCTTCGTAACCATCGGCGCGGTGTACGGCGGGGCCGGGGTCACCGACACGGTCGGTGCCCTGGGCGCGGTGAACGCACTCGCCGGATCCTTCACGGTGGCGCTCACCGCGGGGTTGACCGTCTCGTGGATGAGCCGAACCGGCCTGCCGGTCTCCACGTCGCAGGCCATCATTGGCGCAATCATCGGCTGGAACTTCTTCACCGGCTCGCCAACCGACCATGGCACGCTGGTCCAGATCGTCAGCGCGTGGGTGGTCTCCCCCGTGCTCGCTGGCGCCTTTGCGGTCGTGCTCTACCTTGGCGCGCGGCGGTGGTTGCGGCACAGCCGGATACACCTGGTCTCCCTCGACGCCTATACCCGCGCGGGTCTCGTGCTCGTCGGGGCTGCCGGTGCCTACACGCTGGGCGCGAACAACATCGCCAACGTGATGGGCGTCTTCGTCCCCGCGTCGCCGTTCGGGGAGCTGTGGCTCGGCAATTCCATCAAGATCACCGGCACGCAGCAGCTCTTCCTACTCGCAGCGGTGGCGATCTCGGTCGGCATCTTCACCGACTCGTACCGGGTGATGAGCACCGTCGGGAGTCAGATCTTCAAGCTGACCCCGATCATGGCGCTCATCGTAGTGCTGGCGCACACCCTGGCGCTCTTTGTCTTCTCCTCCGAGGGACTGCAACACGCCATCCGCTCCGTCGGTCTCCCCGCACCACCGCTGGTGCCGGTCTCGAGCACGCAGGCCATCATCGGCGCCATCATGGGGATCGCCCTGGTGAAGGGAGGGAAGGGGTTGCAGTACAGCACGCTCGGGCGCGTGGTGGTCGGCTGGGTGCTCACCCCGGTCCTCGCCTGCGGGATGAGCTTCGTCCTGTTGTTCGTGGTACAGAATGTCTTCGAGCAGGTGGTGGTCACCAGACCGTAGGACTCGAGGTCGTCGGACTCGCCGGAATGGAGGTGGCATCATGAGTCGAGTGGTCATACTGGGCGCGGGCGTCGCGGGACACACGGCGGCGGCCTTTGCGCGAAAGTGGCTGGATCGGGACGACACGGTGACGGTGGTCGTCGCCCAAGGACTTCTACAACTGGATCCCGTCGAACATCTGGGTCGGCGTCGGCCTGATGCGCGCCGATCAGGTGACCTTCCCGCTGCGCCCGGTCTACGAGCGGGCCGGGATCGAGTTCGTCCACGGCGCCGCGCGCGCCATCCACCCCGACGGGACGCTCGACGACCCGACGCCGCATGTCCTGGTGGCCCCCACCGGCGGCGACCCGGCGAGACGCGGGTCCGTGTCCCCTACGACTTCCTGATCAATGCGACCGGCCCGCAGCTGCGCTTCGACCGGACCCCGGGGCTCGGCCCCGACGCCAACAGCCACTCCGTCTGCACCGCGGACCACGCCGACCGATGCCGCGCGGGCCTTCGACGAGTCGGTGGAGCGGATGAAGCGCGGCGAGAAGCAGCGCTTCGTCGTCGGCGTCGGCCACGGCACCTGCACCTGCGAGGGCGCCGCCTTCGAGTACATCGTCAACCTCGAGTTCGAGCTCCGCGCGCGCGGCGTGCGCGATCAAGCGCCGAGATCATCTGGCTCACCAACGAGTACGAGCTCGGCGACTTCGGCATGGGCGGCATGCACTTCAGCGCCGGCGGCTACGTCACGCCGAGCAGCATCTTCAACGCATCGCTCTTCGCCGAGCGCGGCATCGACTGGATCACGCGCGCGCACGCGTCGCAGGTCGAGCCCGGCCGCGTCCACTACGAGACCGTCGACGGCACCGATCGGCGAGCAGGCGTTCGACTTCGCGATGCTGCTGCCGCCCTTCTCCGGCGTCGGCCTCACGGCCATCGACCGACGGCGGCGTCGACATCACCGATCGGCTCTTCCAGCCGAACGGCTTCATGAAGGTGGACGCCGACTACACGGCCAAGCCGTATGACGAGTGGCGGGCCAGTGACTGGCCGCGCACCTACCAGTCACCGGCCTACCCGAACATCTTCGCCGCCGGGATCGCGTTCGCGCCGCCGCACGCGATCTCCAGGCCGTACACGACGCCGAGCGGCGCGGCGATCGCGCCCGCACCGCCGCGCACCGGCATGCCGTCGGCGATCATCGGCAAGACCGTCGCGCGCAGCATCGTCGACATCATCCAGGGGCGCTCGAGGTCCGACTGCACACCGCGTCGATGGCCCGAGATGGGCGCCGCCTGCGTCGCCTCGGCCGGCGCCAATCCCGTTCACCGGCACGGCCGCGTCGATGATCGTCTACCCGATCGTCCCGGACTTCGAGCGCTATCCCGGAGTACGGGCCGCGACCTCGAGCAGACCTTCGGCGAGATCGGACTGGCCGGACACTGGATCAAGATCATCCTGCACCATCTCTTCCTTCTACAAGGCCCGCCTCCGTCCGGGGTGGTCCCTCATCCCGGAGTAACCCATGCCCTCGGCCAAGCATGCCCATGTCATCATGCCGACGCGCTGGACCGTCTTCATGCGGACCTTCTTCCCGTGGCAGGCGTGGCGCTTCGTCGCCATCAACCTGAAGATGCTGGGAGTGATTCGACGCAGCCACGATTGACCTCCGCCGGCGGCTCCCCTGGATCCGATCCCAGGGGAGTCTTGCCGAACGGCCCTCGATGATCGATCATCGATGATCGATGATCGATGCTCAACCGTTCTCCGGGGGCCGCCATCAGTACGTCCGCCGACCTGCTCCGCGCCATCGCCTTCGCCGCCGACAAGCACCGCGACCAGCGGCGCAAGGACGCGGAGGCCTCGCCATACGTGAACCACGTGATCGCCGTGGCCGAGCTGCTGGCGCGGGTTGGCGAGATCACCGACTCGACTGTCCTCGTCGCCGCCATCCTGCATGACACGGTCGAGGACACCGAGACCACGCCGCAGGAACTCGCCGACCACTTCGGAACGGCGGTCGCCCGGATCGTGGCGGAGGTCACCGACAACAAGGCGCTCCCCAAGGAGGAGCGGAAGCTGCTCCAGGTGGAGCACGCCCGCGATGCGTCGCCCGCAGCCAAGTTGGTGAAGCTCGGCGACAAGATCGTGAACGTCGTCGACGTCACCAACCAGCCGCCGCCGACCTGGAGCGTGGCGCGACGCCTCGAGTACCTCGACTGGGCCGAGCGCGTGATCGATGGTTGTCGCGGCACCAATGCCGCACTCGAACGGATGTTCGACGAGGTCGTCGTGCGCGGCCGCGAGAAGATCACGTCAGACCACGGTACGGCCTGATGCCGCAGGAGATCGAACGGAAGTTTCTGGTGCACGACGGCTGGCGAACCGCAAGCCATCGACAGACACGCATCGTGCAGGGGTACCTCTCCTCGGTGCCCGGGCGGAGCGTGCGCGTGCGGATCGCCGGCGACGAGGGCTTCCTCACCATCAAGGGGGCAGCCGGTGCCTCCGGCGTCTCGCGCTACGAATGGGAGCGCGGGATCCCGATTGACGAGGCCGAGGCGCTCCTGGCGCTCGCCGAACCGGGGGTGATCGAGAAGATCCGCCACCTGGTGACCGCCGGACCGCACACCTATGAGGTCGACGAGTTCTTCGGCGAGAACGCGGGGCTGGTGGTCGCCGAGATCGAGCTCGGTGCGGAAGATGAGGCGTTCGAGCGGCCGCCGTGGCTCGGCGCGGAGGTCACCGGGGATCGGCGGTACTACAACTCTTCGCTGGTGAAGCGGCCGTATCGCTCCTTCGCCGACGAGCCCTTCGCAACCTCGCATCCGACCCTGCACCTCCTCGCCATCTCCGGCTCGCTGCGCGGCGCGTCGTCCAACACGACCGTGCTCCGCGTGGTGCAGGCCTTGGCCCCGCCCGGCGTGACCATCGCCCTGTACGACGAGCTCGACGCGCTGCCGCATTTCAATCCCGACCTCGACGGCTCGGGCGACATCCCGCCAGCCGCGGTCGCGAGGCTCCGCGACCTTGTGGCCGGCGCCGACGGCCTGCTGATTTCGACCCCGGAGTACGCCCACGGCCTGCCGGGCTCGCTCAAGAACGCCCTCGACTGGCTGGTAAGCTCCACCGACTTTCCGGGAAAGTCGGTGGCCGTGCTGAACATCTCGCCGAGGTCGGAGTTTGCCCATGCCTCGCTCGTGGAGATTCTCCGGACGATGTCGGCCACGCTGGTGGCCGATCCGGCGCTGACGGTGCCCATGCCTCACAAGCGCTTCACCCCGGCGTTGTTGCTCGCAGACGCCCCGCTCGCGGCCCGTCTCGACGAGGCCCTCACCGCCTTCCTCACCGCCCTGCGAAGGAGCGACGGATGATCCACCCGCTGCCGATCACCCTCGAGGGACACGGCGTACGGCTCGAGCCGCTCACCACGGCGCACCACGACGGCCTGGTCGCCGCAGCCGCCGACGGCAAGCTCTGGGAGTTGTGGTACACCTCGGTGCCGACCGCGGACGAGACGGCCGACTACATCCACCACGCCATCGATGGCGCTGCCGCCGGCCACATGCTGCCGTGGGCGGTCCGCGATCTGCAGACCGGCGCAATCGTCGGGTCGACGCGCTATCACGACATCGTGGGTGACATCGATCGCGTCGAGATCGGCTACACCTGGTACGGCTCCGCTGCGCAGCGCAGCCACGTCAATACGGCCTGCAAGCTGCTCCTGCTCGGCCACGCCTTCGACACCCTCGGCTGCGCGGTGGTCGGGCTCCGCACCGACAACTTCAACTTCCGCTCGCAACGCGCCATCCTCGCGCTCGGCGCCAAGCTGGACGGCGTCCTTCGCCACCAGATGGCACGGCGCGACGGGACGGTACGCGACAGCCACCTCTACTCGATCCTCCGGAGCGAGTGGCGCGACGTGCGGCGGCATCTGGAGCTGCGGCTGGCGCGATGGGGCTGAGGTTCGCTGCAAGGCGGGCAACGGGCGACGCATGCGTCGCCCATACGCACACGGCGTTTCGATTGCATGGGCTCGTATCGCTCCTGCTCGCCGTCGTGCTGCCACTTGCCTCCCAAGGCCCTGCGGTCGACCTCGAGCACAAGGGCGAGGGCTACCCGGTCTATCGGATTCCTGCGCTCGTGGTCACCACGAAGGGAACGCTGATCGCGGCCTACGATGGCCGCCCCAGCGGGGCCGATGTGCCGAGCAACATCGCGGTGCTGGTACGCCGGAGCAGCGACGGCGGGACGCACTGGACGCCGAGGCAGGTGGTACGCGCCGACAGCGCACCGTTGGGCTTTGGCGATCCGTCGCTACTGGTCGATCGCCAGACGGGGCGAATCTTCCTCTTCTACGTGGCCTCCCATCAGCAGGGCTTCTTCGGTGCGGGGCCGGGCGTTGACGATGCCGACCCGAATGTGCTGCACGCCGAGTATTCCTGGTCGGATGACGACGGCCGCAGCTGGCAGCATCGCCGGATCACCGCCGCCATCAAGGACCCGGCGTGGGGCGGCCTCTTCGCGTCGTCAGGGGCGGGGATCCAGCTGCAGCACGGGCCGCACGCCGGCCGCCTGATCCAGCAATACGTCGTCCGCTTTCGCGGCGGCAACTATGGCGCGTCGGCGTACAGCGACGATCATGGCGCCACGTGGAGAATGGGCTCGCTGGTGGGCCCGGGCGTCGACGAGAACAAGACGGTCGAGCTCGCCGACGGCCGCGTGATGCTCAACAGCCGCGCCAAGGGATTCCGGAAGGTCGCCATCTCCACCGACGGCGGCGTGACGTATGGTCCCCTCCACGACGACTCGACGCTCGTCGATCCGGCCAACAACGGCGCGATCCTCCGCCTCGATCCGACGGCGAAGGCCAACAATGCGCGCGCCCACCGGCTCCTCTTCAGCAACACCGCCCACCCGACGCAGCGCACCAATTTCACGCTGCGCCTCTCCTGCGACGACGGCACCACGTGGCCCGCCTCACAGGTGATCGACGCCGGTCGGTCCGCCTACTCCACGATCACCATGCTGGACCGAAACACTGTCGGCGTGCTGTACGAGCGTGGGGACTACGAGTGGATTTCGTTTCGGAGAGTGGATGTGCGGGGGATGGTGAAGCGGTGTGAAGAGTGAACGGTGAACGGGGGCCAGGGTGAAAGGTCAGACGTGAAACGGGAGCCACACGGCAAGCCACGTTTCACGTCTCACGTTTCACTCTCATCAGTTCCCGTTCACCGTTCACCGTTCACCGTTCACTTTCGACACCCGGAACACCCACGCATCCGCATTCGGCGCGTTCACGCCGGCCGGAATCCGCATGGTGAAGCCCGCGCCGGCCGGAACCCACGGAATGGTGCGGTTGGCAGCGAGCAGAGTGATCGTTGCCCCCTTGGGGAGAGCGAGCGTGGTGACGGTGAGTTCCCGCGGCATCGCCTCGCCCTCAGCCGGGAGATAGCTGACCCAGCCGGTCCCATCCTTGGACTGCGTGAAGCGGAACTTCCCCTCCAGCGACGGCCCGAGCGGCTTGGTGCCGTAGATCGAGGCCTGGTGGATCTTCATCCAGCCGCCGAGCGCGGCGAGCCGATCGTAGGCCGCATCGTGCCAGGTGCCGTCGGGGCCTGGTCCGATGTTGAGCATCAGGTTGCCCCCTTTGGCCACCACGTCGACGAGCATCTGGATCAGCACGTGCGATGACTTGTAGCGGTCGTTCGGGACGTACGACCAGCTGTTCGCCATCGGCATCGGCACTTCCCACGGATAGGGGAGCGCCGTGGCAGGGACGCGCGCCTCGGGGGTGAGGTAGTTCTGGTACGGCCCCGGCACGTCGCGATCGACGACGATCAACCCCGGCTGCAGCGCGCGCGATTCCTGCACCAGCCGCGGGATGTCGATGTCCTGGCTCTGCAGGTGCTCGAAGGCATAGTCGGGCTTGGTCATCGCGGTACGGATCGTCGAGTCGGCAAGCGGGCGGACCCAGCCGCCGTCGAGCCAGAGAATGTCGACTCGGCCATAGTTGCTCATCAGCTCGTGAATCTGCGCGTGCGTGAACGCCACGAAACGCGCCCAGCGCTCGGGGTACTTCTTGATGTCGTAGTTCGGGTTGCGATCCGGAGTGGCATAGTAGGGCCACCAGTAGTCCGGCGAGTGCCAGTCGGGCTTCGAGAAATAGGCCCCGATCAGGAAACCCTGCGCACGGAAGGCATCGAAGACTCCCCTGGTGATGTCGGCCTTCGGGTTGAGCGCAAACGGCGTCCTCGCACCGGTGATTCGGTAGTCGGTTTCCCGGGTGTCGTACATCGAGAAACCGTCGTGGTGCTTAGTCGTGAAGACCACGTACCGCATCCCGGCGTCCTTGGCGGCCTGGGCCCATCGCTCGGGATCGAACTGCGTCGGGTTGAACGTCGTCTGCAGCCCCTCGTACGCACGCTTGTAGCTGTCATACACGCCAATCGAGTCACGCTGGCGGCTCCGGCACCATCCCACGTCTTCGGAGCAGATCGACCACGACTCGACGGTCCCCCACTGCGAATACGGGCCCCAATGCATCAGCAGCCCGAGCTTGAGGTCCTGCCATTCGGCGATCTTCTGCCGCGCGACCGGATCCGGGTCGGGCACGTACGTCTGAGGGTGCTGCGCCGACACCGGCGTCGCGAGCAGGAGCAAGGGTAGCAGGAGGCGGCGCATCAGTGACTCCGAGGTGCGGTGGGGGTGGTGAAGGGTAAACGGGATGATCATCGATCACCCATCACCCCGAATAGCACTCCACCTGCGCCATCTCCGCCTTCCGATACAGCATGCTCAGCGACACCTTCAGGTTCTGCGACTCCAGGTGCCACTCCCACCAGAGGCCCGAGGCCGTCTTGCCGGGCGCCTTGACCGCGTCGACCAGATTGCCGTAGGAGGCGCCTTCGGTCTCGCGATTGCACTTGAGCGGCTGGAAGGCGAGGCCGTCATTCTTCAGCGCCTGCTCGATCATCTCCCGCGTCAGGAAGAAGCCGCCCTTCCCCCGTGGTCCGGTGATCTCCATGGAATCGAGCGCGATCGACATCCCCGTCAAGCCGACTGCGGAGCCGCGCAGGGTGATCTGCATCCAGAGTGCGACGCTGTCGCCCAGCGTGCCGAGGAATCGGCCTTCGCGAGCCTGCGTCGTGCCGGCCTTGATCAGGCGCGCATCGGCCACCGCAACGGGGGCCGCTGTGGCCCAGCGAATCGGGAGGGCGCTACCCGTGGTCCACGGCAGGGCGGTGGTCCGGATCCCGGAGTCGACGAGGAAGGCGGTGAGGACGGCGCTCACCTTCACTTTCGCTGGCGGGGTGCGTTGCTGCGCCGGAAGTGCGGTCAGGCCGAGCGCGAGGGCAGCAAAGGCGACGTTCATTCGGAGGCGGCGCATGAGAGACTCGGAGGCAAAGGAGGCGGCTTCCTGAATGCAGGGAGCCGCCCCCAAGAGTACTCGCGCACTTGAAATGCGTCAGGGGTGCCCGAGCACCCTCGCGACGGCCTCCATCCCCGGGTCGCGCCCCGCCTGATAGGCCGCCGCCGTCCAGGGTGCCGGCACGCTCGGATCGAGATTGGGAACCGCGATCGGGTAGGCCATCACTGGCCGATGGCAGTCGGTGTACGCCTTGCACCCGCCTTGATAGTCGTGGCGCTCCTTCGCGACGAGGAACATCGCCCCGGAATTCGGCAGTGCCGCCGGACTCCCCTCGGCGAAGAAGTTGAGCCGGTCGCCCGGTGCCTCGCCAACCAGCGTGACGCGATCGCCGCCCGCCTGCTTGAGGTAACCGACCGACGAGATCGCCGCCGAGAAGGTCCACGGCGAGGTGAGCACGATGACGCGCCCGTCGGCCGGGAGCTTCGAGACGATCGACTGCATCCAGTCGCGCGTGAGCTGCAGGTTGCCGCCACCATTCATCCGCATGTCGAGGACGATGTGCTTCCGCCCCGCCGCCTTCCGCAACGAATCGGATTCGGCAAGGAAGCCGGCGATCGACTGCTGACCATTCACGTTTGCGCGCAACTGGATCACCATCGCATCGAGCTCGGGCGCATCGCGCCGACGCATCGTTTCCCCCGCCCCCTGCAGCGACCACGGTGCCCGGTCGGCGGGCAACAGACTCTGCCATCCCGCGCCACTCGCGGGATAGAGCATCGCCACCGAGCCCTGTCGATCCCGTGGCGACGCCTGGCCACTCGTCAGTGTGACGTCCCGGCTCTTGCCATCCGGCATCGCGAGGCGGTAGCTCGCCTGCGTCGTCGAGGTGCCGAGCCCCATCGCCTGCAGCTGGCCGGGACTCTCGAGGAAGGCTGGCGCCATCCGGTCGCGCCACGACGTGATGCCGCCGGTGAGGGTGCGCGCGCTGTCGCGCACGGCCATGATCGGTACGCCATTGATCGCGACGACACGACCGCCGAGGAGATCGGCATGATCGGTGGTCGCCTGGACCACCACGAAGTCGTCGCCGAAGGGGAGAATGCGAATGCCGACGCGCGCCATCTCCGACGCGGAGCCTCGGCTCACCATCAGCGTATGGCCGTTATCCGCGAGCGCCACGATCTGGGCGAGCGACAACACCATGCGAACATCGGAGATCGTCCCCGCCTTCGCCGTGAGCGCCGCGAGCCGCTGCTCGGCCGTCGCACGCGCCGCCGGCGTGTATGCCTTGTCCACGGCGAGGAAGTCTCGGCCAAAAGCGAGCAGGTCCTCCCGCTGGGCAGCGGCCCGTGCCTCGGTGCCACCCTGCGCGGCCAGCATAGGTAACCAGCCGAGGGACAGCACGAGGACACACGTTCCACGAGCGCAACGGATACCGGGCACGAGGACTCCTGAAGGGAGGAAAGGCACCAATCACTTGGGACGGGGGTTGGCGGGGGATGGTTGTCGGGGAATGTCAGGATGGTGTAAGTCGTTGGTCGTTAGGGGTCGTAGGTCGAAGGTCGAAGGTCGTAGGTCGTAGGTCGTAGGTCCTAAGTCCCCCTCACCCCTTACCATTCACCGTTCACCGTTCACCCCCAACCCGCCCGCCCGAATGCACCTCCCCAGAATTGGCGTCGCCGTCATCATCGAACGCCATGGCCAAGTCCTCCTCGGCCTCCGGCGTTCCGCGTCGCATGGCGACGGCTGCTGGCAGTTCCCGGGTGGGCATCTGGAGGACGGCGAGTCGCTCGAGGAGTGCGCCGCACGGGAAGCCTGGGAAGAGACAGGGCTCGTCATCACCAATCCCGCACTCGGGCCGTGGACCAACGATCGTTTCGAGGCCGAAGGGAAGCACTACGTCACGCTGTACGTGACGGCGGAGGCGGCGGACGGGGAGCCCGAGGTTCTGGAGCCGACCAAGTGCGCCGAGTGGCGGTGGTTCGACTGGAGGGCGCTGCCGGAGCCGCTCTTCCTGCCGATCCGGAACCTGCTGGCGGGGGGATTCCACCGCCCCGGCTAGAGTCGACGTAGATTCGGAGGACACCCTCCCCCTTCTGTCTGGAGCGTCTCATGCGCCTCGCGCTTCTGGTGGCTGCCGCCGCGGTCGTGTCGCCGATCTCCCTTGCGGCGCAAGCGCCGAAGAGCCTCTCGATCACTCGGGACCTGCTGGTGCCGCCGAGCGATGCCGATCTGTCGGGCAGCGGAGTCGTCGCAGTCTCCCCGAAGGGTCAGATTCTTGTCGCCCAAATGGACGACAACCTGATCAAGGTGTTCGGCCCCGGCGGCGCGACCACCACGATCGGTCAGAAGGGGAGCGGGCCCGGCGAGTTCCAGCGGGTGACCCGGGTCGGCTTCATGGGCGACACGCTCTGGGCCCTCGACCCCGTCCTGATGCGCGTCAACATCTACGGCCCCGACTTCAAGTATGTCCGGACCTTTCCCCAGCCGTTGTCGGCCACGAGTGGCGCCGCCAGCCGCCCCGTGAGCTACTTCGTGCAGGCCGTGTTGCCGGGCGGGGATTTGCGCGCGATCGCCTCCCTCCGAGCGACGGCCCCGAAGCCGAGCTTGGGCTGCTGACGTCGACTCCGGCGCCACGCTGCTTGTCCGTATCTCCCCGGCAGGCGACTACAAGCGCCGCCTGCTAGTTGCCGCACGCTCGAAGTGCCAGGTCTCGTACACCTTCAGCAAGGGCAGTGGCACCACGATGATCCCGTTCTGCCCGGAGCGTGTGTCCACCGACTGGAACGGCTCCATCGGGGTAGCATCCGTCGATGTCGAGGCGGGCGCGGGCAAGGCAGGGAGCTATCGAGTCACGGTCGTGGACGATCAGGGAGCGACCCGCTTCGCACGGTCGTTTCCGTACACCCCTTTGACGATCAGCAAGCCCGCGATGGACAGCATGCTTGCACGGCGGAAGGAATCGCAAAAGGGAATGCCTGCTCCGATGGTGGCGGCGATGCCCAAGGTGACTCCCTACCCGACCTATCCGCCGATCCGCCGGGTCGTGCTCGGCCGCGACTACTCCGTCTGGCTCGAGGAGCGAATCGCAGGGCCCGAACATCGGTGGCTGGTCCTTGACCCGAAAGGCGCGACCGTCGGCGTCGTCATGCTGCCACCCGAAGTGGAGCTGCAGGTCGCGGAACTCGGCACCATCTGGGGCCTGACGAAAGACGCCGACGACGTGCAGGGCGTCGTCCGCTATCGGGTGGGGCGCTAGATTGCGGGCGTGATGCCGCGCCTCGCCTTCTTCACCTTCGCCATCCTCCGCGCCCCGCGGCAGCATCCCGATTCGGCGTCGTTCCTCGCCGCGATCGACCCGACCAACGCGGCCGCGGAACGCGCCGAGGGGTTCCTCGACCAGTCGCGCGTCGACCCCGATACCGGCCGCCACAGTTGGGGCGAGCCGGTGCTGCCCTCGTTCGTCGCCCCCGAGGACGCGCCCCAGGTGACGCGCTCATTTTCGCTCTGGCAGGACCTCGAGACGGTGTTTGCCTACACCTACGGCGGCCAGCATGCGGAGTCGCTGCGCCAGCGGAAGGCGTGGTTCCGCCCGCCGGAATGGCCATCCTACGTGGCGTGGTGGGTCGACGACGCGCACCAGCCGACCTGGGCCGAGGCGGTGGAGAGGCTGGAGCAATTGCACACGATGGGCTCGACGCCGGAAGCGTTCACCTTCAAGCAGCCGTTTGATGCGGAAGGGAGGCCGACGGAGGTGGAGCGGCATCGGGTGAAGAAGATCGTTGAGAAGAATGGTGAGGGGTGAGGGGTGAGGGGGCATTGTCATCCCGAGCGACGCGAGGGACCTGCGTATTCGCGACCACGCAGATCCCTCGCGTTGTTCGGGATGACAGAACCCCTCACCCCTCACCTTCACTTCACGGCTGCGCCGCCTTCGGCCACACATTGTCCGTCACGTCCCGATCCGGGAAGCGCCCAAACGGATCAAGCGTGATCTTCTCGATCGCGCGCCCACCGAAGGAGAGCACCGCGTTGAAGTTGCGACGGCCGTCGAACCAGACACTCACCGGATAGGTGACGATCGCCGTGACCGAGTCAGTCATCGTGACGCCCGGCATCGGCCGGATTGCCTTCCCCTTCGGGGCGAACTGCACCTTGAGCACCACTGGTGAGGGCATCGCGCCGTCCTGGTGCACCGTCACCGTCGTCTTGAGTCCCGTGGTGACGACCTTCTGGATCGAGCCCTGGACTGCGTCCGTGGTGAAGAGCCACGAGTACCAGAACCAGCCGAGCTCCGGCGCGCGGTTCTTGAGCGCGTTGCTCATGAAGTTGGCGTAGTCCCACGGCGAGGGATGCTTGAAGCGCCACGCCTTGGCGTACTCGCTCATCGCCCGCTGCACCGCGCTGTCGCCGACCACGCCCCCAAGCATCGAGAGCATGAGCGGCGCCTTGCCGTATGCCTGGAAGGAGTACTGGGGCCCGCCGTAGTTGGCGTCCCACATCAGCGGCGCCTCGCGTTCGTCGCCGCTGGTCCGGCCATAGTTCTGGCCGGCGCCATCGAGCCGCGCGGGCTGTCCGCGGCTGTCGGCGCTCGAGAGCTGGTTCATGTACTGATTGAAGCCTTCGTCCATGAAGCCGTACCAGGTCTCGTTGACGCCCACCATCATCGGCCACCACTGGTGGCCCGTCTCGTGGTCAGCCGCACCGACACCCGAGAAGATCGTCATCGGATATTCCATGCCGCCGTCGGGGCCATCGAGCATCGTGAGAATCGGGAAGGCGTAGGGCATCCAGAGCTTCGAGTAGAACTCGAGCGCGTGCCGGTTGACTGCGCCGCCGCGCGCGTAGGCGGTGGCATGCCCGGGGAGGTACATCCCGTAGACCGGGATCGGTCCCTTGCCGGGAATCGTCGCGCGGGTCGCGTCCCAGACAAACTGGTTCGACGTCCCCCAGGCAAAGTCACCCACGGTGTCCGCGACGAAGTGCCACGACAGTCGATCGCCCGCGACGGTCGCCTTGCCAGCGCCGAAGTCGGCGGGCCCGACGATGATCCGGGTCGAATCGGATTCGAGCACGTGGGAGAGCCGCTCGCGGACGGCTGGCGTGAGGACCTGCTCCGGGTTCTGCAGCAGTCCGGTCGCGCCGACCACCCATCCCGCCGGGACATCGATCGTCACGTCGAAGTGGCCGAAGTTGTTGTAGAACTCGGACGGGCCGAGATAGGGATCGGTGTCCCAGCCGCGCAGGTCGTCGTACATCGCGAGGCGTGGGTACCACTGCGCCACCTGGAAGAGCGAGTCACCCCACGATCCCATGCGGAGGCCACGCGCCCCAGCCACCAGCGGCACCCGGAAATTCCAGTCCGCTTCAATCGTCGCCGAGGCACCCGCGGCGATCGGCGTCGGAAGTGTCATCGTGGCAACGGTCTGATTGAGTCCGTTGACGAAGATGCGCGTCGGCGCCGGAGCAGCCCCTGCGCCACGCCCGCCAGCACCACGTCCGCCGGCCGCCGGCGTCAGATCGACGGCGGTGCCGTTCACCACCAGCCGCGTCACCTTCATCCCGTCGGTCAACGACGGCAGCGCCTCGGCGCGCGGCACATTCGGCGCGAACAGGTTCTGATCAAGCCGAAGCACAACTTGGCGCATCGGCGTGTCACTGGTGTTCTGGAAGGCGAGCGTCTCGGTGCCGGTCAGGATGCCGGTCGCGGGATCGAGTCGCGCCGAGATCCGGTAGTCGGTGCGGAGCTGCCAGTAGTTCCGGCCCGGTCGGCCGGTCGAATCACGGGTCCCGGCGGTGAAGGCACGCCGGATCATGTTGGTAAGCGGAATCTCGCGGTGGATCGGGCGAGGGAGCGGCGTCTGGGCCGACATCACCAGCGGCAGCGCACCAACAGCAAGCGCCAGCGTCGACAGGCGACGTGCAATCGGGAAGGACATGGCACCTCCGAAGCGGGTTCATTCCCGCACTGAGATATACTACTGACGCCCGAAAAGGTTGGGCCCATAACGGGACCACCCCGCTCGGCATTCGACGGATTGCGCGGTACATTCGACGACAATGCCCGCGGCCTGACCCTTCGCAACGCTCAGGGGAGGCGGCCGCGGCTGAAGACTGTTCGCCGTTCGCTGTTCGCCGTTCACCTCTCCTCCGGACCCCACCTGATGCGATTCGTCCGATCACTGCTGCTGCTCCTGCTGTGCCTTCCCGCGACCCTCACGGCGCAAGCCACGCCAGCCACTGGCAAGAAGGTGCTTGGCGTCGACGACTACTCGCGCTGGCGCTCGATCGAGAACGCCAAGCTGTCAGCCGACGGGAAGTGGCTGGTCTATGGCGTGCGCTTCACCAACGTGGTGACGCCCGACGCGAAGCCGGTGCTGCACCTCAAGAACCTGACGACCAACACGGAGATCGAGATCGCCGACGCAACGCAGCCGGTCTTCTCGGCCGACGCGAAGTGGGTCGCGTATCAGGTCGAGCCACCGGCGAAGAAGCCGGCGGCGCGCGGGAGTGCGGGCGACACCGTCACGACGCCGCCAGCACCGGCGCCGATTCCAGCCCCGGTGCCGGGTGCGCCCCCGGTGGCGCCAGCCCCAGGCGCCGGCGGGCGCGCCGGCGCGGCCGCGCCGACGCTGCCCCGACGCTGGGAGTTGCGCGAACTCGCCACCGGCACCGTCCGCGTCTGGCAAGAGGTGCAGAGCGTCACCTTCTCGCCGACGTCGAGCCACTTGGTGCTGCGTCGTCGCCCGCCGACGCCAGCCGCCGGGGCAGCCCCCGCCGGTGGCGCCAACGCGGCGCGCGGCGTCGACGTGATCGTGCACGATCTGGCCACCGGCCGATCGCAGTTTCTCGGGAGCGTCGGCGAGCTGGCCTACAACAAGGGGGGCACCCAGCTCGCGTACACCGTGGATGCCGCGGTGCGCGACGGCAATGGCGTCTTCCTGCTCGACCTCGCCACCAGCCGCACCGAGCCGCTGGACAACGATTCGCTCCGCTACAGCCGGCTGACCTGGAACGATGCCGGTACCGGCCTCGCGGTGCTCAAGGGACGCGAAGTCGAGAAGATGCGGGAGCGGAACAACCGCCTCCTGGTCTTCGGCAACCTCGCGGCGACCCGCACCCCCGCCGTGCTCGACCCGGCCACGACCGCAGGCTTCCCCAAGGGCTTCGTGGTGTCGGAGCGCGCCGCGCTGGATTGGAGCGACGACGGCCAGCGTGTCTATCTCGGCATCATGCCGCAGACTCCTGCCCCGGATACCGCGAAGAAGAAGAGCACCGACTCGATTGCCGACGTCGATGTCTGGCGCACCCAGGACGAGCGGATCCAGTCGCAGCAGATGATCCAGGCGGAATCGGATCGCAATCGCACCCTCCGCCAGGCCTTTGCGCATCCTGGCCGCTACATCACGCTGACGGACTCGAGCATGCGCGAGCTCGAACTGCCGCAGGCCGGGACCTGGGGCGTCGGGAGCGATCCACGACCCTACATCTCCGACTACAAGCGCCCCGCGGCAGACTTCTACCGCGTGAACCTGCAGACGGGCGAACGCACCAAGTTCCTCACCGGCCAACTCACGGGGCCGTACGTCGAGGGCATTGCGCCCGACGGACGGACCTTCCTCTCCTGGCAGAACGGTGCCTGGCAGGGCTACGATCTCGCCGCCGGAACGATGCGCCCACTCACCGTCGGCGCGGCCCGCTTCACCAACATGGAATGGGATTACCCCGGCACGCGCCCGCCGTACGGGGTCGTCGGTTATGCCAAGGACGGCAGTGGCGCGATCATCAGCGAGCGCTTTGATCTCTGGCTGGTTCCGTTTGCGGCCGGGGTCGCGCCGAAGAACCTGACGACCGGTGTCGGCGCGGCCCGTCAGATCGTGCTGCGACCGATCCGCACCGAGCCGATCGACTCGTCGGTCGTCCGGGCCTCGCGCGCCGCCCGCGAATGGGACCTGAGCAAGCCGCTCACCCTCTCCGCCTACGGCGAGTTCACCAAGCAGGCCGGCTTCTTCCGTCTGGCCGATGGCAAGGTGCAGCAGCTTGTCTTCGACGACGCCTCCTACAGCACGCCGGTGCGTGCCGCGGGGGCCGAGCGCTTCCTCTACACCCGGCAGACCTTCCGCGACTTCCCCGACCTGCTGCTCGCCGATGGCTCGTTTGCATCACCCGCGCGCCAGACCGACATCAATCCCCAGCAGGGCGAGTACCGCTGGGGGAAGCGGGTGCTGTTCGACTACACCACCCGACGCGGCGAACAAGCTGCAGGGCATCCTGGCGTTGCCGGATGACTACGTCGCGGGCCAGAAGCTCCCGATGCTGGTGACCTTCTACGAGAAGAACTCGCAGACGATGCACCGTTACCCGTCGCCGTCGTTCATCACCGGCATGGGCGGGATGCCGATCGAGGCGGTGAGCCGCGGCTATGCCACCATGCTCCCCGACGTCTTCTTCCACACCGGCACCTCGCACAGCGACATGCTCGACGCGGTCGAGGCGGCGACGAAGAAGGTGATTGCGATGGGCTACGTCGACCCGAAGCGCATCGGCGTGCACGGCCACAGCTACGGTGGCGAGGGCGCGGCGTTCATCGGGACCCGCTCCCGCCTCTTCGCGGCGGTGGGGATGGGCGCTGGCGTGACCGATCTCTTCACGGACTTCAGCCAGAGCTGGGGGTGGAGCTACCAGGTCACCGGTGGCAGCGGCGCCAACGGCAACAACTACTACATGCTCGGCCAGGGCCGCTGGGGCTTCTCGCCGTGGGACGATCCGGCGCGCTACCACTTCGAGTCGGCGATCACCCACGTGCGCGAGGTGACCGCGCCGTTCCTGATCATGCACGGCGCGGCCGACCCGACCGTCTCGTTCACCGAGGGGATGAACTTCTACAACGCGCTGCGCTTCAACGGCAAGAACGCCGTGATGCTCGCCTACCCGGGCGAGGGCCACGGGCTCAGCGGGCTGGCCAACCGGAAGGACCTGACCATCCGCTACTTCCAGTACTTTGACCACTACCTGCGCGGCACGCCGGCGCCGAAGTGGCTGACCGACGGCGTCCCCTACATCGCGAAGGAGACGCTCAAGGAACCGAAGTAACCGCGGCGCACTCCTCCGGCCTCGGCGCGCTCAACCGAGGCCGGGGCGATAGCGCTCGCGAAAGAGGCGCAAGTGATATTCGACATGCCCGGGAATCATGGTGAGCGCTGCCAGCGCGGTGACGGGATTGTCGCTGGCGACGCCTCGCCCTGCCAGCCCCTGTGACGGCATTGCCCGGAGCAGCGCGATCGTCGCGTCGCGCACCGCACGCCACTCGGCCACCACGTCGGGCAACGGGCGCCGCTGGTACTCGCCGTGCGGCATCCAGGCGTCCTGGTCGAAGCCCGGCAATGGCGCGGTGTCGCCGCGCGAGAAGGCGGTGGCCCGGTAGGCGAAGACCCGCTCGGTGTCGGTCAGGTGCCCGATGACTTCTCGGATGGTCCACTTCCCCGGGGCGTAGGCATGCCCGGCACCCGTCTCGCTGATCGGCGTCATCAGGGCGAGCAGCTCGTCGCGCTGGGCCGTCAGGATGGCGACGAGATCGCCGGCGGGGACGAGCTCGATATAGCGTTGGTAGTAGGCAGCGTAGTCGGCGGTGGTGGGGCGTTCGAGGACGGGCACGGGCATGACGGTCACTCCGAGGGATGTGAGGGAGAGTGGCCGTGAAATCTCTCGCCTTCCCCGCGCCGTCGCCAGCACCTCCCGGTTCGGGACGCTATCTTCCGTGCTCCCGCCGGTTCAGGAGTATGCCATGACCGCCCGCCGCTCGCTCGTCCTGCTGGTCCTGCTCTTCGCGCTGGTGGCCATCGCATGGCCGTCGTTCAGCACCACGCTGTCCGACTGGTGGTGGTTCAAGGAAGTTGGCTACGAGGTGATCTTCACCAAGGAGATCCTCGCGCGCCTGGCGCTCTTCTTCGTGGTGGGTGGCCTCACCACGGCCGTCGTCTACGGCAATCTGCGTGTCGTGCGCCGGGGACTGCATCCGCTCCCCTTTGCCGTGCAACTCGGGCCGAACATGCCGCCGATCAACCTGTCGGCGCTCCTTCGGCGCGTGTCGCTTCCGCTGGCGCTCTTTCTCGGCTTCCTCTTCGGGAGCAGTGGCGCGGCCTCCTGGGAGACTGCCCTGCTGGCACTCAACCGGACGCCGTTCGGCAGCATTGATCCGATCTTCCAGCGCGACATCTCCTACTACGTCTTCCTGCTCCCTGCCATCAGCGGCATCCTGTCGATTCTCGCCGGCCTGACGATCGTCACGCTCCTCCTGCTCTTCCCGGCGGTACCTGCTGCGCGGCGACATCACCTTCACCCCACCGCGCGCAATCGGCATGCGGATCGAGGCGTCGCGCCATGTCGGGACGGTCCTCGGCACGCTCTTCGTGCTCTGGGCGCTCCAGCTCTGGTTCGTCGACGCGCCGGGGCTGCTCTACTCCACCACCGGCCCGCTGCTCGGCGCCAGCTACACCGACTTGCACGCGTCGCTCCCGGCAATTCGCCTGGCCGCCTTCGCCGCATTGCTCGCCGCGGGGCTGGTCTTCCTCGGCGGACGACGGGAGCATCTCGGCAAGTACCTGATCCGGGTGCTGGGTGGCTGGATGCTTCTTGCCCTCGTGACGCGCGCGCTCTTCCCGCTGGCGATCCAGAAGCTGATCGTCGCGCCGACCGAACTGACCCGCGAAGCGCCGTATCCTGCAGTCCCACATCGCCGCGACCCGCGCCGCGTGGGGCCTCGACTCGGTCGAATCGAGCGAACTCGCCGAGGGCGCCACGCTCTCGCTTGCCGACCTGCAGCGCAACGCGCCGACCATCGACAACGTCCGGCTCTGGGACCGGGCGCCGCTGCTGCAGACCTTCGGTCAGCTGCAGGAAATCCGGACCTATTACGACTTCCTCTCGGTCGACGATGACCGCTACCACATCGACGGCAAGTTGCGCCAGGTGCTGCTCTCGCCCCGGAACTGAACGCGGCGTCGCTGCCGACGCGCACCTTCATCAACGAGCATCTGACTTTCACGCACGGCATGGGGCTCACCCTCGGCCCGGTGAACCAGATCACCAGCGAAGGGTTGCCGGTCCTCTTCATCAAGGACCTCGCCACCGGCATCGAGCGTCTCGTTGAAGATCACGCGGCCGCAGATCTACTTCGGCGAAATGAAGTACGACTTCGCCGTGGTCGGCACGGCGCAACGGGAATTTGACCACCCTGCCGGCGAGGAGAACGTCTACGCTGCCTACGCCGGGACGGGCGGCGTGCCCGATCGGCTCCTTCTGGCAGTCGCTCTGGCGCTGGCCTCGCGGTTCCAGACCTCGAAGCTCCTGCTCTCGGGCGACATCACCAACAGCACTCGCGAATTCTTCTATGTCCGCAACATCAAGCAGCGCGTCGCAGAAGGCGCTGCCGTTCCTCTCGGCTCGACCGCGACCCGTACATGGTGGTGGCCGACGATGGTCACCTGCAGTCTGGATTCTCGACGCGTACACGACCACCGACCCGCTATCCCGTACTCGCAGCGCGCATGGTCGAACGGCACCAATTACATGCGCAACAGCGTGAAGGTGGTCCTCGATGCATATGACGGCTCGATGCACGCCTATGTCACGGCGCCGACCGATCCGCTGATCCAGACCTGGGGGCGCGTCTTCCCGGGCATGCAGGTCATCCAGAAGGCGGGCCAACCGGGGTGAGGGTCCGCGGCTGGGATGTCGACCTGTCCGACGAATACGAGTGGGCACCGTTGCGCCTGCCACCGGACGTCACCCGCATCACGGCGTCGACCCGGTTGTCGATCGAGGCCGAGTACCGCGGCTGGGAACTCACCCGGGTCCGGTTGTACACCGACGGGACACGACGGGTGTTGTTGCGCCGCAAGAAGATCCGTGTCGAGAATCTGCACGCCGACCAACTTCCGGAACTGTGATGGCCGACCTCTACAGCCCGCTGCGCCGTGCGCTGTTCGCGGTACCGCCGGAGCGCATCCACACCCTGGTGTTCGCCGGGCTTCGCGGCGTTACCCGGCCGGCGGTGCTGCGCCGCCGCGCCGAGCACCTGCTGGCGCCCGATCCGGTGCTGGCGAGCACGGTGTTCGGGATCGGGTTCCCGGGCCCGCTGGGGTTGGCCGCCGGATTCGACAAGGACGGCCGCGGCCTGCACACCTGGGGTGCGCTGGGGTTCGGCTACGCGGAGGTCGGCACCGTCACCGCACGGGCCCAGCCCGGCAATCCGCAGCCCAGGCTGTTCCGGCTGCCCGAGGACCGCGCGCTGCTCAACCGGATGGGCTTCAACAACCACGGCGCCGGCGAGTTGGCCGCTGCGGCTGAGCCGGCACTCCGGCGGTGTCCCGATCGGCGTGAACATCGGCAAGACCAAGATCACCGCGCCCGAGGACGCCGTGGACGACTACCGGGCCAGTGCGCGACTGTTGGGGCCGCTGGCCGGCTACCTCGTCGTCAACGTCAGCTCGCCGAACACCCCGGGGCTGCGCGACCTGCAGGCCGTGGAGTCGTTGCGGCCGATCCTGGCCGGCGTGCTGGCCGAGACCTCGACGCCGGTGCTGGTGAAGATCGCCCCCGATCTCAGCGACTCCGACGTCGACGAAATCGCCGATCTGGCAGTCGAATTGGGACTGGCCGGCATCGTGGCCACCAACACGACGATCTCCCGCGCGGGGCTGCGCACCCCCGGTGTCGACGCGCTGGGATCCGGCGGGGTGTCCGGGCCGCCGGTGGCCCGGCGCTCGCTGGAGATCCTGCGCCGGCTGCACGCCCGGGTGGGCGACCGGCTGGTGCTGATCAGCGTGGGCGGCATCGAGACCGCCGACGACGCCTGGGAGCGCATCGTCTCCGGTGCGTCGCTGCTGCAGGGCTATACCGGCTTCATCTACGGCGGCGGGTTGTGGGCCAAGCACATTCACGACGGGATCGCGCAGCGACTGCGCGCCGGCGGGTTCCCGTCGCTGCGCGAGGCGGTCGGGTCGGCGGCGCGCTGACGTGGGTCCCGCCGACTCGGCGACGGCAATAGATCGGTATCTGCAGACATAGATGCCGGAATTCTCCGCATCTGCGGATATGGTGGGCCGGTGAGCAAGATCCGGGTGCGCCAAGCCGCCGAACTGCTCGGCGTCAGCGACGACACCGTGCGCCGCTGGATCGATAACGGCACCCTGACCGCCGAGCCGGACGACGCCGGCCGCAAGGTCGTCGACGGCGCGCAGCTGGCGCGGTTCGCCCGCGATGCGCACCGCGGCGGCGGCCCGAAGGACCCCCTGGCCATCGGCAGCTCCGCCCGCAACCGCTTCGTCGGGCTGGTCACCGAGGTGCGCAGCGATCCCGTCATGTCGCAGGTCCAGATGCAGTGCGGCCCGTTCACCGTCGTGTCGCTGATGAGCACCGAGGCGGTTCGCGAACTCGGGCTGGAGCCCGGCAGCGTCGCCGTCGCCGTCGTCAAAGCCACCACCGTCATCGTCGAAACCCCGAAAGGACAGTCATGAAAAACTGGACGAAGCTCGCCGTCGCCGCCGCATCGGTGGCACTGATCGCCGGCTGCGGCAACGGCGACAAGACCGCGTCGACCACCACCTCCGCGCCCGCCACCGGTGGGCATCTGATGGTGTTCGCGGCGGCGTCGCTGAAGTCGACGTTCACCGAGATCGGCGAACAGTTCAAGACCGACAACCCGGGCTCGTCGGTGGAGTTCTCCTTCAACGGATCCTCCGACCTGGTCACCCAGCTGACCCAGGGCGCGCCGGCCGACGTGTTCGCGTCGGCCGACACCCGCAACATGGACAAGGCCGCCAGCGCCGGCCTGCTCGCCGGCGATCCCGTGAACTTCGCGTCCAACACCTTGACCATCGTGACGGTGCCGGGAAACCCGAAGGGCATCAAGTCGTTTCAGGATCTCGCCCAGCCCGGCCTGAACGTGGTCGTCTGCGCACCGCCGGTGCCCTGCGGCGGGGCCACCCAGAAGGTCGAGGAGGCGACCGGGGTGAAGCTGGTCCCGGTCAGTGAGGAGTCGTCGGTCACCGACGTGCTGAACAAGGTCACCACCGGGCAGGCCGACGCCGGGGTCGTCTACGTTACGGACGCCGCCGGGGCCGGGGACAAGGTGACCGAGGTGCCGTTCCCGGAATCCGCCGGCGCCGTCAACACCTATCCGATCGCGGTGCTCGAGCAGAGCAAGAACGCCGGGCTTGCGCACAAGTTCGTCGACCTGGTGACCGGCGAGTTCGGTCAGAAGGTGCTCGCCAAGGCCGGCTTCGCCAAACCCTGACCGGTGATTTCGGCGCGATTTCGGTCGGTCACCGACGGAAATCGCGCCGAAATCCCTACTTCTGTTCGTAGGTGCCGTGGATGGCGGCGCGCGCGATCGCGTTCATGAACAGGTTGAAACCGAGGAATGCCGGTGACGCGTCCTCGGTGAGCTCCAGCTTCTCCACACCGACGGCGTGCACCGCGACGTATGTAGCGGTGCACGCCGTGGCCGGCCGGCGGTGCGGCCCCGAGGAATCGGCGCAGTCCGCCGTCGTTCACCAGCGTGATGGCATCGCCGGGCAGGACGCTGCCGTCGCCGATGCCGGCGGGCAGCTCGGTGACCGTCGCGGGCAGGTTGGCCACCGCCCAGTGCCAGAACCCCGAGCCCGTGGGCGCGTCGGGGTCGTACACGGTCACCGCGAAACTACGCGTCTCCTCCGGGAAGCCCGACCAGCTCAGTTGCGGGGAGACGTCCTGCTCCCCCGGCGCCGAAGATCCCGCTGACCTGGGCATTGTTCAGCGGCTGCCCGTCGGTGATGGACGTCGAGGTGAGCGTGAAGCCGGGCAGCTCGGGCAGAAAGGAGTACGGATCGTACGGAAAAGCCATGTGCGGGTTGTCCTTTCGGGTTAACAGTTCTTCAGGAAATGGTCGAGCACTCGCGTGCCGAACAGCAGCGAGTCCACGGGGACGCGTTCGTCAATCCCGTGAAACAGCGCGGCGAAGTCGAGTTCCGGCGGCAGGCGCAGCGGGGATGAATCCGAAGCATCGAATGCCCAGGCGGGCGAAGTGCTTCGCGTCGGTCCCGGCGGCCAGCATATAGGGCACGGTGCGGGCCTCCGGATCGATCGCCAGCAGCGCGGCATTCATCGCCGCCACCAGATCGCCGTCGAAAGTCGTTTCGTACGAGGGCAACTCGGTGATCCACTCGCGCACGATGTCGGGGCCGATGATCTCGTCGACCTCCCGCTCGAACGCGGCCTGACGGCCCGGCAGCACCCGGCAGTCCAGCACGGCCTCGGCGGTGGCCGGGATGACGTTGGCCTTGTACCCGGCCCGCAGCATCGTCGGGTTGGCGGTGTCGCGCAGGGTGGCGCCGACGATGCGCCCGATCGAGCCCAGCTTGGCGATGCTGCCCTCCAGATCCGGCGAGTCTCGGTCGAAGCTGTGACCGGTCTCGTCGGCGACGGCACCGAGGAACTGCGGCGACGGCGTCGTGCAGCACGATCGGGAACCGGTGCCGGCCCAGCTTGGCCACCGCGTCGGCCACCGCGGTGACGGCGTTGTCGTCGTGCACGAACGAGCCGTGGCCGGGCCGGCGCCGCGCCGTCAGCCGCATCCACAGCATGCCCTTTTCGGCGGTTTCGATGAGGTAGAGCCGGCGCTCGCCCCCGTCGCGGCGCGGGACGGTCAGCGAGAAGCCACCGACCTCCCCGACCGCCTCGGTGATGCCCTCGAACAGGTCGGGCCGGTTCTCCACGAGCCAGCGGCAGCCGTACTTGCCGCCGGCCTCCTCGTCGGCGACGAACGCGAACACCAGGTCGCGCGGCGGCACGGTGCCCTCGCGTTTGAACTGGCGGGCGACGGCGATCATCATCCCGACCATGTTCTTCATGTCGATGGCGCCGCGGCCCCAGACGTAGCCGTCCTCGACGGCACCGGAGAACGGGTGCACGCTCCACTCGGCGGCCTCGGCCGGCACCACGTCGAGGTGGCCGTGCACCAGCAGCTTGCCGCGGGAGCTGTCCGCGCCCGGCAGGGTCGCGAACACGTTGGCCCGCCCGGGTGCGCCGGATTCGACCTGGGTGGTCCGGTAGCCGACCTCTTCCAGCTGCTCGGCGACCCAGCCCGCACACAGCGCCTCACCCTTGGTGGTGGCCAGCTCTCCGGTGTTCGAGGTGTCGAACCTGATCAGGGTGCTGGTCAGGTTGACGACCTCGTCGACGGCACGGACGGGTCGGCCGGGCTGGGTCACAGTGTCTTAATACCAGTTCCGTTCCCCGGGGAGGCCCGAGCACCCGGCGGTCACCACGGCACGGGACCGGGAAATGTCAGTATCAGCAAATATTCGCCGATATGTCAGCTGACCAGCCGACCTTCAGGCCACCCCGGGGACATGCTGCGACGCTCGCTACACTGGGTTGCGATGGCTCCTCCCACGCGCGGGATACGGCCGATGGCAAACAGCGGCGTGGTCTGGCGATCCACCACCCCGATAAAAATCTCAGGCTCGAAGGCAATGAGACACCGACGCTGGTTCGACGGAGATGAGGACCCGGGGACGGACGGCGTGCCGGCGCGGATCGTCGAACATCACCCCGACGCCATCTGCATTCATCAGGACGGTGTTCTGGTGTTCGCCAATCCCGCGGCAGCGCGACTGCTCGGCGCTGGGTCGGTGCGAGAACTGAAGGGTCTGGAGATCTCCCGGTTCATCCCTAACCGTTCGCTGGTGTCGATACTGGCGCGACTCACCCCGCTGCGCCGGCCCGGCGACGTCTCCTCCCCCGTCAGCGCCACCATGCATCGGGTCGACGGTTCGGCGTTCCAGACCGAGGCGGTGTCCGTGCTGAGCGACTGGCACGGGCGGGTCGCCTACCAGTTGACCTTTCGCGGGATCGGTGACCACAGCGGAGTCAGTCGCGGCGGTGGCCCTGCAGGCGACGCTCGTCGAGAACGCGAACGACGCCGTGATCGCGGTGACCAGGTCCGGCATGGTGATCGGCTGGAACCCCGCGGCCGAACGTGTTCTACCGCCGCCCGCCGGAGCACGCGCTCGCGCAACCCGTCGAGAAAGCCCTCGGCGCCACCGTCGCGCTGGCCGACATCGTGCGAAACGGGGGCGTCGTGCACGCGACTCACCTGGCGTTGGACGGAACGACCGTCAACGTCCGGATGTCGGTGTCCGAGTTCGACGACGGCTACGCGGTGCTGTGCTGCGAGGAATCCGAAGACCAGCGCTCAAACCGGAACCTGCGCACCGTCGTCGACGCCCTGCAGGAGGGCGTGGTGCTCATCGGGCAGAACCGGCGGCCATTCAGCATCAACCCGGCGGCACGCGACATTCTCGGGCTCGACGGCCGCGGCGTCGACGACCTCGCACTGCTCGCCGAACTGGCGTTCTACGACGTCGACGGCGAACCGCTGAGCCCGGATCAGCATCCGGTCGAGGCGACGTTCCGGACCGGGCTGCCCACCCTGGGCCGACTCATCGGTATCGACCGGGCCGACGGCAGCCGGGCGTGGCTGATGGCCAGCTTCCAGCTGTTCCACCCGGAGCGGCCGGCCACCTCACCGCAGCTGGTGTCGTTCATCGACTTCACCGCGCAGCGCGCCACCACCGAACGGCTGGCCTACCGGGCGGCCCACGACGTGCTGACGGACCTGCCCAACCGCGCGCATCTGATGGAAACCGTTGGCACACTGCTGCGCAACGGCACTCCGCTGTGCGCGGTGCTGTTCATCGACCTCGACGATCTCAAGACCGTCAACGACACCCTCGGCCACGATATCGGCGACGTGGTGATCCGGACCTCGGCTCAGCGACTGCGCGACGTCGTGCGCAAGCGCGACATCGTCGGGCGGTTCAGTGGCGACGAGTTCGTCGTGCTGCTCGTCGGCAGTTTCGAGGACGAGGACGTCGACGCCATGGTGACCCGCATCAGGCACGCACTGACCCCGGCCACTCGAGGTCAACGGTGCGACACTGACCCTCGGTGCGAGCATCGGCGCCGTGCGGATCGGGCCGGGCGACACCCGCGACCCGTCGGCGCTGTTGCGGGACGCCGACGGTGCGATGTACGCCGACAAGGGCCGGGGCCGGCGACAGGCGAACGTCACCCGGCCCGCGCCGGACGACCCGGAGCCGAGTTTGGGCCAAGCCGACCCGATCCGATAGCCTTAGCTGCCCAGTCGCGTGGTGGGTGATGTCCGAGTGGCGGAATGGCAGACGCGCTAGCTTGAGGTGCTAGTGCCCTATTAACGGGCGTGGGGGTTCAAGTCCCCCCTCGGACACATCCGGCGACACGACTCAGGTCGGCTGTCGCCGTGACTCGCCGCAGGTGCGGATCGTAATCTAGACGCAGACCCAAGCTTGCGTACACCTGAGCGCGTTCCGCCCCGGTTGCCGCACCGAGGATGGCCGACAGCCCGCCCAATTCTTCGACCAGCTGGCTGATCTGTGCGGCAGACATGACATGGGGCCGCTCCGTGCGCTCAAGACGTGCCCTCAGCTCGTCGCGCTCGGCCGTGCGACGACGCAACGCAGCAGTCAAGTCCTCAACGGCCACACCAGACTCCACGGCCGCGACCAAGGCGGCAACCTTGCTATTGACCTCGCTCAGCTCGCGCTGCAAGGCGGCGTGGCCAGTTCTCGCCGAGGGGTCCATCTCCTGCCCGCGGGCGAGGTCTTCTGGATCGGCCAGGGTTGCGATCCATTCGTCCAGTCGTGCGGTCACCTCGTCTTCCCGAAGATAGACGGTGCGCGGATGGTCACTCAGGTCCACAGGTACGGAACGCGACTTGCCCAGCTCACATCGGTAGAGGATGCGCGTTGTTTGCTTCCCTGGTCGGGCGGCACCCTGCATGCGGCGTCCACATGCGGCACAGAACAGCAGCCCGCGCAGCGCATATGGCACCGTCGATTCTCTGCTACACACAAGACCCGGACCCCGCCGCGCCTGCATCCGAAGTCGGACAGCCCGCGCCAGCTCGTCAGTGATCAGCGCTTCGTGCGTTCGCCGGTCAGGTGCGATCCAGTCGACCTCGTCACGCCACCGCATGCGAGTCTCGTACCCGGCAGCGACATCGTCGGGGTTGACCAAGACCTCGTATTTCTCCTGCTTGCCCCACACACGAATACCGCGGTACGCCGGGTTGTCGAGGATTGCGCGGATCGCCGAATGGGACCATCCGCGCGGATCACGGTGCCGGTTCCGCGCCGGGTCATATTGGCTTGGTGATGGCACTCCATCGTCGGTGAGCTGCTGTGCGATGAAGCGCAAGCCAGCACCATCGGCGTACATGCGGTAGATCCGCTCGACGACCGAACATGTCGCGGGGTCGGGTTCGAGACGATGGAGCCGCTGCCCAAGACTTGCCTTGGCAGGGTTGGGATGCGGGCCGGCATCGACGAGTCGATACCCGTACGGTGGGCGACCGCCGAGGTATCTGGTTGTGTCCTGCGCGAGTGCCGACATCGCGGTACGGACGCGCATCTGGATTCGTGCGCGTTCTCCCTTGCTCATACCGCCGAAGAGCGTCATCACGAGGTCGTGTGCCTCGGATCCGGGATCAACCGCTCCGCCGACTTCAGGCACCCATAGGCCAACCCCGTAGTGCGTGAGCACCGGGAAAGTGAGCGCAAATTGCGGTCCGTAGAACGCGCGAGCAGGTTCCCCGATCACCACGGCATCGAAGCCACGGTCACGAGAAGTGACATCTGCAAGCAGACGTGAAGCCTCCGGTCTGCGTTTCCAGGGAAGCGAACGGCTTTGACCTATATCGAAGTAGTCGACAGCGAGGACTCCGCCATGCGGAGTGATCAGATCGATGGCACGACGTTTCTGCCAGCTGCGGCTCGCCTCGGGATCTTGAGCGTCCTCGGTACTCACTCGGCCATAGAAAGCGAACCTGAGGCTCATGCCACTTCCCTTCGTGATCCGCGGGTCCGGTCCCGCACAGCCAGTATGACGTTTACCAGCGCGCGGTTGGCCTCGCGCGGAAGCCGATTCCGGTTCGGCAGGTCAATTTGAACACCTCCCTCTGACATGCTCGGTGCATTAATTCGAGCGTCACATTCGGAGCGAGCATGTGGGGTTGGGCATCGTTCAGCCATCGCTTGCCCCTGGTGGATCCCAATGCTGGCTGCGTGTGTGGCGACGGGCTTCCACTAGTCCGATGCGGCGGATGTGAATACGTTGGAGGGCCGCGGAATAGACGAGACTGCGATCGCCGAGGCTGCCGGGGCCGGCACGGTCAAACTCCCACGCCACCAGATCATCGCCACCGGCGAAGTCACAGTCGGGATCGTATTGGTATGCAGTGCTTTTCGAGCTTTCCTCACGCGTCCAAATGGCGCGCTGTTCGCGCAGCACGGTCATGGTAGTCGAATAACGGCGGGATTTGCTGGTGATGTGGCCGCGGAATCCGAGGGTGTGCAACCACCGCCCGATGCCGGACAGTCCTTTGTCCGCGAGATCGCTGATGGTGGTCAGGATGGTCCGCACATGCTCGGACACGTCCAGGTCGGGTATGGCTTCCGTAGATAGGCGGCGTGCGCTGATTCCGAGGGCTGCCAAGGATTTGGTGACATACTTGGCGAGATAGCGCGCCACCAGCCGGCTAGACATGGACCGGCCTGAGCCTGAATTGTGCTCATTTGGCGGCGGATCCACCGATGCGGTTAGCGGTTGGGTGTCGATCTGTGTGCCGAACCGTATCGTCTGCCCACCGCCATCGGCTGTCGGGTCGTTGACGGTGAGTGTGACGGTGCGGATGGCGTACTGGATGACCCTAGCGAGTTCGACTGCACCGATAGGTGATTCCCACCCGGGGCGGTCAAGGTCGTCGTGGGGATCCAGGCGGATCAGTGCGTGGATGTGTGGGATAGCGCGGGCTTGCAGTTCGACGATCTTGATGAAGCTCACTCGCACCGTATCCGGGTCAACTCCGGCGGCTTTCAGGCTTTTGCGTAGGGCGCGCCGCAGGGTGATGGTGAAGCGTCGCCACAGTTCGGGCAGGTGCCACGTGAACAGCACATGCCCGGCATAGTCGTAGCACTCCGGACACAGCGGCTGGCCGACCCGCTCGTCGCCATGATCATGGGACATGCTGCACCACAATTGTTTTCCATGCGGGCAGCGTCGGTAGCCGCCGACCCGGTGCTGGTCGCGGCACACCTGCGCTGCCTTCTCCCGTGACTTCGTGGCGGTGTGGACGGCCCCGAAGCTCGGTGCGGTGAGAGTGACAAACACTTGCGGATGATCGGCCACCGTGGTGGGCATGCCGTGGTGACCGCCAGCGGCACCGGCGTGCACGAGTTGCCAGGTGTCGCGGGCGTAGAGATCCGAGCAGGAGGGGCAGATGTGGGCGCGACGGTTGTTGCAGCGCGTCCATACCACCCGCTGACGCCCGTACTCATCGGCACCGATCAGCTGGATGGGGTGGGCGCAGAATCCGACGGATTCTGCTCGTCGCCACCAGGATTCGTATCCCATCGAGGCGGCGCGCCGCACCATCTGCTCGACCACCCGGGCGGTGTCAGCTGTATCCGGAACACCCGGTAGGACAAGCTGCGCCGATGTCGTGGAGCTATTCACCGCTGCCCTCACTCGCGGTGTGGCCGGTATCGGTGTTGTGTGGCTGGTGGGGCTTGTTCGGTCGCCTCGCGGTTCGGCGGAACCGGCTGGCCAGGGCGGTAATGTCGTGGTCGGTGACGTGAAAGGCCCGCACCCGCTGGGCGTGGGCGGTGCCGTCAACCATCATGTAGCCCACCCCGGGGGTGGTGTCGGGGATGCGGTCGCATTCTGCCCCGGCATCGCGCGCCCCTTGGCCGAGGACCATGGTGGTTTGGGTGGCTTCGGTCAGCCGCAACCCGATCCGCACCGTGAACAGCTGCCGTACCGGCAGGGTGTCTTTGGCCGGGTCTTGGACCGCGGCGACCACGCTGATGCCGACTGCGCGGCCTTGGGAGAGCAGCAGGCCCAGGAGTTGTTCGATTTCGGTGCGTACCTTGCGGTCGGTCACGTATGCGGTCAGTGCGGCGATCTCATCGATCACCGCAACGAACAACGGCTCCGACGTCGTGGGGGTGTGTAGGCGGGTGTGGCCGCGCAGACGATTCGCCCGGGCGTGCATCACCGTGACGAGCTGGCGTAGCAAGTCCAGGGTGGTGTCGGTGGCGTCGTGGGTGAACACGGTGAACAGGGGTGCTCCGGCACCGAGTTCCATGCCGCCTTTGGGGTCGATGACACACAACCGGACCAGCCCGGTCTTCACCGCGGGGGCAATGCCGGCGATCAACGACCACAGCACTGAGCCTTTGCCTGCGCCGGTTGCCCCGGCGATCAGCACGTGGTGACCGAGCAGCGGCACCTGCCACCAATGTCGCGTTTCGGTGATCCCGACCCGCACCGACACCAGATCGACCGGGGTGGCCGGGGTTGGCATGGGCAGGGCGATCGGTTCAGCCAGCACGTCTGCGCGCATTAACGTGATGCGCAGTTCGCCGGGCGAGATGGCGGTGATGCTGATGCGGCCGGCGCGCCACGCGGCGGCCAGCGCGTCGGACTGTTTATGCCAATCTGCCACGGACTGGCCGGTGACGATCCGCACCACGAGCACATCGGTGGTTTTACCGATCGTCACCGTGCGCAGGGTGGGAGTGAGAGTGCGTCCGCCGAGGGTGGCGGTCAGGCCGTGCAAGGTGCAGGTCGATTCCCAGGTGCGGGTGTAGCGCGACCACGTGAGCCAGCGCCGCCGTACCGGTTCGGTCACCCAGGCGCGAAATGACCCCGGTTGGAGCCAGGCCCAGCCCGCATACCCGGCACTGCACACGATCGCGCAGATCAGGCCCACGCGTGGGCCGTGGCTGATAGCAAGGACGAGGCTGGCGATGATGGGCACGCTGATCGCCGGGAACAGCACCGCCCACCACAGCACATACCCGGATGCGGTGAACAGCGACATGACCAGTTCTCCGAACCAGTCGTCATCGCCTGATCCACTGTTGGTGGTGTTCTTCTTGTTCGATGTCATGAGAGATGCCCTCCGTGAGCGTGTGGTCAACAGCAATGCCCGGGGTGTCGGGGTGGCGGGGTGCGATGATCTGCTCACCGCACCCCACACCCGCTTGGGGGTTGTTACTTCTGCGGGCGTGTCTGCTCACTCGGCGCAGCACCACTGGCGGTGGCGGCGGTGAGGGCATCAGCACGGAACGCCACCCCGCTGCGATCACCTTGGGCCCACGGGATGGCCACCAGACCAACTACCGAAACAGGCTGCGTGACTGTCACTTTGGGGTCTCCTGCCACAGTGACAATGAGCACTTCGCCGCCGGAGTCATCCAGCGCGAGGACCTGGGTGGCGTACATCGGCATCCCGGTGGCGGTGTCGACTTTCGGGGCGCCGGTTTCGAAGTTCAGCCGTGGCTCAGGAGCACGGGTGACGATAAAACGAGTCCCAGACGTATCGATTCTCAAACGCATTGTCCTACTGGTCCTTTCGTGAGCTGTTGACGCCGGTCCGGCGCTGGACTCAGTTCACGTGGACATCACGGACGTTGCGAGAGACATATGCCGACATTTCCGACACATCCACGGGCATTTCGGACACGGCCCGGACATACCCACGGACATCACACCGGCACTATCGCCGCCGGGTGGCGGCAGTCGCATGGCAAACTAGACACCACGCGCTGAGGGATGGATACGGACGACACGGGAAGATGTGCGCTGGCACGATGGACGAGCAGGACGGCACCGAGGCCGCCATCACTCCCAACGATCGCCTCGTGCAGCGGCTACACGCCAAAGGTCTGTCCTCGCAGCGGTTCGCCACCGCGGTGGGTGTCGATATCAAGTCGGTGCGACGCTGGCTGGCCGATAGCGACTACAGAATTCGCGAACACAACGCCCACAGAGCCAGCGAGGTGCTCGACTGCACCCCGCATGACCTGTGGCCCAACCAGTACCCACCCTCCACCGCGAGCGCAGTGGCAACAGCGTCTGCGGGTGGGCCGTTCACCGCGACCCTGTATGCCAGCCGCACCCAGCTACCCATCACCATGTGGCAGCAGCATTTCGCCGACGCCACCACCGGCATCGACATCCTCGTCCTGGCGGCCACGTTCCTGTTCGACACCCTCGACGGATTCCTCGACACCCTGCTCGCCGCCGCCGCCCGCGGTGTGACGGTGCGGTTTCTCGTCGGGGACCCCGACACCCCCACCACGATCCTGCGCGGCGAGGAGGAAGGGATCGGCGAGGCCGTCATCGCCCGCTGCCGCACGTCCGTGGAACTGCTCGCCCCTCACGCCGGCACCCCGGGGCTGGACATCCGCACCCACGACACCGCGCTCTACACGTCGATCTTTCGGGTCGATGACGCCATGATCGTCAACTTCCACATCTACGGCTCAGCCGGGCGCAACAACCCTGTGCTGGTTCTGTCACGTCACCACGAGCCACGGCTCTGGGCCACCCTTGAAGACGCTTTCACCCGGGTCTGGGACCATGCCAGACCGCTGACCTCGAAAGGCTGACCCCGATGCGCACCGACTACTACAACGACCCCAACGCCCCGGCGCCCAACAGTGTCGTTCCGTCGGCCTCGGCCATCGTCACCGACGAACACGGTCGCATTCTGCTGATCAAACGCCGCGACAACACCCTGTGGGCGCTACCGGGCGGCGGCCACGACATCGGCGAAACTATCGCCGACACCGCCGTGCGGGAAGTCAAAGAGGAAACCGGGCTTGACGTCAAAGTCACGGGTCTGGTCGGTGTCTACACCAATCCCCGCCACGTGGTCGCGTTCACCGATGGCGAAGTCCGCCAGCAATTCTCGCTCCTGTTCACCACCACGGTGCTCGGCGGCACCCTTGCCATCGACCACGAAAGCACGGACATCGCCTGGACTGCACCCGACGAGATCCCTAACCTGGATATGCATCCGTCGATGAGGCTGCGCATCGAGCACTACCTGCAACACCGCGACGGCCCCTACCTCGGCTAACCGGCTGGGTTTATAGCCAGTCGCGTACTCGCCGGACGGCCGCCAACAATTCGTCGCGGCCCGCGTCGACCGCCCGGTGCACCGGGTCCTCGGATCCATAACGCGACAGCACGTCGCGTAACCGATCGCGCGGTGATATCGGCGCCCCGTCAGGTCCGGTCGTCAGATCGCAAAAAGTCAGCACATCAAGGAAATCGCTGGGCGGATCACTGAACGCGGATAAGCCTGACAAGCCCCGCTCGGCAGCCTCCGCGTGCGCTCCGGTATGAAAGGCCACCAAGGAGGCGGCCAGCTCCCCGAAGCCGGCCGCTCGCACGTACTCCGCTCCATCGAGCGGATGAAACCCGGTCCGGCGCAACGACGATGCGTAACCGATATCGTGCAGCCACGCCGCTGCGACCAGACAGTCCGCTGTCTGGGGATCGAAACGCCGACTCAACCGCTCGGCAGTCGCCGCGACGCCCCGGACATGCGCCAACCGCCGCGGCTGCTCAGCCAGCCGCATCTCGGTCTCGCGCCGTGCACGCTGCGTCAGAACCCCGCTCACAGCCGCCAGCTTACGAGCCACAGCACCATGACGCAGCCCCCTCGCAGCTTATGACGTAGATCCTGGAGGCCAGGATCTGCGAGGAACGGCGGCTACCTGCAGGCTTCGCTACGCTCGCTCTGCTCCCGTCCGCTGGCGCTCCCGTCCGCGCCGCTCCCTGCGCTTCGCCCTCCGTCCGCCGCCACGCACACATGCACCCACGACCGGCGCCGGAACTAAGTCGCAGGCCACCACAGCTCTGGCATCACGACGAAGCGCAGCTGCCCTCGCTCCTCGCCGCATCGAGACGCCGCGAGCGGCAGGCTGGACCAACAGCCGCCTGACCGTCGTTGACCTGCGATGTGAGAACTTTCTTTACTGGTATCAAGAACTAGAGTCCGATACGTTTGGCAATGATCTCATTCATGATTTCGTTGGTGCCGCCGCCTATTCCGAGAATCCGGCAGTCTCGATAGTGTCTCTCGATCTCAGACTCACGCATGTAGCCCATCCCACCGAAGATCTGAACCGCCTCGTTGACCACGTAGTCGCACGCATACACAGCGGTGTTCTTGGCCATCGACACCTCGGCAACGACATCCTCCCCCGCTAGCCACCTCTGCATGACCGCACGGGTGTAGGTGCACGCCACGTCGACCTGTCGAGCCATCTCCGCAAGCTTATGGCGAATCACCTGGCGCCCCGTCAAGGGTCTACCGAACGTTTCACGCTCCCGCGCCCAACTCTTGGCAAGATCGAGAGCCCTACCCGCCGTCGCGTACGCCTGGACGGCGATGCCGAGCCGTTCAGCCTGAAACTGCTGCATGATCTGCAAAAACCCGCTGTTCTCTGCCCCCACCAGGTTCTCAGCCGGTACGCGAACGTCGACGAAAGTCAACTCGGCGGTGTCGCTACATCGCCATCCCATCTTGTCCAACCGGCGGGACACTTCGAATCCAGGCGAATTCTTGTCGATCACGAGCAATGACACTCCACCGTAACCCGGTCCGCCGGTGCGTACCGCCGTCGTAACGAAGTCCGCCCGAACTCCGCTGGTGATGAACGTCTTTGCTCCGTTGACCACGTAGGTGTCCCCTTCGCGCACCGCGCGTGTGCGCAAATTCGCGACATCTGAGCCTGCCCCAGGCTCGGTAACGCCCAGCGAGCCGATCATCTTTCCTGCGAGCGTAGGACGGACATATCGTTCAATCAGGGCGTCGGAGCCATTGGCGGCAATGTGGGGAAGGGCAATGCCATGGGTGAACAAGGCGGCGCAGACGCCAGTGGACCCGCCTGCGGCCAGGATGGCCTCAGTGACCAGTGCAGAGTCAATCGCATTGCCGCCGCTGCCGCCGACTTCTTCCGGGAACCCGATTCCGAGAAGCCCCACCTCGGCAGCATTGAGATGCAGGTCGCGCGGAATCTCACCCACGTGCTCCCATTCCGCTAGCTTCGGCGCGATTTCACGTTCCACGAAAGACCGCGCCATTTGGCTCAGCGCTCGTCGCTCCGGCGTGGTCCACACCTCCGGGGCGATAGCGAAACGAGCAGCCCCATCCCCGCTTGCCGTGGTCGTGCCAGCGTCCGTCATCTCAGCCTCCAGAGAATGTGATAAATGATCTATGAGGTGTCTGATGCTTGCCGTCCTCACGACGGGAAAGAAGGACGCGACGCCAACCACCCAAGCGGCCCGGCCGCATGATCTGCAGCGACGCAAGGACATGAAGACCAGCAGTGGGCATGATGCTCTTCAGAACCGGACCAGCCCTCGGATGTTTTTTCCTGAACGCATATCCTCGTAGCCCTCATTGATTTGGTCGAGGGAGTATTCGCGGGTGACCAACTCATCGAGCTTCAACAACCCAGCGGAGTACAGCTCGACCAGTCGCGGAATATCGTGCGGCGCATTGGATGAGCCATACAAAGCGCCACGAATCTGCTTCTCGTAAAGCGTCATTTCAAGCAGTGATCCTGAGATCGATGAGTCGTCGGGGTGCCCGATGGCCGTGACCACGACGCGCCCGCGCTTTCCGACCAAGGCCAGCGCTTCCGCGGTGTAGGAGGCCTCAGCCACATCGGTGGTGAGGATGCAGACATCAGCCAGCTTGCCCAGCGTCATATCGCTGACCAGCGACCAAGCTTCATCCATCGAGGCCGCGGTGTGCGTCGCACCGAACCCGCTCGCTTGCTCTCGCTTGAACTTCACCGGATCGACCGCCACAATCGCCAGCGCTCCCGCGATTCGCGCGCCCTGAATCGCATTCATTCCGATTCCGCCCGCTCCCACTACCACGACGGTGTCCCCGGCGCGCACCTCCCCAGTCCGCACCGCAGATCCGTAACCGGTCGTGACGCCGCAACCGATCAAGGCTGCCCGATCCAGGGGGATTCCGCCGTCAATCTTGACCACGGACGCCTGCGGCACCACTGTGTACTCGGAAAACGTCCCGAGCAAACACATCTGCCCGACGTCCTCGCCTCGTGCGTGAAAGCGATAGGTGCCGTCGATCTGCGGTCCCATCATGAGCGCCGCTCCCAACTCACAGAGATTGCCCATGCCGCGCGCGCAGTACGAGCAGCGCCCACACGAGGGAAGGAAGGTCAAGATGACAGAATCACCTTCGGACAGTTCCTCAACCCCTTCGCCGCACTCCACGACTGTGCCAGCACCCTCATGACCCCCCACTACCGGCAATGGGATCGGGAGGTCGCCGGTCACCAGATGTTCGTCGGAATGGCACAAGCCGGTGGCCGCCAGCCGCACGAGGACCTCCCCGGGACCTGGCGGATCCAAATCGACTTCTTCGACCTCCCACTTCTGCTCCAAGCCCCACAAAACAGCCGCACGTGTCTTCATGTTGAAGTCCCTTCTATCGAATTACGCTTCTCGAGTAGTTATCCCGACCGCGCACGGTGGTCGCGCGAACTGTCCTGGATGATCTCCGGGCACATCGCCCAGAGGCCCGCGCCGCTCACCCGGGCCCGGGCGCGGTACCGCACCGACATCACACATTGAGCAGGTCGTGACGCTTGTCGGCCTCAAGGATTGCCCGGTATTCCGGAAAGAGGTTCTTTGCCTGCGGTATGAGCTTGATCAGTTTGGTGACAGGACCTTTCGCTCGTACAGTTCCTTTCGCCATCGCCATGGTCAAGTTCACCTTCCCCAACCAGAACCTGTTGCCGGTATCCGCGGACATGAACAATTCGACATTCGGTGTAACGCCACTGTCCGCGCCGGTCTCTACGACCTTCTCCGGCATATCCACGGTTACTACCGCATCCGGATCGGTGTAGTGGATCCGTAACACCACCCCGGACCCGGCAAGTCTGTTCGCAAGGTCTTCGTTCTCCAAACCTCGTCGAAAGATGCCGGCGAGGTAGCGGTAAACCTCTTCCGCATCAGCGAAGACAGCCATCGTGATTCTCCCTTCTTATGACACAATTCAAAGCGCTCAAATAAATCTGCTGGGTCGCAACCAGTTCGGCTTGCTCCGAAGCAATCAGAACTCATAGGAGTAGATCTCCTGCCTCCCTCAGCGCCTCCGCGAGTCGACGTTCGGCTGTCGGCAATTGCGCAGCCACGGACGCGGCGCCGCTCGCTCTTCGGTGCGGATCTGCACCGCGGTCATAAGCGGCGTGCGCAACCGCGGTCCACAACTCAGATGCGGTCTTTGCAGCCTCCGCTGCTTTAAACGCAGGTTCGAAACTCAACTCTTCAGCGACGCGCCGACATCCACGTGCTTGCAGATCTCGGAACAGACCGCCTCCGGTTCCGGCTTTTTCGATGAAGGCGCTCAGCGCAAACAAGGCTCCGTCGAGGGTGTCGTCGTCAAAGATCTTCGGCCACCGCTTGAGATCCTCCACAAAAGTCGATACCCCTGGTAGCCCACGCACCTGAATTTCACAATCGGAGTCCTCGGTGATCGGCGCGCTCACACACGAACCCTGCATCGCGTCCGCGGACCTACGGAAGGCCGACCGGGCAGCATTGCCGAGATCTGGTGCCGCGCCGGGCCACTCGACTACGTAGGTGGTGTGCCGCGTGGGGACGGGAAATCCCGTCGATGCCCGCGCCTTCCGTAGATTCTCGTAAGGCACGGCTTGAGGTGTATCGCGATCGTTATCGACCACGAAGGCGAGTTCCTCGTCGTCGTCGTACCCTACGATCACGACATCGTGCCGGCTCATACTCAGACGCGTTCTCAGATAGGGCAATTCGGCGATGTCAGTCCACACCATGACCGGCGTACCGGCATCGATCTGTTCGGTCACCCATTTCCACCCGAGATCGGGGTCGTCTGTCGAACGACACTCGAAGCGCGCGCCCAACCGGGTCAAGTATTCGTCTTCGAGGTCCGCGCTGCGTCCAACGAGGTAGATCGGTGGACGTAGGTGGGCCGAGCGAACATACGAGAAGTCGAGGGCCCCGCCGAGAGCAAACACGATGCCTTCGTCCGGGGTGTCATCACCCCAACGGATCCCGGCCCATTCGGTCAAATCCCGAAGAGCCCCCGATCCGCAGTGGCCGCCCATGTCGTGGCGATACGGCACCACCATCGATGCCATCAGTCCTCCTCCTCTAGATGACTAACGTGCAGGCGGCAACTCCTCTGAGTCATAGGGAACGCGAGATGATTTCCTTCATCACCTCGTTCGTGCCGGCATAGATTTTTTGCACGCGCTGATCCACCCACAACCTCGAGATGGGGTACTCGGTCATGTAGCCATATCCGCCGTGAAGCTGCATACAGTCATCGAGTACCTTCATCGCTCGCTCAGTGGTCCACCACTTCGCCATGGCGACGGTCTGCACGTCGAGTTGACCCGCAAGGTGCAGGTCGATGCAGTAGTCGAGGAACACTCGTGCGATGCGCGTTTCTGTCGCGGCTTCAGCCAGCGTGAACTTGGTGTTCTGAAAGCCGAAGACAGGCCGACCGAACGCCTCCCGCTCACGCGTGTACTTGAGCGTCTGCTCCAGGGCAAGTTCCATCGCTGCGACAGCCCCCACCGCGACGATGAGTCGCTCTTGTGGCAGCTGCGTCATCAGCTGAATGAAGCCCTGTCCCTCAGACTGGCCCAGTAGATGCGAGCGCGGAACTCTCACTTCATCGAAGAACAACTCGGAGGTGTCCTGGCCGCGCTGGCCGATTTTGTCGAGAACCTTGCCGCGCCGGAATCCCGCCCGGTCAGCCTCGACAACGATCAAAGAGATGCCCGCAGCGCCCTGGCTCGGATCTGTCTTGGCAACAACGATGATGAGGTCGGCCTGTTGGCCGTTGGTGATGAAAGTCTTGGAGCCGGTGATCACGTACTCGTCACCGTCCAGGAGGGCTTTTGTCTTGACGCTCTGCAGATCGGACCCGGTCCCCGGTTCTGTCATGGCGATCGCCCCGATCATTTCACCGGACGCCATCTTGGGAAGCCACTGCGCGCGCAGCTCTTCAGTCGCGTACTGCAGGATGTAGTGGGCCACGATTCCGCTGTGCAGTCCCGCGCCCCATGAGCTGTCACCTATGCGGGCCTGCTCTTCAAGCACGACCGCTTCGTGGGCGAAACTTCCGCCCCCTCCGCCGTATTCCTCGGGTATTGACATGCAGAGCAGGCCCAGCTCGCCTGCTCGGTTCCACAGTTCTCGGTCGACGTGGTGCTGGTCTGCAAAGCGCTGCGCATGCGGTGCCAATTCGGCCGAGAAGAACTTCGCAGCGAGGTCACGAAGCTCGAGTAATTCGGCATTCATCCAGGGAGAGATTGGGGAGGACATGATTACCTTCCGACTGTTGGAATTCCAGGGATTTGACGTTATTGCGTTTCGATTTCGATGAGGTATTCGCCGGCAGAGTGGCGCGCACGGATGGCCTTTTTGTCGTACTTTCCGACGCTCGTCCTCGGAATATCGGACACGAAGCTCCATCGCTCAGGAATCCACCATTTGGCGACTTTGCCCGAAAGGAACGACCGGAGTTGGTCAATGTCAACGTCGGTTCCGGGGTGGACGACGACAAGCGCCAACGGCCTTTCCTGCCATTTATCGTCCGCGACGCCGACCACCGCGCTTCGTACACGGCAGGGTGGCCGATCAGCGTGTTCTCCAGCTCCACCGAGGAGATCCATTCGCCACCTGACTTGATGACGTCTTTCGAGCGGTCGGTCAGTGTCAGATAGCCCTCGGCGTCGATCCTGCCCACATCACCGGTACGCAGCCATCCTTCGTCGAACTTCTCCGTATCGTTGTCTCCGAAATAAGAACCGGTAATCCAAGGACCGCGCGCCTGGATTTCCCCAACTGATTGCCCGTCCCACGGCACGTCTTTCCCGTCGTCATCCCGCAACCGGATTTCGACACCGCAGATCGGCCGGCCCTGGGATGCGCGCATCTCCCATCGCCGCGTCGCGTCGGCTCTGTGAGCCGGACGTGCAACGGTCGCCAACGGAGAGGTTTCGGTCATACCCCAGGCCTGCACAATGGGCACGTCGTACTTCTCTTCGAATGCCCGCATCAAGGAAAGCGGAACAGCAGATCCCCCGCACGCGACCAGCCGTAACGAAGAAATGTCCCGCCCAGGGTGCGAATCCAGATATCGGTCGACATCGTTCCAGATCGTCGGCACTGCACCGGCCACGGTCGGCCTGGTGTCTTCGATGATCGACACCAACGGTTCGGCTTGGAGATACCGGTCAGGCAGCACCAGATCCGCACCGGACATCAACGCTGCGTAGATAAGCCCCCACGCATTGGCGTGAAACATTGGGACGATGGCCAGCACACGGTCGGCCTCGCTGACTGACAAAGCGTTAGCTGTGCAGGCGGTCAGGGAGTGAAGGTACGTCGAACGGTGGCTGTAGACGACGCCTTTGGGATCTCCGGTGGTACCGCTCGTATAACACATGGCCGCGGCGGACAGCTCGTCGAGCTCAGGCCAGTCAAATGATTCTTCCTCGGCGGCAAGCACTTCCTCGTAACGCAGAACGGTCTTCCCGCATCCCTGTAGCGGGGCAAGGTCGCCCTCTCCGGTGACGATGACGGTGTGCACCGACGCCATCGCCGGGAGCGCGCGCGCCAACAACGGGGCAACCGAAGCGTCGACTAGGACGATCTGATCGCTCGCGTGGTTGGCGATGTACGCCAGTTGCTCTGGGGCCAAACGAATGTTGAGCGTGTGCAGGACCGCGCCCATGGAGGGAATCGCACAGTAGGCCTCCAGATGTTCCTGGTTGCTCCACTGGAAGGTGGCCACGCGTTGGTCTGCCGTGACGCCAAGACTGCGCAGCGCATTGGCAAGGCGAGCCACTCGCGCCAGCACAATGCGGTAAGGCGTTCTCCGATATCCATTTCCGGTCGGAGTGACGACCTCGCTGTCACCGTGTATGGCTGCCGCATGCTGGACGATCGCCGACACCGTGAGCGGAACATTTTGCATTGTGCTTTGCATCGTGTAGTGCCCTTTCAGGCGAAGAGGTCGGGACGGCTGTTCGGCTGATCGATGAATGTGCCGTAATGCGTTCTCAGTGCTTGCAGGATGTCTGCTAGGGGTAGATCGTCGTAGGCTCCCCGGTCGCGCAGATACTCCATGTGCTGGGTGCCGTCAGCGGTGAAACCATGGAGTAGCGCGTCGCTACGGCCGTCGAATTCGATCGGCGAGACACCGAAGCGTGCGCACAGCTCGCGATTGAACGCCGGGGTGGCCTTTACCCACGCACCGTTGAGGAACATGAGACTGTAGCCGTGGTAGACGAAAACGTCGCTACCACCCATCCGCTCGCGCAATGCCTTGGTCTGGAGGTGGTTTCGGACGTCGGCGAACCCCAGCCGCGCCGGGATTCCCGCCGCTCGGCACGCTGCAGTCAAGAGCACGGCCTTCGGGACGCAGTAGGCCCGTTCTGCGGTCGCGACGGTGCTGGCGCGATACGCGTGCGGGTTGTCGGTCACCGTGTAGGGGTCGTACCAAATGGAGTCACGGACCGCGGTGAAGATGGCGATGGCCTTCTCGGTGTCGCCGCAGGCACCACGGATCGCCGATGACACGAAGTCACGTACCGAATCTTGTTGCCAGTCAAGAAACTCCGTGGGTTCGAGGTAGGGGCTGTGGTCGACGGTCATCGGCGCTTCATCTCCAACGGAAGTCCGTCCACCGGAATGGGCAGCGAGGTGTTGTCCCATCGGACGTGATAGTTCTCCGGAACCTTCCAAGTGAACGAACGCAGCATCCTGTGCAGGATTGCTTTGACCTCGAGCGTCCCGAATTGCATGCCGATGCACTTGTGCGCTCCACCTCCGAACGGAACCCAGGCGAATCGGTGGTGTTGGTCTTCGCGCCGAGGCTCGTCGAAACGTGAGGGATCGAACCGCTCCGGATCACTCCAGATCGTTCGATCGAAGTGATTCACGGCAGGCGTTATAGCGCATAACGTGTTCGAGGGGATGTGATATCCATCGATGGCGACATCTCGAACCGTCTTGCGCATCACCAGCGGAACAGGTGCAAGCAGTCTGAGCGCTTCCTTGATCACGAGGTCGATGACCGTCATCTTCTCCAGGGCCTCGATGTCCGGCAACCCGTCACCGATGGCCGCGGCTTCCGCAGCCGCAGCCTCCTGCCACTGCGGATACTTGGCAAGGAAATAGGTGACCGCTGTGGTGGTGATCGTCGAGGTGTCGTGGGCCGCCATCATCAAGAAGATCATGTGATTCACCACATCCTCGTCGGAAAACCGCTCCCCGTCTTCGGTCGTGGCTTGACAGAGAGCAGCGAACAGATCCTCCGTTTCACCGGCTCGCGCGGCCGGCAGATGCCGGAAGAAGTAGTCCTCCAAAACGCGCCGCCCTTGCACACCAGCGCGGAATCTGGTTCCCGGAAGCGGAGCACGCACAAGGGAACTCGCCGCCCGGACCGTAGCGACGAACGCCTTGTTGACAGCATCGCTCTCGTCCTTGCCGCGGCCGCCCATGAAGACGTCGGTAGCGATGTCGAGGGTGAGTTCCTTTGACAGTGGGTAGATTCGAACCGACGGGCCCACCGGCCACGCAGGCACTGCCGAGCGAACGCATGGCGTTACCTGTTCGACGTATCCGGTCAGGCGCGGACGCGTAAACGCCTCCTGCATGATGCGCCGGTGCATCAAGTGCTCGTCGAAGCTCATGAGCATCAAACCGCGATGGAAGAAGGCGTCGATCAGGAAGGACCAGCCATCCTGAGAGAATGCCTTCGCTTCGCTCGTGAACGCCTCTCGAGTGGCGTCAGGGCCGGCGATGACCACCATCTTGGTGCCGAACGCGCCCATCCACGACACCGAACCTAGACGGTCGTAGCGCTCTCGACTGAAATCCGAGCCGAATCGGATGTAGTCGAGCGTGTGACCTACGAAGGGCAGTCCGGCATCCCCCCGGACGGCTTTCAATCCATTGCCCGCGGGTGCCGGTGCCAGTTCACGAACCGGCCAGTCCCGGCTCCATCGACGCCATCTGTCGTCGACGGCGTGAGGCGCGGGGACCATGATCACAGAGGACAACCGCTCCTTCACGTGGTGCGCAGGTGCGAGAAGGTGATTCGTCATGGTTCCTCCTGGACGCTGGGCCGCTTTGACGGCGTCCACCAGTCTTTACAAAGATGCCATTGATGTCAACATCTAGACATTATTGGCCTAGCGGTTAAGTGCGCGTCTCGTGCCCTTAGTCGGCCAGGCTCGGTTCTGCAGGGTCTCCGACCTTTAGACGCCCGACGTTTCTCAAGACGTAATCGCCGCTGTGCGGCTTCCGGGTAAGGAGTCGATAAACCAAGGTAGGCCCCGGCCAGTTCGTCGGGATTTCCCCGCTCGAGGTTCGATACCAGCTCGCACACAGCGCCCACACCGACCTCCGTAGTCGCCTTCTCAAGCGCGTGTTGTAGCGTTGCGCGCTCTCCGTCCTGACATCGATCGCATGACCCGGATGAGCAGCCACGGCTTTGATGAGCGTTGCGATGTGACGGACTTGTGACTCGATCATGTAGAGGATCGACCCCGAGCCCACATTCGTGTTGGGACCATAAAGCAGGAACAGGTTCGGGAACATGGGGACAGTGATGCCCAGATATGCGTACGCCTGGGTCTTCCACACCTCGGCCAAGGAGACTCCGCGAGAGCCGCGCACGGACATCGGGGCGAGAAAATCGGTGGCGCGAAACCCGGTTCCGTAGATCACGACATCTGCAGGACGAAACTCTCCATTCACGGTCTTGACACCGTTGTCGCAGAGCTCTGCGATAGCCTTCGGCACCAACGACACGCGATCACTCGCGATTGCTGGATAGTAATCATTCGAGAACAGCACTCGCTTGCACCCTGGCGCGTCCGAAGGCATCAATTGCTCGCGCAAAGATGGGCTAGCAACCTGCCGATGTAGGTGGCGGCGCGCGATCGCACCGAGGACGCGTGAGAGGGGCTTCGCGTCGACTAGCGTCACAGCGAGCAACTCGAAAATTAGCCATACCGCGAAACGCTCGAGGCGCAGCGCCATCGGCAATAACTCGCTCACCCTGTCGTGAAGGACTCCATACCTGCTGTCCCACTTCGGCAAGATCCACGGAGCCGTGCGCTGATATAGCGTGACATGCTCCGCCTCCTGGGCGATGTGTGGCACGAATTGGATGGCACTAGCTCCTGTGCCGATGACGGCTACTTGCTTGCCGCGAAGCGAAACCGATCGGTCCCAACGCGCCGAATGAAAGCGCGGCCCCTGGAAGGTGTCTGCGTCGGCAATAACGGGTACGTGGGGCAAGGAGAGCTGACCCACGGCCGAGACGACGACATCGCAGGTTATTGTCTCGTTCGAGTTCGTAACCAGGGTCCAACGCCCTAGCTGGTCATCGAAGGTCATTGCGACAACTTCGGTCTGGGTACGCAGATGCGCGGCCAGTCCGCCACTCTCCACGAGTTGTTGGAGGTACTTGAGTATCTCGGGTTGCTCGGCATATCGCCGTGACCAACGAGGATTGGGCTTGTACGAGAGTGAGTACAACGCTGACGGCACGTCGCAGGCCGCTCCCGGATAGGTGTTGTCACGCCAAACACCCCCGATGTCTGCAGCCTTTTCCAGGATCGTGAAGTTCGTGAACCCGTCCTTCTTCAGCCGGTGGGCCATCGCAACCCCGGCGAAGCCGGCCCCGATGATCACGATCGACGGATCGTATGCGCGACAGGCCGTCGCGAAGTTGCTGCTCATGAGGCAGAGACGACTGACTTCACGCTGCGGCGGTCGAGGTGGTGTAGGTGTAGGAGCATTGCCTGTTCGGACACTTTCACCTGACTTCCGAGGCTTCAAGGAAGCGTCCCGCTCGATGAATCGCGTCTCGGGCTTCGGGAAGAATCCGGAACATAGCCTGGAATACATGGATCTGTCCCCGGTATACCTGGATCTCGACGTGGGATCCAGCCGATTGAAGTCGCTCGGCGAGACGCCGCGAGTCATCGATCAACATTTCCCTCCCGCCCACCTGAATGAGGATCGGCGGCATCGAGGTCAGGTCCGCGTCAAGCACGCTGAGGCGCGGATCGTCGCGATCTGCACCCCCTACGTAGAGGTCAAGGGCGCGCGCCGCTGATTGAGCGGAGGCAAAAGGATCCCGGCGGCGAAGTTCACGCGCCCTGGCGAGTTCGCACCTGAGATCCAGGACGGGAGACATCAGCAGCATCGCATCAGGGAGCGGCAATCCACCTGCACGTGCGCCCAAGGCCGTGGCCATCGTGAGCTGACCGCCCGCTGAATCTCCGGCAACCGCGACGGTGCGCTGGCAAGAACCCGGGGACCCTCCGCTGGTAAGCCAGCGATACGCGTTCAGTGCATCGTCCGCGGCTGCGGGATAGGGATATCGTGGCGCAAGTCGATACTTGACGGCGAAGATTGGGCGTCCGCTTGCAGAGGCGAGTTCGCCGAGAAGACCGCGGTGCGTATCCGGCGAACACATAGAGTATGCACCGCCGTGTATGTACAGCAATGGGTTCGCATGCGGATTAATCACAGGTGTGGTGATCCAGTCCCCACGAACCGGGCCTCCGGCGAATACAGTGTCAACCTTGCGCACTGTGACGCCGCGCCGAGGCCGTGAGGCTACGAGCGCTGTTCGAAGCACGCGATCCATCACCGCAAGTCCGTAGGCGTTTGATGGCATCAGCTGCGCCAGTGGCCGCAGCGTGGTTCGCGAGGACATCGCGACGAGATGACTGGCAAGACTGGGCTGCCAGTCGGGGGCATCCATTCTGGTCACCGGGGACACACCTCCTCGGGCCGATTCTCGAATCGGTAGTCCGAGAGGCGAAAGGTGCGGCTCCGCCAATAGGTCTCCAGAGTCGTTGATGGACGGAGTGGAACGTCACCGTGCCTGTCGAAGTAGTAGCTGTTGGCATTGGAACAGCTCGGCTGCCAGAAAACCTGTCTGTGACGCCGCCTTAGCACTTCGGCGAAATAATGGTCGTTCGCCTCCTTCTTGACCTCCACGCAGTTAGCACCCAGCGCCCGCGCGCGACGAAGACACCGGACGATGTGCCGACTCTGCGCCTCGATGAGCGTGAAGTACGAGGAACCGTTGTAGCCGTACGGGCCGAAGATGTTGAAATGATTCGGAAATCCCGGGACGCTCACCCCTTCGAAGGCCTGCAGTCGATGCTCGTCCCACCATGTAGCTTGCTCCAGCCCGCCGCGTCCCTTCAACACGTAAGTTGGCATGTTGCCCGACTCCATCACTTTGAAGCCGGTGGCCAGGATCAAGACGTCAATGGGATGAGATTTGCCGTCTCGAGTATGGACGGATGCATGGTCGATATGGGTTATGCCGCTCGTCTCGAGCGAAACGTTGGACCGGTTGTACGTTGCGAGATAGGAATTGTGGAAGCTGGGTCGTTTACAGCCCAACGAGTAGCGCGGAATGAGTTGTTCTCTCGTCGTCGGGTCATGGACCTCACGCCGCATGTACCGCTTTGCGGCGCCCTCCATGACATCGGCGAACGGTATCACCGTATAAAAGTGAGCGGCGATTGGGAAAGTGATTTCCACGAACGCCTGGCTGGCGGTCCGGGTCGCCAATTGTGCCCCCGGCAGGAAATGTAGAAGCCTTCCACCCCACGTCGGTATGGGGAAGTCTGGCTTCGGCAGACAATAAATTGGGGTTCGCTGAAATACCGTCAGACTCTCTGCTTTCTTTGCGACTTCGGGTATCAGTTGCACCGCCGATGCACCGGTACCGATTACTGCAACTCTCTTCCCGCTGAGATCTTTGGTATTGTCCCATCTAGCCGTGTGGAGCGTAACGCCGGCGAAATCTCGCACCCCCTTGATTTCAGGCCACTTTGGCCGACTGAGAACGCCGGAGCAATTTATCACGAAGCGTGCCGTGAACTCCTCACCATTGGCGCTGGTCAAATGCCACCGTGTTGCGTTCTCGTCGAAACAAGCCTCGGTAATGGTTGTGTTGAAACGAATATGGTCCCAGAGCCGATACTTTTCAACACATCGCTCGGCATAGGCTTTGAGCTCATTGCCGTGGGCGTACGTGCGCGACCAAGAGGGCCGCATTTCGTATGAGAATTGATAACTGTACGACGGTATATCGACAGCGATACCCGGGTAGGTGTTCCAGTGCCACGTACCACCTACGCCATCGGCATCATCAACCATCAAGAAGTCGGTAAATCCCGCCTTCATCAAGCTAATGCCAGACCCGATGCCGGAAAATCCAGCTCCTATGATAATTATTGCGTAATTACGGTCGGACTTGCGATCCATTCCTGTATTTCACCGTTCTGACGGTCAGCCTTGCAAACTTGTATTCAGAGTGATTGCGTCAGCTCGACGTGTGTATCGTCGCGCCGGGTTATCACGTAATCATGAGGATCCAAGCGGGATAGTTCTCTCATAAACTGGGTCGCGAAACCTGGGTACATCGTGCCGTTGTAGCCGTCCTCGGTCAAATACCAACTGCTGCATCCCGAATTCCAGGTCGTTCGTCGAAGGCGGCGCTGAATTTCGGAGTGATAGCGGTCCTGGCGGTCCTCCCTCACATCCAAAGTGCCGATGTCATTTTGCTGAAGGAGCTTGATCGCCTTGACTATATAGTCAATTGCGGCCTCCATATATACGAGCGCCGAGTTGTGGCCTGGCCCGGAATTCGGTCCGAAAGTGAAGAACAAATTCGGATACCCGGCCACGCTCACGCTCTTGAAGGCAAATGTCCCCTGAGACCATTCATCGCCGAGCTTCCGACCGCCGAGGCCGCTAATCGGGAACGGGGTGCCACGTTTGGCCACATCGAAGCCAGTGGCAAATACGATACAGTCCACCTCGTGCTCAACACCGTCGGCGGTCCGAACACCGTTGGGGGACAATGTGGCGATCGGCCAGCTGATCAGCTTGCAGTTATCCGCCTGTAGCGCAGGGTAATAATCACTGGTCATGAGCATGCGCTTGCATCCAGGCCTGAAATGGGGCGTCAACTGACGTCTCAACCAGGAGTCTTTCACCTGCCGACGGAGATGAGCCTTCGCCGCCAGCTGTATCGCGGACGTCGCGGCGGTGTTCCAGACCATACCCACTGCCATCACTTCGTGGGCCCAAAACCACGCTTCGCGGAGCGCTTGTTCGCTCACCGGCACGTGTGTGAAGGTCGAACGCGCCCAGGCCGGATGCCTGAAGTTCACCCTGGGCAACACCCAGCCGGGCGTTCTCTGGAAAACTTTGACCGAGGCAGCCGACTTTACGAGCTCGGGAATGATCTGAACCGCGCTCGCGCCTGTCCCGATGACTGCAACCCTCTTACCGCCGAGATCGTAGCCATGGTCCCATCGAGCGCTGTGGATCTTTTTTCCACCGTACGAGTCAATACCCCCAATATCGGGAAAGCTGGCGTTGGCAAGTGGTCCACTGGCCATCACAACTGACCGGGTTTGATACCGCTTTCCATCTGCCGTGTCGGCCATCCAGATGCCGGCACTCTCATCGAATTCCAAGGCAGTCACGTCGGTATCAAACTGGATGAACCGTGCAAGATCGTACTTGGCGACTATATCGTCGATATATTCGAGGATCTCAGCGCTCCCCGAGTAGGTACGAGTCCAGCCCGGATTCGGCTCGAACGAGTAGGAGTAGAGAAGCGAGGGAATATCGCAGGCCGCACCGGGATAAGTATTGTCTCGCCAGGTGCCTCCGACGCGATCTGACCGTTCCAGGATGACGAAGTCATCCGTGCCCTTCTTGAAGCAGTCTGATCGCCGTACCGATACCTGCGAACCCGGCGCCGACGATCAACGTCGTCGTGGTGCCTGTCATTTGGCAACCGGTTCGTAGGTCAGTTCGTCCGTCCACGATGGCGGCCGGCCGAAGATCTGAACAGGGAAAACATCGATCGCATTGCCAAGGCGCTGAGACACGAAGTGCAGAGGCTGGGACCGCTTGATGGAAGACGACATGTGCGCCTTCAAGATGTGATAGCCGGGCACCCTCCGCGTATGCTCACTGCGATCGCCGACATTGGCGTACCGCGTCACTGCGTTGTATAACTTCTCCTCGGACAGACCCATAGCGTTGAGATTCATCAACATGCGCGTCAGGAGCGGGATATACAGCAAAGCGCCGGTGAGAATGCGCGGGTCGACCAGAGCACCCGCAGTTTGAATGGCGTGGATTCGCATGGGGCTGGCGCCCAGGTCGTTCAAGACCTGGAAGCCAACCGCGAGATGCCTTGATTCGTCGCTGTTGACCTTGTTGAACACCTCCCCGCACACAGGGTCGTCAACCTCCTCGAGGAGAAACTTCAGCAGCGCTCCATCGAGCGCAGTCTCCAGTGCCGGAATCGCGGCCCCGATGACGGTCAGGGGCAGGGCTTCGGCATAACGGTCCAGCCATTCGATGACCAGCCGAATATTCTTGTTCGGGACCGGTTTCTCGCCTTCCTCGAGCATGCCCCAGCGACGCATCAGGGCAAGTTCGGCATTGGCGTGACGCTGCTCCTCGGCGTGAAAGTAACGGTAAATGTCTCCGAGCGCTTCGAATGGCGCCTTTGGAGCCATCGCGGCGAAGGCACGTGCTCCAACATGCTCAATCCACACCACGTCGGACATGAATTGCTTGAGTTTGGGACGCTGTTCATCGGTGATCAGTTCCGCGCCAGGGGCGTTCCAATCGATATCGGCAAGAGCCCATTGCTTGTTCTTGATTGTCTCGAGCATGTCGCTGTATGCGAAAGCCATTTTCCCTGCTCCTCTACTCGGCTGAATCGTTCCATGAGGCCATGCGCTCCACGAGGCCCAGCGTGCGTGTAAAGGGACCGGGTAGGGCTCTCTTGAGTTGCCACAAGACTTTGGCATCGAGTTGGGGTACTGCATAAATTTGTCCGCGATCGTGCGCGTTCAACGTCGTTCGAGCAACGTGCTGTGGCGAAATGCCGGTCCATTTCATCAGGTTGGTCGCAAGACTTGCAGCCGCCTCGTCGATTTGAGGATTGTTGACGATGTTCGTCTTCACGAAGGTGGGGCAAAGCACTGTGACGTTGACGTCAGTACCGCTCAGTTCGGCCGCCAATGTCTCTGACAGAGCGAGCACCCCGGCCTTGCTCACGTTGTAAGCCGCCATCCGAGGGGCCGAGCCAAAGCTCGCTGCCGACGCCACATTGATGACTCCGCCATGCCCATTGCTCCGGAGCCGAGGCACGAAAGTCTCGCAGCCGTAGATAACGCCCCAGAGGTTGACAGAAATCGCCGCGTTCCAGTCCTCGATCGACGTCGCACCGATACGGTTGCCGCCCGCACCGATTCCGGCGTTGTTGATGACGAGGCTTGCAGCCTTCCCAAACCAGTCTTCGCTCGCATCAGCCAGGTTGCGGATCTGCTCAAGATCGGTGACGTCGCATGCGATGTCGAAACCCTCGCCGCCAGCCTGCCTCACCAACTCTGCCGACTCTTTTGCGGTTGTGGGATCTCTGTCGGCGCACACCACGCGTCCACCTCGGCGCGCAAGCTCCACGGCGAATGCGCGGCCGATACCACTTCCTGCGCCTGTGACGACTGCGTCGGCGCGGTGCGTTCTACGTTGTGAGCCGCCGAACGGCAGCAATCTCATCCGTCTGCCTTTGGGGTCGCGACACCGGTCTCGGCTGTAGGGAAACTCTCAATTGGGGGCACCAGCCACCATTGGGGTCGCATGCCACCAGTTTGGTCGTGAGGCAAGCCCTTTGTCAAGATGGAGAGGTGCGGTCGATAAACAAGCGCTGGGGTGGTCGAACCGGTGCCGAGCGTCGTGCAGAGCGACGGCAGCAATTGATCGAGGCCGCAACCGAGATTTGGAGTGAGAGCGGTTGGGCCGCAGTGACTATGCGCGGCGTATGCGCCCGCACAGGGCTGAACGATCGATACTTCTACGAGGACTTCAAGACGCGCGATGAACTGCTCGTCGCAGCGTGGGATGGCGTCCGCAATGACATGCTCGGCGAGGTCGCCGCGCTCTTCGACGAGCGCGTGAATCGGCCGCCGATCGAAACCATCACCGCGGCGATCGCCATCGTGGTCGACCGGATCGCACGCGATCCCGGTCGGGCGCACATCCTCCTCGCTCAGCATGTTGGTAGCTCACCGCTACAAGACCGCCGCGCCGTGGCGCTACAGGAAGCAACGCAGTTGGTCGTTGAGGCAACCCGGCCACACCTCCGACAAGATGCCGACGAGATGGCCCTTCGCATGGACACCCTGATCGCTGTCGGGGGATTCGTCGAAGTCATCACCGCCTGGCACTCCGGTTTGCTTGCGGTGACCGAGAAAGAAGTGGTCGCGCACACCAGCAGACTTGCTGAAACCCTGGCTCAACGCTATGTCATCAGCGACTGATCGAGGCTCACAACAGGGCCAGCCAGCCCCGTGGCGATCGCTGCGAACCGCATTTGCGGGTCCGACCGCCACCTTCACCGGCCACCGAGCACCGAATCCGTGAGTCACCGACGCGTCGCACCCTGTTCGGAAGGAGCGACGCAGGAACGGTGCTCCTGCGTCGCCGCACTTCCGCATCTTTGCTATCCCGACGAAGCGATAACTCGCTGTGAACCGTCTTGGTCGAACAGTTCTTTGCTCCAATGCTCCAGGATCGCGGCGCTGTCCCAATCATCAGGATGGAAACCCGGGCGATTGTAGGAACGGAAACGCCGCAGCGCATCGGCGGTGAACATCGGGGTGCGACTAAAGCGGTACAGACTGCGCACCAGGGTGACCGGGTTATATGAGGCTCTATCAGCGGCCATAGACAAGGCAGTCTGCAGAATGAGCTCGCCGAACAGAATTACTGAAGCGATCCGCATGCCCCGTACACGGGTGCGCTCGGTTGCTCCCACCAGCCGATAGACATCAAAGGCAACCGCTTTGTGCTCCGACTCCTCGAAGGCATGCCACAGCAGAATCGGTCGAACCTCTGTCTGGCCGATGAGCTTCTGGGCGTCTTCGCTGGTAAGAATGATTTCTGCCAGCGTAGCGGTGTAGTGCTCCAACGCGGAGGTCATGGACAGCCGCATTTCCGGCGAAAAGCGCCGTTCCAATCGCTTGATCAAGCGTCCGACATGACGGTCGATTCGCGCGGTCGGATAACCCATGACCTGGAGTCGCTCGTTTAGGAGACGATGCTGGTGTCGATGTGTGGCCTCTTGTCCGATGAAACCCTTGACCGCTGTCTCTAGTTGGGGATCGTCGATGGAACTCTGGAAGTTCCTGACCGAGCGGATGAAGAAATCCTCGCCTTCCGGGAACGTCGCAGAAAGCACCGAGATGAAATGGCTCATCACCAGGTCGCCATCGACAAAATGTTGCCGCTTCGTGGAGGTCGGCATCGGAAACCGAACGCGCCTGGGTTTTGGCAGCACCCGGGTCGGGGTCGGGGCTTGATCGTCCGACATTTGAGGTCCTTCCTCGAAGTTTGGATCTGACTTTATGCCTTGTCAGATAAGACTGCCAGACTGTAGGACATGAGTCCAGCACGTGTCTATGGCGGGCTGTCCGCAACTCAACGCGATGCACAGCGTCGCGTGATGTTGATTGATGCCGCGGTCTCAATCATGGGCACCCACGGAGCTACCGCGTGCACCGTGACCGCCGTGTGTGCGAAATCAGGAGTGACGAGCCGGTACTTCTACCAACAGTTTCGCGATCGAGACGCGCTCTTGCGTGCGGTATTTGCCAAGATCTCCACTACCTTCCAAGCGGTGATAACCAGCGCCATTCCGGACGACACGGTTGCTCCTCAAGAACTGGCTTACGCTCCGATCAAGGCCCTGGTTCAGGTGATCGAGAACGATCCCCGCATGGCCCGCATACTGTTTGTCGAGTCGGGCGCAGAACCCCTCCTTCGGCAGCTGCGAAGCGATCTGATGACCGATTTTGCGGAGCTGGTGCTCAGAGAGGCCCGCTTGCACCTCGATATACCCAGCGATGTGCTCCAAGTCGCAGATCTCGCCGCTACCTACGGTGTCGGGGGCCTGTTCGAGATACTCCGTCGCTGGATAGATGGACAACTGAACCTCTCGACTGAAATGCTCATCGAGCACTGTGCGGGTTTTCTCGGCATTCTCGGCCTATATACCCTCGGACAGGCGCCTGATCAGGCCGCTCCGCCGCTGGCCAAAGCCGAGGAGACCCGATAGATTCTGGCCGACCGGCGTTATGCACTACTCGGTTGGCTGAAGGGCATGGCGCGACACTGACAATCGCTGCGGGTGTTCACCCGAGATCGCGAACCGTAGACTCCACGCGCGCCGGACGAGGAACTCGATACGACCTCGCACGGGCCCTGTGTGCCGTCCCTCCCCAGTCAATTCCTTCGATCGCTCGATCTGCAGCGAAACGCACCGCTTCGATCCTCGCCATTCGACGGAACCACGGCGCGGAACAAATCCGACGCCCGCCTGCGCCGTTGTCACCTGATGTTAATTGCGGCTAACATCAGCGCCTAGTAGATCGACGTCGATGCTCGCCCGGAAGGAAAACTTTGGTACAGGTCCTGCCCGATCGGGTCGACGACACCGCGCCCGGCTATCTCAAGAACCGCGAAGGACTGAGCGCGCAACTCGACACCATCGCGGAGCAACTGGCGCTGGTCAACGGCGGCGGCGGCGCGAAATACGTTGCGCGCCACCGTAAGCGGGGCAAGCTGCTTGTCCGCGAGCGCATCGAGCTGATGCTCGACCCCGACACGGCGTTCCTCGAACTATGCCCCTTCGCCGCCTGGGGCAGTAAGTTCCCCGTCGGCGGTAGCGTGGTGGTAGGCATCGGCGTGGTCGAGGGCATCGAGTCGATGATCATCGCCCACGACCCCACCGTCCGCGGCGGCGCATCGAACCCTTATACCTTCCGCAAGGTGTTCCGCGGCATGGCCATCGCGCGGGAGAACCGACTGCCCATCATCAACATCGTCGAATCTGGCGGCGCCGACCTGCCCACACAGGCAGAGATCTTCGTGCCCGGCGGACAGCTGTTCCACGACTTGACCCAGCACAGCGCAGCGGGGCTGCCGACACTGGCCTTGGTCTTCGGCAACTCGACCGCGGGAGGTGCGTACGTCCCGGGCATGTGCGACTACGTCGTGATGGTGCGCAACCGTTCCAAGGTGTTCCTCGGCGGTCCGCCGCTGGTCAAGATGGCCACGGGCGAGGTCTCCGATGACGAGTCGCTCGGCGGCGCCGACATGCACGCCCGCACCTCGGGGCTGGCCGATTACATGGCCGAGGACGAGCAAGATGCGATCCGCATCGGCCGTCGCATCCTGGCGCGGCTCAACTGGCGGAAGAACGGCCCCGGACCCACCACGCCGCCGCACCCACCGGTGCACGACCCCGATCAGCTGCTCGGCATCGCGTCGGTCGATCCGAAGGTGCCCTTCGACCCCCGCGACGTCATCGCCCGAGTGGTCGACGGCTCGGCCTTCGACGAGTTCAAACCTCTCTACGGCACGTCACTCGTCACCGGCTGGGCCTCGATCCACGGCTTCCCGGTCGGCATCCTCGCCAACGCACGGGGCATCCTGTTCAGTGAGGAGGCCGAGAAAGGTTCGCAGTTCATCCAACTGGCAAATCAGATCGACACCCCCCTCATCTTCCTGCAGAACACCACCGGTTTCATGGTCGGTGCCGAGTACGAACAGGGCGGCATCATCAAGGACGGCGCCAAGATGATCAACGCCGTATCCAACAGCACGGTCCCCCACGTGACCATCACCATGGGTGCGTCCTACGGTGCCGGGAACTACGGCATGTGCGGGCGATCGTACTCGCCGCGTTTCCTATTCGCTTGGCCTAACTCGAAGTCGGCCGTGATGGGTCCGGCGCAACTGGCCGGAGTGCTGTCCATCGTGGCGCGCGAGTCCGCCGCCGACCGCGGGCTGCCCTTCGACGAGGAGGCCGACGCCCAGATGCGCGCCGCCGTCGAGGAACAGATCGAGCGCGAATCCGTCGCACTGGCCAACAGCGGCCGACTTTACGACGACGGGATCATCGATCCCCGCGATACGCGGACCGTTCTCGGGTTCTGCCTGTCGGTGATCCACAACGGCGAGGTCCGTGGCCAGCGTGGCTACGGCGTGTTCCGGATGTGATGGCGATGCCCAAGATCCGCAAGGTCCTGGTCGCCAACCGTGGCGAGATCGCGCGGCGGGTGTTCCGCACTTGCCGCGATCTCGGGATCGCCACCGTCGCGGTCTATTCCGACGCCGACGCCGACGCGTGGCACGTCGCCGACGCCGACGAGGCCGTGCACCTTCCCGGCTCGTCTGCCGCCGAGACCTACCTCGACATCCACCGGATCATCGCCGCTGCCTCGCTCACCGGCGCGGACGCAGTACACCCCGGCTACGGCTTCCTTTCGGAAAACGCCGGGTTCGCGCGCGCCTGTGCCGCCGCCGACCTCGTCTTCATCGGTCCGCCGCCCGGGGCGATCGACGCGATGGGCTCGAAGCTGCAGGCCAAGAAGACGATGTCCGACGCGGGGGTGCCTGTGCTGCCCGGTGGCGACACGACGGGGCTATCGGCCGAGCAGCTGGCGAAGCTGGCCGCCGACGTCGGCTACCCCGTGCTGGTCAAGGCCAGCGCCGGCGGCGGTGGCCGAGGCATGCGCATTGTCGCGTCGCCGGACGAGCTCGACGAAGCGGTCACCTCCGCTTCGCGTGAGGCCGCCGCCGCGTTCGCCGACGGCACCGTCTTCCTCGAGCGTTACGTCCAGCGCCCACGCCACGTCGAGATCCAAATCATGGCCGACACGCACGGAAACGTCGTCTCTCTGTTCGAGCGCGAGTGCTCCGTGCAGCGTCGACACCAGAAGGTGATCGAGGAGGCGCCGTCACCGGTCGTCGACGACGCGTTGCGCGCTCGGATGAGCGAGGCCGCCATCGCCGCCGCGCGCGCCGTCGGCTACGTAGGCGCCGGGACGGTCGAGTTCGTCTACGACGCCGCTCAGGATGGCAAAGCCGACTCCTTCGCCTTCCTCGAGATGAACACCCGGCTGCAGGTCGAGCACCCGGTTACCGAGCTGATCACCGGCCTCGACCTGGTGCGTGCCCAGCTGCTCGTAGCCATGGGCCGCCCGCTGCCTGAGGAGATGCACAACCCGCGAATTCGCGGTCACGCGGTCGAGGCCCGTCTGTGCGCCGAGGATCCGGCCGATGACTACCGGCCCTGTACCGGCACCCTGCGCACCTTGGATGTCCCGGCGCTTGCCGGCGTGCGGGTTGACTCGGGTTTTCGTGCCGGTTCGGTCATCAGTCATTACTACGATTCGCTGCTGGCCAAGGTCATCGCGTGGGCACCAACGCGCGACGAGGCACTTGCCAGCCTCTCGGCGGCGCTGGCCGGCGCCCGTATTCACGGCGTGACCACCAATCGCAACCTGCTTGTGCGCGTCCTGCGCCATGACGAGTTCGCCGGGCGGGGCACCGACACTGGTTTCCTTGACCGACACGACGTCGCCGAACTCGGCGCTGCCCTCCTTGACACGCAGGCAGAGCGCCTGCACGCCGTCGCGGCGACCGTGGCCAGCGTGGCCGCGCGGCGGGCCGCGGCGACGGTCCAGGCCACGTTGCCCGCTGGCTGGCGCAACAACCCATCGCAATCGCAGACCACGACGTGGCAGACCCAGGACGGGCGCGAAGTGCGCGTCGGGTACACGTTACGTCTGACGGACACCTGCCTGCGCGTCGATGACGAGGCGTTGGCCGACGTCGAGCTTGTCGCCGTCAGCAGCGAGCGTGTGGTGCTGCGCGTGAACGGCGTGCGCCGCGCCTACGACATAGTCCTCGACCGCGATATCGCCCACGTCGACTCGGTCGCCGGCTACTCCGCCCTGCGGCTGGCGCCACGCTTCGTCGACCCGAGCACTCTGAACCCGCCCGGGTCGCTCACCGCGCCGATGCCGGGTTCGGTGGTCCGAGTGCCGGTCGCCGAGGGCGAGACGGTCTCGGCCGGCCAAACCCTTGTCGTCCTGGAGGCGATGAAGATGGAGCACACCGTCGCGAGCCCGATTGACGGGGTGCTGAGCGCCCTGCCGGTCCAGGTCGGCCATCAGGTCTTCGAGCGGGGACGTCCTCGCCGTGGTCGAGGCGGTGGACGGCGGTGAAGTGGCGTCGGACGCCACGGAGCTCTAATGAACCCGGCGCGCTCCCGATCGGTGGCGCGTCGATACCGATGTGAGGAGTGTCATGGAATTGCACGAGACAGAGGAACGTCAGGACCTGCGCAAGGCGGTCGCCGAGATCGCCAAGGACTTCGGACACGAGTACTACCTGGAAAAGTCGCTGGCCGGCGGGAAGAGCACCGAGCTGTGGAAGGCCGTGGGCAAACAGGGCTTCCTCGGGGTGAACCTTTCCGAGCAGTACGGCGGCGGCGGCGGCGGCATCTACGACATGCAGATTGTCGGTGAGGAGCTCGCCGCGGCGGGCTGCCCGCTGCTGATGACCGTCGTCTCGCCAACCATCTGCGGCACGATCATCCAGGCATTCGGCAGTGAGGAACTCAAGCAGCAGTGGCTGCCGGGCATCGCCAGCGGCGAGACGATCATGGCCTTCGCGATCACCGAGCCGGACGCGGGCTCGAACTCGCACAACATCTCCACGACCGCGAAACGCGACGGCGACGACTGGGTCATCAACGGCACCAAGTACTACATTTCTGGTGTCGACGAAGCCGAAGCGATCCTGGTCGTCACCCGAACGTCTACCAACGACAGTGGTCGCGGACTACTCAGCTTGCTCGTCGTGCCCACCGATGTCCGCGGGCTCACCAAGTCACTCATCCCGGTGCAGGCGGTCACTCCAGAGAAGCAGTTCACTCTATTCTTCGATGACGTCCGCGTGCCGGCCGCCAACCTTATCGGCGCGGAGAACGAGGGCCTGCGCCAGGTCTTCATGGGCCTGAACCCGGAGCGAATCATGGGGGCGGCGCTCGGCAACGGCATCGGTCGCTACGCGCTGGATAAAGCCGCCGATTACGCCCGCAACCGCCACGTGTGGGGAGCGCCGATCGGCTCGCACCAGGGCGTATCGCACCCGCTCGCCCACGCCAAGATCCAGGTTGAGCTGGCCCGGTTGATGACTCAGCGTGCCGCCGCCCTGCACGACGCCGGCGATCCGGGGTCGGGTGAGGCGTCGAACATGGCGAAATATGCCGCAGCCGAGGCGGGCATCCTGGCGCTCGACCAGGCGATTCAGACCCACGGCGGCAACGGCATGGCCACAGAGTACGGCCTCGCCACGTTGTGGGGTCCGGCCCGGCTCATGCGCACCGCGCCGATCAGCCGCGAAATGATCCTCAACTTCGTGGCGCAGCACAGCCTGAAACTGCCCGCGTCCTACTGAGTCGCCGCGGAATGAAAGGGAATCGCATGCAACTCGGCATCGGTCAGTGGGTGACCCGGCGCGCCTTCCTCAACGGCGGGCGCACCGCGTTGATCAGCAACGGCGCGCACATCACCTACGCCGACCTCGATCGGCGCACCAACCAGGTCGCCGCCGCACTCATCGCCCTCGGCGTGCGCAAGGGCGATCGGGTCGCGATGCTGCTGGTCAATTCGACCGAGTTCATCGAGGTGCTGCTGGGCTGCGCCAAAATGGGCGCACTTGCAGTTCCGCTCAACGTGCGCCTTGCCGGACCCGAGATCGGCTACATCCTGGCCGACTCAGGCGCCGATGTTCTGGTCTTCCACGAGCCGTTCGCCGCGCAGGCCAGGAGCGCCGTCACCGAGTCCGGAGTCCGCGTGCGCCATGTCGTGCGCGCCGGTGGGGTGCCGGCGCCGGGCGAGCTCGGCTACGAAGACGTCGTCTCGGGCGCCGCGCTCGAACCGCTCAACGGTGACGTCGACGGCAGCGACCCCGCGTTCATCATGTACACGTCGGGGACGACGGGCCGACCCAAGGGCGCGATCCTCACCCACGACAACCTGCTATGGAACGCGATCAACGTCCTCGGCACCGACATCGGCCTGCGGGGCGAGGACGTCACCGTCGCGGTGGCGCCGATGTTCCACATCGGCGGGCTGGGAGTACACACCCTGCCGCTGCTCTACGTCGGCGGCACCAGCGTCATCATGCCGTCCTTCGAGCCGCGAGCTACGCTGCAGGCGATGGCCGACCACCACGTCACGGTTCAGTTCATGGTGCCGGCCATGTGGACCGCTCTCACACAGGTGTCCGACTTCGACTCCTTCAACCTGTCTGCGCTGCGTTTCGCCATGGGCGGCGGGTCGCCCGTCCCTCTCACGGTCATCGACTTCATGCGCGAGCGAGGCGTGCCCTTCACCGAGGGCTTCGGCATGACCGAGACCGCTCCCCTGGTGACCGTCCTAGACGCCGAGAACATCAGCAAGCGGGCCGGCGTCGATCGGCCGCGTCGCAATGCATGTCGACGCCCGCATCGTCGACGACGACGACCGCGACGTCGCGACCGACACCGTGGGCGAACTGATCGTGCGCGGCCCGAATGTGTTCACCGGCTACTGGATGAAGGCCGAGGCGAGCGCCGAGGCGTTACGCCGGGGGCTGGTTCCACACGGGCGACCTCGGGCGCATGGACGCCGAGGGCTTCATCACCCTCGTCGACCGCAAGAAGGACATGATCATCTCCGGCGGCGAGAACGTCTACCCGATCGAGGTCGAGCAAGTTCTCTTCCGCCACCCGGCGGTACTCGACGCCGCCGTGATCGGCGGCAAGGACTCAAAGTGGGGCGAACGCGTCGTCGCGATCGTCGTCGCCGACCCGGCAACACAGGCACCGAGCGCCGAGGAGATCGTGGCGTGGTGCCGGGAGCGGCTGGCGCACTTCAAGTGTCCGCGTGACGTGCACTTCGTCGCCGAACTGCCGCGCAACGCCACCGGCAAGCTGCTCAAGACCGAGCTGCGCGCGCAGTTCACGGGCGTCGAGGGCGGAGTCGTTTTGCGCTGAGTCGTGCCGCTGCACATCGCGGGTTCGAAGCAGGGCCCCTAAATCATGAACTGAGAAGAGGATGCGACAGCATCGGCGGGGGGCTAGCGGTTTCGTTCACCTCCCTTGATTTGGTGCGGCGGGTGCCGACGCAGGCAACCCCAGCGCCGGTAGGATCCCAGCCCGGCCCAGCGGATCGGACGGCGAACAACGTAACCACAAATCGACAGGAGGCCTGAAAGTGGCCGGTTTGCGCCGCAAACTGCTCCTCGAGGCCGCCGCCGACCTGTTCGCGCGGCAAGGCTTTCACGCCGTGGGCATCGACGACATCGGTGCCGCAGCAGGGGTGAGCGGGCCGGCCGTCTACCGGCACTTTCAGAACAAGGACGCGATCCTGCGCGAGTTATGCGACGCCGCCATGACTGAGCTGCTGGCCGGCGCCCGGCGCGCCACCAACGCCGGCACACCGACGGAGGTCCTGCACGCCCTTGTCGACCTACACGCGGCCTTCGGCGCGCGACGACGCGGCCTGTTGGCCGTCTACGCCCGCGAGCACCGCTCGCTGTCGCCGCTGGCGACCCGTGCCCTGCGACGCCGACAGCACAGCTACGAGTCCTTCTGGGTCGACGCGCTCGTACGAGCACGGGGCGATCTGGACCGTGAGCGCGCACAGGGCCTGGTCGCCGCCGTGCTGTCATTGCTCAACGCGTCCGCGTACATGCCGGCGTCGCTGGACGACGCGACGATTGAGGCGATGCTGGCCGCCGCGGCCGTTGCGGCGCTGTTCAGCCGCGCGGTTACACAGCAGGTAGACGGCGCCCCGCACCGGATTTAGTGTGTGTCGAGCAGGGACTGGGGAATGTCCACCATGCGGGACCGCACGTACTTCCCCGAGCCCCTTGGCCTGCGCGTCCGGCCGGGTCGACGAGGCCACCCCGTCACCGAGCAAGCCGTGCACCACCACGTTGAGCGCGCGCAGGTTCGGCAGTTCGAAGCGCTCGATGGGCAGGTGCGCCGTCTCCGGCCCGAGCAGTGTGCGCAGCCGCTCGACGCTGAAGTAGTCGCACGCCCACGCGTAACCGGGGTCGTCGCGTGCCCACAGTCCGAGGTTGGCGTTGCCGCCCTTATCTCCGGACCGCGCACCGAGTACCGACCCGAGCGGCGCGAGCCGCGTCGGCCCGGATGGCGCCGGCAGCTTCGCGGGCGGGGCGATCCCAGCCGGCGGGACCGCACCGGTCGGCGGGTCAGGGATCACGTGCCGATTGCCGTCGGCGTCGACGAGCACGTGCGTGAGGGCCGAGCGCGGAACGTAGGCCGGCCGGTAGACGCCGAACGCGGTCTCCGAGGACGGTGGCGTGGTGGTGTGGAAGCCGGCGAAACCAGCCAGGGCGATCTCCATGACCCCGCCGGAGAAGGCTCGGCCCACCTTTCGCGGGTCGGCGTCCTTCACCGTCACACGCAGGTGCGCGCAGGCTTGCTCGTTCGTCGGCGCATCGGAGACGTCGAACCGCAACAGTCGCACGTCGACTTCGTCGAAGGCGTCGCGTCCGCCGAGAACGTCGAAGAGCTGCTGTTCGGCGAAGGCCGCCTTGGCCTCGATGTCGAGGCCGGTGAGCACCATGGTCATCGTGTTGCGGAAGCCGCCCACCTCGTTCAGCGCCACCTTCAACGTGTCCGGCGGCGGACTGCCTTTCGTACCGCTGATCGCGACACGGTGCTCACCCTGTTGAGCCAGGCGAATGGTGTCGAAGTGGGCGACGACGTCGGGGCCGAGGTAGGCAGGTTCAGCGATCTCGTAGAGCAGCTGGGCGGTGACCGTGCCGACTGAGACCAGTCCCCCGGTGCCGGGATGCTTCGTGATCACCGAAGAGCCGTCCTCGGCGACCTCGGCGATCGGAAACCCCGGGTAGCGGCGGTCGGTGATCTCGTCGAGGAACGCGTAGTTGCCGCCCGTCGCCTGAGGGCCGCACTCGATCACGTGCCCGGCGACGACCGCACCCGCGAGCCGATCCCAGTCGGCGCGTGCCCAGGCGTGCCACCAGGCCGCGGGACCGACCACGAGGGATGCGTCGGTGACCCGGCCGGTCACGACGACGTCGGCGCCCGACATGCAGCGCCTCGGTGATGCCCCAGGCGCCGAGGTAGGCGTTGGCCGACACCGGTTTGATGTCGCCGACGGGCGGCGTGATTGCGTGGAGGTCGCCACGTAGGTCGTCGCCCTCGACGTGCGCGACGCGCGCGGTGAGGCCGAGACGTGCGGACAGCTCGCGCAACGCGGCGGCCAAGCCGGCGGGATTCGAGCCCGCCCGCGTTCGCGACGACCTTGATGCCACGATCGAGACAGGTGCCCAGCACCTGTTCCATTTGGGTGAGGAAAGTCCGCGCGTACCCGCCGGACGGGTCTTTGGCCTGGGCCTTGGCCAGGATGAGCATGGTCAGCTCGGCCAGATAGTCACCGCACAGGACGTCGATCGGTCCGCCCTCGACCATCTCGCGGGCTGCGGCGATGCGGTCGCCGTAAAAGCCGGAGCAGTTGCCGATGCGGACCGGGACGCTCACCGCTGACCCCCTGCGAACTGGCCCGCCACGCGCCCGCCGCCAGGGGGCCCCGCGAAGGCCTGGGCGATCGCGAGCCACTGGTCGGCCAGCGGTCCGTCGGCGACCAAAGCGGTGTCGTCGCGGTGGCGGCGTTGGGTCACCAACAGGCAAAAGTCCAGCGCCGGCCCGCTCACGCGGTTGGCGGCGTCGGCTGGCCCCCACGTCCAGACGCTGCCGTCCGGAGCGGTCAGCTCGACGCGTACCGGGTCCGCGGGGAGGTCCAGACCGTTGGCCAGGTAGCTGAAAGCGCGCGCACCCACCCCGATGTGGGCCACGTGCCGCAGCCGTGCCGTGGCCTCGCGGGTCGCGCCGAGCGCGTCGACGATGTCCTGGCCGTGCGCCCAGGTCTCCATGAGTCGCGCTGTCAGCGACGAGACCGCGCTCATCGGCGGCCCGAACCACGGCAGGCGGGTCGCCGGGGCAATGTCCGCGAACGCCGCAACGAGGGCTGCACGCGACGTGTCGAACCACGCGAGCAGGTCGGCAGCCGGCATTTGACGGTAGCGCTCAGCGA